>CAZCYQ010000012.1:0-70841 GCA_964503085.1 uncultured Rhodothermaceae bacterium | reverse complement strand
CTAAACCCATTCTGGACTGGATTTGCAAATAACATCGCGTTGATCAGACCTTCCTATACTATCAGACCATACGCATAACTGCATCTCCGCCAATTCTGTTTTTAATGGAAATATCACCATACCCTGTCGTTGATCTTTTCGCGGGACCTGGCGGACTGGGCGAGGGGTTTGCTGTCGCTAACGGCAGTAACAAGCAATTTACCCCCCCCCCGATTTTTTCTGGCTGTATCTATTGAAAAGGACGCCTGGGCGCACAAGACGCTTTACCTAAGGCATTTCTTCAGATCATTCCCACTTGGCAAGGCCCCAGAAGCCTATTATCGCTATCTGGACGGCACTATCGGCTCTGCTGAACTCTTTGCGTCCCATCCCTCCGCCTCGCATAATGCCGAGAAGTCCGCTCTGCACATCACGCTCGGACCTCAAAGCCATGACAATGTCCGCAAGATCATCGCTGAGCGATTAGCAAATGCCTCTCTATGGGTGCTCGTCGGCGGGCCACCGTGCCAGGCATACTCGGTAGCGGGCCGGTCACGTATGCAAAAAATGCCCGGATTTGAGCAAGACGAGCGCCACTTTCTCTATAAAGAATACTTGAGGGTCATTGCTGATCACAGGCCGCCCCTCTTCGTGATGGAGAATGTGAAGGGACTCCTTTCTGCAAAACATAAAGGGAGGTCTATGATCCAGGTAATCTGTGAAGATCTCAGGGATCCATGCCGTGCGTTAGGGATCTCTACAGACAGATCTCCGACTTATGAGCTGTACGGACTTTACTGTCCAAATCAAACCAGATTGTTCGCTGCCGCTGAGCCACATGACTTCCTGATCAAGTCCGAATTGCATGGTGTGCCACAAACCCGTCATCGGGTTTTTGCCTTGGGAATCCGTAGTGATCTTGATGTTCAACCGCCGCAGCTAAGCTGCGAAGAGCCCCCAACTGTGGAGCAAACTATCGGGCAACTACCCAAAATTCGCAGTGGGATTACAGATGAACCAGACAACCCTGAGGTATGGACAAAAGCAATCAGCTCCTTGGAGAAGGTGGATTTTACCGCTCATCCACACACCGAAGCCATACTCAGCAAAGTGGAGACACTCTTCAAGTTCACTCCGCGCCAGCTCCAGCTCAAACGTAGGTCAACTTCTTATCCATCACAGTCAGTAAATACAGGCGGAGCAGTGGAATTTATGCATGATCCGCGCATGCGCACACTCACCGGGCATGATGCACGCGCACACATGACCGCAGATCTCAGGCGCTATGCATTCGCGGCGGCCTTCGCTCATGTGACTGGCAGAAGTCCAAAATTGCAGGACTTTCCAGCGGCTCTATTACCGAATCACCGTGATATCGTAGATGGAACGGTGGGGAAAAAATTCGTAGATCGATTTAAGGTGCAGTTACCGGGACTGGTGGCATCCACAGTCACAGCACACATCGCCAAAGATGGTCACTACTACATCCACTATGACTTGGCACAATGCAGGAGCCTAACCGTGCGTGAAGCAGCACGGCTGCAGACCTTCCCGGACAATTACAAATTTGAGGGCCCACGGACCGAACAGTATCGCCAGATCGGGAATGCTGTACCGCCATATTTAGCTCGTCAAATTGGGGATGTCGTTGCAGATGTGCTGGATGCTGCCAGAGGAAGGGCGTTATAATGGCAGACCATCTTTCCAAGGAGCAACGCAGCTGGAACATGTCCCGCATCAAGGGGCGTGACACGGGACCAGAGCGCAGACTTCGGTCGCGCCTTCATCGACTCGGGTTCCGGTTTCGGGTTCATGAGGCAAAGTTGCCGGGGAAACCCGACATCGTGCTGCATAAATACCGTACGGTTGTCTTCGTACACGGTTGTTTCTGGCATCGCCACGAAGGCTGCAAGCACACAACCACCCCAAAATCCAATCAGACATTCTGGTTGGAGAAATTCCGCAACACAATTGAGCGGGACAAACGGAACACAAACGCACTCAAGAATCTCGGCTGGCAAATTATCATTGTCTGGGAGTGCGAAATCAATGCGGATGCGGATCAGGCTGCCCGCCGAATAGCATGCTGCCTACAGGAGATTCAAGATGTCGTGTAAAATTTCCCTCCCGCCAAGCGCAGCCTCCCTGTCCGCTTCCATGCGCGATATCGGTTACTCACTTGAAACTGCAATCGCGGATCTGGTGGACAACAGTATTTCAGCCGGCGCACTAAAAATAGATATCTACTGCATCCCGGATGATGAGCCACCCACACTGGCCATCATTGATAACGGCCGAGGGATGGACAAGGATGAAATCATTCATGCCATGCGACACGGCGGGGCCGACCGGAATCAAAAGAGATCTTCCCACGATCTCGGGAAGTTCGGACTAGGTCTGAAGACCGCCTCCTTATCCCAATGCAGACGCCTTACTGTTGCGAGTCGGAAAAACGGCCAGCTAAGTGCTGCCGAATGGAATCTTGATGTAGTAGAACACTCGGACGAATGGATCATCTCCCTTCTGGATGAAGAAGAGATCCAAGGCCTCCCTCTCTTTGAGTGCTTACCCGACCAGGGAACACTTGTGTTATGGCGCAATCTGGACCGGCTTTTCGGGAATTCCGAAGGACAGAAACGACAGCGGGTTGTAAACAAGAAACTGGCTGCGGTTACACAACACCTTGCGCTGGTGTTTCACCGGTTCATGGAGGGGAGTGTCCCTTGGTGCAGTCCATTGAAAATATCTGTTAATGGACATCGAATTGAGGCATTCGATCCCTTTTGCCGAGACCATACTGCCACGCAGTGCCTTCCGCTTGAACACATTTCCTTCAGGCCTCACGAGATTCAGCTGCAAGGATATATCCTGCCCCATCATAGCAAGCTGTCCGTGCAGAAATACGACCTGTACAAGGACTACAGCAGTTTTTTTGAAAACCAAGGGATCTACGTGTACCGGAATTGCCGTCTAGTTGCGTGGGGAGGATGGTTTCGGCTGATGTCCAAAAACAAAGCCGCCCAACTGGCACGGGTCCGGATTGATTTCCCCAGTTCTCTCGACCACTGGTGGACGATTGATATTAAAAAGTCGCGTGTTCAGCCTCCCCAAGCCGTCCGCGACCGCCTAGGTCAAATCCTGGATAAAATCACCAACAGAAGCAAGAAGGTTTACACAGGACGGGGACAGCGATTGATCTCCAAACAGAACCCATTTGCACTCTGGGAGAGGTTCTCTGATTCAGTCAAAGGCGTCCGATATGTGCTTAGGACAGATCATCCGATGGTACAGGAACTAAATAAGCAACTGAATGAAATCGGGCAATCACAATTGAGGCTGCTCCTTGATAGAATTGGAGAAGATCTTCCAGTGGAGATGATCAGTATTGACTGGAATGATAACCCAAAGCAGATCCACACATTACGCCAAAAAGAAGAATCCATTGTGGCGCGTCTTCAGTTGCTAAACGACACACTTCCAGAGCAAATATGCTCTGACGCAGGCAAGTTTTGTGATTTCATCCGAACGACACATCTCTTTGATCAGCATTGGAGCATCGTGGAAAACTACTTGAGGAAGAGGCAGACATAATGACGCATACTTTGGAATTGGAACGGGATCTCGTGAGCTCACTCATCAAAGCCCTCAATCATGCTTTTAACACTATACCATCGCCTGATGAAGCCAGATCCAAGGCAGGACAGATTGCAGAAGCCTTTGGGTATAGAGGAAACCTGAAACCGATCGTGGACCGCGCGCTCACGGCAATCACGACCCGGATGGGAAGCGGGGTTTCTTTGATTCAGGTAGATCCAGGGCATGATTCTGACTGGGTTAACAAACGCACAGACATTGATTGGACCTACTCGAATGCTTATTTCTACTATTTGGGTTCCTCTGGATGGTCAAACAGGATGTGCCAGTCACTGCGAGACGTGAGTGAGAAAATCCTAGGAATGTTACAGAATCCAATCTCTGGTGGCAAATGGGATCGGCGTGGCTTGGTGATCGGCAATGTACAGTCAGGAAAAACAGCAAACTATCTTGCATTGATTACCCGGGCGGCAGACGCAGGATACAAGTTCATTATCGTGATTGCCGGAATCCATAATGTACTCCGAAGCCAGACTCAGCAACGCATTGACGAGGGATTTGTGGGGCGAGATTCAGAATCACATAAACATATAATTGGCGTCGGAAAAAGGGACCCGGGGCACACCTCTCAATTCGATCACCCAGTAACGCTTACGAATGTCAGTCACGACTTTAATAAACAAGTAGCTAGACAAAGCGGGTGGAGATTGAATGACTTTAGCAGACCGATAATTCTGGTCGTCAAAAAAAACGTGAGTGTGCTGACCTCCCTCTACCACTGGCTAAAGGACATGAACGCCCAAGGGGCCGACCAAATCGAAACAGTTCCGATGCTTCTAATTGATGACGAAGCGGATCATGCTTCAATCAATACGAATAAAGATGAGCATGATCCTACCCGAACCAATCGGTTAATCCGAAAGATCCTGCGACTGTTTGCAAAGTCCGGCTTCGTAGGATATACTGCTACGCCATTTGCAAACATCTTCATTAACCCTAAGGCCAATGATGAGGAGGTGCACAAAGATCTGTTCCCACGAGATTTCATCTACTTCCTAGATCCGCCTACCAGTTACTTTGGACCGGAAAAGGTGTTTTTAGACGAAAATGTTCAAAATCCGGTGACCATTCCGATTACGGATTGTGATGATGTTTTGCCTTTGAGTCACAAGAAAGATCGTAAAATTTCTGCGCTCCCAGCCAGTCTGTACACAGCTTTGAATGAATTCATCCTTGCAAGAGCTATTCGAAACCTGCGAGGCTATCAGGCACACCACTGTTCCATGATGATTAATGTGTCCCGATTTGTCAACATTCAAAAGCAAATCCGTGACCTAGTGAGCATTTATCTGAGAGAAGTTAAAGACGCCGTGCAGGCGAATTACGCGATGCCGGAGTCAATCTCCTCCCGTAATGTAAGCATGCAAAAGCTGAAAACCGCTTTCGACCGGGCATTCCCGAATTGTGGTCACACCTGGGTAGATATTAAGGCTGAGCTCCAAGAAGCAGCTACTAGTATTCGTCTGTTTTTGATTAATGGACAGTCTGACGACAGACTGGACTATAAAAAACATGAGGCGAGTGGAAGTGGGCTTACGGCCGTCGCAGTCGGAGGATTGAGTCTTTCACGTGGGCTCACTATTGAAGGATTGTGCGTGAGCTATGTCTATCGCAACACCAGGATGTACGATACGCTGATGCAGATGGGACGATGGTTCGGGTATCGAATTGGGTATGAAGACCTTTGCCGCGTCCATCTCTCTGGAGATGCAATTTCATGGTATTCGCATGTTGCCGAGGCTACCCAGGAACTGATTGACCAAGTTCGAACTATGCGTCAAATGGGCAAGACCCCCAAAGATTTTGGACTGTACGTAGAAACGCATCCGGATCGGCTTCTGATCACTTCACCAGGAAAAATGCGAAGCGGGAAGAGGCTAACTCTTCGCTACAATTATGGTGGACGATATCAGGAATTTGTAATTCTCTCCAAGGATCCTAGTCTGAATTCCAGAAATGAAAAGCTCATATCAGATACATGGGCAAATGAGAACCTAGAGCGTGCAAAGAGACCAGGCAGTGAAAGTACTAAGGGATGGATCGTGCGCAATGTTCCTACGGAGAAGGTTGAGCGCTTCCTGACCCAATTCAACATTGATAAATCAATTGAACATAGAAAGGCCGGTGTTATCAACTATTTGCGGAAAACATCCGATAAATACCACACATGTGATGTAGTCGTAGTTTCGATTGAACATAGAGAGGATCCATCCAAATCACTACACCTGGGAGCCCAGGAGAGAAAGTTTGCGGAAAAAAACGGAACATGGATTGTAAATAAACATCGAGTCGCAAGCCGTGGAGACGAAGGACTGGGGCTTTCTGCGTATTCCGAGCGAACTGGGGCACCAATCCGAGCGAAGTGGGGCACTAATCCGAGCGAAGCGGGGCATCAATCCGAGCGAAGCGGGGCACCATTCCGAGCGAAGTGGGGCACTTTACAAGCCGGTATTCTGCGGCGTTGATGCGCGTTCATCAAATCGAAGGCGGTTTGTTTCTCATCTAATCCAGGTCGGGTTCTGCATAGTTTTTGGTTTCACCAAAACCTATGACCTATGCCTGCACAGCGTGTATCGATGAAGAAGATCAAGCGTATTCTGGAACTGCGATTTGCGTTCAAGTTGTCCCATCGCGCGATTGGCTGCGAGGTGGGAATGGGCCGCGGATCGGTATCCCGGATTCTTGAGCGCGCCACGGTGGCGAATCTGACTTGGCCGTTACCCGACAGGATGACGGATGCTGAGTTGGAGGCGATCCTTTATCCCTCCACGGCCCGATCTGCATCGGGACAGCGGCCGGTGCCGAACTGGGCTGAGGTCCAGCTGGAACTCACCAAACACCGTACGCTGACCCTGGCGCAGCTTTGGAAAGAATATATCGCGGCGCATCCAGAGGGGTACCAATACAGTCGTTTTTGTGATCTGTACCGTAGTTGGCGCTGCGCCAATGTGGATCCAGTGATGCGTCATAACCATAAGGCCGGAGACCGGTTATTCGTGGATTATTCAGGAAAGAAGCCCTGCGTGGTTGATCTGGATACCGGTGACGTACGAACCGTAGAATTGTTTGTCGCGGTACTGGGGGCTTCCAACTATCTGTATGCAGAGGCCACCGAGACGCAAAAGGCGCGCGATTTCTGCGGGTCTGTTCGCCGGACGTTGGAGTTTTTGGGTGGTGTTCCCCGCGCGATTGTACCGGACAATCTGAAGTCCGCCGTGATTCAATTCAAGAAGGACGATGTCCCGGTTCTGAATGAATCCTTCCGGGATTTGACGGAGCATTACCAAGTCGGGGTGCTTCCAGCCCGTCCTCGGAAGCCTCGGGATAAGGGAAAAGTGGAATCGGGGGTATTGCATGCCCAGCGCAATATTCTGGCGGTCTTACGCAACGTGACGTTTTTCAGCCTTCAGGAGCTCAATGCCGCCATATTAGAGGAGGTCAAGGTATTGAATTTGACGCCATTCCAGAAGATGCCGGGCACCCGACGAAGCAGGTTTGAGGACGTGGATCGGCCGGCGCTGCGTCCACTACCGGCGAATCCGTATGTGTATGGTGTCTGGACCGGCAAACGGAAAGTGGGGCCAGATTACCATGTACAGATTGACAAGCACTTCTACAGCGTGCCGCATACCTACGTTGGGAAGTCTGTGCGCGGATTGATTCGTTCATGTACCGTAGAGATTTACCTTGGAGAGGAGCGGATTGCGTCGCATATACGCAGTCTCGCCAGCGGTCAATACACGACCAACGTGATCCATATGCCGGTTCACCACCGGGAGTATGCGAAGTGGTCTCCCAAGCGATTCATTCGCTGGGCACAAACCATCGGTCCGCAGACCACCGCCTTGATTGAAGCGAACTTTGCACGCTTTCTGATCCCGGAGCAGGCCTATCGGCGCTGTCTGGCCATTCTCAGACTGGGGAGTGAGTTTGGGCATGACGTATTGGAAAAGGCCTGCGCGATCGCATTGGAGCAACAAACCCTGAGTTCACCTGCGGTGAAAAAGATCGTCAAACGCATGACGACCGAGCTGCATCAGGAGCCCCCTATTGAACACGAAAATATTCGTGGAGCCAACTATTACACCTCAAACGGAACCCCTTAATGCTTATACACCCAACCCTCTCAAAACTTGAGCAGATGCGGCTCGGCGGTATGGCCACCGCACTGCGCAATCAATTGGAGACGCCAGAGATAGAGGCGATGTCGTTCATGGATCGTCTTGGCCTCATGGTCGACCATGAGGAAGCTGTACGCGAAGATCGGCGACTGGCCCGGCGATTGAAGATGGCCAAGCTACGCCTTCAGGCCTGCATGGCCAATCTGGACTACCGTCCCTCTCGCGGACTGGACAAGCGCCTGATGCTTCACCTGGCCGGTTGCCAATGGATCCGAAGGCGTCAGAATATCCTGATTACCGGACCCACCGGCGTCGGTAAAAGCTATGTCGCCTGTGCGCTGGCCCACAAGGCCTGCCTGGAAAACTTCCGAACCCGCTATTACCGCCTGCATCGCCTGTTGGAAACGCTCCAGCTCGCGCGCGAAGACCGCACCTACCTTCGTACGTTGAAACAGCTGGCCCGCACTGATGTACTCCTCCTCGATGATTGGGGCCTGCATGGCATTCGTCGCGCACAACAGCGTGATCTGATGGAACTCGTGGATGACCGCTATACCCTCCGATCTACCATTGTCACCAGTCAGTACCCCCTGGACAAATGGCATCAGACCATGGAAGATCCTACATTAGCCGACGCAATCCTGGACCGACTGGTCAACAATGCCCACAAAATTCAGTTGACCGGAGACTCCATGCGAAAGATCCAGGGTGAACAAGAATTGACGATCAAATCCACAACATCATGAAAGACAGTCTAACACCACACAAGTGCCCCGCATCAATCGGAATGGTGCCCCGCTTCGCTCGGATTGGTGCCCCACATCGTCGGAATCAGTGCCCCACATCGTCGGAATATGCACTTTCAGAGGAACAGGTAAATGAAGCTCGTGAGCGAGCAAAAAACAACAAACGCGAGGGAAACCTTATTGACGCAGACTATCGTGCAGTGCGACAATGTCCACTCCTCATGATACATGTCTTGACTGGAAAAACAGGTTCGTCGCAGAAAAATGTCCGTCTTCCAACGATTAGTATGGGTTTTCCACCAGATGATTATATCACTGAGGTGGAAGTCGTAGCAAATCCGGTTTACATACAACCAGAATTATTTGCCACCCATGGCATGCTCGATGATGATTTCGATGCCGGAGACGATTAAACCTGAGCATGAACAAAGCTATTTCTATACCAAAGCTATGATCTATTCCACGCCCTGGGACGACATCCAGCAGCCTAACACAGACTACAATGTTCGAATAATCAATACTGATGGACTGATTCCAGTCTATTGGGGCAAAGACGTGCACGGACATTGCCTCCTGGTTGCAGAACTTGACGGAGACCATCAAGAGGCATTCCTCAAAGCAAATATGAACGTTCAGGGCATTGATATTGACCTTCGACAGCGCCCTGGAACCCTTACACAAATCTTGGTCATAACACTGGTCAGCAATATCAATCTTGACCTGTTCCATGCTCTGTGCAATACGCTGATACGGAGTCTCAGCAATACATCTGATTCTAGGACGGCTCTGACGATTACATTGAATCAATTGAAGCGCTGGCAACGATTTCTTGCTGGGGAAAGACCTCAACTTTTGTCACCTGCGGAAGTGAGAGGCCTTTTTGCGGAACTGTACTTTCTTCGGTCCCTCTATACCAATAAGCTCAGCCAAAGTGACGCACTAGATGCATGGATAGGACCGAAGGGGGGAAATCAGGACTTTGTATTCGATAATACAGCAGTAGAGATAAAGACCATCTCGAACAAGGGCCCAAACCTTGTCCATATCTCCTCCGAAGACCAGTTAGAGAGTCCAGCCGAGCACCTCTTTTTGACGGTTGAACGCATTATTGAAAGCACTGAGCTACCCGCGGCCTTGTCTCTCAATGAAATGGCACAGAGAATTGAAAGCGATTTGATAGAGAGTCCTGCACTCGAAGAGTACCAGATTAAACTGGCTACCGCAGGATATGCCGAACTCCAGCAATACGACAGCCCCTCATTTCAAGTCGCCGAAACATGTGTCTATCGCGTTACTGGTAAGTTCCCCCGAATTGTCCGGTCCGAACTTCCTGGAGGCCTTCAGAACGTGAGATATAAACTGCAGATTGATGCCGCAGAACCCTTTGTTTGTCCACTTGAAACTATCTGGAGCGCGAACGAATGCAAATGAAGCTTGACGAGTATTTCGAGGAATTCCGCCAGCAATTGCAGATTGATGCAAGAACTCATGGCACGTTTCAGCGCAATACCTTTCTTGACATAATCTCGGAACAGTTGATTGAAGCTGGTGACTTTCATGGATTTGAACATTGCCACTACCGTCGGAGCGGTAGAGGCGGGATGAAAATTGACGGATATTTTTTTCATCAAGGTGAAACTACTTTGGATTTACATCTTGCAGATTTTGAGAACAGGCAAACCCTTGAGCCACTCAATAAGAGGGACTATGAAAGCGAGTTCAAGCAAGCTCGTAGTTTTTTCATTAAGTCTAAGTCGAGACAAGATCCACTCTACCTGGATTTTGATGAGACATCACCTGAGTATCAATTGTCCCGCAGAATCTATGATCAAAAGGACCAAATTCGGCGCGTCAACTTCATTTTGTCTTCCGAGCGATATCTCAGTACTCGCAGTAAGTCAATCGACAATCAGGATTTGAGTGGTGTTACAGCGGTTTATTCCATCTGGGATATTTCACGCCTGCATCGCCAGCACAGCTCACGAAGCGGGCGAGTGCCACTGGATGTAAATCTGATTGACATGTTTCAACGTGGGCTACCCTGTCTCAGAGCACATGTAGGCCTCAACGCTTTTAAATCATATCTGGCCGTTATCTCGGGGGAAACCCTGGCTGATCTGTATGAGGAATATGGAGCCCGCCTTTTGGAGCAGAATGTGCGTTGCTTCCTGCAGGCACGCGGAAATGTGAACAAAGGAATCCGTAACACGATTCTGATTGAACCTCACAGATTTTTCGCCTACAACAACGGCATAACCGCCACCGCACAGGATATACGGCTCAACGAAGACAAGAGTCGGATTATCCGGATTCGTGATCTCCAGATTGTGAATGGAGGGCAAACTATGGTTTCACTTTATCATGCATCTCAATTAAAAAATGCTCCAGACCTGTCAAAGGTTTTTGTCCAGATGAAGATTTCTGAGATTAGTGATAACCTTGGCCCAGAAATAATCCAGAAAATCGCAAAATACGCGAATACACAGAACAAGGTAAGTATCCCGGATCTCCGGTCAAACCATCCATTCCACATCAAAATAGAAAACTTCTCCCGTCGCATATGGACACCCGCTGTTGAAGGTGAGCTAAATCAAACCAAGTGGTTTTATGAACGCTCTAGGGGGCAGTATGCAGACAAGCAATCCATGCTATCATATGCAGAAAAGAAGCGCTTCAAGGCTAAGTACCCAAAGAAATTCACAAAAACCGACCTCGCCAAATTCGAAAATGTATGGGATGACGCTCCACACTGGGTAAATCTAGGGGCGCAGAAGAATTTCATACAATATATGCAGCGAATAGAAGAGGCATGGAAGCAATCACCTGAACAGTTCAATGAAGACTATTATCAACGAATTATTGCCCGCGGCATAGTTTTCAAAGCTACCGAACGCATGGTTTCGCGTCAGGATTGGTACCGTAATCGGGGTGGCTACCGGGCCAATATCGTTGCCTATACACTCTCGGCAGCCAATGCGCTTGGCAATAATAGAGATATGATCCTGAGTTACCGAAAAATCTGGAAAGAGCAAATTGTCAACGATTCATTTGTAAGTCAGCTGGCCTTGATCGCGAAATTTGCCAGAAATATCCTGTACCTTGATGCCAGGCCGGTTCAAAACCCGTCAGAGTGGGCAAAGAAGGAAAATTTCTGGACTCGCCTAGAACGGGATCTACCTGCAATAGACAGGCAATTGACAGGAGATTTCTGGAGCTACTTCACGCCCTCTAAGGAAGAAGCTTCACTCCGTACATAATCTGGGCGCTGGATGTAACTGTACAGTCATTTTTCAGATTCAACTAAGGTGCCCTGTACTTTATCCAGTCCGTCTATTAGACTACTGCACCTGGAAGCAGAGTTTACCCGGATCAGAGTTGAATGGACTGTCCTCATTACATAGAATCATATGAGCATCATAGAATGCATCAACGAGCCCACCCTATATACAGTAGCTGCGCCACCTCCGTTTGGATGCCTTTGCACTGCACATAATGAGATGGACCGTCGGTGGTAAGATTCATTGCAACCAATACCCCCCCCGGCGCGAACGTTCAGAGTTCTTCTTCGCCCCGTAAATGCTGTAAACCACGAACAGATGCTTATTGTACAGAGGCTCCGCTACATCTGATTGCGCTTCCTCGGCGCACCAGAAGGCAAACTTGCTCAGCCGTTTCGGCAACGCAGCCGGTGCAGGTGGTATAAGTACACCTCCACATAGATCATCGGACGAACCTTCTCCCAGAAATGTACATCCGCTGTGACCTGCACCGATGCGTCTGCCTTGATGGCTCCGTCTACCGTCTTACAGGAACTTCTTCACCATTTCTACGATCAGCCAGCCTTGACAGAGCACCTCAAACCGTCTTAACACCTCCGTTCTTCTCCAATACACATCTGGACAGATCCTGCTCATTAACTGCCGGTCGTAGTTCGAAGGTCGGGCGAACCGTCAGTCTGCAGAACGAACTCAAATGTGTAATAGCGTGATGGTGCATCCGCATCTGGGGGATTGGGACTCCCCAGGTAATAACTCAGAATTCGGAGAGCAGCATAGTTGCCCGTCGCAGTTTTCAGCACGATGGTGCGCCCCGGAATTGGGCTGATGAGACCTGCCTCCGAGTTGTAATTATACCATCCATTGTCGGAACCAGCACAAATTGCCAGCGTGCTCCCAGGCACTGGCCCTGCCGGTGTCTGGATTTGTGGACATGTAGAATTTTCACCATCAGCGATATATCCATCGACCGGAGCTTCCACAACTTCATCAAATAGCTGTACAAGTATTTGTGCTCGCGCCTGACCAGGCCCGCTATCACCTCCATTAAAAATGATTGTTGTCCCCCTGAAGCCGATATCCCAAACCGTACTGGTGGAGTCCGCACGGCGTTGCGCAGCATCAATTACCGATGAGGACAACACGATCTGATTTTCATCAAGATCGTACAGGGTAAAAAGGTTGTTTGAGATCGCCTGCCCTGTTGTCGAATCTCTGCCTGAGGCAGGGTCAGCAGGAATATCCTCAGCTATAAGCACCTCAAGCGGTACAATATCTGGTTCGCTACTATCGCATGCCCCGATGACTACCAAAAACGCTACCATAATTAGCCCGGTGTACCGGACAATGGCCGAAGTCCCTTTCATGGGTAAAATTCGATTCATTAGTCTAGAAATTAAATTGGAGTGATACATAGCCTTGGCGCCCTGAAAGCGAGGGCACCAAAGTGGGATATGTGTGATCTAAAGCATTGTCCAGGCCTAACTGCACAATTGCTTCAAAAGCCCGAACAACTGAAACCGTTTTGGTTACTGCCGCACCAAATACGGCATAAGCTGGGACAAATTCGTCTGATCGATTGGCTAGGTTATTGCCATCAAGATCCCGATATCCATAGCGGCTGCGCCAGCGCCCCTGAATACTCGCTGTCAGGCCAATGGCCAGGTTGATATAGGCAGCACGGACCGAGGCTGAATGCGGTGAACGCCCGAACATTCCCGTGTAATCACCAAGACCCAACCGATAATCTCGCCCATTTGGAAGACGCCCGAATACCGAGCCTTCTTTAAGCGCCGTGACAACCTCGCGATCCCGGGCCTGAAGAAATTGATACCCCAAAATGATATCTACTGAGCTTCGCCATTCCAACTGTGGATTGACCCTCGCTTCAAATTCAACTCCCCGAGTGTAGATCTGAGCTAGATTGAAATTTCCGTATACGAATGATCCGTTCGTTTTCTGGGCAACAGGCTGCGTTTCAATGAGATCTCGAACGTTGTTATGAAATACGTTGACCTAAACCGTGAGCCACGGAAATAGATCTACGGACCCACCCAGATTGAATGCAACAGAGCTTTCCGCCTTCAGGGGATCCAACCGAGATAGATCAAACAATCTTTGTTCAATCTGCCCTTCGGCTTCCAGCCGTGTAATTCCTTCGTTCATTGGCAAGGAGCCAAAGACAGAATATCCCCCCGCCGGGTTTGTGAAAGCTAGATAAAGTTGGCGAAAGGCCGGAGCCTTGAAACCACTGCCAACACTTGCGCGCAAGCGTACTCCACTTGACGGGCGAACCAATACAGCAAATTTTGGGGTAAACCTGGCGACATAATCGGAATGATTATCGAAACGAAGGCTTGTATTGAAATGAAGCTTACCAGAAGCCAGCCATTCATGCTGAGCGAAAAGATAGGCCTGTGTTGATTCCGGGCTTGGATCAGTTCCGGTTGACCCGTACCTGGTTCCGCCAATCCGTTCACCAATCACTCCACCTCCCAGATTGGTTAGATGCCTTGTGTCCCAAAGCATATCCAACTGCAGCTCCGCTTTGGAGTACATCTGATCGAATTTGTCTTCATAATTGACAAACCCGTCTATTTGGCGTCGATGATTGGTCTCGGTCTGGTAGCTAGTACCGTATAGCGTCGTGTTGAGTCGGATTTTATCATTAAGCTGAACTTCAACTTCTGGATGGAGACTCCACTCAAATCTTCTACCCTCATCGTTATAGCGATTCGTAATCAATTCACTATTCTGCGAGGCAAATGCACTCTCCTGGTTTTGGATGGTCCCACGAGCACCCAGTCTGACCTGGACACGATCAGATAAGATCATGCGCCCCCTTAAATCCCCCGTCCAATCGGCAAAGGAGGGAGTCGTCGGACCATAGGTTTCCGGGGTTAAGTCATAACCATCCGAGGCGTACCGGTTGATAACTAGTCGCACTCCCGCGTGCTCACGTCCACCTTCTATTTGAAATGCCATGTCCGAGGTGGAGTGGGAGCCAATACGAAAGCTCGCGGCCCCTTCCATGCCTTCCGCAGGCGGTGCAGTAATCAAATTGACAACCCCAGCCAGGGCTTCACTCCCGTAGAGCGACGAGGATGGACCACGCACGATTTCCAGATGACTCAGGCCTTTCACAGTAATTCGATCTACGTCAAGTGTGCCGGCAGTACGGCCAATCACCGGCTCCCCGTTAAGTAAAATGAGGGTATAATCCGATGCGAATCCCTGTACCTGCAGCCCAGTGCCGTGATCATCAAACAAGGCCATTCCCATCTGATAGGCCAATACATCACCTAGGCGTGAAGCACCTTCACGCTCCATAACCTCTGCCATAATTACACTCGTGGGTACAGCTACGTCTTCGAGAACTTTCTCGGATCGGGTAGCTGTCACAACCAAGGGATCCATCCGGATTGTACGGATCGAATCTACACGACTGGAATCGGGCGGGGCATGCTGTGCAGTCGCCGTCATTGTGTACAAGAGCAAGGCCGTGCATGCCAACCAGACTTGTCCCAGTGCGGGGCGATCGTGTTGAGATTGCATCATTATTTAGATTTAGTCTAAATATACATAACGCTTTATGAAAAGAGCCATTCCTTTCTTTAGCTGAATTTTAGGGACAAGACGGGAAATGTGCTTCTAGACGTATGCCTGCCACGAGATCCGGAGGTACTAATTGAATTCAGATCGATCAGCCTCAGATAAACGGAATCTAACGGCTAGGTCATTGCAAATCCCCACCAGACAGTTGCTTTTCCCGCACATTACCGGAGGATCAACACGCCTGAGTCTTGTCTGATTTTTCGATGCATGTATTTGTGGCTACCATGCCATTATGGGAGACTTGTTCGTCTTACTAACGACACTTGAGATTTTTCCTGTCTACGACTCAATATAATCACACACCTTCTTGGCTATGAAGGGGCTAGCAGGATATCCTCACTACGGCAATCAAGTCCACTTTGGCTGCACTTGGATGCGCCCCCTGGCCGTCCTGGGAACCAATAGTGAATCACACTACCTCCTTGACAGGATTCCGCCCGATAACAGGATATTGCTCTAAATCCATAACTGTGCCACTTATCGGACAGGAATGATCACTCAGCCAGTAAACCGCAGCTGCAGCGATGGTTTCAGGGGGAATCAATCCTCCTGAGGGAGCTATATTGCGCGCTATCCGACTCGGCCAGTCTTCCGGCAACCCGTCAGCCACCTTTATCTCGAATTCGTGGTCGGTCAGAACCCAACCGGGATTGATCTGATTCACTCGTATCCCGTATTCCGCGTGCAGGCTGTCGCCCAAATTCCGCGTCATAGTCATCAAAGCACCCTTGGACATACTATAAGCCAACAGCGGTAGTTCTCCACAGTATGCATTGACTGACCCGATATTGAGGACGCTCCCCTTATTTTCAGTCAGGTACTTAAGTCCTGCCTGGATCAGTAGCATCGGAGCCCTGGCATTCACATTAAACACCCTTGCAAGAAGCTCCGGAGTGGTGGTTTCGATGTTGGATCTTGTTAAAAGCGCTGCATTGTTCACTATCCCGTGAAGCACGCCGAAACGATCCACAGCCGCTTTAACAATTCGGGGCGCAGATGCGGTATCTAAAAGATCATCAACATGCACACTGCTGTGCTGCCCCACTATCTCGTTCGTCTCACGCAAGCCCTCCTCATTACGATCCACCAATAGCACCCGTGCACCCTCCCGGACGCAAGCAAGCGCGATGGCTCGACCTATACCACCTGCTGAGCCCGTGATAATTATCGCCTTATTTTTTAACTGCACGTTCTCTTAGTTTGATTGTCCGAACTTTAACGGTCTGAGGCTCGCACCGACTGTGATATTCATCGGAACTACCCCTGCGGCCCAATATAGGCCTCACTGCGATCATTATTGTACGCGCCTGTCCAACAAAGACCACAGGCAATGAGGATATTCTCGAGTAACGTACCTCTTATCTTTGATCCTGTGATGCTTCCAGTGGTTCGGATGGGTGACAATTGCCTCTTTAACGCCGGACATGAACATTGCACCTGTCACTTCTATAATCCCGACTGCATGTACCTTAGTCATTCGAGATACAGCAGCCAACTAGAGGTCATTGAGTTGCTTATCGCAAGTTTCGTTGACTGATCTTTTTGCTCTGGGGCTTCGTACGGCCAATGCAACCAAAAAGCCATTTTTCAAGACGTGATTTCCTGAAACTCTCAGTCTGTGGGAGCGTCCTTGCGGCTGGCTGTACAGATTTGGGATTAGACGAACCCGCACCGCTTTTCGACGGCCCGGAAATCAACGAGGATGAATTCATCTCGTTCAATAGGCGCTACTACAACCAAGGCATTGACCCTACAACCAAGCTGCCCATCAGGGCAATCAAAAATGGCTCACCCTCCGCCGAAACCGATCCCCTTGCAATAGCTTATCGCCTTCAGCACCTGGTGGACGAGCCGCTGCGGGTGGATGAAGTGGATGCCCTCCTTACACAGATACTCGCGGCACAGATATCCGATCGGCCGCCGAGGAATTACCGCAACATGATCCCGCGCCTTAAAATCGCAGACGGTATGGCCACACCGGCCACAACCCGGTATTCGATTGTGGAAAATGCTGTCTTGGCTGCACGTGTGGCCATGGCTGCACAGCGATTCAATGGAACATCCACCGCGGATAAGGCTCTGACTTTCCTGGAGAAACAAAAAACCGGCTACAATCAAGCTCTCGCACAAGGGCAGGGGTTCCTTCCGTTTGATGCAGACGCAACTGTCTTTGGTCTCAGCCCCACATACATGGACCTGCTTTTTGGCGGCTATTACGCAAGTGTAGCCTTCGTATTGTCCTACATCATCGGTGGTACATCTCAGGTACCAGACGCCAACGCTGGGCGAACCTCTTGGCACAGTATGATCGCGGAACAACAAAAATACATGGGCCAGCACCAAGCTTCAACTACGGGCGTACATACTATTCAGACTCCTCTTGCCAAGAATGGCAGTGCTTTTCAATTTTTTCATGCACTGCTAACGCTTGAGCGTGAAGCCATTCCACCATCACTGTACAATGGCCTGTATAATGCACTGTACTCCTATCTGGACGCTGCTGTGTTTGATCGAGTACCAGGAATCTATTCAGCGGGACCCTATAAGGGGGGATTCCTGCGAGACAACGGACTGGCCCGTCTCTCAGCCCGCCAGCGCTTGCAAAGTACTCAGGAAACTGTTGTGAACGTTGATGCACTCGCCATTGCCCTCAAACTGTTTGATGAAGATTCGGACGAGCGGAAAACTGTTCGCGGGTGGATTGGATTATTTGCGACCGTTGCCGAGGCTACAGGTCCACTCGGATACTTTGGCGCCATGGACCGTGATGGGAATGTGACCCCAGATTTGTATCTGCGCCAGAACGGTGCAATGATCCTGCTAAAGTCCGATGGGCCCGCGCTGCTTGATGCATTCCTGAAAGCTCAAGGAAAACCAGGTATGCGGGAAATGATGAGTGACGTCAAACTGGAATGGGAGGGCGCCCCCCTTAGCCGGATTGACGATACCCTGCCACTCCCGATAAGGTCGGAGCGGTTGTTCACGTCTCGTTAGCACTCGGAATTCTCGAGCAATCATCCCCCGTGATGAGCCCGATACTGTTCGACAACTCATATTTGTTCAGCCAGTACCTCCACCATTGCCATCCCCTAAATACAACGGAACAAAGCACCCGTTACTTATCCTAATGAGTGGATTACATGGAAATCAACCAGCGGGATAACCCTCATCCCGATGGCTTCCGTCAAAACTGAGTTCAGAAAAAACGGGTAAATAGCGGGTCTCCTTCTGCACAGGATTGATGTACCTATCACGCTAATTCCCCCTAATTTCATCGACCGCACTGACGGAAGTCTTTAGTCAACCCTCATTTGCGATACAGAGGAACTTGTGCTTTGTCCATCGACACGCACAGTGCAGACCGCATCCATCAGCAGCTATTCGTCAAAAAAGGGAAACAACGCCTTTAGTTGTTCTCGAGTTGGCTGACTTCCGTACTCGGAAACTTCAAATGCTTCAGCGAACTCCACAGCATTCCCGCGTTCAGTCCCGTAATACTCTATCAGCAGGTCTCGGTAGTTGTTGGCTACGCTCGCATCTCTAGCCTCAAAGCGCTCACGTATCCAAGCTTTCCGTGCTTCTTCTTCCTCAGGCACTTCGTCGTGGTAGCCGGCAAGCCACGCATTCCAGTCAGAAAACTGACTCCTGAGTGCCGCCATACAAGCATACTTCTGATCCCCTACTGGACCAATATCTACAACGATATCTGGAGTAAATGGATAAGGCCGCTGGAAGCGATCATGGTAATACAGGAATACAGGATTCTTTTCTACGCGAGGAACGGTAGGCGTGAAATATGGCACCGTAACCATGAAAGCAGCATCCTGAACAAGTATTGCCGTGTACCGGTGGTCTGGATGGTAGTCGTTTGAACGCGGCCCCAATACAATATCGGCCTGCCATTCGCGTATCAATCTCGCAATCGTTTTGCGATTTTCCAATGTGGGCATGAGCTCACCATCATGATTGTCAAGCATGATCGATTCCTCAATTCCCAGTATCTTGCCACAGTCTTCAATCTCGGCCTTACGGGTAAGCGCTAGTGGACCTCCCGCCATAGCATAATGACCGATATCACCATTCGTAACCGAGACAAACTTTACCTTATGCCCCATTGCGGCCCACATAGCAGCAACTCCGGCGGCACGCACCTCACAATCATCTGGGTGCCCACCAAAGGCAATTATTCTAAGCGGATCCTGTGCTGCAACTGAACCTGCAAAAATTATCGTGCCCAGAAACAGACTAAGAAGGTTACGCGTCCGCTGAGCTGAGTATTGAGACTTCATCGACATGAGTTAAATTTTAGTTTTACCACGCAACCCTAATGTTACGTAAGATTTTGATTCTATGCTTCCTGACCTCCGGCCATCTTGCCCTCGGTCAGTCACTGGAGACCCAGGTAGACTCACTGTTCTCGTCCATGGATAAACCCGATGTCCCCGGTGCAGCTGTCGTGATCATGCGCGGAGACAGTGTGCACTTTGCGAAAGGCTACGGTATGGCCAACCTCGAGTATAATATCCCCATCACCCCCGAAACGGTGTTCCTGGTGGCGAGTGTATCCAAACAGTTTACAGCGTATGGTATTGCACTTCTTGCAACACATGGCGAAATCTCGCTTAATGCCCCCGTGACAGACTACACCCCCGAGCTACACGCATTCACACCCCCCATTACTATACAGCACCTGGTGCACCACACGAGTGGACTGCGTGACGAATTTGGGTTGCTCTCATTAGCCGGTTACCGTATGGATGATGTAATTACGAAGGACGATATCCTGCGGCTGATCTATCGTCAACGTGCGCTCAATTTTGATCCAGGAACAGAGTATCTGTACAGCAATTCCGGTTATACGCTGATGGCGGAAATCATTGAACGTGTGAGTGGACAGTCATTCAGTGATTGGACACGCGACAGCTTGTTCCTGCCCTTGGGGATGACCAAATCCCACTTCAGATCAGAGCATGGGAAAGTGATCCCCGATGTTGCATCCGGGTATATCACTGCACCTAATGGCTATAAGGCACAGCGGGTAAATTACTCCAGCGTCGGTGCAAGCGGGTTGTATACAACCGCACTGGACCTCGGGAAATGGCTGACTGCGCTGCAGCACGGCACAATTGGTGGAGAGAAAACACGTGACTTGGCACACACCCGTGGCGTACTCACAAACGGTGACACTCTAACATACGCCTTTGGCCTCACCCACGGACAATTCAGAGGCACACGATCCATAGGGCACAGTGGCTCGCATCGCGGATTTCGTGCCTGGGCCGGTCGCTTCCCTGAATACGATCTGGGTATTGTAGTTCTTGGTAATCTGGAAGAATTCAATCCCTCTGATATGGCAATGAATATTGCCGCTTTATTTATTGACGATGAACACCTGAATGCGTACGAGGGCACTTACTACAGCGAGGAACTTGGCAGTACACTATACATCACAATGGAAGCTGATACGTTGCGATTGCACTCTCGCCGAGGCAGATTGGCAACACTGTCAAGAACTGGATTGAACTCTTTTTACAGCAACGCATGGTACCTGAGTGCGCTTGAATTCAAACAGGAGGGGGACAGCTTGGCCGGTTTTAGCGCATCCTCTGGGCGCACTCAAGAGGTTTGGTTTAAAAAAATGAATCAATGATTCGTGTACTATTCTGTCTTTTCCTCATTGTACAGACACCAGCCTACGCCCAAGTAGATAAGGTTTTCCGGGCTTGGGATACAAATGAAAGTCCGGGGGCCGCAGTAGCCGTACTCTACCGTGGGGCCGTCCTGCATCACGAGGGATATGGCATGGCGAACCTAGAGCACGGCATACCTATCACGTCAACCAGCGTTTTCGATGTTGCTTCGGTTTCAAAGCAATTCTGTGCATTTGCTATTGCCCTTCTCGTTGATGAAGGGAGGATTGCACTTGACGACGATATCCGAACGCATATGCCAGAGTTGCCGGATTTTGGACATACAATCACCATTCGGCATCTCCTTCATCATACCAGCGGGCTTCGAGATTGGCCAGGAATGCTTGCAATGGCAGGACGTAACATGGAGGATGTGATCTCCATGGAAGAAATCACCACTTTTATCAAGCACCAGCGCACGTTGAATTTTGTCCCTGGAACTCAGTATAGTTACTCCAATACAGGCTACACTATCCTGGCATTGCTGATCGAGCGTTTGAGCGGGCAATCCTTCCGAACATTCACGGAGGAAAGGATATTTGCACCGCTTGATATGACACAGACGCATTTTCAGGACGATCACGAAGAAATCGTACCCGGGCGCGTAGTCAGCTACTCCTCGCAATTCGGTGAAATTCAGCGAATTGGTAACGGCCTCATGGCCCTCGGATCAAGTTCTTTGCACACGACGACCGAGGACCTTCTGAAATGGGTGCAAAACTTTGAAGATCAGAGAATAGGATCCCCCGCGGTACATGCCATGATGAATTCGCAGGGACAGTTAGGCGATGGGTCTGAAATTCCGTATGGCTTCGGGCTTGTCAGAGGGACTTACAGGGGGTTGAATACAATCTCGCATACGGGCGGATGGGCCGGTTTTCGGACGGTAATCCTGCGAATACCCGACCATGAGTTCACCGCCATTGTGCTTAGCAATTCGGCCATTATGAACGCTTCCACCATGGCACAGCGTGTCACAGAGCACTACCTGGATGCATTCATGTCCCTACCAGTCCCACCTCCTGTCACTGCGGACGATGTGCCTCCATTAAGCGACTACACGGGGGTTTATGACTTCGGAAAAGCATCCGTTCTGCAGTTAATTCTCAAAGGGGAATTACTTTCAGCTTACTGGCCACCTGCCGGACCAGTACCTGTTCAACCAATTGGTGTAGACTCCCTCCGCGTTCCAGCACTCAATCTGACTATCTCATTCACGCGCGATTCTTCGGGTTCAGTCGTAAATGCGTCCACACGGGGATTAAATGCCGCACGCCTGTCACCATCAGAGGACACGACGCTGTCTATGTATGAAGGATGCTACACAAGCGAAGAGCTTGGCATATCCTACTCAGTGAATGCGCGGGATACTGTACTGGTTGCAAGTGACCCCCGTGGCAAAAAGATCACATTAACAAAGACGGCTGACCATGTCTTTGTGGGTAACACCTGGTTCGCGCCCGTCATCCGTATGGGGACGGATAAGACCACAGGGACGGTGACACATTTTGAAGCCAACAACGCACGCAGTCTGCACGTACGATTCGTTAAAGGCTGCTAAATCCGCTCCAGCTTGATCGGATAAGTCTTGCCTGCGTTCCACTGACAAACATACAGGTTTTCGTCTGTGTCCACGCAAACATCGTGGCAGTGATTGAAAATGGGCTCGTCCTGTAACATGAGCTGGAGAACCCCATTTTCGTAGACGGGTGGGGTTCCTCCAGGATTCGAAACCACGCGATCGTTCTTGTCCAGAATCGTTACGAATCCGGAATCTGGCGTCTGATTCAGATAACGGAGCCTTGACCAGCACACACCTGAATACAACATCTCTCCCTGAATCACCGCGCGGCACACATACGCACCAGGCAGAAAGATCGTTGAGAGATAATCTCCATTGAGAGAAAACCGCTTAAAGGCGTTGTGCGCCCGACTCGTGCATATCAGAGATGGTGCACCTGGATCACGCAGATCTACGCACACACCGTGTACTGTTTGGAACTGATGATCCTCATCCCCCCTTCCTCCAAATTTTCGAATGTACTCGCCCGCGGCACTAAACTGGAGAACCCATTGCGAACCATAGCCATCGGCTACGTAAATGTCCCCATTCGGTCCAATAGCGGTTTCCGTTGGATGATAGGCATCAGACTCTGCGTAAGCTCCGACTTCATGTGGATGGGGCAAACTAAGAACTACGCGTCCGTCCAGTGTGGTCTTGACAACTTGCGGGTTTCCATCAAAACCATTATCACAAATGAACAGGAATTCCTCTCCACCAGCATTCAATAGTGTCAGGCCGTGCCCATAAGGATACTCACTGCCCCAAGTATCAAGTATATTGCCCGACTTGTCGTATATCAATACATTATTGCGCGTTTCATCGCCAATCATGATTAGGCGTCCTGCGCTGTCCTGAACCATTTCGTGGCAGTTATTAACGGGCACGAGGCTTGGATCCTGCTGTCCCCAACTCCTATGTACACGGTAACGGAAGTCACCGTGACCAATGATCTCGTCGGGTTCAGTCTGTTTGATAAGGATGTTTGTTGAAAACAGCCCCACGCCAGCGGCCTGAGCGGTAAGTTGTGTAAATTCGCGTCGATTCATAATGAATTGTTGTGTCCCTCTAAGATTAATCACAGATCATTCGCAAGCTGACCGCAGTGGAGCATAATGGCTAAAGTCTTACTTGTCCCTCACACTCGCAATTTACATTAACTGAGCCTACAAGGCATTTCCTCTTTTGGAGAAAGTCCTATAAACACACAAGTAAAACGCACGTGTAACCGGTTGCGTAGGACATTTTGAATGATAAGATTTCCCCTTTGCCTCACAGCGACCTGCTCTATCACTGGCAGGTGGAATAATATTACTGAATTTCCCATCAGAATTCTTGAATTCCAAGACTAGCCTGAATTACCAGCCAAGGAGCCTCTTGCAAAATATAGCCGATATCGTGCTTTTTCAGTGGTTTGGCGCCTCATGGGGCGTGCTTGATCCCCAAACTGATTCGAAAGGGCACTTATCTGCTAAAATAACAATCCCAGCCAGAATCCCTAAACATTAGCTCCGGAACACTGATTTGTAAGGTGGCCCACTCCACTTGGAATGGTGGGCCAGTTCAACCGGAGCACACAGGTTATGGACGGGAATGGAGTTTTAGTTATATTCGATTCGTTGAACCACGACCAAAGAAAAAATACCTTGATCATAAATGAATTGGGCAACCGTAGTAGAAAAAATTTCCCCTGCTGTGGTAAAGATTGAGACTCGCTCTGGTCAGGGAACGGGATTCCTTCTCTCTCTTCCCGAAGACTTTGAATTTCATGCCATTGTTACAGCACGTCATGTAATTGAACACGCAGCTAAATGGGACGAGTCTATAGTAATTCACTTTAGTCAGGAGGAAAAGCCGTATTTATATAGAGAAAAAGATAGAACCATTCTATTTAACCCACGGAAACAAGATCACGCTGTCCTCTTGGTTAGGAAGAGTAGCCTTCAACTTCTTCGCAGCCCTGTAGAACTTCTCCCATTTGACATCTCTCTCAATGTTGGGGAGGAGGTAGGCTGGCTGGGTTTCCCTGCTGGACTTGAGTTGTGCTTCTTCTCCGGCAAGATAAGTAGAGGGGCTGGTGCTTTTGGGATTCATGACGAGGTGTATCTGATAGATGGTGTAGCGATAAATGGCGTTAGCGGGGGACCCGTTATCTTCAGGAACGAAGAAAACAAGATATATGTTGCAGGCCTAATATCGGCTTATTTTCCTAATCGTGCAACTGGAGAACCGTTACCTGGCCTCTCTATAGCACAAACTTCAAAAGCTCTATATGAAAAAATGGAAATGGCTAAAAGGTTATTCCAAGTTGTATGATGTCGGTGAATTGTATCCATGGTGCTTCAATACTTAGAGATGTTTCTCTTACTTAGTAAGGAAGGCGAGAAGGGTTGACACAGTATGCAATGATCCTTATATTCGGTTCACCGCGTCCAGCCATATACCAAAGTATGGTAAGCCATGAGCAAACAGCAGGAAAATAACACACCGTCTGAATCTCCACGGCCAGACACGCAAACCCCAAAGTCACCAACGCCTGTCAATAGGCCTAATATAACCCATATACCAACGGTGCGGCATCTCAAGGATGGTAGGAATACTAGCCGGGGAACAAAAGACAAACCCTAAATACGACGAACAACACTACTTCCGCAAGGATCAACTTAGCGATTATTTGTAGTTTATTACCCCGTGAATCTAGGCTAGGAGTGTTTTCGGACACTGATTTCATGTACGCAGCAGCAACGCTGGCCAGAAAGTCCGCATGGGAGCTACTGTAAACAATCTTGTTGAATTCGGAAAGATCACCCGGTTGACTCCAAAGGTGGGGCTTTACAATTGAGGCCATCGCAATAGAGATCACTGTGAGAACAATTGCAGCAATTGCCGTAAGAAAACCCCATTCCAACATTCCAACTTTTTGTGGGTCTATCCATGATGCACCTGCACCGAACAACGCCACGCTAAATGTGGCAATTCCCATCGCCCTGACAGTAAACTTGCTGTCATGCTCGTCAAAAACGTGGTGTTGATCCTTGCACAGGTCTAAGAATATCTGTGCGTTTTTGGCCCACAAGATTTCTTGGTCTTTCGGGGTGTTGTTGTTCGGTTCCATAGGAATCTCTGATTTATGACACACTAAGGCAAGCTGCGGATAGGAATGAGTACATGACATTATATATAACTGGAATCGTATGATTAAAGTTGTGAGGTTGGAGGTTTGTGTGCTTGCGGGAGGTATTTGTGCGAAATGTGATTTAAGCTTACAGGTGCCTAAAAAGAGGGGGCTTCAACAAATATGGCGAGGATTTAACGCAGATCGTCACGGACCTCCATCGTGCGAAAAGTCCAGAACATGGTGTACGGACGACCAGGGTTCCCTGGGCCGCTCCGTGTGCTCGGGTAACCTTTGAGTTTGAGCGTTTGGTAATTGACTGGTTGCAAGAGACGAGCATCTCAACGATTGCCCGTTTGTTGGGGGTGACTCGCCCGGTTATTGACAGAATTATGAATCGCGCGGTCAAACGGGGGCTTCATGAAGATCGGAACCATCGCCGACTCAGATTGGCGTGGACGAGACCTCCGCTTGAAAAGGGCAGAATTACGTCATGATCGTGTCGGATTCTGCCACAGGTACGGTGGTATATGTGGGGGAAGCTCGTACAAAGCAGACGCTGAAGCATTGGTACGATCAATGTAGTCCAGTCCAATTGGCTAAGATTGAGAGTGTGAGCATGGATATGCGGCCCGCATACATCGGTGCAACGCGGGAATGTGTCTCAGGGGCAGACCAGAAGATTGCCTTTGACCGTTTTCGTGTCGCGAAGCGTATCTCGGAGCGAGTGGACAAGGTTCGTCGACAGGAGAACAAGGAATTGGCGAAAGCGGGTGTGGACGATCTTAACGGCGCCAAGTGTGATTGCCTGACCAATATGCAGAATATGTCCGAAAAGCAAAAGAAGCGGTTTCAGTCGTTGAAGAACAGTTCGCTGAAAACTGCCAGGGCCTGGGCGATCAAGGAAACCTCCCAGAAGCTGTGGCATTATGTCAGTCGTACCTGGGCCCGCAAGGGCTGGGAAAAATGGCTGTCCTGAGCGATGCGCTGCCGACTGAAACCCATGAAAAAAGCCCCCAAACCATCAAAGCACACCTCTGGGGAATCATCAGTGCGATCGTCCTAAAAGCCAGTAACGGCCCCGCTGAAAGCATCAACAGTCGAATCAAAACCGTCAAAATCCGTAGCCGCGGCTTTCGAAATAAGGAACGGTTCGCCAATGCGATTGCTTCTATCTCGGAGGACTAGACCTCTATCCCGAAGGGGTTCAAAAAAGAACCGCTTCGCTAAAATAGTTGAAGGCCCAAAAAGAGAACCTACGCGGACATGAGTATTATTGGAGACAAGATCCCGAAATGGGTACCTCATCAACGAGCTACTGAGACGCCGGAGAAGCTCAAGTCTTGAACCAATAGTGATCACGTTGGAAAGGATAACTAGGCAGTGAGATTCGACTCCTCTTTTCTCCGGCAAACAGTCCTGAATAATTCAGATTGAGACCTGCCTCATACAACCTTGCAACGGACTGGGAAAAACTACTCCCCATAGATTCGTCGGTTGAACCGTTTCGCGGTCTCTTGAAGCTTGCCAATACAATCGGCACCTGTACACCATTCGTAGTCTGCTGTGCGGCCTTTGGCCAGTCTGAAAGAATTTTTGACTTCAAGAGCATGTCAGGACCAACTTCCACTACGGCAGTCACCCCCATTTTCGCAATGGTTGCAACACATTTGCCAAATGCCACGGGTGAACGCGCCCGTCGGGTCCAATACGCTGCGTCCATAGATATCTCGGGGCTTACCTGCAGGCCTGTCACACTACTCACCATGTGGGTGGATGGTGGTGCGAAGGTTACCTCCGCCGGGATAGCTTGGGCGTTCCCGCTTTCGAGATTTCCATTCATCAGTTCAGTGCACCGCGCCGCAAGGACCAATCCATCCTCAAGCTTCAAAACGCCGGCCGCATACGCAGCCGCTAGTTCCCCCGTATTGATCCCGAAGACCACATCTGGAGAAACCCCGACACTCTCCCATAGCGCAACCTGGGCGCATTGGAGGGCAAAAACGGCTGGGGACCGCCATACCTCCGAGTCGGAAAGATTACTTGAACGCCCAAACATCACATCCAGTAGGGAGCCTCCGAGTTCTCCTTGAAGTAGCTCATCACAACGATCCAGGACTGCACGCACCACTGGCTCGCTACGATACAATTCTTCTCCCATTTCAAGTCCTAGAGTCTCCTCTGCATTGAAGACGAATGCTACCTTTGGAGCTATTGCAGGAACAGGTAATCTTCCATTCGTGCCGGCGACGCTCATCAGTCCATTTCGTAGCGACCGTTCATCTTCGTATACAATACCGGCACGATGGGATAAGTGACTCCTTCCCACTGCTGCCGTCCAGGCCATGTCTGACAGTAACCCGTTCGAGTCCTGCTCGGACGGCTCTTTGACATGCTCATCCAGCCAGGAAAGGTACCCTCCCGCCAATGCCTGTAGTGCCTCGTTTGATTTCGCGGATAGGGGCAGTAGCCTCAAACGCCGCTGATCCTCGTCTACAGGATCTGGTAGGTTCACTCCCATCTTCAGATTGGGAACAGCAATATATTCTGGCGAACCTATAGGAACACTAAGTCCCGTATCGCCCGGTACATTGTAACCCTCAACCACTACGTGGGCGTTCGCCCCTGAGATTGCAAAAGCGCTAACTCCCGCCCGCGGTGGCCGGTCAGCTCGCCTTGGCCATTCTATTTTCTCCGATGTGACTTGAACCGGCAACTGACCCCACTCCACATGCGGATTCGGTTCCTCAAAATGCAAATGCTTCGGGATCACTCTCCGCTCCATAGCCAATAACACTTTAATGAGGCCCGCAACTCCTGCCGCAGACTCAAGATGCCCAATATTGGTCTTTGCCGTTCCAAGTAAAAGTGGGCGATCTGATTCACGATCCCTACCATATACGGAAGCAACTGAGTTCACTTCAATCGGATCTCCCAATTGGGAACCGGTCCCATGTACTTCCAGAAAGTCAACCTCCGAAGGCGGAATTCCAGCTCGACCAAGCGCATCTTCAAGCACCTGCTTCTGTGCTTGACCGCTCGGTACAGTAAGCGAAGCACTCGGACCATTTTGATTCAATGCAGAACCGCGAATGACACCCCATATTCGATCCCCATCGGATACGGCTTCACTTAGCCGCTTAAGTACTACAACGCCACAGCCCTCTCCCCGAACGAAACCATCCGCACTTGCATCGAATGTCCGGCAATTTCCGCTTGACGATAGCATGCCGTATTCCGCCATAAACCTTGTGATCGCAGGAGAAAGAACAACATGGACACCTCCCGTCAGAGCAAGATCTACATCTCCAGACTTGAGATCAGAAGCTGCCTGATGAATTGCAGCCAAAGAAGATGCACAGGTCATGTCCACCGCCACAGCTGGTCCCATCAGCCCCAACAGAAAAGCTACACGTCCGATAGCGACACTTCCTGCAGTGCCAAGATAATTGTACTCCTGATTGCTTCCCGAAATTAAATCACGGTATTCACTGGCTGCCAAACCAATGTACGTTCCCGTTCGGCTGTGCCTGAGGGAATCGGGGTCCATTGCAGCATCTTCAAGGGCCTGCCAACTGGTCTCCAAGAGCATACGTTGCCTCGGATCCATGCCGTGGGCCTCGATCGGACGGATATTGAAGAAACCTGCATCAAACTGATCCAACCCGTCCAGAAATGATCCCCATCTCAGGATAGGATCCTCAGCAGCAGGATCCCCCACTACCCCCTCCCACGGACCAGAATCACTGCGTCCATCCGAAACGGTATTGCCGCCGGATTCAAGTAATTCCCAAAATGCCTCAATGTCCGGCGCGCCAGGAAAGCGACACGCCATTCCAATCACTGCAATGCCGTCCTCCTCATTCCGGACTACTGGCTGCTGTTGCGTAACAAGCTGTAGCGGGGCAGGAGCAGGACCGAGTGATCCTAATTCATCTGCCAAGTGCTCCGCCAGCATATTGATGTCTGGGTAGTCAAATACCACTGTATTTGATGCCACATACTCGTCTGCAAATGCGCGATTTAACCGATTCCGTAGCTCAACGGCCATCAATGAATCCATCCCTAGGTCGAAAAATCCCACAGTTGACGAGGGAGCACTCGGCAAGCGCAATACTGCTTGTAACTCTTGCTGGAGGAAGGATATGAGCAGACCCTTGTGTTCTGCCGCTGGCATTCTGCGCAACTGGGATATGGGATCTTCAAGAACGACTGTCGTATCGGCTTCTTCCTCGGAAGCGTCATGAAGTAAATCACCTAGTAAAGCCGGCCGATCCTCACTAGCTTTTTGAAATACTTGCCAGTCCATCGCCATGACAACAGAATGCGTTACATCTGCACGCACCAGTTTATCAAGCGCCTTGATACCCTGCTGTGGTGTGAACCAGCGGCCACCAAGTGCAGCCCTCCGTTCCTCAATACTCTCCCTTCGTTCTGCAGCTTCGCCAATTTCCGACCAGGCCCCCCAGGCAATCGCCTGACCTGGAAGTCCAATGGCACGACGGTGCGCAGCAAGCTGATCTAAGAATGCATTCGCAGTCGCGTGATTCGCCTGTCCCGGATTCCCCATGACCCCTACGCGACTAGAAAAAAGAACAAACAAATCCAGATCACAATCTGCAGTAGCACGATGCAAATGCCATGCACCTACTACTTTGGGCCACAATACTTGCTCAAACCTATCCCAAGTCTGGTTCCCTAAAGCACCGTCTGATAATACGCCTACACTATGGATTACCCCGGCAAGGGGCGGCAATTCCCGGCGTATATCCGCAAGCATTGTGTCCACTGCGGCTAGATCCGTCACATCTGCAAGAGCCACTCGCACGGTAATGCCACGCGCCTGCAAGGCATCAATGACCTCCTGTGCCTCCCCTTCCGGTGGGCGCCGACCGTTCAGCACGATGGCGCCTGCTCCATGATCCGCCAACCAGTTTGCGACAGCAAGCCCGATTCCTCCCAGACCGCCAGTAACCAAATACGTTCGATCCCCTCTTAACTGCCCCCTTACCAGGGCTGATGTCGTGACTACAATTTTGCCAAGATGGCGGGCGGACCGCATAAATTGCAGAGCCGCACTTGCTTCTGCCAACGGCCATCTGCTATGACGAATGGGCGTTAGACTTCTCTCGCTAAATTGTTTCAGTAGGCTCCTGAGAACCCGGCCAACCCACTCGGGGTCCGTTTTTTTGAGTACATCTAGTTCAAGAATGGCGTACTTCACATCTGGGCGAACGACAGCCATTTCTTCTTCACTCAGAATATCCCGTCTCGCTAATTCTACAAATCGGCCTCCCTGAACAAGGCATGACAGACTCGCATCAATGAAACCCTCGCTCGTAAGACTATTCAGTACTACGTCAACTCCCTCACCATTTGTAGCCTCAAGAATTTCTGCTCCGAAAAGTGTATCGCGGCTATTGAACACATGCTCCACCCCCAGCGAACGTAGATATTCCTGTTTTGGAGCACTCGCCGTTGCAAAAACTTCGGCCCCTACGACCTGAGCCAACTGAATGGCAGCCAAACCCACACCGCCCGCTCCGGCATGAATCAGCACCCGATCACCAGCCTCCAAACCCGAGAACTCGTAGGACAGCGCAGCTGAAACGAAAGCACTCGGCACCGTAGCCAGTTCCGATACAGAGAACCCCTCTGGCGCGAGCGCGACAAGGTCTCCATGTGTCACCATTTCCGCTGCGAATGCACCGAACCCCAACCCGACTACATGATCACCAACCGAAACAGTTGTCACCTCCGAGCCTACCTCAAGTACATCTCCACATACCTCCCTGCCTAGATTTCCCTCATGAATGAATGCGAGAGAACGAAATACATCCCAAAAATTAAGACCAGCGGCCTTGACTGCGACGCGAACTTCCTTCGGTTCCAATCCCCGATGAGACAGCGTCTTGACGTGGATGTTTTCAATTACGCCGTCTGGGTCTGGGGCAAGCACCCAAGGAGCGTCATCTGGAAAACTGAGACGCTCCAAGCCAACATTCTCTCTGGCCAGACGTGCTACGTTTCGTCGTCCATTACGATAGGCAACATGATTTTCATGGTCAGGACTGAGCAGCTCCGTCACCAGATCGGGTTTTCCGGCAGTTTCGGCTGGATCCAGGTCAATCATTCTTGTCTGCAGATGCGTCAATTCCCGGGATACACCTTTACCGAATCCCCATAATGCCGCACCAGCTAGCTGGCCTGTGAACTCCCTTTCCAGCACTTGGGCGCCCTGTGTAATAAACCAGATGCCTTTGTCCGGTATGACATTGGTGTCTATTACTGCCTGTACCAGTACCAGCGCACTCTCCACGATTCGCCTGGTATCCTGTGCCATCTCATACGTTGAAGCATTTGGACCTGCGCCATCAAGTGCACCAAGATGCACAACTCCCTTCAGCGGCAAATCTTTGGAAATGCTTCGCAGCAACTCTTCCCACGACTCCCGGCAATTAATGTCGATGGTGACCTGGGTCTTTCCAGGTTCCTCTAATTCAAGGGCGGGATTCTTGGAGTCTGCTATACCAGCATCCACGAGTACGACTGCCTGGTTGTTGCAGACCAAGTCTTCTGCAAGACCTTGGGCGGTCCCATTGTGATCGGCTACCAGTGCCCAAACCCCGGTACGTTCCTGTATTTCGGTGGGACCTTGAGCTACGATCACCCCCTTGTCGTGTCTTCTGGTTGAATCAGTTTCCTCAATCCCCAGAATCTCCACTTCACCAAAACCTGCGTCGCTGAGTGCACGCCGCCATACTGCCGGATTGGCCAAAGCATGGTGTGGACGGTAGTCATCGGCAAATCGCCACCAGCCGTCCAGTTGCCCGAACGTCAGATCCATCCAGCCCTGCCCACTCAGGTTCTCAAGCGCTACCAATTGACCAGATGGTGCGAGAAGATCCCGACAGTACTCAAGCGTCTCATGAAGATATCGTGTGGCATGCAGCACGTTGGAGGCAATCAGCAAATCATAGCTGTGCATCTCAAAGCCCTGCCCTACAGGATCATTCTCGATATTCAGCGGGCGGTATTCCATAGGTTTACCCCCAAATCGTGCCTCCGCCTCCGAAAAGAAGCCCGCCGAAATATCGGTATACATATAATCAAACCGCCCCTCCGGGAGTTCGGGAAGGATCGCGGCGGTGGCAGAGCCTGTGCCCGCACCAACCTCAATAATCCTAAGGTGGCGCTCGGCGGGTAATTCGCTTACAAGCGCAGCTACCGTTTCCTTCAGAATACGGTTTGCCGCTCGAGCCACTGGCGCTTTGAGGTACAGATCTCCCGGAGTCGGATCTCCGCTACTGAAAAGCAGTGTCAGTGGATCCTTCTGAGCACGAAGCACTTCGCCCAAAGCTGTTCCACAACGCCGAAAAAGCCCGACCTCAGTTGTGCCATGAGGAAACCGCTCAGCCATCCCATCGGCAAACGCTTCCAGATCTGCCGGCATTTCATCGGGCAATGCATCTCCAGATGCATTTCTGACTAAGAAAGAGCCATCTTTCTCTTCCAGGATCCCAGACTTGGCCAGCATCTCAAGCATTCGACGAAAGACGCGCTCGTGATCCGAAATGACACCCAAGCGTTTCCGCAGAACCTCCGATTCTATAATGTCCCCTTGCTTACGCTTCCATCCCAGTTCCTCCAAGGTTGCAAGCGCACGCGAGCGAGACCACCGCTCCAGATCATCCAGAAGAGCATTCCTCTCTTCGGGTTGAACTCCTTCTTCGCTTAAATACGCCGACAGAAGCCCAGAATTTGCCGCAACCGTTCCCGGGGATGGAAGAAAATCCGCAGGCAATAGTGCCGGGACTAAAGGACTTTCACGCCAGAGGATTTCGTACAGAAGATCATCAATATCTTCGACGGCAGAAAGCAACGCTCCCCGGGTCGCACGCTTCACAATATACCCGCTTAAGCCACCGATCAGAGTACCACTCGTGTCATAGATGCGCAGTTCGGCGCTCATTATCTCCGCGGTGGCACCTGATTTTTCTTTTGCCCCCTTAGGGACTTCATTCATTCTGACATGACAAACCACACTGTCCGGTAGTCGTCCTGATAACCAGAGGCGATCCCAGCCAAATGGTAGATACGTCGTCTCTCCTTCAACTCCGCCCGGGTTACGTGCGGCAGCTACAACCTGGAAACACCCATCCAGAATCAGGGGGTGAATATCCAATTCATTACTTTCAATTGTATCAGGGAAGGACACTTCCCCTACTGCTTCTCCCGGTTTATACCAAAATCTCTTGAGTGTGCGGAAGGAGGATCTCAGATCAATTCCTGTGTCGGCTCTAGCCTGGTAATAAGATGAAGCGCTTCCGGTAGACATCCCGGCCTTCAGGTCTTCCAGGTTAACCTGACCACTTTCTTCCGGCATCGCGGTATCAGAAGACAAATTGCCCTCAACGTGCATTACCCAATCCTCTCCCTCTCCCCGGCTGAATATCTGAATGCGCTGGGGCCTTTCGGCCTCTGCAGGGGCAACAAGAATCTGCACTTCCCGCCCATTATCGTCCTCACTATCACTGGGTTTTTGCTCTGGAAACACTAGTGCGTTGTGCAACTGCATGTCATCCACGATCACCAATCCACTTCCCTCAGTGAGACATGCCGAGGCTGCCATGGCACCATACAGTGCGCCGGGGGCAATGACCCGGCCAAACACCTGATGATCTTGCAGCCAATTCGGACTTGACCGAAAGACCTCCGTTTCGTACGCCACTTCACCACTAGCAAAATCACGCCGCGAACCCAATAGGGGATGATCGCCTGCACTGAAGCCGCGCCTCTTTGACTCTCTGATCCAGTAGTGATCACGCAGGAACGGATAGCCCGGCAACTGAATGCGCCGCCGATCCTCGCCCGTAAAGAGTCCTTCAAATTCAATGGTCAGTCCCGCTTGGTACGCCTGAGCAACAGCCTGTTCAAAATCGCTCTTCGCCGCATTCTCCGGTATATCACCGGAGGGCACCTGGAGACTTGAAATGATGGATGGCGGTCTCTCAGACTCCGGCCAAGCCAGCGCCACCATATTGGTCAGTATCGGACGCGGACCAATTTCAATTATCAGATCAACTCCAAGCTCAGAAATTGTTTGAACACCAGATGCAAACGCAACTGCTTGACGGGCGTGCCGTCGCCAATAAGCACCATCAAGTGTCTGACTGGACCCCACTACTTCCCCTGTTAAATTACTTACTACTTTCAGCGAAGGAGCCTGGATCGCAATCTCGCTCAGAGACGCTTCCAAAGTATCTAATACCGGCTCCATCAATGCACTGTGAAACGCCTTGGACGTATTCAGTCGTTTGACTCGGGTACCCTCGGATTCAAAACGTTCGATGATCGACTGGATCTGGGGGATCGGGCCACTAACAACTTGGTGCGTACCGTTATTCGCCGAAACGCTCAATCCAATACCCGGTGTTGATGCGTTTATCTCCTCAACCGCGGAGGCTACCTGCGCGGGGGAAGTAAAAACTGCAGCCATTGCACCAGGGTCTGTTTCTGCAAACAGAGCACCTCGTGTAATTGCAAACCGCATCCCGTCTTCCAAGCTGAATACCCCCGCCGCCTGTGCAGCCGCCAACTCCCCAACACTATGTCCAATCACCACAGAGGGCTGAATTCCTATACTTGCCCAGAGGGCGGTGAGTGCACACTCCAATGCGTAAAGAGCCGGTTGTTCCCATGCGGTATTGCTTAAATCACAATCGGTATGTCCAAAAATCGCGTCCAAAAGTGAGACCTTTCGCTCGGCCTTGAATATCGCTTCGCATCGATCAAACACCGCCCGTGCAACCGGTTCACATTCATAGATCGCACGCCCCATACCGGTCCACTGGCTTCCCTGTCCGGTATAGGCGAACGCTATTGTGGTTGCGGATTGAGAATGGATGTTGTCAGCCGAAACAGATAGAGCCGCGAGTTTCTGTCTGAGTGATGCCTCATCGTGAAAAACTATGCCGGAGCGATGTTCAAAATGACTTCGCCCCACCGCTGCCGTCCACGCCATGTCTGCAAATAATGGTGCTGCTGCGGAACCATTCAGTGTAACTTCTTTCCCGCGCTCATTCAGCCACAGCACATAATTCTCAGCGATTGACTGCAATGCGGCCGGTGATTTACCAGATAAGGGAAGGAGCCGTGTTTGACGCTGCGGGGTAACCTCTCCATTGGACAATGGGGATTCAAGCTCCCCTGACGCTGACGCGGTTTGAGGCAAATATATTACCCGATTCTGCTCATTTGACGTTCCATTTTTAGCAAGATACTCCTCCAAAATAATGTGGGAATTGGTGCCAGATATTCCAAAAGAGTTGATGCCCGCAAGACGTGGTCTCCCATTGGACGCCGGAAGATCCATCATCTCCGAAGTTACACGCAAGTGCATCTTATCCCAGTCCACAGCCGGCGTGGGGTTATGAAAATGTAGGTGTTTTGGAATGACCCCACGCTGTAGAACAAGCACAGCTTTGATCAAGCCAGCGATCCCGGCTGCGGATTCAAGATGACCAATATTGGTCTTCACTGATCCCACAAGCAGCGGTCGATCCGACTCTCGTCCCTGACCATATACAGCTGACATTGCTTCGAGCTCAATGGGATCGCCTACTGATGTCCCCGTGCCGTGTGCTTCCACATAATCCACTTCGGCTGCAGTGACTCCCGCATCCATGAGTGCCTGACCCATTACCTGCTCCAAAGCAGGTGTGTGCGGAACCGTCATGCCCACACTGTCCCCTCCATGATTTACCGCCGAACCCCTAATCACTGCCCAGACCTTATCGCCGTCCGCCTCGGCTTCGTGCAGACGCTTCAATACAACAACCCCGCATCCCTCGCCCCGTACATAACCATTCGCCGATGCATCAAACACTTTGCATTGTCCGTCCGGGGCTAGTATTCCCGCATCTGCACGAATCTTAAACACATGACCACTCAAAATATTCTGCACTCCACCGACAATGGCCATATCTATCTTACCCCGCTGTAGATCAGATACCGCGTCGTTCACTGCAACCAGAGACGAAGCACATGCAGCATCTATCGCTTTTGACGGCCCACGAAGACCCAGAAAGAAAGATACGCGCCCATTTGGACCGCTCATGCTGGTTCCAGACATCGCGTAGAGACTGGAAGCCGCATCCGCAGGCTTATGATTGGACTCCACAATCCGCATCCTGTACTCATAATTACTGATCCCGGTATATACCCCTGTGAGGCTACCTTTCAGACCAAGTGGATCTATTCCTGCATCCTCAAGGGCCCGCCAACTGGTTTCCAGCATCATCCGCTGCTGTGGATCTAGCCAGTTAGCCTCAACGGGTGAAATTCGAAAGAATTGCGGATCAAACTGCTCAATATCATCGAGATATGAGCAAAAGTGGCATGCATCGGGCAAGTTTGGAATGTCTGCAAACATAACGTCAACTCGCCTATTACCCGCTCCCACTGGGACTTCCATCACAGAATTCCGGCCGGAAACGAGAAAATGCCAAAATTCCTGGATACTTGCGGCACCTGGAAACTTGCATGCCATCCCTACAATCGCGAGGGGAGTTTTATCCTGATTCATCTTGATCTAGAAATTCAGTTAACTAACTCTGATTATCATACCAATCAGTCTGCTCAACGACCAAATACATCTGCTGCACAGTAGCCGAGGGAGTTGCTTTCACATGAATAGTCATTCTATCCATATCAAGGCGCTACTGACGTTGTACCGAGACTGTAAGATAACGCAACAACCGCAATAAGACTCATTTGGTCAGATCTCCAATTCGCTTCTTGCCTCGTACAACTGCCCGATCCTGGATGAGTTACATGAATGTATGGTCGGCATGGGTAGATACTTCGAGAAGAAATTGGTGTCGATGCGGAGCTCCTGGGAATGTCAAGTAGCCGTAGAATAAAATCCCCTTCTGCCACCAGACATTCCTCTTTCACACCTTGACAACGGCTACAAAGCGGAACTCAGCAATGGTACCTCCGAGCTATTCGCAAGAAGTCAATTCAACCGCATTGCTCCGCCCCTATACCTGTTCCAACATCATACATTCTGGATTGAATCGGAAGAAAGAATGTTCATCTCCATTTAGCAATAGTCCACAAATCCTGATGTGGCAGATCTTTGCCGGAAAGACACTGGATAAATCAAGCATGTAAGAGACCATACTGCACTCAAATTCACGAATATTCTTCAATTCAACTGGCGCAGGAGATCGTTATCATTTAGACCGCCTGCAGTAGCACTGCCATGGAAATTATGCCAGCCCTGTTTTGCAGGTGACGCACGAATAAATGAGCCTATTCCAATTCAATCAAGGCTTCATGAGGTTGTGCTTCCTGAGATAGTCAACCACGACTTGAGCACATTGGCCAGGCTTTTCGAGCTGGAGAAGATGTGTTGATTCAGGTAAGAAATCGTAGTCCAACTTTACAATATAGCTTAGATCAAACGTTGGTAAATAGGAGTACGGTAACGTGGGGTCAGCTCCGAGGACCTTCACTGGGCACCGAATGTGATCGAAGTCTGCAAGAACTGCAAAGCTCCCCGCGAATTCCAGTATCCGCGCCTCATACTCGGGCGGACAGCACAGTTCATATCCCTCGTGATCTGCGGATTCGCGTAATGTAGTTTCTGCCAAGAGCTCAAAAACCCCTGGAACAACCAACTGAAAACTCGGCAGATAGGGGATAATCTCTGCAAGATGCTCCTTGGTTGCAAACTTATTGGCGCGCAGCCTAGTCAACTCGGCATTACGGCTTGCCGCGGCCTCAAATTCGGCATAACCCCTACCCCCCTTGCAAATGGGCGGATCAAACAAAACTAGACCTGAAAACAGATTCGGTCTGATATGAGGTTGTACAGCTACAAGAGCCGTCAAAGAGTGGTAAATCCCTATTCTTGGTTTGCTGCCATAATGCCGGTCAACTGCATCAAGAATAATCTCAAGATCCTGTGCAAACGTCGGAAGATTGTGGTTTTTCACATCCCCAACAGGGTTCCAGCCGTGATTCCTGAGATCATATACTATAACATCAAAGTCCTCAAGAAAAAGCGACCAAAAAGGATAGTAGAGATCTACCGCGAAACCGTTCCCATGACTTAAAACAAGGCGCGGACCTTCTGGATTCCCATGACGGCGAATAACGACTGAGGAACCGTCATGCATGGGTACCTCATGGGCAGACTCCGGGCTAGGTACGACCCAATTTCTGCCCTCAACCGCCATTTGTTCCTGTAATGGCTTCATCATTCTTCGATAAAGTGATTCAGGAATCCAATGAGCGGTACCTCATGCGCACCTCCCCGGCTCTTCGTACACCATACGAACAGCACACGGCCTTACCAGACACCCCAATAGGGCAACCTGACATCCCTGACAGTAGCCAAGCAATAATGGACCCCCTCGGCCCTTTGGAGGATCACCAAAGAGAAACCCACGACAATAAGACCTACTCACCAACCGGGGCTATCCAGCTGCTTCAATATGGCTGACAACCGCCCGCATGCTCCCAAGTTTTACAGCATCGTCGGGCGAGATGTTAACATTAAACTCCTTACAAACTTCCTTCAGGAAGGACACGGCATCTACTGAGTTAATCCCGAGATCCGCGGCACTGGAGTTTATTGCATCTGGGTCACTTATACCAAGGTGCTGCTCCAAGAGAGATTGAAAGCGCTGTTCTGTTGTTGCCATTTTTAAGTTGTGCTTGTGGTTTACGGTTAATTGCGGAGACTGCTGCACAGTCCGCGTGCATAAGGTCAGAATATAGTGAAAAACTTGCACATTTCATATTCCTTTTATGCTAACAACTCCATCCATCTATGCTCATATCCGGTAAACCTAAGAAATCAATCCACACGGACTTCAATTGAACCGCTGTATTTCTCCTGTCTCGCGTCTCGAGTTTTCAAAAGGGGAAATCTATACTCAGATTCAATACTTGTGCGTACAGCGGCGCGGTCCGCGTAATACGACCACTAATACCTATTACATCTTCCACGGACAGCATCGGAACATCCATGGACACCATTAATCGAATTTCATTGCCTTCGTCGTCCATGGCCACCACCAGGTCCTCTTCAAAACCCGTAATGACACAGTCCGTCATCAGGATACGCCCCACACTGCGCGATGAATCTGCCTGCACATCGGAAATGCTCGTATAGTCAACACTCCAGGTCAGCGCACCAGCTCGAGTCATTAGTGACCTGAATCCCGACTCAAGTCCCTCTTGATACTCTCCCTCACCAAAAAATTTCGCCATCTCTACTTTGATCGAATCCAGTACCTGGGCGGGCAGCTCCCATGCTACACCGTTACCTACCGTAATATGAACTAATCGCTCCATCGGTGCAAGGAGAACCATAATGCCATTATTGGTTTCTGGTGCACCCAGTTCCCATGAGGTATATAATGCCTCCGTGTACGCCTCTATGGACTGCTGCTGCAGGGATTCCACGGTTACTCCCACGAGTGCAACCGATGTGCTGTCGTAAAAACCCGAAAGCATATCCATCAGTGCATACTCCGCTTCTGTCTCCAACACGTCCGCCTGATCAACTATCCAGTCAGGTTCAAGCGTCTGATCGGCCGCCATACAGCCAAATATCATAGCCACGGGTAGAACAAGAATGATATTCCGCCACAGACTCATCGGCCGAATCCTGCTGGGAAGACGGTGGAAAATAATATCAAAAATTCACCTGTCGTAACGTAACGTGAATAACCAAACCACCATGCACTGTAGACGCAAAGTAAATCATGCAAAATGCCGACATCCGGTACTGTCACTGATATACTCCTCCAGGGGTACCCATCAATTGATGCGCTTCATCCTTCCAGTTTCCGGTAAAAACATGTTCTAGCCCCAGTGTGACATGCCCCACTACCTTCCTGCTCCACTTCAAACAGCAGCGCGTCTCCATCGCAATCTAATCTTACGGATCTTACTCTTTGGAAGTGACCGCTTGTTTGTCCTTTGACCCAGACACACTCCCGTGATCGACTCCAATACGTCATCGTACCCGTTTCGATCGTTTGCGCCAATGTGGCCCGATTCATATAAGCAACCATCAGCACCTCATGTGTGCTTACATCCTGAACAACGGCTGGTATTAGACCATCTTTGGCAAATACCGCATCGGCCATCTTTGCGGTTAAAAGTTTGTCTTTTTTTTGGATCTTCATTGTCTGTGGGGACCTTTATGTAAAAGAGATGTAGGATTGGCAGTCCTTACATCACTATTAATACCAGTACATGCTGCGAAAGTTATTCATCTTGCCGATACGGGCTTACCAGTTGATGATCGCTCCGCATCTGCCCAATGCATGCCGCTACACGCCTTCATGCTCAAACTATGCCCTTCAGGCCATTAACCGGTATGGAATACTTAAAGGGGTAGTATTGGGTATCTGGCGCCTAATGCGATGCAATCCGTGGGCAAAACACGGGTACGACCCCCCGAGATGGTTCGGTGAACATACTACTGTGGACCAATGAGTTGTCACGAATCCAATGCACCGGCCATATTGCGGTTCGCACTGATTACAGTCAGCGACACACGAACGAAAGCTACAGACGTAAGTGGCCTCCATATGGCAAACCTGATCGCAGACAATGGCCACGAGATTACCTCACAATCAATCGTACCGGATGAACCGATTATAATAAAGGAGGTCATTCGTGCACAATCCGGGTCAGCAGATGTGTTATGCCTAAGCGGTGGAACGGGCATAAGTCGCAGAGATCAAACTTATGAAGCGGTAAGTGCACTGCTGGACAGAACATTGCCGGGCTTCGGCGAACTTTTCCGCCTGCTTTCCTGGGAACAGGTCGGCAGTAGGGCCATGCTCTCCCGAGCGATTGCCGGGATATACGGCGGTTTAATCATTTTTTCCCTTCCAGGCTCTCCAAAAGCCGTTACGTTGGCAATGGAAAAATTAATACTCCCCGAGGCCCGACATTTAGTTTCTGAATTGCGTAAACATTGATTGATGAGAAATATCGCCGGGTTGCTGGTTGCTGGCTGCTGGAGCTTGTTTCCTGTACTTGTGTCATCCGCACAGGAGTTGACTACAAACGCGCAGGTATTCGAGAATCTGGGCCTTGACTGTTTGGGAGATGTCCCCCATGCGGCAGACTCCCTGACCTTAGTTCCCCCCCCAACCCTCCCCTACTTGACGAGTGCACTGATTCAACATTGGCAGCAACAGGGTATTGAGCTCTATTCCACCGACTCTCTCCGAACATCAAAGCCTTACTATTCACTCTCTTGGGAAATATCCAGAGCCACCATAACCTACACGCATGCAGGCCGCAAAATGCTTTCCCGTTCGGCAGAACTGGATCTTCGTTACTCATTCTTGGGAAAGGACGGAGAGTTCCTTGTACATGACTCCTGCCAACGAGTCTTCTCGGACAGGATTCCAAGGAACATCGTCGATCAGCTTGAGTCGCCTGCCCACCCGGAAACTCAAGCAGAACTCCCCCCGAATAACTGGATTCGCCGCTATCTGGAACCTGTCATATTGGCCGCTGCGACAGGCTTGGCCGCATTTCTGTTTTTCAATCTGAGAAGCAACCGTGTTGACCCGTAGTATCGTACTGCTAGGACTGATTCTGGTCTGCGGTTGCGCAGATCCTCGTCCTCCGACAGGGGGACCGCGCGATGAGACTCCACCTCAACTCGTATCTGCAGAACCCGCACACGAATCAGTTGAAGTGCCTCCTACAACCCAGCTGAAATTGACTTTTTCAGAGTATGTGAATCAGGCTTCCTTTGCACGTGCATTATCTATCACCCCAGCACCTCAAAGCCGTTTGCGTTTCAGGTGGCGTAAAAGATCGGTAACTATACAATTTTCCGAACCACTGCGCGACTCTACCACGTACGTTGTGACACTCAACGATGAGTTTAGAGACTGGCAGGGGGTTCGGCTCACGCGTCCACTATCCTATGCATTTGCCACCGGGCCCGTGATTGATCAGGGAAGATTGTACGGCCGAGTGATTGATCCCATAGAAGGCAAACCCGTCACCGGTCTACCAATTCTTGTCTTCAACCCCGGTGAGGAAGTAAATGGCATACCGGCATACCAGACACAAACTGATGCTGAAGGACTGTTTGAACTCGGAAATGTGCGTGAGTCTGATTTTTTCATCTTGGGCCTACGGGACGTCAACCGTAACTATAGTGCAGATGATGGCGAATGGTTTGCCGTTCCTCCAACCCCATTGATCAGGGCCACTCCTGATACAATTGAACAATATCTGGACTGGGTGTACACAAAAGTGGACACGCTAGGACCCGTCATAGAACGAGTTCGTGCCACTTCAAACAGACTGGTTGAAGTCCGATTTAGCGAAAATGTAATTCTGTCTGATCTGGCGGGCGAATCTTGGGCGATCACAGATTCGGTTGATAACACGCCCGTTACCGTGCATTCCAGTTATCAACGAGAAGCGAATGCGCGCGTGATCTATCTGATGACTGATGTACTCCAAGAACGCTCCTATGCGCTTCTTCCAGACGCTGCGGTGCAGGATTCAAGCGACAATGCTGTGTATGTAGAGACCATCTATTTTACTGGGAGTATGGGCATGCAGCAAATTGAACCTCGTTTCGAACGGTTTCTGCCAACCGGTACGGAAGATCCATATGAATTAGCACCTTGGGAAACACCAACGATAGTCTTTAATCGGCCGCTTACCCTACCGACTCTGGACAGTCTGGTGACTGTTCAGGATTCAACCGGAACGCCTGTAAGCTTCGAAAGCCCATCTTCCAATGGAACGAGTTACAACCTACTATCTTTGGATGACCCAACACAGGTTTATCGCATCGCCGTGCTGGATCCAGACAGTATCCGGGTGCAACACTTCAAACGGCTGGGACCTCGCGCACTCGGAAGCTTTAGTGGTATTGCAACTCCATCTGGAGACAGCATTATAGTTGTACTTACGGATTCAAATGGTCTGGTGATTTCGACCACTCACCCAGACTCAACCGGCGCATTCACGTTTGGCAATCTTCCGCAAAACACCTACCAATTGCGCGCTTTCATTGATCGTAATCGAAATGGCCACTGGGATGGTGGCATGATCCATCCCTACAGGCCCCCTGAACCCATTACCTGGATGCCAGAGCCTATCGCGATACGCCCGCGCTGGGATACTGTTTTGGGAGATACACTCCGTATCGGCACTTCGTCCGTGAGTTCTGTATCATTCTCTGATCGGTAGATCTAAAAGATGAAATCGCAACCAGATAACAAGTCTGTTCTTGATGCCGACCCGCTGCGTGCAGGATTTCTTCCGCTCGTGCGCGCCGAGGGACAGAAAGTACTTGATAATCTTACCATTGAAGAGTTTGGAATACCCCCGTTTACACTAATGGAAAATGCAGGACGGGGGGCCGGGTTGATCATTGAGCATAGGTACGGCCCAATGCGCGGGCGCAAGGTGGTTGTATACTGCGGCAGCGGCAACAACGGGGGAGATGGTTATGTTGTTGCACGCATACTGTTTAACCGGGGAGCGCATGTATCTGTCATTTCTTTGAAGCCCCCCGCCAGTCCCGAGGCAATAAATCACCTGCTTTTGCTCCAAAAGTTGCAATCTACCGATCAATCGGGCCGGCTGCAGCTTAATCCTGATACCCACGATGGACCTCGCTCAGCAGACCTATACATTGACGCTCTCTTCGGAATAGGGATCAACCGCCCACTGAAAGGCACGGCTGCTGAACTGGTTGAGCGACTGAATGCCACAGATTCGCCTGTGATTGCGTTGGATATCCCATCGGGACTGGATGCCGATTTGGGGTTACCGCATGGGACAGCAGTACGTGCGGATCTAACGGTGACATTCAATTCGCATAAGCCGGGATTTTTCTTGGGACAGGGACCGGCCTACACGGGCCACGTGAGCGTTGTCCACATCGGCATTCCTCCGTCATTTTTGGCCCATGATGCAGTGCCCCCAGTGGATTGGATTTCTACCGACGAGGCGATCTCCTCTGCCATTCCCAGACGAGATCCGCAGGCACATAAATACAGTGCCGGAATGGTTCTCGTGATTGGTGGATCCCCGGGGTTGTCCGGGGCCCCTATGTTGTCTGCACGCGCCGCTGCACGCGTCGGAGCAGGTTATGTAGCCTGTGCTGTGCCACAGAGCATTCAGCCTATTCTGGCAGGGGCAATGACCGAAATTCCGGCAATCGGTTTGAGCGAATGCTCCGACGGTGGAATTAAAACCGAGGCCGCAATGCTTACCCTACGGCCATGGCTTGCTAAGGCAAACGCATTAATTATTGGCCCTGGTCTAGGCCGAAATCCCAACACACAGCAGTTCGTTCATGCGTTGCTGCAGGAATGCTCTATTCCTATTGTTGTGGACGCAGATGCATTGTCCACGGCTGCTGAGTTCCTAAAAACTCACGGTGAGCCCCGAAACTGGATCCTCACACCTCACACAGGCGAATTTAAGCGTATGACCAAAAACAAGGAACTCAGCCTTGACCGACTTCATCTGGCGCGCGAGTGGGCATCAAACTGGAACTGTACGCTGATACTCAAAGGATTCCCCAGCATCATCGGCCTCGGCAGGGAGCGGGCCGTGGTGTGCAGCAGCGGTAATCCTGCGCTCGCTACAGCTGGAACGGGAGATGTATTGTCCGGCTTATGCGGCGGCTTGCTTGCCCAAGGCTGCAATTCATCAACAGCAGCAGTCTGTGCCACACATATTGGCGGAAAGACCGCAGATCAATATGCTGAAAAAAACAACCCCGGCACGATGATTGCTGGAGATATGATTGACGGAATCTCTAACACGCTGAATTCGTTACTGAGGGAAACATTATGACGTCTGATGCCTTCACTTACGAGGATCATGTGTTACATGTTTTCGATTTTTGTCTTAAATTCCGCATCCGGTAACCCAAAAACAAAAACTCATGGCATTGCGTAAATCCCCCAAAGCCGATCTGAAAAGGACATATGGTTTCTTTGTACAGGTTGGCATGATCGCTTCACTCCTCCTGCTGATTTTGGCATTCAATGCAAATCTGGAACGTGGAGATGCTATGGAGATTGAGCAGGTTGCGCAGGAGGTCGTCCAGATGGAAGAAATTCTGCAGACAGAGCAAATCCAAAAACCACCTCCACCACCACGCCCACCGGTGCCTGTAGAGGTTCCAAACGATGAGATCCTTGATGATGACGACCTGGATCTTGATGCCTCACTAGACTTGGATGCTCCGATCAACGTGCCTCCTCCACCACCACCGCCGGAAGAGGAAGAGTTCGAGGAAGAACCAGAATTTTTCACAATTGTTGAACAAGATCCAGAATTGATTGGGGGTATTGGCTTACTCCAGTCCAAAGCGAGGTATCCAGAGATCGCCCGTAAGGCCAATGTTGAAGGTGCCGTGATTGTTCAGTTCATCGTTGACGAAAATGGCAATGTGCGTGAGCCCACGGTCCTTCGTGGCATTGGTGGTGGATGTGACGAGGAAGCTATGAGGGTCATCATGGAAGAGGCGAAATTTATTCCCGGACGTCAGCGCGGGCGTGCCGTGCCAGTGAGGATGTCTCTCCGGATCGTATTCAAGTTGCGTTGATCTGCGCGACCCTACGACGTAGAGATTGAGTGTCACGCATCTTTGGAATTCGTTCCAAGTTCGCTTAATAGCTCTTGCCGGAGATCAACAAGGCGGTCTTCGGATGCGGGACGCGTGCGCCTCAACTTGTGGGAACCCGTGGAATGTCGGGTAGACTAAGCAGTAACCAAGACCACCGTGCATGACCAACGGATTCGAGCCTGCTCCAGAATCAACAGCAATTATCTGCCTACGCATGATTGCGTCAATCACAACCGGGAAAAACTGTCACGAGGCACCGTGAATACCAGCAGCATCAAGAGTTCCTGGGCGTTGTTCACGCGTACCGTGAACGGTACATGGCATCACGCTAGTCCACTGATTGATTAGATCCCTTGAAACTCATGTGGCCGTCTTGGGCTGCTTTGAGGATTTGGGACTTGCTTTCCTGAATCGCCAACCGTAGAGCATTCGCCCGTAAAAGTTGAACCAGTTACGTGCTTCAGTATCCTGAACCGGATACTCGGCTCCGATTTGTCTTGAGAGCGCAAAAAGTTAAGTGTGAGTTTCTCATTTTACAAAGTAGAAAATCTCCTGGCACGATAATTGTTTGGATGTTGCTAGCGGAGGCCGAAAATGCTGCACTCGTCAACTGAAAGTGAATTTCCTGAGCCAGTTTCTTCACTACACAACATCACGTGTTGCCAGTCTTCGGTGTTCGCTTTAACCCCCATTCAACTGATTCGGACTTTTAACTATGGCACGACAAGAATCCTTCGAAGACGACCTGCCGAGCAATCGCCCCTTCTCTGCAGTAATTGGCCTGATTGCTGCGCTCCTTCTTGGTTCACTCTTTCTACTGATTTCGATATGGAATTCAGGCTCAGAACACGAGTCCGAGGTCTATGCAATCGTCGAACAAGATCCAGAGCTAATTGGCGGCCTTAGTGGCCTCCAAGCCAAGATTAAGTATCCAGAGATTGCGCGAAAGGCCAACATTGAAGGCCGTGTCATTGTGCGGCTCACCGTAGATAAAAATGGCAACGTTCGTGACACCGAGGTCCTTCGTGGAGCTGGTGCCGGACTCGACGAAGAGGCTACCCGAGTCATCTCTGAGCACGCAGAATTTATTCCTGGACGCCAAGACGGTAAACCCGTTGCAGTAAAACTCTCCATTCCGATTGAATTTAAGTTGGACGATGAGTCTAAGTCCCTATCCGAACAATCACAATCATCAGAGAAGCAGAATGATTATGTGATCGTTGAACAGATGCCGGAGTTGATTGGTGGCGTTAGTGGACTCCATACCAAGATGAAATACCCGGAGATCGCCCGAAAGGCCAACGTTGAAGGCCGTGTTGTTGTGCAGTTCGTCGTAGACGAAAATGGCAATGCGCGTGACCCCGAGATCCTTCGTGGAGCTGGTGCCGGACTCGACGAAGAGGCTACCAGAATGATAGTGGAGGAGGCGAAATTTATTCCCGGTCGTCAGAGCGGGCGTACCGTACCGGTGAGAATGTCCGTCGCGATCGTATTTAACCTGCGCTGATTTGCGTGACCTTACAAAAAGGTGGTCCTCAGTTTCATTGAACTACCGAGGTCCGTGTCTTGTCGCGTGACCGAGTTTTCAGTCGGGTGTAAGTACGCGAATGCCGACCCGCTCTGACTACTCAAATTTGACTTTCCGGAGTTGGATGCTTTGCACAGAGGGTACGTGACCATTATGAGGCACGATTGGGCGGGCCCCAGCCTGGACAAGACCTTGCTGGCATTTACGCCAACAAACTGGAGCGAGCTACAGAAAATGACGATGATTGCGGGGGAGGATGCGGACTTTGCAGATGATGAGAGTCGACTGATTTTGATTGCTGGCGGAGGAAGATACTGGCGCTAATGGCCTCCCTCATCTGAGGCCGACATTTGTTGTAGAGACGCATCCCAGCCTGCCCGCGACAAGTGGAAGTCACCAGCTGATCGAGATAGCGGAAGGGGGAATAGACAATAGCCTCCTTGCCTTGAGATGCCCGAAACGGCATGTCTGAATGGGACATCCGCGTTTGTGTTTGCAATTCCCATGCCGAGGGGCTGGTCGGCGCCATCAAACACCATGCGCTTGAAGGACCCGATAGTATGACCACCTTGGACTGGAAGATCTCCCAGACCACGATCATCGTCCGGGATCCAGTCAGTGAGCGCGTACTTGCCCTTCTAACAAATCCGTCCCCGACTTACTCGTGTCATTTGCATAAACGCCCCAAAATACCGGCTTGTACGGTGCCCCACTTAACTCGGAATCAGTGCTCCGCTTCGCTCGGAACACGCATATCTTGTGTCCACCGTCGCTTTTTTTCATCAGCGACACTTAAGAGCTTCACCGGAAGAAGCTATCCGAGTACGCACGCAAATAAGTGAACTTCCATCCATTTATCTGTGAGGAGAGACGATTTCGGGCTAGCAAGTCAAACTTTAAAGACGCTGATGAGACACGAAAACACAGCAGGGAGAACAGCCGCAGCAAAGACACGGTGCCAGCTCTATCTCAAACAATGCTGGAATTTGTTATTTCAATTTCGTTTATTTTACTAAAGTGTAACAAAAATGTTACGAAAACGTTACAATAATATTGCTAATGGTGTTGAACATGTAACTTGCCCGCCGAGTGTGGGCCTAAACGGAGTGGACCATGACAAAAACCATCGCACTGGCCTGTGTTTTGATCAGCCTCACTGCTGCCGCATGCACAAGTTCTCAAACCACCCTGTATGACACGTCGTACGCTGAGTATACAGGTATCTTTGATCTCCCCACATTGATAAGCTCCTCGGCAGGCCCCTTGCAACACGCCGCTTACAACGGAGCCGATAACACACAGGTGTTCGTGTCCTTCCTGGTAGACGAAACAGGACAGATAGTGAATCCCATCGCAGTGCAGTACGCAGATGAGCGTCTGACTCAGAAAGCTGTCAGAACCCTTGAGCACATGCGCTTTGAGCCCGGTCGCGTCGGAGCGCAGCCAATCAGTGTCGAGATGACTATGCCTGTCTCCTTCCGTGGACAGAACAATGATCCAGACCTATATGACTTCCTGGATCAAGTCCCTATCCTGCTCGGCAGCATGGAATCTCTGATAAAGGAACTTCAGTATCCCGAACGGGCGCGCCGGGCTAATCTCGAGGGACGCGTTACCGTGGCCTTCATTGTTGACACAAATGGATCTGTCCGTCTCCCCACCGTAACGCAAAGCCTCGGAGCAGGCTGCGACGAAGAGGCACTGCGGGCAATTCAACTCGCACGCTTTGCACCAGGCCGGTTAAATGGTGTGCCTGTAAACGTAATAACCTCTCTGACCTTCGTATTTGTACTGACCTAATCATTTGTCAGGCCCTGTCCTGATGTGACCGAGAGCGATCAACCCTCGAAGCTGTGCCGTCACGGTTTACGGATCAGGACCTCTGCACCGGTCTCAGTACCAACAATAACTTCGGTGGCCAGTCCAACAAACAGTCCGTGATCCAGCACACCTGGCATTTCCAGCAATGTGCGGCTGAGTGCGGCTGGATCACTGATCGGACCAAATTGTGCATCAATTACCCAAAAACCCTGATCGGTTACTATCGGACCGTCCTTCCGAAGCCCCAGCCGTACCGCTGCCTCTGCACCCATAACTTGAAGTGCGCGCAGTACAACTGGCACAGCCATGGGAATCACCTCAATGGGCACGGGCATCTTTGTGCCCAACTGCTTTACCAGTTTAGAAGGATCCACCAGTACGATGAATCTGTCCGCCTGACTGGCGACAAGCTTCTCGCGTGTATGTGCTGCCCCCCTACCCTTGATCAAGTCAAGCACGGGACTGACTTCGTCGGCCCCGTCAACCGCAATATCCAGTCTGCCCTCTACATCATCGAAAGTACAGATTGGTACTCCTTGCTTTCGTGCCTCAAGCTCAGCCGAACTGGAAGTTGGTATTCCCCTGATCAACAAGCCTTCTTCCCGAACTCTGCACCCTAGAGCCGCTATTGCAAACGCTGTAGTGGAACCTGTGCCAAGGCCGACTGTCATACCGGACTCAACGCATCGTGCTGCCTTCTCGCCTGCCTGTTTTTTGGCGAGGTCCTGGCTCATCACTCGTGCCTTAAAGATTCAATCGGATCCAAGCCTGCCGCCTTATAAGCCGGATACACTCCAAAAACCAGTGCAATCAAGGTGACGCCAATTACCGCACCAATCGCCCAGGCCCACGGGAAAACGAACGAAGCATCAAACACCCATCCAAGAATGTTGCCACCCAAAACTCCAACGAGGATACCCACAATACCACCAATTTGACATAAAAAGATCGCCTCGTACAAGAATTGACTCAACACATCCCGTCGGCTCGCGCCTACTGCCTTTCTTACACCAATCTCGCGAGTACGCTCAGCAACTGATACAAGCATGATATTCATGACTCCTATACCGGCAGCAAGGAGCGTAATCAGACCAACGGCTGCTCCTCCCGCCTTGACCTGACCTGTAAAATTGGTGATCCCCCCAACAAAGGATTCCGTACTTTCCACCTCAAAATTGTTCTCCTCGCCGGGCTGCACATTGCGGATTACCCGAAAAATACCTATGGCTTCCTCAATCGCTTCATCTATCGTCTCCATTGACGAAGTCTGCACTTTGGTCTCTATATCCCGCCATGCAGCACTATAGCTATCAATCACACGCGTAATGGGAGCCAGTGCCAGACGATCCATGCTGTTCCCAAATACTGCGCCTTTTCTGGCTAGTACACCGATCACCTGGTAGCGTCTACCGTCAACGATAATTTCTTTTCCGATCGAATTAATGTTTGGGAACAGCTCATCATCAAGCTCATGTCCGATGACAACAACATTTCGTCTCAACTGCACGTCCAATGCAGTGATATTGCGTCCGCGAGCAAGATCAAATCCGTTCGTACCGACCCAATACTCATTAACGCCTAAATGTATGACTACAGGATCGGTTTTCTGGTCTCCGTACCGGGCTTCGTTTGAATCTCCACGATACAAAGTTGGGCTCACCGCTGACGGCAACTGAGCACGCTCCGCATACTGGCGCACTTCATCGTAGGTGATATTTGGCCGTGCACGATACCGTGAACCGGAACTGGTAAATCCACCGGATTTGTAAATGGTGAATGTGGTTGCACCAAAGGATTCAATGGTGGAAACCACCTTGGTCTCTATGACCTGAACCGCAGTTACAGCTACAATGATGGCAAATACACCAATTACAATACCCAAGAGTGTAAGCATAGAGCGCAGCTTATGGCTGCGTAGAATTCCCCAAGCCAGTCTTATAAATTCCAGGTTAAACATGTCAGCCGTAACGTAATGCGTCAATTGGATTCAGGCGAGCCGCGTTCCAGGCAGGTACTACACCGAAGGATATACCTACAAGCACACAAATTCCGAACGCTAAAAGAATCGTACCTGAGGCCAGAACTGCCGGTATAATTTGGTTTATGATCGCCGTTATCCCTAGAGATAACACCACGCCGACAGCCCCGGCAGCAATACAAACCAAAACTGCCTCAATCAGAAACTGTGCTAGCACAGCACGTTTGCTCGCCCCCACTGCCTTTCGAATACCAATCTCTTTGGTGCGCTCCTTCACCGTTACGAACATAATATTCATGACCCCGATTCCACCAACTACCAGCGCAAGCCCCGTAAGGAAGATGCCAATCCCGTAGACCACCGCCTTTATCGTTGCCAATTGCTCGCGGAATGCTTCTGTCTTGTTGATTTCAAAATTATTCTCTTCCAATGCATCAAGTCCCCTTGCAGCACGCACAATGCCCGTCAATTCCTCTTCAAGTAAGGGGACGGCCTCCCCGGACCCCGCATTAACCTTGATTGTTACGCTCCTGTAACGCCCAAAATGACGCTCAAAAGTTGTAAGTGGAATCTGTGCCTGCTCATCAAACGAGAACATGCCAAAAAACTTGCCCTGTTTCTCCAAAACCCCGATCACCTCGAATCGCTTGCCGCCTATACGGATCGTTTTTCCCACCGCCCGTTCGCTCGGAAAAAGAGACTCACGCACAGCATCACCAATCACCACTACGTTACGGCCAACCAGATTGTCCAGGTCATTGTACCAGCGCCCTTCCACAAGGTCTACATTGTCTACTTTTGCTATTTCGGGGGTTGATCCCTGGATGTACACGCCGTACATGGCGCGGTCGAGATAACGAATTGGTCGACTCGTATCAACCAGTGGAGCTACTGCAACAGCATACTGAGAACGCATGCGAATATGATCTGCCAAGTCGGAACGAAGATCCGGCCGAGACCATTGCCGTCGTCGTTCTTCTCCTTCAATAAACCAGTCCGTCTTTTCAACATAAATTGCATTGGTGCCCAGCAGGGCTAGCGAACGATTCATCTCCCCTTCCAGGCCACTGATGACCGTGAACATCGCGGTCACTGTCACAATCCCGATGATTATACCGAGCATTGTCAACCCGCTGCGCAGACGATTTGAGATGAGGGAACGCAGAGCGATATTCAATCCCTCCCAGATTTCGATGAAAAAATGAATCAAAACGTAAACCGTGTATTGCCGGGACACTTTTTAGCCTGTACGCAAATGCAATAAGCGTGTTGCACCGCCTAGCAACAAAAGAACATTGTACTTGTTTGTCCCGCCCCTGCCTGCATAATTTTGGACATTTAATACAGTTAACGCGTAGAACGCGCGGAGGTCTGCATCAGCTCACGCATCAGCTCGTTCGGTATGAAGAATAAGATTCACATTATCGCTGAGTTTATGCGGTTCTTGCGGGTACGCAAGAAATATTGGCTGATGCCCATTGTGGGCCTCCTCCTGCTGCTGAGCCTTCTCATCGTTTTGACTCAAGGATCAGCATTAGCACCATTTATTTACTCTCTGTTCTGATTTGCAACTGCTCCCATCCCCCACAACAAATAAACTTTGTGTGCCCCAAACTATACGTGAACTCTAGGCATGGGTCAGATAATAGCGATTGCCAACCAAAAGGGCGGTGTTGGTAAGACTACGACTGCCATCAACCTCGCAGCTTCCTTGGCTGTTGAGGAGCGTATGACACTGCTGGTAGACATGGATCCACAGGGTAACGGCACTTCAGGGCTTGGACACGATATCAAAAGTAAAGGACCTTCGGTGTATGAGGTCATCATTGGAACGGCAGCACCAGATGAAGTGGTAACCAGTACAGAAGTGCCAAATCTGGACCTGCTTCCCGCCAATATTAACCTGGTAGGGGCCGAAGTTGAACTCATTAGCGTGACAAGACGTGAACGCCTTCTGAAGCATGCACTTAATGAGATTACAAAGAAATATGACTATGTGATCATTGACTGTCCGCCTTCTCTTGGGCTCCTGACCGTCAACTCGCTCACTGCAGCCGACAGTGTTATTATTCCCGTGCAAGTAGAATACTTTGCCCTTGAAGGACTCGGATTGCTGCTCAATACCATCAAAATAATACGCAACGGTCTCAATCCGGACCTGCAAATTGCAGGTGTGCTCCTAACACTCTATGATCAACGTCTGCGGCTTTCCCGCAGTGTGCGCGACGAAGTGAAGCGTTACTTTGGTGATCGGGTATTCAGGACCATCATACACCGCAACGTTACGATCGCGGAAGCTCCCAGTTTCGGGAAGCCTGTTGTAATGCATGATGCGACCAGTACAGGGGCCCGTAACTATCGCGCCCTTGCCAGAGAAATCCTCCAACTTGCCACTTTTTCCAGCACTGGTGCTCCCCGCTTCACTTCCACATCGAACAGCTGATCCTGCTAATGGTACATTGCGGGGAAGTGTTGCAAAAATTCCTCTTCACGCGTGCACATGTCAGAAAAAAAGACTGCGCTTGGACGCGGATTAGGTGCGTTGCTTGACCATGAAGGGCTCCTCCGGTCCAAAGAGGATGCCCATACACTAGTCAGTGGCACATTCGCATTACCTCTGAGTGCGATCAAGCCTAATCCATTCCAGCCCCGACACGATTTTAAACCTGAATCACTTGATTCGCTTGCTCAGTCCATCAGGCAACTGGGGGTAATCCAGCCAATCACCGTCCGTGCCATAAAAGATGAAGAATTTGAACTTATCAGCGGCGAGCGACGCCTGCGGGCTGCCAAACTCGCAGGGATAGAGAAAATTCCGGCCTACATCCGGCCAGCAAAAGGCGAGCAAATGCTCGAAATGGCTCTGGTTGAAAATGTTCAACGGGAAGAACTCAATCCGATTGATGTTGCCCTCGGCTATCAGCGACTCATCAACGAATATGAATTGACACAGGAAGATGTCGCCCGCAGGGTTGGCAAACAACGCTCAACCATTGCAAATTTCTTGCGCCTCCTGCATCTTCCGCCTAATATCCAACTCGGACTTCGGGAAAACGCCCTCACACCCGGCCACGCCCGCGCTTTGCTTGCCCTTCGAAACGAAAAAACTCAGCAAAAACTGTTTAAGGAGATACAGCGCCAGGACCTCAGTGTACGTGAGGTTGAACGGCGTGTAAAGCTCCAGCAAAACCAGACGCGCAAACCAAAAACAACACGTATCCTCCGCAACCCTCATGTAGTTGATGTCGAAAACGAGCTACGCAAATACCTAGGGACAAAAGTGCGTGTAAAAGAATCGACTAAGGATCGAGGCCAAATCGAAATCCACTACTACTCGAAGGAAGATTTTTCGCGCGTGCTCGAATTACTCACTGGTGCAACCCAGTAGAATGGTTCATCCCACACTGAAAGCCTCCACACTTTTCGGCCTGTCCCTTCTGCTGGTAATCCCATCATCTGCACATGGTCAGCCTGATACCCTGATGGCGGATTCAGTATTGGTTCATCCAAATCCAAGCGTAGCCCTGCGGCGTGCTATAGTACCCGGGTGGGGGCAGCTGTACAACCGCGAGTACTATAAAGTCCCCATTGTTTACGTCGGTATTGCCGCCCTCGTCGGTTCTGCCCTTTTGGTTAACAGGCGATACCGGCTTTACCGGCATGCCTATCTCTATACCGCACGCACCAATCAGGATGGAATACCCGTATTCCCCCACTATGCCAGTGACTATGCCAAGCTTATTCGCGACCTAGGACTAAACCCCGAGTCAAGCCTGATGCCAGAAGAGATCGCAGCACGTCGCGCCAGACTGGAACCTCAGTTCCGTACTAACCGGGATAACCTGCGACGCAATAGAGACCTGTTGTACTTCGGCACCATCGCATGGTATGGACTCACCATCCTGGATGCATACGTAAGTGCACATTTGGCTGAGTTTGACGTAGACGAGTCGCTGACCATTCGAGTAGTGGGAGGGCCAGAACAATTCGGACTTGCAATTATCTGGTAATCTTGACCATTTTGTGGTATGGCACGCATTATTTACGCACTTAGTGGACAGGGACGTGGTCATACCTCTCGGGGCATGGCCGTAGCCGAAGGGCTGCGTGGACGCGGGCATCGTGTGCGATTCTGCGGGGGCGGAGCAGCACAGAAGATCTTGCAGGCCCAGGGAGAAAATGTAATCCCTGTGCGACAACTGCAAACGGTCCTGCGGAACAATACGATCCAGGCACGGGCGACTCTCTTGGCCAATTGGCCGTCAATCCGAAATCTGGATCAAATTGTACGCAAACTCGCAGATCAAATCAGTGAATGGAAGGCAGATTTGGTCATCACGGATTTTGAGGCATTTTCCTGGCGAGCAGCCAATCTTCTCGATCTCCCCGTAATCTCGCTCAATCACCAACAAATTGTCACGGAAACCTGCTATGCACTCCCGACCCGACACAAATATCACGCCAACCTAGCACGTATCGTGATCAATATCGTCGCACCACGCACACCCAACAGACTCCTGTTGTCGTCTTTCTTCTATCCCGAAGTGAAACGTCCAGAAATAACGACCATTGTCCCTCCTATCATTCGCTCAGAAATCGTCCAGATTGAACCAACTGAAGGAGAGCATATCCTGGTCTACTACAACCAGCCGGAGGGAAATAAGGCACTCCTGGAGCATTTACGTGCGGACGGTCGTCGTTACATCGTTTATAACTTCCCCAAACCCGAGTACACTTCCAGCTACCCGAACATTACCTTTAAGCCTGCGTGCGTTGAAGAATTCCTGGAAGATCTAGCCGATTGCAGAGGCGTATTGTGTACAGCCGGATTCACGTTACTCAGCGAATCACTTTATCTGGGGAAGCCGCTAATGGTCGTGCCTAATCGTGGTATCTTTGAACAAACACTGAACGCTATCTATCTCGAACGAGAAGCCTTGGGAAAAGCCGTAATTGGTCGAAATATATCCGCAGATGATCTGGCGCAATTTCATGCGTACATTGATTCCAAGGCGAACATGAACCGTTCATGGAACGTACGCGGCAATAGTGAGGCAATTGACCTGATTGAAGAAGAACTGCATCTATCTGCAACTTCCTGGCCCCACCTTCGTCCTGAATCACAGACAGCCGATACTTGACATTCAAATCTAGACGCCATTGCCATATGCTGAGGTATATTACCTATTCCTCGACTAATCCTTATTTCCTCTCCGTATGATTGACCCGGACGAAGTACTGCCAGCAGAGCCCGCTATATTTGGGAAAACACGGGCCTTCATGGCACCCGGGGCCTTGATCAATGAGGCAAAAAGGGCCAATCTGTATCCCTATTTCCGTGCAATTTCGCGCAGTGAGGGGACGAGGGCATTCATTGACGGCCGTGAACTCATCATGGCTGGATCAAATAATTATCTGGGGTTAACCAGTGATCCACGTGTTAAGGAAGCTGCCAATGATGCAATTGCCCGATATGGGACCGGTTGCACGGGCAGTCGATTTTTAAACGGTACGCTGGATATACACCTCGAACTGGAAGCTCGGCTGGCCGCCTTTATGCAAAAAGAGGCGTGTGTTCTGTTTTCAACGGGGTACATGACGAACATGGGCGTGATTCAGGGAATCACGTCTAAAAACGATCTGATATTCTCGGACAAAGAGAACCATGCCTGCATTGTGGCCGGCACTCAGGTGAGTGCAGCCGACACATGGCGTTACCGGCATTTTAATATGGCACATTTGCGTCGTCTTCTCGAGAAGGCCGACGCAGAAAGGCCGGAATCTGACAAACTCATCGTCACCGACGGTGTGTTCTCCATGAGTGGACGAATTGCCCCAATACCCGAGCTGATCAAACTTGCAAACGAGTTTGACGCCGCGCTGATGTTGGACGATGCCCATGCGGTGGGGGTGATTGGCCCGGGCGGACGGGGCTCTGCTGCCTATTTTGGATTGAACAAAGAAGTACCTCTGACCACAGGGACATTCTCAAAGAGTTTCTCCTCGCTGGGCGGGTTTGCAACCGGAGATCTTGATGTAATTGAGTATATCCGGCACATGGCGCCTGCGCATATCTTCAGTGCGTCTATGCCACCCAGTACTGTCGCAACCGTGCTCAAGTGCCTGGAAATTCTTCAGGAAGAGACCTGGCGGCTTGAACGGCTGTGGCAGATTTCGCACTATATGCGGGAGGGCTTCCGTGACGCTGGCTTTGATGTGTGGACTAGTGAAGCCCCTATCATCCCCGTAGTAGTCGGCAACGAGATGATGTCCGCATTCCAGTTCTGGACTGACTTGCTGGAAGCAGGTATCTTCGTGAATCCAATCGTACCGTGGCGCGGTGCTGTGCCGCGCGGCCTTACAATCATGCGTACATCTTATATGGCGACGCACACTGATGAGGATTTGGACTTCATCCTTGATGCATTCTGTCGCGTAGGCCGCAAGCACGGAGTGTTGGCCAGCTCTGTGGTATAGGAGTATGTCAGGCACACACTCAAGTGTGGTTCGCCCGGTCAAATCGCGGCGGGACCTGCGACGTTTTGTTCAATTCCCGTACGACTTGCACCGGAGCAACCCGTTCTGGGTACCCCCGCTTCGAATGGATCAGTTTGAGGTCCTAAACCCGCGCAAAAACCCATTCTTTGAGCATGGACGGATGCAGCTGTTCCTCGCAATCGGTGCGGACGGAAAGGTCGTGGGGCGAATCGCTAGTATCGTCAATGGTATGCATCTGGAAACTCACGACGATGAGGCCGGCTTTTTTGGGTTCTTCGAAACCGAAGAGAGCTTCGAAACCGCCGCCGCACTCCTGGATGCAGCAGCAGCCTGGCTTCGAGAGCAGGGAATGCATACAATGCGCGGACCGGTTAACCCATCCTTGAATGACCCTACCGGCCTCCTGGTTGACGGATTCGACCGGGTGCCCGCAATCATGATGACCTACAACCCTCCATACTACAAGGACTACCTGGAGCGCTGGGGACTAGTACGCGTCATGACTACATGGGCATACTACATTCACCGCAAGCACGTTGCAATTGACCGCATGAGACGCGGTGCTGCTATCGTTCATCGGCGTAATCCGGGTCTCTCATTGCGTACGCTTGATATGTCCCGCTTTGACGAAGACGTGGCAACGATAAGGGAGATATACAATGACGCCTGGTCTGACAATTGGGGGTTTGTCCCTATCACGGATAACGAGTTTGTACATCTAGCCAAGGCAATGAAGACAATCGTAGATCCAAGGATTTGCTTTTTTGTCGAACTTAATAGCAAGCCGGTAGGATTTACAGTTTGTCTACCCGACATCAATCCTGCACTTCAGCGACTCACGAATGGTCGGTTATTGCCATTCGGCTTAGCTAAGCTGCTGATTTTGACAAAATTCGCCGGCGTAAGCAATGTTCGTATGCCCCTCATGGGAGTACGTAAGGCATATCAGGGCCGTGCCCTTGACGTAATTCCGGTTCTTGAGACGATGGAACGAGGTCCGAGCTATGGCTACCAAAGCTGCGAGACCAGTTGGGTTCTCGACAACAATCATGTTCTCAAAAACCTGCTAAGCTCCATCAATGCGGTCGTGGATAAAGAATATGCCATCCTTGAAACATCTCTTGGTTGAGATAATGGTCGCACAGTCGTAACACCACTGTTGAGGATCGTTGTGACCGAGCCCTGTCGGTTGCTCCCCTACACCGGCAAAGCAGTGCAGTACTTCAAGTCTACCGGAACAGTACTCTCGCCCAACGCAGTGATGCATTGGCCATCACTGCCATGGCAGCTGCTAGCGCGTCGTAGAATATATCCCGTACATCAAATACACGATCCGGTAGCGCCAGTTGGAGACACTCATCTACCAAACCGAGAATAGTCGTAGCTATAACGACGACTACGGAGCTCGCGAAAATATTCCGACCAAATGCAGATCTCTCCAGTAGCGCTGCATAAATAAGCAGGGCAATGATGCCATATATGATCAGATGCATCCGTTCCTCTGGCTTTGCAATGCTCGTGAGTGCAAAACCATAGACCACAGCGATCCCCACTCCAGCGACGATCTCTGGCCATCTCGGCAGAATGGTCATGCCTTGCGTCAGTACGAAAACCAAAACCAGAAAACAGCCTGACAGAAACAGCCACGGCCCCCACCCGCTGGCTACTAGCGGCTGAAGCAGATCCCTCACCACGCCAAGCGTCAAGTAGACTACTGATACGACCAACACAGCACAAGCCCAAAGCCAGCGCTCGCGTCTGGAAACAAACAGCCTCATGTTGCTCAAGTTTTTGGAAGGGGATTGTATCTGAATTTGGGGGAATACAGCAGGTAAAATCTAGGTCCAGATTCCCACAACTTTCTTGTCGTCAGCTTACACGAATCTCTGCTTTAACGCACGCAAGACAATCACTGGCTTACTGTATCATTGATGACCTGCAGCAGGCTGGTCACAGGGTCACGTGTATCGTGTGCGATTTCCCAAATCATCACACCAGGAAAACCATTCTCCACTACGTATTGCGTCTTGTCAGCAATAGTCTGCCTACCGTTATAGTAAATATTCTCGATGCGGTCTGTACTAGGAGCATTCGGATATCGCGCAACAATGTCACGGTATGCAACACCTGTGCCTCCATTGATATCAAAATCCCTTCCATAAAACGGCATACCGAGGATAATCTTGTTCGAGGGCCATTGACGGTAGTTGACCCAGTAGGCCAGACCGGTTGCAGAAGCATCTGCCCCCCTCCCGATGGCTTGATCAAAAGAAGAATGGGGACCTGGTGCGGACCATGGCCCAGAAAAATCGTATCCCATCACATGCACATAATCAACCAGCGGATACACTTCATCATAATGCCTGCCGTACCAGTCTCCTGGGTAAACATCAAGTGATATTCCCCAGCTGTCCAGCTCGCTTCGGAGCTCTTTCATCAATGACATAAAGGCAGCCTTTTCCGAGGCTATCGGATTATTGGCATCATCTTTATTCCATGCTTCCCAGTCAATATCAACCCCATCGAGGCAGTTTTCCGCCAAGAACTGCCTCACGGTACGCACAAAACTTCCTCGAGCACTTTCATTCACCGCAAAAACTGGAAAATTTGACGAGCCTGAACCTCCGCCTACCGAAACATAGACTTCAACTCCATTTGCGTGGGCTGTCTGGACCAATGAGTCTAGTCGGGAAAGATCCCCGACATCAAGCGATCCGTCAGTTCTCGGTATCGCAAACGCATAGATCACACGCGTAAGCATATCCCACCTTATTTGGGATATGGGTAATACATCATGCTTGTAACCAGGATAAAAGCCAATGACCTGGTGCCCGGTGGCCTTGCGGTCAAAATGGCAAGCCTGGTACGGTTCTTCCTCAACAGCTGAAGAGCAGCCTACTACCGCCAAAACAAGAATACCGATTGCAACAGATGATTTCATAACCGAGATAGACGATAAGGAGAGTTATAAGCAATATTCAACATTCGACCGCACCTTGGAATCGTTACAATACAAAAACCAAATACAACCTTCTTCGGAAACTTACCGCGATCCTTAACCTAGCGACTTGTATACCTAGTCATGGTCGCACAAGTTTGCACAGTGGCGCTCACAGCACATGTAGCTCAGCTCTGGGTAATCTAGACAAGCCCTGCAGATTCCTATTTAGGTGTCCAGCGCCAACTCATTCATACGTGGCTTAAATTAGCTGGTCAAAAAAACGGGGAAGTATGCCCGGTTCCAATATTATTGCGAGGAGCAACCCACCTATTGCGCCCCCTAGGTGAGCCTCGTGGGCAATCCCGAATGATCTCCCGCTTTTCATCGCATAAATGCTTCCCGCTACAAACAGGAATGCAAAAATCACCGCCGGGACAGGCAACGCTGCAAAAATATAGATCCGATCATACGGAGCAAACAGTACATAACAGAAGAGTACACCACTTATGGCCCCACTCGCCCCAACCGCATTATACGAACTGTTTCCCCGATGCTGGAAATGTGTCAATGCATGTGCAGACAAGAGTGCTCCCACATACAAAATCAGATAATCCGTGCTTCCCATACGCGCCTCCAGTACTGGCCCGAAGAAGAACAATGTGATCGCATTGAATGCCAGATGCGTGAGCGAAACATGCACAAAACCACCGGTGATATAGCGGTATGGCTCCTTTGCCACCCGGGTAGGCCTAAATCCCAGACGGTCAATCAGCGTCGGGTCGGCAAAGAGTGCAAAGCCGCTTACCATAACAATAGCAACGAGAAGCAATACTGTCACGGGCGAACCTGATCCGAGCAATCCCATGGATTAGATTTGCAGCAGGCTTCGGAAAAGTACTGCACCGTCCCGACTGCCGAGGGCGTCTTCTGCAGCTCGCTCAGGGTGAGGCATCATGCCGAGCACGTTTCCATTCCTGTTTACTATGCCCGCGATGTTGTTGGCAGAACCATTGGGATTGGAATCCGGTGTGACCTCACCGGCCGGTGACGTATATCGGAACACAACCTGTCCATTACGCTCCAGCTCTACCAACTCGGATGCCTCCGCGTAGTAGTTACCTTCACCATGAGCTATTGGAATCCGTAAAACCTGCCCCAATTCAGCATTGCGTGTATAGGGTACCTCTGCGTTATCTATTCGCAAATGAACCCATGTGCAGGCAAATCGAACGGATGCATTACGAAGCAATGCACCGGGCAGGAGTCCACATTCACACAGAACCTGAAAACCGTTGCAGATACCCAGGACAAGGCCACCACGCTCAGCAAAGCGTACGACGCTGTCCATTATCAGCGAAAAACGGGCAACCGCCCCAGCCCGCAAGTAATCTCCATAGGAAAAACCGCCCGGCACAATAACCAGGTCTACAGGCGGTAATTCCCGTTCCTTATGCCAGATAAACCTGGTTTCGAGGCCAAAGACATGCCGCGCAACGTGGTAAGCGTCGTGGTCACAGTTTGAGCCCGGAAAAACAATGACGCCTACACGCATCGATTTTCGGATTAGTCCTTTATGACTTCCAGTTCCAGTATGATCTCCACATTGTGCCCCACGATAAACCCTCCGGCCTCGGTCAATTGATCCCACGACAGATTGTAATCCTTACGATTAATTGTCGTGCGTGCCTCAAACCCAGCGCGCTCAGAGTCCCCCATCTTGCTCGTTCCCAGAAACTCACTCTCCAGCGCAACCGACTGGGTAACATCTCTGATCGTAAGATCACCAACTAAATGAAAGTTACTGCCCTCAATGTTGGTTACTTCTGTACTGGTGAAGGTTATATTCGGGAATTCCTCAGCTCCAAAAAAATCATCCGACCGCAAGTGACCGTCTCGACGATCATTACCGGTGTCGATACTGCCTGCCTCAATCGTAGCGCTGACTGTCAGGGTACTCAAATCAGTACCGTCCATAAGAATTTCTGCATCATAATTAAGAAATTCACCCCGAACGTTGGAGATCCCCAGGTGACGCACCTTGAACCCAACATTGGAGTGTACCGCATCAATTGACCAAGATGACGGATCCTCAGTGGGTCCTGAGAAAGCCAGCATGCAGAGCGAGACGCAAAGGAGCAAGCGTGTTTTCATTTCTGAGTAGACAAATTTTGGTTACGACAATACCAGCGGCTGGAACGTCATAGATCCCACTAGGATTCCCGGGGTGCGCACCATCCTGCAGCCCGGTTCAACATTTTCCCTCTAAAATCGTTTTTACCCGCCCTGTGTGTTTTGGCCTCCCATGATCCCACGAGAATTGTTCGCCAAAATTCGGCGAATTGAAATTCGTACTAAAGGCTTGGTTAACAACGTTTTTGGTGGAGAATACCACTCAGCCTTCAAGGGGCGTGGCATTGAATTCTCGGAAGTACGCCCCTATCAGTTTGGGGATGATATTCGAACGATTGACTGGAATGTGACTGCACGCACCGGAGATACCTTCGTCAAGATTTTTGAGGAAGAGCGAGAACAGACACTGTTGCTTGTTGTAGATATCTCTGGCTCCAGTGATTTTGGCAGCCGTGACAAATTCAAACGGGAGATCGCCGCAGAGATCTGTGCAATCTTGGGGTTCAGTGCCATAAAGAACAATGATAAGGTTGGCCTATTGTTATTCTCTGATCAGGTTGAACTCTTTGTGCCCCCAAAAAGCGGACGACGGCACGTATTACGCCTGATACGTGACCTGTTTGCGCACGAGCCCAGCTCTGCGGGCACGGCAATTCAGTCGGCTTTGGATCATATCCTTCGCGTAATCAGGCGTAGATCAATCGTGTTGTTGGTTAGTGACTTTCTGGACGAAGGCTTTGAAAAATCATTGCGCATGGTCTCTCGTCGACATGATACCGTTGCAGTACAGCTGCAAGATCCCCGTGAAAAGTCTCTCCCCTCCCTTGGATTGGTCACCCTGTTTGATCCAGAAACTAATCGGGCACAACTGCTGGATACAGGAAGTCGTGTAGTGCGGAAAGCGTTTCGTCAATCTTCTTTGGACAGAAACACACAACTTAAAGTGCTTTTCCGACGTGCCCGAGTCGACCACGTCGAGATCCAATGTGGCGAAGACTTCGTTGACCCATTGGCAAAGTTCTTCCGTGCACGTGCGCAGATTGCCTGATGAGGAGATTGTATTTGTGTGCCACACTTGCTGCAGTAGCTACTCTCTTTGCCGAAGTTGACACACTTCGGGCCCAGCGTGTGGAGGCCTATATTTCTGAGGACAGCGTTAATGTGGGCGATCGTTTTGCGCTTACGCTTGTGGCTATGCATGGGTTTGACGAGATGCCGTCATTCCCAGACATGGATTCCACCTTTGGCGATATTACTCCCATCAGGCTCCTATCCGCCGGTACACGCCTATTGGACTCCGATGTACGCTTGGATAGCGCCGTGTATGAGGTGACTACCTTTGCCTTGGACACGGCCCGCTTGGCGCCACTGGTCATTCGCTTTCCAGATAGCGATGTAACGGCTACGACTCTACCCAAGGAATTGCTTGTCATGTCCGTAGTTCCACAGGATGCCGAGGATATCCAGGGTATGGCGCCGCCGGTTGGATTTGGGCGTCCACCGTGGCCATTCGTCCTTTTGGGGCTTGCCGCCTTGATTGCAGGCGCATTGATCTGGTACATGATCTGGCGACGCAAAAATCCAAAGACTCTTCATATCGGTGAGTCCGAAGAGTACGCGCCCCCCGACCCTGCAACGGTGGCACTGGAGCGTCTGCGTGCGCTTGAAAATGCTCCCCTCGCTGAAAGAGCACAAGTTGAAGCGTTTTACGTAGACTTATCGGACATACTTCGAACATACGTTGAAGACCGACTGCACATACCAGCCCTGGAATGTACAACCGGGGAACTCGTCCACGCCCTAGTACACCCAAGCGTGCAGCATCAAGTGCCGTCTGGTATTCCGGGGCAACTCGGGCAAGTCCTGTCTCTTGCAGATTTGGTAAAATTTGCGGATGTGACCCCTGCCGTAAATGAGGGACGATCTGTGTTGACGGAAGCGATACAGATTGTCAAGCGTGTCGAGATCAAGTTTGACCAGCGCGCGGCCGGAGAAGATCTTTTTAAAGTTAGCTGACTGTCATGGAATTCACCCAGCCACAGTGGCTGTTTCTGCTAATTCTAGTCCCGCTCTACGGACTCTGGCAATGGTTCCGTAGGCAAGCTATCCCAGGCCTTACCTTCAGTAATCTGCGGGCCGCACGTGATGCACCCCGTGGTACTCGTGTTTATGCCATCGTGCTGCCGTCATTACTGCGCATGGGAGCATTAACCTTGTGCGTACTTGCACTTGCCCGTCCGCAAGTACGCGAAGTAACACAGGAGCGCTACGCCGAAGGCGTTGATATCGTTCTGGTTCTGGATACTTCCACAAGCATGCGAGCCGAAGATTTTCGACCAAACCGATTCGAGGCAGCCCGCGAAGTAGCTTCTGAGTTTATCGCAGGACGGGTGTCCGACCGCGTTGGGCTTATCGTATTCGCGGCAAAAGCGTACACACAGGCTCCGCTCACGCTAGATTATGCGTTCCTGCAAAGTATGCTGGAGGAAGTAGAAGTCGGGAGCATCCAGGATGGCACTGCAATTGGTACCGCACTGGCTACCGCTGTCAACAGACTTAAGGATACCTCTGCGGAGAGCAAAGTTATCATCCTGCTTACGGATGGACAAAATAATCGAGGCGAGATTGATCCAGTAACCGCTTCCGAGGTTGCTGCAACCCTTGGAGTACGCGTCTATGCCATCGGGGTTGGCACCCATGGAGAGGCGCCGTTCGTGTTTGACCGCCCTTTTGGTGGAAGACAACGTCAAATGGTGCCTGTGGAAATTGATGAGGACATGCTGCGTTCAATTGCACAGGGAACTGGAGGACAGTATTTTCGGGCTACTGATGAGCAGGCACTCCGTGAGATTTACGAACAGATCAGTGACTTGGAGAAAAGCCAAATCGAAACGCGTATATATACAGACTACGAGGAACGTTACGTACGTTATCTATGGCCCGGGCTACTTCTGATCCTGATTGAGATTTTGTTGAAAACAACCGTGCTCCGTCGCTTCCCCTAATGGTCTGGCTTAACGAGTCATACTTGTGGACCCTATGGGCGGTCCCCCTAGTTATCGCGCTCAGTCTGTACGCGTCCTGGCGTCGGCGTGCACTGCAGGTGCGCTTTGGTGACATCCCGCTTGTACACAGACTCTCCCAAAGTGTTAGTGGTCGTCGACGACGCTACAAAGCCTCAATTATCGCAGCAGCAGTTGGATTGCTGGCTATTTCGCTAGTCGGTCCCCAAGTGGGCACTCGACTGCGTGAGGTAAAGCGTGAAGGTATTGATCTGGTGATTGCACTGGATGTATCAGCTTCTATGCTGGCGGAGGATGTCGCACCAAACCGGTTGGGACGAGCACGCAATGAAATCAAGAAACTTCTGGGAGAGCTGCGTGGAGATCGGGTCGGTCTGGTGATCTTTGCAGGTGACGCATTTATCCAATGTCCGCTCACTACCGACTACAGTGCTGTGCGACTATTCCTGGATGTTGCTAATCCTGACCTTTTGCCCACACCTGGCACAGACTTTAGCGAGGCGCTTCGGATGGCTATCCAGGCTTTTGATGCACCTTCACCCAGCATTGATCCTGAGGCTACACGCTCGAAAGCACTGCTGATTGTATCCGACGGTGAAAATCATGTCGCAGAACTGGAAAATATTCTAACCGCAGCACGCGACGAAGGCATCACGATTTTTGCTGCTGGTGTCGGCGAAGTGGAGGGAGCTCCAATTCCCGTTTACGGTGCAAACGGCCAACGTACCGGGTACAGACGAGACCTTGAAGGGCAAATTATACATTCAAGGCTGGAAGAGTCCAGTCTTAGGACCCTCAGCACTGATGGAGCCTATTTTCAGATCACCCGTACATCCAGTGCACTTTCCAGCGTTATTCCTGCACTCGAGCGGTTGGATCAAGCTACACTGGCTGAGGAACAGTTTGAAGATTACGATCTTAAGTACCAATGGCCCTTAGCACTTGCTCTACTGCTACTTTGCGTAGACGGTCTGATTTCTGTCCGCCGAAGCCCTCGGGCTACTTCACGGAAAAATAACTAACAAAATGACCCTAACAGCTGTGTTCAGTATTCTCTTGGCTAGTATCCAGATAGTTCCGATGGGCAATGCCAAGAAGCATGGCCGTAGCGGTAATGATTCCCTTAAGCAGGGACAATACGAAGGGGCCGCTTACGCGTATCAGGAGGGCCTATCATCCTATGAATCTGCTCAGGAAGTAGACGAGACTTACTTCGGACTTCAGAATAATCTGGGGCTCGCACTGCATCAGAACGGAGATTTTGAGGGAGCACAGAATGCGTTTACAGAAGCACTTGCATACGCACCCCATGACCAGGCCAGGTCTACCCCAGCGTACAACGCCGGAAATAATGCCTTTAGGAACCAGCAGCTAGAGCAGGCCCTTGAGCATTATAGGGAAGCCTTGTTGGCAGACCCGGAGAACGAGGATGCTAGGTATAATTTTGAGTTTGTGAGCCGGCAGCTGCAGGAACAGCAGAATCAGCAGCAATCTGAAGGTGACGATCAGGAACAGCAAGAAGAGCAGGATCAGCAGCAAGACCAGAGTGATCAGACGAACGAGAGTGACCAGGAACAGGATGAGAATCAGACAGAACAGGAGGAAAACCCTCAGGAACAGGAGGAACAGTCTCAACAAGAGCAGCAGGAAGAGCAGCAGGAACAGGATCCCCAGCAAGAGCAACAGCGCGAGGCTCCCTTGACACGTGAGCAAGCTGAACGTATCCTGGAAGCACTCGAGAACGAAGAAGAAGAACTCTTGCGGGAAGTACAAAAAATGGAAGGACGCCCTAGGCGGGTTGCAAAAGACTGGTAATTTTTGATGCGGCGTGCAATCTTATTGATCGGCCTTGCCAGTGCGTGTTTTGTGTCTTCACCCCATTATTCATTTTCACAAACCGTCAGCGGACTAGTCTCCTCACCTACGATTGGTGCGCAAGAAACGGTGTCGTATACACTGGAGATTTCCGGGACGAACGCCAGTGGCATCGTTGATCCCAACCCACCGGCTGCGGAGGGCCTGACACTGGTTTCCCCAATTGCATCTAGAGGTACTAACATGTCCATTGTTAACGGACGCGTCTCTAGGAGTGTAAGCTATACCTGGCACTACAGACCCGAGGAGGAAGGCAGTGCACGCATCCTTGAGACGAATGTAACGATTGGTGACTCTACCTTCCATACATCGCCAGTTACCGTCACCGTTGTGCCACAGGCACAGCGACCGAGCCCACAACGACGGTCCCTCTTCGGTGGATTCAGTTTGTTTGACAATCAACCTGATGCTCCACCGGAGGTGACTGAACAGGATATATTCATTCGCGCAACCCAGAGCGATCGTGAGGTATACCTGAATGAGCAGATCGCGATTGATTATAAGTTATATTTCCGGCCGGGCACAATGCCTCGTAACAGTCGTCAGGCGGATTCCTGGGATGCCGAGGGCTTTTGGCGGGAAGAGCTGGAACTCGCTACAACCCCCGTGCCTAGTCTGGTCGTGGAAAATGGCATCCGGTATCAAGTCATCTCCATACGACGCATCGCCGTATTCCCGACACGAGCGGGGGAACTCACCATCGATCCCCTCAAAATTTCGGCGGAAGTTCAGTCCCCGGACGCGGATCCATTCAACAGTCCTTTGTTTTCACAAAGATATTCAACGGTTGAGCGGGCCTCGCCCGTGATAAATATCACGTCCAACCCACTGCCCTCTGGTGCACCTGATGAGTTCAGAGGTGCCGTCGGACAATATACACTTCGTGCCACCCTGAGCCGTAATACACTTGAGGTCGGCGAAGCACTACAACTCACGCTAACTATTGAGGGAACGGGGAATATTGCCCTGATTGAAGCCCCGCAACCTGAAATACCGGGCATTTTTGAGGTATACGACCCTGAAGTAAGTATTTCGAAGACAGGCACCAACGCTTTAGTCCGCGGAAACAAGACCTTCACCTGGCTACTGATTCCGCGTTCTAACGGCACCTTCCAGATTCCTCCCGTAGAATTCGTTTACTTTGATCCTTCGCAGGCGCGGTATATCGTGCGTTCAGGCAACCTCAATCCCATTACCGTCACCGGCACAGCCGCGCCAGCTTCTGCCACAACTGTTACTGCTTCGGGCTTTCCCTTTGATGATATTGCAGTGCTGAAGCGGGATCCCCAGTGGGTAACTGCCACCCACACCCCACTCCATCGGGGTACATGGTTCTATTTACTGCTCCTAGTGCCCATACTCGGTATTGGCGTCACCGCTGTGCTGAGACGGCGGACAACCCGTCTAGCTACGGATACCGCCTGGGCTAGGAACCAGCGTGCACATCCTCTCGCCCGCAAGCATCTCAAAACCGCACGAAAACGCCTGTCAGAAGGAGATCCAGATGCATTCTACGCAGCCCTTGAACATTCTGTGCTCGGATTTGTCGGTAACCGGCTGAATGTACATGAGCGTGGACTTACACGTGCACAACTTGCAGATCAATTACAAAAGGCCGGTATTCGCACGGAAAGGCAACAGGAGTTGATCGAATTCCTAGATACGTGTGATGCGGCCCGCTTTGCTCCTACACCCCCGGCAAATGCCCTAATGGAGAAACATTACGCCCAAGGTAGTCGGATTTTGAGCGCAATTGCCCGCGAACTGGAATCTGTGATCCTATGAGGCGTGGTGCTCTGTTGTTAATTGCGATTGCATATGTCGGGTTAGCGAACGCACAGCAACTCGAAGATGCGCTTCGCCTGTTTGACGAAGCCAACGGGCTTGTTGAGTCGGGGGCTTACGCGGAAGCAATTGTCCAATACCACGCTGTTCTGGAAACAGGCTTTGCAAGTGGTGCACTGTACCATAACCTAGCCAGTGCATATTTCCGTTTAGATGAGATTGGTGAAGCCGTCCGTTATTATGAGCGTTCGCGCCGCCTGCTGGGAAATGACTCACAGCTCCTTCATAACATCCAGATTGTCGAAGCACATGTTCAGAGCCCCTTCTCTGAGCTTCCTACACCATTCTGGCAGGCTTGGTGGTACACCTTGTTCGGCCAATACAGTGCCCAGAGATTTCTGATTTCGGGTATGTGTCTTTATTTGATTGCCTGCCTGTTGTACGCACACCGTATCTGGTCACAAACTCGCAGCAACTGGCACAGGCGGGCACGCGTGGGAACACTGGGAATTGGCCTGTTACTTCTATTGATTGCAGCGCTGGTTTCCGGTGAGCGAAGTTCCATTCAAGGCGCAGCCATTCTTGAATCCACAACGCTCGTTACGGAAACCGGAAGCGTTGACGTACCCGAGGGAGTGAAGGTATCGTTTATTGAAGAGACAGAGCTCGGCGCGGAGGTAACCTTGCCTAATGGAGTGCGCGGCTACGTGGATGCAAATGTTTTGGGGTTCTTCTAGCCTGGGATGTGATGAAAAATAAAATACGTTTTGTACCGGTCACTCCTCTTATTGACTGAACTTCCCCCCTATTTTCCTATCTGATCGGTAGTATTTGAGGATCTCCC
>CAZCYQ010000011.1:0-77571 GCA_964503085.1 uncultured Rhodothermaceae bacterium | reverse complement strand
CTTTCGAAAATTACCTAAATTTATGACTCATCTCACAATTAAGGGCGAAGACCCGTTTTTCATTACACTGACGGTGTGTTTTATCGGTACAAAGACATGGATTTGGATCAGTAGCGATTATGAGCAGAGCACGAGATAAGCTACACATCCTGTTGTTATCAATATTCTTGTGTGTCTGCATTATATATCTAGTTTTTGGACTTCTAGAACATCAACAATATGACTAAGCTCCAGGCCCCGGACGGAAATCAATATGTGCCCCGGTTGACTAAATGCTCATTCTGGATTCTCGGGGTTTGCATGATCGCAGTTTCTTTGATGTCAGCCTGTACGGCGAGTGAAAATGATGGAGCACGTGAGGTCATACCCAATAGTTTTGAGTTGAGTGAACTCTTTCGACTGGGTGACGAGCTTGCTGGAGACACGGTTTTGTTCGGTGGGATTGGGGAGCTCGTCAGTGTTGACGGATCCGGCCGAATTTTTATTGGAGAACGGCAATATCCCCAAGTCTATGTCTTTACGGCAGAAGGAGATCTCATCAGAACTATTGGTCAGGAAGGCAGTGCTCCTGGCGAGTTTCAAAGACTTGCGTCAATCTATACTGGTTTTGCAGATACACTTTATGCTTTCGATTCTCGTTTAGAGCGTATATCTGTATTTGAACCGGAGGGACTGGAGTTGGCCTATAGTTTTACAGTTTCACAAGATTCGTTAGGCCTGCCCTACTGGTTGGTCGGGGTACTCAACACGGGTTTTCTCGTCACGTACAGTTGGCCCGTATCGCCTGGAGAGGTATTGATGGACCGACGATTGTATACTATGCGAGTCGATTGGGAGGGAGAAGTCATTCATCCACCTGTACATGATCTGCCATCTGCCGAGTGGATTGTCTCTCCTCCAGGCGAAGAGCAATTCGCGATTAGAAATCCTTTCGGACGTGAGCCAGTTCTGCGCATGGATTTAGCAGGTAGGACGTATGCTGGTTGGACGGAATCTATTAACATCGATGTCATTTCTCCAAGTGGCGTACTAAGTGATACAATCACATATCCCCTAACGCCTATCCCTCTGCTGCGTCAAGAGGTAGAGGACAATGTCAAAGACAGTTGGGATTGGTATAGGAAGGCCGTTCTCTCGGCAGATCTACCAGCAAACAAACCTGCCATTGAGACATTTGTCGTTGACGATCTGGAACGCATCTGGGTAAAAACAACCTCGCCGTCAGTAATGGACTCCACCTCTCAGTGGCTAATCCTTGGCAAAGACAATCAACTCTACGGCCAGATTACGCTTCCCTCTGAAATAGATTTGATTACCATTCGGGAAGGCCGAGCCTACGCGGTGGATCATAGTACGGGAACTATCCTGATTGTGTACCAAGTGAGGGAAGATGGTGCTTAGCGCCGGCGATTAATAGCTTATCCAGATAGTGTTCCAATATTGTGAAACGAGTGGTCTTGGCAATTTCGATTTTATGCCATCGCGGAATGTCAGGAATACGCTTCAGATTGAGCTAATCCGTTTCACGGCAGAATCCCCAGGCAAGGTACGGTTCCTGTCCTGACGGTACAGTGAACACGGATCGGTGTGTCGGGTAAAGGTGTGGGCGGTGAGGGATTTGAACCCCCGACCTCCTGCTTGTAAGGCAGGCGCTCTAAACCAACTGAGCTAACCGCCCGGTGGAGCGGGAAACGGGAATCGAACCCGCGACCTTCAGCTTGGGAAGCTGACGCTCTACCGATTGAGCTATTCCCGCAAGAAAACGAAGCAAAACACACACTTGAGACGTAAAAGATAACATCGGGCAGCTAGTATACCAAAAAACCCTATACTAGGAGGCTTCAGCTGAAGCGAAATGCCAGGCATTAAGTTCCACAACTAAAATAGTAGCGCTTCATGAAACGCACCTACCAGCCAAGTCGGCGAAAGCGTCGCAATAAGCACGGATTTCGCTCGAGAATGGCAGATAAGGATGGTCGCAATGTGTTGGCGAGACGCCGCCGAAAGGGACGCAAAAGCCTTTCGGTGAGCGATCGTTATGTTGGCAAGTAATTTATGGAAGCGGCGCCTGTGCAGCGGTTTCCGCGTTCGATGCGCTTAAAGCGTCGTCGACTGATTAAATCGCTTTTTGACCGGTCAAACCCGGAGGTAGAGTCTGTAGTAACGGCAAATATCCGGATATTGTACCGGTTTGTTCCTAGTTCTGCGACAGGCACAGACGCGCCGGTACAGGTTGGATTTGCGCCCGGCCGATGCAGGAATGCTGTTCAGCGAAACCGGTTGAGACGATGCATGCGCGAAGTCTGGCGGACGCATCAATACCTGATAGACCCCAAAAAATTTCCTTCGGCGAAGTCGTTAATACTAATGATCCTTGTGCGTAGCCCCAAACATGTTGAAAAACTGTCGAAGGATATACTGCAGGCAATGCGCAGCCTGAGCATTAGACTAAATAAATACCAGGAAGGGGTAACGAGTGGACCGTAATACGATTATCGCTGTCATCCTGATCACGGCTATTATGGCCGTGTGGATGATTATGATGCCCCCACCGCAGGCCCCTGAGCCCGTGGTTGAAGAGGTGCAGGTTGCATCAGATTCGTTAGATTCAACCATCGCGGCAGACTCGCCGGAACAGGTCTCTGCACCCGTGCAACTGCCGGAGGCCGCACCAGTGCACGCCGCGCGTGAAATCGTGGTAGATACGGACCTGTATACCGCACGACTTTCAGACCTGGGTGCAACCCTCACAGGCTTCGAACTGAAGGAGTTTCTACAGTTTGATCAGGTGAGACAGGTCCAAATGGTCGACAGTACGGGCCGTGGCGCCGTAGGAGTTGAGTTTCAGTCTACTGGATCGCGAAATATTTACACGCGGGATCTGCTGTTCGTGCAGCGTGACTCAATGGATGTGGTTGATGCTACGACCGCGCCCGCGACAGTGGTGTTTGAAGCCGGTATAGGAAGTGGCAGACTGCAGTTCGCCTATACATTCAAGCCAGGTGACTATGAGGTAGAGCTGGAAGTGACCCATACTAATCCGGCAGGTTTTCAGACATCAGAGGGATATGAGCTCGTATGGTATGGTGGTATTCCATTTAGTGAAGATGCGAACAACCGGAAGGAGGAAATAACGAAAGTTGGCGCATATGCACGAAGCGGCAATGACGTAGAGGGGATCACGCTGCAGGGGGATGAATTTGCAGAGCGGGTATTGCGGGGTAATGTGTCCTGGGTGGGGGTCAAAAACAAATATTTTGGCGCGGTGATCGTGACGGACAGACCGGCACTTGAGGCTGTTCTTGAGGGAGAGCGCATCGGAGACACAGAAGATCCTGCGGTAGCGGTCGATTTCGAGGCCGCTCTGTTCATGGGACCTCCCGACGATACGCCCGATACGTTTCGATTGTATCTGGGTCCACTTGAGTATGGCAAGATCAAGCGTTACGAAGGCGCATACGGTATAGTGGACTATGGCTGGGACGCGTTCGAGTGGATGACGCGCCCGCTTGCAGTGGCTGTATTTATTCCCGCGTTCTCCTTTCTGAGCAGCCTAATTCCCAATTACGGCCTGGTAATCATTCTCTTTTGTCTGCTAATCAAAGTGGTTTTGCTGCCGCTGACGCTCAGTTCCTACAAGAGCATGGCGAAAATGCGCGAATTGCAGCCGAAGATGCAGGAGATAAAGGAGAAGTATGCGGACAATCCGGAAAAACAGCAGCAGGCGACGATCAAAATGTATCGCGAATCCGGGACGAATCCGCTTGGTGCATGTTTGCCTATGCTGCTGCAATACCCGATTATTATTGCTCTCTGGCAGTTTCTGCAACAATCAATCGAAATCAGGCAGGAGGGATTCTTGTGGGCAGCCGATCTCTCGGCTCCAGATGCAATTTTGAATCTTCCATTCACAATCCCATTCTACGGAGATTTTGTTGCGGGCTTTACGGTCCTCATGGGGCTGTCTATGATTGTACAGATGCGTCTGCAAGCCACGCCTACTTCTGGACCGCAGGCGAAAATTTTCATGTACGTGATGCCGGGTGTAATCTTCGTTATCTTCAACGGATTGCCGTCGGGATTAAGTTTGTACTACTTCTGTTACAATGTTTTTTCTGCGGTGCAACAGCAGTTTATCAACAAATCGGTAAAGAAAAACCCCGATTCTCGTAAAAGCGCTGCCAAGAAGTCGGCAGCGCGCAAGTCGGTAAGTGGGATTGCTACAGGAAAACGACGGGGTAAGAAAGGTCGCAGGTAACTCAAAATGTTCGCCCAAGATACGATTGCGGCGATTGCGACCGCGCCTGGTCTTGCGGCGCTTACAATTGTTCGTCTTTCCGGCCCCGAGGCTCGCCAGATAGCATCAAAGTGCTTTACCGGGCAAGACTTGACGGCGGTCGAATCCCATACGGCAAATGTAGGTATGTGGGTAGGTCCGGGGGGAGATCGGATAGACCAGGTGGTTGCTACGGTATTTCTGGCGCCACGTACGTCAACGGGAGAAGATGTGGTAGAGATCACCTGTCATGGAGGAGATTATGTGGCTGCGCTTGTACTGCAGAGTATGATAGAGAATGGAGCGCGTTTGGCCCGTCCAGGGGAATTCACACAGCGCGCGTTCCTTTCCGGGAAAATAGATCTCGCACAGGCGGAAGCGATTGCAGATCTGATTCATTCTACCAGCGAGCGTGCACACCGGACTTCACTCGCGGCATATGAGGGGCATTACTCAGAACAACTCGAAAAGCTGCGAACAGCAATCCTTGAACTGTGTGCATTAGCTGAGCTGGAGATCGACTTCACAGACGAAGATGTGGAATTTGTCGATCGGGCTGAGCTCAGAAAGCTGATCGAGCATGCATTGAACCAAACGGACGAGCTACTTCACTCGGTCCGGTTGGGAACAGTGGTACGCGAAGGCATTCGTGTAGTGATTGCCGGCCGGCCAAATGCAGGCAAATCAACTCTCCTTAACAGCTTGTCAGGCAGGGATCGGGCAATTACTAGCGAGCAGCCGGGGACCACCAGAGATGTTTTGGAAGCTGATGCTGAGTTTGAGGGATTACGGTTTCGCTTCACAGACACCGCAGGATTGCGACAAAGTACGGACATAATTGAACAGGAGGGCGTACGGCGGGCGCATGATATGATAGCGAAGGCAGATATTGTAGTGTACGTGTATGATCTGGTCTATGGGTTAACAGAAGAGGACCTTGATGCGTTAGAGGAGACTGGAGAGAAAGCGACGATTCTAGTAGGCAACAAAACAGACCTTGTACAGCAGCATACAGGAGATGGGTTACTGTTGAGCGCCAAGGGGGGACCAAAGGCGGTCATTCCACTTGTGCGTGAGCTGGTTAAACAAGCTGCTGAGATATTCGGGAATCCGGATGTATCCAGAACAGTCATGAATGCAAGGCATAAAAATCATCTGAAGCAGGCACATGAAGCATTGTTGCGTGCAGGAGCTGCGTTGGATGCCCGGAAGTCGCCGGACATCTTTTCGCTGGATTTGCATGCTGCCGCGCGCGAGCTCGGAATGATAACCGGAGTGATTACAAACGAAACTGTGCTTGGGGCGATTTTTTCAAGGTTTTGTATTGGCAAATAGCAGGACGATGTTTTCGAGGTTTGATGTGATTGTCGTTGGCGGTGGTCATGCCGGGACAGAAGCTGCTGCGGCCGCAGCCCGTATGGGAGCCCGTACACTCCTGATCACGATGAATCTTGAAGCGATCGGAAGGATGTCCTGTAATCCTGCCATAGGAGGCATTGGTAAAGGTCACATTGTGCGGGAGATTGATGCATGCGGTGGTATTATGGGGCGTGCTGCTGATGCAGCAGGTATCCAATTCAGAATGCTCAACCGTCGCAAGGGCCCGGCTGTGTGGGGTCCACGTGCCCAGTCAGATCGAATAGAATATGCAGCGTTTGTCCGTGCAGCCTTGGAAGAGATCCCCGGACTTTACATGCGAGCAGACATGGTTACGGCCTTGGAGGTCGTGGGAGGGCGGATTAGCGGTGTGCGGACCCGCCTCGGGCGGACTTTTCATGCACGTGCGGTGATTCTCACGAACGGTACGTTCATGAACGGCCTGATCCATGTGGGAGAGCGTCAGTTTGGGGGCGGAAGAATGGGAGAACGTCAGAGTACGGGGTTGACCGGGCAGTTACAGGAACTGGGGTTTGAGAGCGGTCGACTCAAAACCGGTACCCCGCCTCGCGTTGATGGTCGTACGATCAACTACACGGTGGTTAAGGAGCAGCCGGGTGATGAGCAGCCTATGCCCTTCTCGTTCATGACCGATGCACTGACAGACGATCAGATGAGCTGCCACCTGACATGGACCACCCCGCAGGTGCATGCGGTGTTGCGAAAGGGATTTGAGCGCAGCCCGATGTTTAACGGACGAATTGGAGGCACTGGTCCGAGGTACTGTCCCTCAATAGAGGATAAGATTGATCGGTTTGCTTCTCGGGAACGCCACCAGTTATTCCTTGAGCCTGAGGGCCGTCGAACTACCGAAGTGTATGTAAATGGCTTCTCAACGAGTCTGCCGGAAGATGTACAGGAGGAGGCGCTACGACTGATACCGGGGCTGGAGAAGGTTCATATGTTGCGTCCGGGTTACGCGATTGAATATGATTATTTCCCTCCCCATCAGCTTCGTTATTCGCTGGAAACAAAGGACGTAAGGGGGCTGTTCTTCGCTGGACAGATAAATGGAACCACTGGGTACGAGGAAGCGGCTGCCCAGGGGCTAATTGCGGGCATAAATGCAGTCCGTACACTTGAAGGAGCTGCGCCGGTGATTCTACGGCGCTCTGAAGCTTACATTGGCGTTCTGATTGACGATCTGATTGCCAAGGGGACAGATGAGCCGTACCGAATGTTCACCTCGAGGGCCGAGCATCGTATGCTGCTTCGTCAGGACAACGCGGATGCGCGGCTTACGCCACTGGCACAGCGTCTAGGATTGGTATCAGAAGCGCGCTGCAATCGGATGCAATCTCGCCGCGATGCGGTGCAACTCACCATTGACAGGTTATCAAACCACGCACTCCCTCCAGAAAGTGTTAATCCGTACCTGCGGAAGGTTGGAACGACCCCCATTGATGAACCGACGAAAGCAATCCGGCTTGTACGTCGCCCGGAGGTCAATTTCCGGGAGCTCTTGCGGGCCGCTGGCGTTGCTGATCAAATTGTTATGCAGGCGCCCGGGATGGAGCCGGTTGAACAGCTTGTAGAGACCTCGGTGAAGTACGCCGGTTATGTAGCACGGCAGGAAGAAGAAGCAAGAAGGATGGCCAGCATGGAAAGTCGGGTAATACCCGCGGGATTTGATTTTGCTACAGTCAATAATATCAGTATGGAGGCCCGGGAAAAGTTGGGCAAGATTCAGCCGGAAACGCTTGGACAGGCTTCACGGATCAGCGGGGTAAGTCCGGCAGATATAGCGGTGTTGATGGTTTTGCTGAGATCGTATGCACCCTCATAATCTGACGGAAAAAACGGCAGAAGGGTATGGGCACGGAAATGTTTCACGTGAAACAATTGCATTTGGAGCTCCAGACACAACAGCGTGAAAAACTCTTTGCTTTTGCCCAGCTGTTGCAGCAGTGTAACAGGCGCCTGAACCTGGTGTCAAGGCGTACGACGGACCGCGGGTTCTTGCGGCATATTCAAGAGTGTCTGGCGCTCGCGGCGTACCGATTCGAGGATGGATCCTCGCTTGTGGACTGGGGCACAGGTGGCGGATTGCCGGCGGTCCCCCTGGCAATCGTGTTCCCTGAGGTTACTGTACATGCAGTCGATGCGGTTCAAAAGAAGATATTTGCCATAAATACGTTCAAGCGACAGTTGGATTTGCCCAATCTGCAACCTTGGCATGGTCGGGCGGAGCGGTTTGTACACGGGATCAATCACAGCGTATCGCGTGCGACCGCCTCGCTTTGTACGCTTTGGAGCTGGCACGAGCGTGTAGCAATTCAGGACAGAAATGGACTTGGAGCCCTCTATTGCCTGAAAGGTGGAGATTTGAGCGCGGAACTTGAGGCGTTAAGAAAGGCCGATTCGAGCGTTCAGGTTAAAATCAAGCCGGTTCCTGAGACAGCCCGGGTTGTGGTTCAGGTGAGACAACTGCGGCCGCCAGGCGACACAGGATCGCGTGAGCAACCCCGACGGAGGGAATACGCTGCACAATAGCCCGTACCTTGCCCGTTTTCGACTCCTTGAGGACATGCTGATGCGTGAGCGCGTCCAGCTCCCGCAATAGCGGCTCAAATATTTGTGTGTAGAACCTTTGATCCGCATTACTGTCGGGGAGCTGTAGGAAAAGGCGCTGATTGCGGAACGCAATCCGGGGGAGGCGGAGCTGCTGTCCCATCAAGCGCATGCGAGCTCCAAGAAGCAACTGTTTGGCTGGCCTGGGGAGCGGGCCAAACCGGTCACAGAGTTCGTCTTCAAGAGAGGAAAGCGCATCCTGATCTGTTGCATCACCAATTCTTCGATACAGGGCCAGCCGCTCCAGGTCGCTCTCAACATAAGTCTTGGGCAGAGAGGCACGGGTTTCCAGGTCGACAATGGTATCCCCCATTGGTGGCGTATCAATGTCCTCAAATAATTCAGGAAAATCTTCGGCGCGAAGCTCCTGAACCGCTTCTTCCAGCATCCGGTAGTAAGTGCTAAGCCCCAGATCCGCAATAAAACCGCTCTGTTCTCCGCCAAGGATATTGCCAGCCCCCCGAATGTCCAGATCTCGCATGGCAAGATGAAAACCGCTCCCAAGCTCGCTGAATTGCTCAACTGCCTGTAGGCGCTGACGCGCATCCCGGCTCAGATCATGAATAGAGGGCACCAGTAAATAGCAGTAGGCCTTCCGGTCACTTCGACCGACACGACCACGCAGTTGGTGGACCTCGGCGAGGCCAAACATATGGGCACGATCAATAATGATCGTGTTTGCGTTCGAGATATCCAATCCGTTCTCTACGATCGATGTACAGACCAGCACGTCGAACTTATGGTTGACAAATCCGGTCATCGTCCGCTCAAGTTCGGCTGCCGGCATCTGACCATGCCCGGAGGCAAGCCGAACACCAGGAAGAAGGGCCTGTAATCTGGTTAGCACTTCTCCAAGAGAGCGCACGCGGTTATGGACAAAGAAAGCCTGCCCGCCCCGGTTCACTTCGTAAAGGATAGCATCGCGCACAAGAGACCAGTTCGTAGAGTGGATTTCTGTGTGGATGGGTTGCCGATTGGGGGGTGGTGTGCCCATGATTGAAAGGTCGCGCGCGCCAATCAGCGAAAATTGCAATGTGCGTGGAATAGGCGTGGCGGTCAGGGTCAGTGTGTCCACGTTCACCCGCATTTCGCGCAGTTTTTCCTTGATTCTCACTCCGAATCGCTGCTCCTCATCCACAATCAGGAGTCCTAGATCCTGAAAAGCAACATCTTTGGAAACCAGCCGGTGTGTTCCGACAAGTATATCCACCATTCCAAGTTTAACATCTGCGAGGAGTTTGCGGGCCGCTGCACCGGAGATGCGTCGAGAAAGAACCTCAACCCGAACCGGGAACAAGGCCAATCGCTTGCAAAAGGTGAGGTAATGCTGCTGTGCCAGCACGGTCGTTGGTACCAGGATGGCGACCTGCTTTCCATCCTGGACGGCTTTGAAGGCAGCACGGACAGCGATCTCTGTTTTTCCAAAGCCAACGTCACCGCAAACCAGGCGGTCCATGGGGGCCTCAGCTTCCATATCACGCTTAACCGCTTCAGCGGCCTCGCGTTGATCCGGTGTATCCCGCCAGGGAAAGGAAGCTTCAAGCTCGCGCTGCCATACCGAATCCCCGGCAAAGGCGTAGCCCTGAGCGGACTTGCGGCGCGCATACAACCGAATCAGGTCCCGGGCAATATCCTTGATTCGTTTTTTTGCCCGACTTTTGGCCCGTTCCCATTGACCAGTGCCCAATCGGGTTAGCGAGGGGACCTGACCGTCTTTGCCGGCATATTTGCTGAGTTTGTGCAGCGCGTTTACATTTACATAAACCACATCGTCACGCGCGTAAATAAGTCGAACCACCTCCTGCTCTCGTCCCTTGACTGTGATGGTTCTGAAACCCGTGAACTTGCCGATGCCATATTCCCTGTGCACGACCAGGTCTCCGGGCTTGAAATCTTGAAGTTCCTGAAGGCGAATTCCACCCGTGCGCGAAACCTTGCGGGCCCGCGGGCGGAAATAACGGCCGAATATTTCATGGTCTGTGTAGATGGCAAGCCCGATTTCCGGCAGTGAGAATCCACGATGCAGCGAGGCGACCAGGAAAGTCAGTCTACCGGTGTCTTGCATTTCTTCGAGAAGGGATTGCAAGCGTTCTTGCTGTGCTGTACTGTCACAGACGATGTAGGTGTGTTTCCGCTCGGAATTCAAGAGATCCGAGCGAACGGTTTTCATATGTCCGCCAAAAGAGGGCTGAGCATGACCGTTAACCTGAAATGTCGTCTCTGCCGGCCCGAAGGAGTCAAAACAGATACGGGTGCTGGCTTTGCAGATGCCAACAAAGGCTTCAGGGGTCAGATAGCGCTTCTCCGGAACGGGACAGTCGGGATCAGAAATGGATGCAAGAGCATATTGCTCCTGTGTTTCTGTCCATAGCGCTTCCGCCATTTCTTCCAGACGAGGCGGGTCAAAAAGGACAAGAAGCGTGTCTTCACCCAGACGATCCAGTAGCGAAACCCATGTGATATCGGGGGACACATCGGTGGGACGGGGAACGATCCGCGCGACCTCCAGCCGACTTATAGAGCGCTGACTGACTGCATCAAATTCACGGATTGATTCAACTTCATTGCCGAAGAACTCAAGGCGCAATGGAAGGCCGCCGGAAAACGGGAAGACATCAACAATGCCGCCTCTCCATGCGATTTCGCCAGGTTCCCGCACGAAAGGGACCCGGACAAAGCCTTTACCAGCGAGTTGGTCGACGAGTTTTTCAGGTGGGAGGTGCGCGTCTACGTGTATCGTGAGAGATTCATTGGCCGTCTTTTCCGGTTCGGGCATGCGTTCAAAGACGGCCTGGAAGCCGGTAGTAACCAGTGTACGGTCAGAAGTGATGAGCTGCTGGAGCACATCATGGCGTCGTACGGTAGGAGCGGTGTCTTCAACCTGCTCTCTATCGTAGGGAGTACGCCCGAAGGGTGGGTATAGCAGACTCGGCAGGCCCAGTTCCGTCAGGCCACCATGCAGCAAGCGGGCATCTTCCACATCGGGCAGGAGGCATACAACAGGGCGGCCTGCGGTCCATGCATGTCGGATCAGAAACGAAGGTAATGAGCCAGATGCCCCCTGAATCAGACACTTTTGTGTTCCCCGGTTTTTTTCACACCACGCGCGGAATTCCCCGAAAACAGGAACTTGGGCAATACGTGAATACAGTTTTTGTAGCGGCTGTTCAGTCAAACCAGAAAACGAATTGATTGCTATGGATTTCGCGTTTAGGGTGGGTGCCTCAAGGAGCGTTGATCCAATTTGGTGACTCTTTTTCCTATATGGGCTCCCTTGAAGGAATGTATTATATGATTATTATATATCCATCTCATTTTTTCCACTATATACGGCGCATGGCCGTTGTGGCAGGTCATTGGCTATGGACGGATGACAATACTGATTATGGAGTGGTTTCCAATGCTCCACGCACAAACCCGCCGGACTTCTGCAGTCGCGCCACGGCCTCTTCTCTTGGGACGTTGGCAAGAATCATTACCAGCGCAGTTTTTACATGCCCGTTTGCGGCTGCAAGTGCTTCAGTTGCTTTGTCATAGCTGAGGCCGGTTACGGTCATGACCGTGCGACGCGACCTTTGGGTCAGCTTTTCCGCGGTCATCTGTAAGTCGACCATCATATTCTGATACACTTTTCCCAGACGGATCATTGAAGCGGTTGTAATCATGTTGAGAACAAGTTTTTGAGCAGTTCCACTTTTCATGCGGGTTGAACCCATAATCACTTCAGGTCCTACTACTACACAAATAGCCACATCAACCTCTATATCGAAGTTGGAACGGGGGTTGCAGGTAAGGAACACGGTCTTGCATCCGATCTGACGAGCTTCGGCCACGGCCCCCACGACAAATGGCGTACGTCGGCTTGCAGCAATACCACAAACTACATCCTGAGGGCGCACTCCGGCCGCATGCAGCGCCTTGGCACCATGTGAGGCAACATCTTCTGCTCCCTCCTGTGCACGAAAAACAGCTTCTTTTCCGCCAGCGATAATACCTTGAATCGTTTCCGGATTGGTTCCGAATGTGGGCGGACATTCCGAAGCATCCAGAATGCCGAGGCGCCCGCTGGTCCCCGCGCCTACATAAAACAGGCGACCACCACTTTCAAGCGCGGCTGTTACAATTTTCACCGCCTGTGCAATGTAAGGCAGCTCCTGCGCAACAGCATGGGGAACGCTGCGGTCTTCTGTGTTGATAATGGTGAGAATCTCCTCGACGGAAGCTTTATCGATATTCATCGATCGCGGATTACGCTGCTCCGTCACCAAGCTTTGAAGCTCGTCAAAAAGGGGTGGTGGAATGGGCATGGCAGTAATTGGAGAGGTTGGTATACGCTATTCAAAGTAAAGAGACCATTGGCGAACGAATACACTAAAATTGCGTAAGGATGACAGGCTGTGAATTCCTTGTTTATGATCCTGCGCTCACTCCGACTTCGAAGCGTGCGGGCGCATGCTGACACGACGTTGGCGCTGACGCCCGGTATAAACTTATTATATGGCCCAAATGGTGCAGGTAAGACCAACATCCTTGAAGCAGTCCATTATCTCTGTTTGTCGAAAAGCTTTCTGACGGGCGTGGATCGTTATGTGCTTCGGCGCGGTGAAAAGTTTTTTGAGATTGAGGGGGACTTTACAGGGACGCTGCGCCGCGAAGTTACAATACGAATAGCCTTCGCCGTCCGGGAAGGCAAACGGGTATTCGTAAACGGTGCTCCTCTCGAGCGTCTGGCTGACATTGTTGGGCTGGTGCCAGTGGTCGTATTTGCTCCCTGTGATCAGAGCCTGACTCTCGGAGGACCAGAAGGACGCCGGAAATTTCTCAATGGTATGCTCAGTCAGGCGCGGCCGGCCCATCTGGAAGACCTAATCAACTATCGGCGGGCACTCCGGCAGCGAAACGGATATTTGGCCAATAATCGCGGTCGCCAGATAGATAACGGCATGATTGCGCCACTAAACGCAATCCTGGCCCGGCTTGGTGGGCGTATCATTGCACTGCGGGCCGCATTCCTCGAGAAGTTTGGTCAGGAACTCAAGCGTGCATGGAAGCGGTTGAGTGAAGCGATTGAAGAACCTGTGATTGTCTATCAGGGATCAATTCCAGACACAAGCTACGCTTCTCCGGCAGAGGCGGAAGAGGCATTGAAGGACGCGCTTGAACGAGTAACCGAGCGTGATAGGGAACAGGGTAGATCTACGGTCGGCCCACACCGGGATGAGCTGGTGTTCAAACTTGATGGTCGAGAAGTTCGACGCTTTGCTTCAACGGGGCAGCACCGTTCGTTTGCAATCGCGTTGAAACTGGCCCAGTATTATTACCTGGATTCCCGGATGGAAGAAAAGCCGCTGTTGTTGTTGGATGATGTGTTCGATTCGCTGGATCCGAAAAGAACGGACGTGATCCTGGACTGGTTGAAAGATAGCGCCACTGGCCAGAGTCTATTGACGGCAGCGGATGCAGAACGTCTACGGACGCGTGTGATACAGTGGGGGAATCCGAATCAATGCATCCATGTACATTCCGGGGAGGTTAGTCTGAGTCCGCCGGAGGAATGATGGTGGCCAAACCCTTCACGGAAATCTTGTCAGCGTCGTTGTAGACGTAGGTCTCTGCCTTTACGTATCGCCTATTTTCAAATTTTTCTACGATCTTGACCAGAACCCGCACTTCCGAATTGACCCGCACGGGTCGAAGAAAACGACACGAGATGGATACGGCCACACTCCCCGGACCCGGGAAATCCCGCCCCAGGACCTTAGAGATTAACCCCAAGAGGAATACACCATGTACGATGCGATAACCAAAACGGGTTCCTTCTGCGTATGCGGCGTCGACATGAAGGGGATTATCGTCACCGGTGATTTCAGCGAAAGTCAACACATCATGCTCACTGACGAAGCGACGAATTTCGTAGCTGTCGCCAATGTTTAGCGAATCAAAAGTGTGAGACACCTCCTGATCGGTATGACTCATCGCGAAAAGTTAAACAAAGAGCTTAGTACAACTCTTGAAGATACAACACGAGCGGGTATTTATGCGAACCAAGGGCTTTCTGCACGGCGCCAAGGGCAAAGAAGGACGATTACGTACTTAACCTGCTATACTATACCAGTTAGGTACACAATTCCCCAATGAAAATACGGGAGCGACTAGAGAATTTAGGAGAGACGCCGCGCGGCAGGCGCACCGTGCGTGTTGCTCAGACGGTCTTCACTATCGGGATCGTTCTGTTTCTGGTGTGGAAATTGCGGGCCGTGGAGTTCCGGGAAGTGCTTCAGGGGCTACCACAAAACGTGGAATTTTACGTGCTTTTGGTTGCACTGTACTTTCTTTTGCCCACAATACAGATACTGGCCTACAGATCTGTGTGGGATTTTCGTCTAGGGGCGGGCATTAAGGCTTTTATAAAAAAGCGAATATTGAATAAAGATGTGCTTGGCTATTCGGGCGAGGTATATATTTTTGCCTGGGCGCAGAAACATGTTGATCTGTCACGCCGGGCACTTTTGGAATCCGTGCGAGATATGAACATAATATCCGCAGCGGCCTCCACCCTGATGGCGGTGCTACTTCTTGCATTTTTTGTGCTGGAAGGCCGGATCAATATTCAGGATCTGATAGGAGAAAGTCAGGCTTTTGCTTTAGTGGGGGCGGGGGCCTTTACGATCATTCTGCTTCTCATAATATTTACGCGGCGGCGGTGGCTCTTTTCGATGCCATGGCGAGCAACACGCATAGTTTTTGGACTTCATATCGCACGCGTACTATTGCGGCAGGTTTTGGAAATCGGCATGTGGCACCTAGCAATGCCGGAAGTTCCTTTGCAGACGTGGTTTACTTATGCGGCACTTTCAATTGTTGTAACGCGTATCCCCATTTCAAACCAGGACCTGCTGATCATGGGATTGGCGGTCGGCATTGCGGAGGCGATGACAGTTTCGGAGGCGCATATAGCTGCACTGTTTGGCGCCGTAGCAGTGGTAAATCGCTTGATAAACCTGCTCTTTTTTGCGACGCTCTCAGTACGCTTGCCACAAGAGGAAGGCCAGGAATCTGTAACCAAAGCTGCAGCGGAAGCGTCAATAGAGATCAAGTCGTAGGGAAAATCGATGCGGGTTACGCCATTGCTGTTACTGATTATTCTAACGAATCTGGGGACGGGCAGCGCGTTTTCGCAGGAAATTATGGTCATTGAAGACTTTGAGCAGTACGAAGCTCACAGTCTGCCTCACCTGTGGCGAATGCCAGACAAGAACATGGGAAGGATGCGTGATTTGCCTCCGGATCACGCGAAGCCTAATGAGTTTGTTAATGTGGTTGCGGAGGGGGACGGAAACGTATTGCGGGCGTACACGGAGGGGGAGTCCGTACAAGTCGCGCTATCAAGGGCGGATGAGCTTGTCTGGAATCTGGAATCGTTTCCCCGGTTGCGCTGGCGCTGGCGGGCGGATGAGTTGCCAGATGGCGCGAGAGAGGATACAAGAGGGTTGAATGATACAGGCGCGGCGCTGTACGTCGCATTTGATTGCAATGATTGGCTCGGCCGCCCGTGTACGATAAAGTACACATACAGCAGTACGCTCCCAACAGATACCCGTGTCCGCTACGGCAGGCTTTTTGCGTGGGTGGTGACCACAGCAAGAGATGTAATGGGGGACTGGGTTACCGTTGAACGCAACGTGGTCCAGGATTATGAACGGCTTTTTGGAAGCGCCCCTCCGGGTAACCCTATCTATATCATGATTTGGAGTGACAGTGACAATACGGGCGGGGTGGCGGATGTGTATTTTGATGATCTTGTGGTTTTGGCCGAAGGATGACAGCACTTTTTCGTCAGTTGCGCGGTTGGATCCGGGTTGTCGTTCGACATCCAGGACTGGTACTGGTGGTCGCCCTTGTAATTTCTGTGGGTAGCGTAATACTTGCAGGGAGGTTGACCATAGATCCGGATTTTGCCAACCTGATCCCCAAGTCTTATCCCAGCGTCCAGGCTGTTGAGAAAATTCGGGATACGATAGGTGCGGGCGAGGTTTCGGTGGATCTGGCAATTGAAAGCCCTTCTTTTACGGCGAACCTGGCCTTTGCCGAGGCTTTGGTTCCGACGGCTATGGCGCTAGAGGACCCACGGACAGGCGAACGCCTGTTTGTGCGACAGGAGTTGCGGCGAGACACAAGGTTCCTGGCGGACAACGGATTGTATTTCGCAACGGATGAGGAGTTGTCGGCTCTCGAGATATGGCTAGAGGACAAGATTATCGAGGCCAAACTGGAAGCGAACCCATTTTTTTTCAGTCTCGAGGATGAAGAAGAAACAGATGAGGACGCAGATTTAGAGGAGCTGGAGTCTGTATTTGACCAGATTGTGGGTCCCGAATACCTGACTAATGTGGACAGTACCATCCTGGTCGTTCGATTTTTTGTCTCAGGATCCTCTTCCGATGTGAGCTATATCGAGACGATCTACAGCGCTATGGAGGATGCGATTCAGAACATCTCCCCCTCCTCTTACCACACAGACTTGAAAACGTACCTAGCCGGTCGATTGTGGAGGCAGAATATTGAGGTACGAGCCATTACGGATGATGTTGTAGGGTCTTTTGGGGTAGGGGTGCTTGCGGTGTTGTTTGTCTTGATGGCTTACTTTTTTACCAAAGCAATTCGGCTGCGAGGAAAGAGGGCGGCTTGGGCAGAACTTGCGCGAGCTCCACTTACAACGTTACTCATTGGAATCCCTCTTCTGATGAGTTTGACCTGGACTGCAGGAATAGGATTTCTGGTCTACGGGACCCTGAACCTGTTCAGTTCAACGCTCGGGTTGGTGTTGTTCGGGTTGGGGATTGACTACGGGATTCATTTTTATGCGCGCTACATAGAAGAACGGGGGGCGGGGCATGATGTAGAGACCGCAGCAGAGCGCACTTTTATGAGTTCAGGGCAGGCGATTGCAGTGGGAGCATTGACCACAGCTGCAGCGCTGTATGTGTTGATGGCGGCGGACTTCAAGGGTTTCAGCGAGTTTGGGTTTCTGGCGGGGACCGGGGTCTTGATTGCGCTGCTTTTGACGCTGCACGTGTTACCGGCCCTTCTGGTGTTGTGTGAGCGGATAGGGCTGTTGCATTTTGAACGGGATCAGCCAATGAAGTCCGTAGCACGCGGGAGATTAATCGGTGCACGGGGACTTCTGGCTGGCTGTGTTGCCGTAACCGTTGTTGCCGTTTTCCTGGCACCAGGTATTCGGTTTGAATACAGGTTTTCGCTCTTGGAGCCCGTATATGATGACTGGGTAATGGTGAACTCAAAAGTGGCAAGCGCTTATAGTGATTTCAATCGCCGGAATCCGGCATATATAGTGGTCGATGACCCTGAAGAAGTGCTGGCGGTCGCGGAAATTTTGCGGGCGAGAATGGAAACAGATACAACGCTCCATGTAGTTGACTCCGACACTTTCCAGACAACCATTCGAGAGGTTGAGACGCTTCAGGATCGATTTCCTTTGGAGCCGGAGGAGCAATACGCCAAACTTGCTCACATAGCTTTCATCAGGGACACGCTCTTGGCAGACCCTGTTCTGGTCGGAAGCGAGGGGCTTGGACGGGTACGGAGAGCGGCACAGACTCGTACTCCGATCGCAGTCGAAGATGTCCCTGAGATATTGAGTAAGCGTTTCATTTCCAAGACGGGTGAGCTGGGCGGCTATATCACGATATTGCCGGCAGTTGGTCTTTCGGACGGGCGTAAATCCATGGCATTCGCCGAGGATGTGGGAAGCATAGAAACACCAGATGGCAAGGTTTATCACGCAGGATCTTCGTCTATTGTGGCTGCGGATGTGTTACGTCTGATGCGTCAGGAGAGCCCGTACATGGTGTTGGCCACACTTGTCATCGTGATGCTTTTGATGTGGGTGAATTTTGGCAAGCTGCGCTGGGCGCTCCTAGCTATGTTGCCCCTAGTTATCGGGGTGATCTGGATGATCCTGTTTATGCAGGTCTTTGGTATGCGGCTTAATTTCTACAACCTTTTTGTTATTCCAGCTATAATTGGCATTGGCAATGACGCGGGCGCGCATTTAGTGCACAGGTACAGGGAGGAGGGCCATGGTGCTATGTGGCGCACGTTGCGATCGACCGGGGAACACGTTACCATGGGCGCATTAACGACCATGGTGGGTTTTGGGGGGCTCCTGTTGAGTTTTCATCCGGGATTGAGAACGGTGGGCGCTCTAGCCATTGCGGGTATCGGAGCGACGCTTTTGGCGGCGCTGCTATTTCTTCCGGCACTCATTCAGTTGCAGGAAGATCGCGGAGTTCTTGGTTCGAGGCCTAACTCATAGCTCTTATCCGCCTGAGCTTGATAAAGTCGGAGAAGCTTCTTACGGTCATAACAACCGGCGGCGATGATCCCGGTTACATCATGAGGATTAATCACACGAGATGCATCACACCTGGTTGCCGACAGCAGTCTGCGATGGGACGTTCAAGCCATGATGTCCTTCGTCATCCCTTATGAAAATGGCGCGTGTTATGGGCCATGCCTCTGGGGGCCGGTACTTTCGTAGCAGTATCCACCATAGCTGACCTGCATAACATTCTGCTTTGCCGCGATTGTTGTATACTCTGGAGCGCAACATCAATCTCGCTTGAAAAGGCAAACTTGTGCGCCATGCAAAGGAGGTCTTATAGTATAGTAGGGCTTTTTTCCTTTCACTCGCTCAGCCCAGATCTAAAAACTTTCCCACTTTAAAAGACGGAAACTCCCAGATATGTACAGTACGAAACCCGCCATGATTCGCGTGCTCATGTGGCGTGAAGTTACAATTGCTAGATCGTCCGGGGTCGTGGTTTCCCTGCTGGCATCGCTTCTAATTCTGGTGGCATCGCTGCGTCCAGGAGGCTCCGCGGAGGCCATGCAGGCTCAGGTACCCGCGTTAACGCTAACGGAAGTATTTCGAATCGGAGATGAAGATGCCAGAGATGGCTTGCTTTTGGGAGGGCCTAGAGACATTGCGGTCGATTCCCGGGGAAGATTGTATGTCGCAGACAGTGGGTGGGACGGACTGCTGGTGTTTTCAGAATCCGGAGTGTCAGAGGGTGTTATTGGGCGTGCGGGCAAAGGGCCCGGCGAATTCGAAAGCGTGTCTGCCATCCATATTGACGCGCAGGATTCCGTCTACGTCTGGGACAGGACTCAAAAGCGGATCACCATTTTCTCTCCTGACGAACATGAGTATGTCCACAGCTTTGCGGTGCTGTCTGATAGGATGATTATAGGGGGCTTTGTGGGGGCTATTGATCGCGGGTTCCTGGTGTGGTATTACGGTATTCCGGGCTGGGGCTTGCCTGCCAGCATGGAGAACCTGGCGAAAGTCAAGCTCCTCGACTGGACTGGCACAGCAATAATGGATTCCGTTGCGTATCTGTTGGGTCAGGAGACGCTTATGCATGACGTGAGGGGAATGCATCTGCCGTTTGGTCCTGCACCTCACTTTGTCTTGGCACCCGATAAGACGCTGTTCTATGGCTCAAGCAGCGCAATACACTTGGTTCGAACGGCAATGGATGGCGCTTCCAATGAAGCCATTGACGTACCGCATATTCCAGTAAGCGTTTCGAAGGGAGAGCGGGACAGGATCATACAGGAGGAAGACGAGAGGGCCTTCAGGCGCATGCTTCGGGATCGACTTCCCGAGACAAAGCCGGCCTTTGTCCGCATTGTACCGGATGACGAGGGGCGACTCTGGATTGCTTTGAGCCGCGCAGAGAAGGTCACCGTCGTGGAGTGGCTGGTGGTGGATACAACGGGAACAGTTGTGGCACACACAGAACTGCCCGAGCATGTCAGGTTATATGCTGTGAGAGAAGGCCGCGCGTACGGGAGGTTGACAAGTCCGGAAACGGACGTGCCCATGGTAGTAGCTTGGGCAATTGACTTTAGCGAATAGTTGCGACTCCCCAGACAACCGATCGAGAGATTGAGACGCTTCAGGATTGATTTCCTTTGGCACCTGAAAAGCAAAACGCCAAGCTTGCTCACATAGCCTAAATCATGGGCATGCTCCGGGCAGACCCTACTCCAACCGTTACGGGTATCGGAGCGACACTATGGATGGCGCTGCTATTTCTTCCTGCACTCATTCAGTTGCAGGAAGATGGTGGAGTTCTCGGTTCGCAACCTTAGCCCATAGCTCTTATTGGTCTGAGCTTCTGACAGTTATCAAATCCGGCTACAAAGATCCGGTTACATCATGAAGGTTGATTACACGAGAGGCATCACGCCCGGTTGTCAGCAGAACTCTGCAACAGGGCGTTTAGGCCACGAAGTTCTTCGCCAGCCTTCACGACAATGGTGCGTGTCGTGGACCAGACCTTAGGAGCCGGTATCTTCGTAGCAGTGTACACCAAGGCTGGCCGACAGGACATTTAATTCTACCGTGATTATTGTCGAATAAATCAATAATGACGCAGGAGCACTTAGTTTGTAGTGAGATTGTGGTGTTGGGCTCCTGCAAACTATTCGTTGCGTCTGGTTTTGCAGGAACGCAAAGGTCAAACTCCTGTATATTTGTAGTTCCACGGAGGATGAGTAAATCCAGCACTACACGGGCCCGTTTACTCTTAACTTCCTCTGCACAAAAGGCGATTGAATTAACATCAACAAGCGTGGTATCATGAGACGTTTACTTTTATTTGTTGCACTGGCTTTTGTCGTTCAGGGAATTGTCCCCCAGAGTCAGGCGCAGCTTCGTAGGGCCAACCGGGAATTAGAGCGTGGAAATACTGAGGAAGCGCTCAGCTTGGCAAATGAGATGCTTGAAGAAGAACCGGATAACCACAGGGTTTGGGACCTGTTGGCGCGTATTCACAGCTCCCAGGCTTCAGCAGGTCCAACGGATGAGTACCTGATGCATGTAGAGGCAATGTTAGAAGCCTACGGTAAAGTCGTTGAGCACCGCCCCCAAGAGGAGTCTGACATAGGAAACAGGATAACACTCTTCTACATGCAAACCTTCAATCAGGGCATTGAGGAGTTCAATAATGCCCGAGCTGTGCTGGATGACGATGAATTACAGGCAGAGCATTACAGGAATTCGGCAAAACATTTTCAGGCGTCCTCGATGGCACTTCCCGACTCGGTAGGGGCTTATGTGAATTGGGCCTATGCCTTGCTTGGAGCTGCTGACGAATTGGGGTCGATAGAACCCATGACAAAGGCACTTGAATATGGGGGGCCGGATGAAGTTATATATGATCTTTTGGCTAGGGTATACCTCACGAACAGTATGGAAGCGGACGCACTGCCATTATTGGAGGAGGCGGTTGAAGCGTATCCGGCAAACGCAGACCTGCAAAACTACCTGCTCAACGCCTACGCTACAACAGGACAAAATGACCGCGCACTGGAGCAATATGCCGGAGCGGTCGCAGATAATCCCAGCAACGCGATATATCGCTACAATTATGGGTCATTGCTATTACAGGCGGAGCGGTTTGACGAAGCCATAGAGCAGCTTCAGGAAGCTGTGAATCTGGATGAAGCGTACGTTGACGCCTACTATAACCTGGGGGCTGCCTATATCAACAAAGCGAATGCTGTTCAGCAGGAAATCTCGGCTCTAGATGACGATGCGCGTGCGCGTCGAGATGAGATATCGGAAGAGGAGGAACAGGGTATTATGGCCAGGATTGACGAGCTTGCGGCAATACGTAGAAGCTTGTATGAGACTTCGATTGGTCCACTGGAGAGTGCAAAAAGGTATGCCGAGATGGAAGACGGCCGCTCTGTGCAGGAAATCTGCGCTGCCCTGTTCCAGGCGTATGCTCAGACTGGCCAAGAGGACAAGGCCACAGCACTAAGTGAGTGTGCTGGTATGTAGCTCACGGAGCTTTCTGACATAGAGTTCTGCAACGTTAGACCATCCAAAGTTGGCAGCGGTATGTTTCCGGGTGCGCGTGCGCGCCTTCGGTGTGGCTGCGTAATTGAGGATAGCCTCGGCGAATCCAGTGGGGTCACCGCTTGTCACGAGGTGGCCGTTCACTCCGTCCGTGATCACATCTTGAATGCCTTCCAGATTTGATGCTATTGCCGGCGTTCCACATGCGCCGGCTTCAAGCATGACCACGCCAAACCCTTCCATATCTCCTCTGACCGGGATATTGGGCATGACCAGTAAGTCCGACTCACGGTAGAGTTTTATGAGATCCTCATCAGAGCAGCGTCCCAGCAAATGTACGCGCCCCTCAAGACCATGTCGGCTGATGGCCTGCTGCATAGCCTCGGCTTCCGGTCCGGAGCCGGCAATTTTATATTGAACATGAATGGGCAGCTCCGGCATTACTTGGTCAATGAACCATGCAAAACCTTTTCGCTTGACCAAGCGACCAACGCTGGCCAGACGCAGTGAGGCGTCCCCGCTGCCGGTTCCCTTCCTGTACCTTGATAATGCAACTCCGTTGGGGATCACACAGATACGGGAAGAAGGCATTTCTCGTACAGCACATTCAGCGCCTGTAGCCCGGCTGACGGGCAGTACAAGGTTCAATGCCCTTAGTGTGCGGCGAACCTGGAGCGCTTGGTAAATACCGGGAAGGGTTATGTCGCGCCCGTGTGCAATTGCTGCTAATTTTATGTTTGCGGCGTCACATGGTCTGCGGATGAGGGTAGCAAGCGCACCGGTAACCATTGAAGAGAACAGCACAACGTCCACCTCTCTCCGTTTGGAGATCCTGTAAAGGCGTGCTGCAGTGCTCGCAAGCCAGGGGACACACTGCGCGTGGTGCCATTTCCATGCGCTGCGCAGCACCAGCTGCTGATATTGTACATCATCTCTGGCAGACAATGCATCCGCCAGTTCCACAGCGACGCGCTGCATCCCTCCAATACTCTCGAGGGGCCTGTTCTCCGGCGGGAACGAGTGAGAAACAAAGAGTAGACGCACAGCTAAGCAACGGCCTTTCGTACTGAGACTTTTACGGCTGCGCCATGTGCAGCAACACCATTGTTACCGTCTTCGGTATGCGTATCCCAGATCTCCTCGTAGTAACTGGCTAGGTGTCCCATAACATTTTTCCACTCGAAAGCCTCTGCACGTGAGCGCGCGGCTCTTCCCATTTTTATCCTCAAAGAGGGATCAGCAATGAGGTTCTTTACATGTGTGAGGAAAGCCGGAGTGTCACTTGGGGGAGCCAGGTAGCCGGTCTTGCCGTCCACGACCAGGAGGTCGCTGCCGGCTGCGTCCGCACACACTGTCGGAAGTCCGGAAGCCATGGCTTCCAATGTCACATTGCCAAAGGTCTCGGTGTCGCTGGGAAATAGGAAGATATCGCTTGAAGCATACGCGGATGAGAGTTCTTCTCCCTGCAGAGGGCCCGTGAAAATGGTGTCCGTGAGCCGATCTTTCAGGGTATCACGGACTGGACCATCACCGACTACTAAGCTTTGATGCTTGATCCCTTGTGTTTTGAGGCTCTCAATTACTTCGGCAAAAACAGACAGTTTTTTCTCCCATACCAGTCGGCCCACATAAGTCACGATAACATCCTTCTCGGCAAAGCCATGTGCTAAACGCCATTCAAGGCTGCGGTGGTCAGGAGAAAATCGCTGGGCATCCACGCCGCGCGCCCAGACCTTGATCCCGTTTGTAATGCCTTGAGCGCGAAGCTCGTCGCCAATGCTGGGTGAAGGGACGTAAATATGCTCTACCTGAGTATAGAACCAGCGCCCGTATTTCCATGCCGTATTCTCCAGTAGGTCCATACGGTACAGCGGGTTATAAGACGCAAAGTGTTTCAGGTACGCGGCAAAATGCGTATGAAAGGAAGATACAACCGGTACCTCACGTGACTTCGCCCACTTGAGTGCCTGTGCTCCTGCATAGTCTGGGGTGGCAATGTGTACCAAGTCTGGATCAAAGGCTTCCAGGCTGGACCAGCCTTTCCGCGAAATGCCAACCGTAAGTCGATAGTCACTGCGACCAGGAAATGGAATGGAGGGCACCGAGATGAGTGTACCGGTGTGACGCACCGCTGGGGGATGTTTATTGCTCGTGGGAGCGAAAACCAACACCTTGGCGCCCCTGTTCTCCAAGTAAAGAACCAGTCGATTGAGCGTAAGCGCAACGCCATCCGAGATATGGTTGTAGGCTCCCGCAAACAACGCAATTCGCCGTCCCGCAACGGGCGCGTGGACATTCATCTCAGTGAGTGGCGTCATGGTGGTGTTCCACAGGGTACAATTTTAACAGAAACACTCCAAGGGCAGTCGCCGTGAAATGAGAAAAAGTAACAGATGCACTCAGGCGACTACTTTTTTGGATGCAAGAAGCGGCCTCAGGAATCGTCCGGTATGGCTTTCCGGGACTTGGGCAACCTCCTCAGGAGTTCCCGCCGCCACAATGTATCCACCATCAGCCCCGCCCTCAGGCCCCAAGTCAATGATGTAGTCAGCACATTTGAGCATGTCCAGATTATGCTCGACGACCACGACAGTGTGTCCGGCTTTAGTGAGTTGCTGAAATGCGATAACAAGCTTCTGGATATCCACAAAATGTAGCCCCGTCGTGGGTTCATCAAATACATACAGTGTACGTTGATCTACTCGGTGCGCGATGCAACTGGCCAGTTTGATTCGCTGCGCCTCGCCGCCGGAGAGCGTCGGGGATGGTTGCCCCAGGGTTACATAGCCCAGCCCGATGGTCTGGAAGGGTATGAGCAGTTGGCGCAGGCGAGGGGAGTCATCAAAGAATTCCAGCGCCTCATCGACTGACATATTGAGCACATCATGCACGTTTTTTCCCTTGTAAAGCACATCCAAGGTAGACTCTTTGTACCGTTTACCATTGCATTCTTCGCAGGGTAAGTAGAGGTCGGCGAGGAACTGCATCTGTACTCTGATTGTACCTTCCCCTTTGCATTCCTCACACCGACCACCGGGAACGTTGAATGAAAAATGTCCCGGTGTGTATCTGTGAATTTGTGCCTGATCGGTTTTTGCAAAAATATGCCGGATGATTTCAAAAGCTTTAACATAGGTAACCAGATTTGAGCGGGAGGAACGGCCGATCGGTGACTGGTCAACCATCCGTACATGCCACAGATTTGAAGGTACGCTAATGGATTTGTAAAGTGTAGGGTCTGGATCCACATGGTACTCTCCCAGACAGTGTTCCAGTCCTTTGTAAAGTGTTTCCTGGACCAGCGAGGACTTTCCCGAACCGCTGACGCCGGAAACGCAGGTAATTAATCCTGTGGGGAACGCGACATCCAGCTGCTTTAGATTGTTTACGTATGCACCTTTGATTTCAACCTTGCTTGTCCAGTTGGGCTTGCGGCGTTCGCGTGGCACGGGGATCTGTTTCTGCCCGCTCAGGTAGGTTCCGGTCGCAGATTTGTTGTCCCTAAGCATCTCATCCAACGATCCATCGAAGATTACCTTACCGCCCCGCGTTCCTGATTCAGGTCCGAGGTCTACGATGTAGTTTGCGCTGCGGATTACGTCTGCATCATGTTCTACGACAATGACGGTATTACCCAGATCTCGCATTCGCTCAAGGATCCGGATGAGACGCAAAGTATCACGGGGATGTAAACCAATCGTGGGTTCATCAAGGACGTAGAGTGCGCCGACCAGAGCACTCCCCAAAGCTGTGGCAAGGCGGATGCGCTGACTCTCGCCTCCACTGAGAGACATGGATGGCCTTCCGAGTGTTACGTAATCAAGTCCTACATCAACTAAAAAGCGTAAGCGTTTACGGATTTCTTCAAGCAGAATGCCTCCAACATCCTGTTCGTGTTGTGTGAGTGCAAGGTCGTCGAAAAATCCCCTGGCCTCGCGGATGGTCATTTTTATGATCTCGCCGATATTCTTGCCACCTATTTGCACGTAGAGTGCTTCCTGCCGGAGGCGGGTGCCTTCGCATCTGGCACAGACTCCAAAAGCAACAAATCTATTAAAATGGAGCCTGAACGCTTTGCGTCGAAGGTTTTCTTTCAGGTAGTCGAAGAAACCAAAAATACCTTTGTAGGAGTCATCGCCATGCCAAAGAAGGTGTTTATCTACCTTCGACAGGTCGCAGTACGGTATATTGGTGTCAATTCCACGATTCTTGGCAAAGGAAATCATGCGTTTCTTGAACTCATGCCAGGTCGGTTCCCCCTCAAACGGAGCCACGGCTCCTTCTCCAAGCGTCAGATCTTGATCGGGAATCACCAGATCCCGAACCGCGCCTTTGGTACGTCCGTGGCCGTTACAACTAGGACACGCACCCAGAGGGCTGTTGAATGAAAACAGGTTGGGTGCCAGACTTGGAAAGTACATGCCGTCGCATTCCAGCCATGCACTGAAATCCAGACGAGATTCCACAGAGTCTTTGGAGGCAGGCGAAGGAACAATGACGGAGCAGTAACCATCGCCCTCCTGGAAAGCTGCTTCCACCGAGTCTGCCATACGGCTCGTAGTTTGCTCATCACCTTGCCGAACAACAAGTCGATCAAGCAGGAACAAGGCGGAATCAAGATCAATTTGCTCCTCGTCAGCAAGTGTTCTTAACTTCTCAGGATCCACGAACTGCAAGTGCTCATCGTGGACCAGTAGTAGCCGGTGAAATCCCCTCTCAAACAAGACATCAACCCCCAGCCAGCTACGATGATATTCTGGGATTGGAAAGGTCAGAAGAAATCGTGTGCCGTCCGGTAGTGTGGATTGCAACGTGTTTGCTACCGAGCGGGGAGAGTCCCGCGAAACAACGCGACCACTGATCGGGGATATGGTTTTTCCGATCTGAGCGTAGAGCATACGCAGGTGGTCATATAGTTCAGTTTGTGTGGCAACTGTGGACCGAGGGTTTTTGGACAGCGACTGCTGTTCAATAGCAATGGCAGGTGCGAGGCCTGCGATCAGGTCAACATCTGGTTTGTCCATGCGCTCTAGAAACTGGCGCGCATAGGAACTTAAGCTCTCCATATAGCGTCGCTGACCTTCTGCAAAAATGGTGTCGAAAGCCAGGCTAGACTTGCCCGAACCGGATGGTCCCGTTACAACGACAATGCGCCGCTTGGGCAGCGTCAGATCAATGTTCTTCAAATTGTGTTGGCGGGCTCCCCGAATACTGATGTAGTCGCGAGGGCTTGGATGAGACATCTGGATCGGGTCAAAAACCGCTTTTACGCAAATCCAGAATACTTTTCCTCCGCGTAACGGATGTAAAAAGGACAGCCATTTAATTCTTGTGATTCAGCCAGTGCAAGTCGAGCATGACGGTGTAGCGTTCAGAAGGTCTGAAAAAAAATTAATTTTACCCAGGTCAAACATGAAAATCACAGCAGAGCAGATTGAGGGTTCAAAGTAGTATGGGGTTATCCCTTCACGCACAACCCGACGGCCTGTGTATTTCGCCAAAAGCGCACTGCAAACACTAAACGGGCAACGTTGGAGGACGAAGCCCTGTCCAGAACAGTCAGACGGTGCTTGATGTCCGACTATCTTGTTCAACTTCCTGCGCAGCCTGAATAATCTGGCCGAAAACATTCGCTTGGAGGCTTGCACCTCCAATCAAACCCCCATCTACATCTTTCTCGCTCAGGAGGTCCTTTGCATTTGCCGGTTTCATGCTTCCTCCATAGAGAATGTGCAGACCACTTGCGATCTTTTCGCCAAACTGCTGGCGCACCAGAGTACGTATTAGTGCATGCATATCCTGTGCCTGAGCAGGAGAGGCAGTTTCTCCTGTACCTATTGCCCACACCGGTTCATACGCGATAACCAATGCATTTGAGGATGACAAAGTCAAACCTTCAAGTGCATATTTCACCTGAGCGGCAACAACCACTCGTTCCCTTCCAGCCCTGCGTTGATCAAGATTCTCTCCGACACAGACGATAGGCACCAATTTCAACTTGATTGCCTTCGTGACTTTCCGGCTGACTTCGGCATCTGTTTCCCCAAAGTACTGTCGTCGCTCCGAGTGACCAAGAATCACGTAGCGACATCCCAAAGAACGAAGCATCTCCCCGGAAACCTCTCCGGTGTACGCTCCACTGCCAAGTGCATGCATATTTTGCGCGCCCAAGCTTACGCGCGTGCCATCAAGTACCTTGACTACATCGCTCAAAAACACATTCGGCGGACAGACGGTTACCCTTACCACTCCCGCGTTTTCACTCTCCCTAACCACGCCACGTGCGAGCTCTACGCAAGAGCTCGCGTCGGTATTCATTTTCCAGTTTCCTGCTATAAGCATCTCCAATATCTATGATTACTGTTGCTCTGATAGTCCCACCATGTACTCGTAAAGCGCTGCCATGGTGCCTCCGATGTACTTGTCCACCAGATTGCCCTGAGGATCGATCACGTAGCGCGTTGGAAGGACATGTACGTTATACTGCTGTGCAACATCCAGGCCGCCATATACATGACGCCCCGGTGCAACCCGCTCCTCGAAAAACCCTTCATTAACCAGCGTATCCGGCTGCATGGAGATTGATACTATTTCCACCTGATCGGCTCCGAGAACGGTAAAGATATTGTTGCGACCAGGCAGTTCGCGCTGGTAAAGGTCGTCTTCGGGCCGGTAGAACTCGAGGATCACGTGCTTACCCCTCAAATCCTGCAGGCTCAGAGAGTCTCCACTTGCGTCACGGACAGCGAAGTTGGGGGCTTCCATTCCAGGTAGGAGATTCTGGATTTCGTAGGTGGCCCGTTCGGCCCAAGTGGCCCACTGCGTGTCCACAAAATCTTCCCGCATGCTCTGAGCAACCGCAAGTGCTGTATCGAACTGCGAACTGTCCATGTAGGCAAGCACACGCTCCGATGCAATTTCTGCTCTCTGAACGGAAGATTCAGTTCGTTCCGTCATCTCATCCAACAGCGCTAATGCGGCAGATTGACCGGCAAGGCGAGCTTGGGCATGCCTGGCTGATCGGGCCGCGTCGGTGAACCGTGCGTTTGAGCCTGAAAGCTCGCGCATTCGGGCGACCGCCAGGGAATCATTCCAGCCGGACCCCATTACGATAGCTTCTGCGGCAGCCAGCTCTCCTGCCATTGAGTTTGGAAATGTTTGCTGCAATTCCCACAGAATCGCTGTGGTTTGTGAATAACGGGCGTTTACGGCCTCTTCTTCATAAGCTCCTGACTGCACTAATTCAACCAGATCCCGCTCATGTTGAGCAAGCGTATTCTGATACGCCTGCCAGGCCGAGTTTTCCAGGGATCGGATGCGCATAGTCCGGCCATTCAAAGGAAAGGCAGCAACCAGCGAAGCTGAGTCGCCATCCGCAATAATAATTCGGCCAGACGCCAAAATCTGCCCAACGCGGCTGATCACCAAGCCGTACATCCCCCGTGCAGGGGCAGTCACCTGCATGGAGAAATAGCCACTGCTGTCAGTTACCGCATAACCCAGTGTATCTGGTTCGCCGTCCTTACTCTGTGCCACAAGAACTTCAAACCCGCGGTAATTTTTTGAGAGATCTACTTCCGGGCGGATACTAATGGTGCCTTCAAATGAACTTCGAACTCGCGGAGGGCTTTGCTCTGCTCGTGCGCACGAAAGCCCGGAAATCGCAATAATGATACAATACAGCACAGCCTGTCTCATGTTGCTGACTGGCTCATTCATGATTTCGAGAGTTTAGCCCTTCTATCAGTAAGGTACGCACAAGCCTGGGATCAGGTGATCCGTCGAAGCGGCGCATGACCTGCCCGATAAAAAACCCGACAATAGACTGCTTGCCGTCCAGGTACATTTTAACCTGCTTCGGGTGCTCATCCAATACGCGATCCACGATCGGCTCCAATGCACCACGATCAGAAACCTGTATCAAGTTACGCTCTTTGGCAATCACCCATGGTGCGCGATCATCAGACAACATCGCTTCAAACAGGAGCTGTGCACCGCTTGAGCTGACCGTCGATTCTATGCGCAGATGCGCAAGCTGTGCCAGTCGAAGAGGCTGAATAGGAAAATTTGCTATCTCTATACCGTCCTCCTTACAGGTTCTCAGTACATCTCCCATGACAAAGTTCGACAGCATCTTCGCCTGAACCGGAGGGGATGCATTTGACTCCGAAGACGTAAGCACATCCACCGCCTGTTCAAAGTAGTCGGCAACCGGTCGCTCTTCTGTCAGAACACCTGCATCATACTCGGGTAACTGGAACGCTTGAACGTAGTAGCGATGGCGAGCAGCGGGTAGTCTTGGCATCCCGGCTACGATGGCCGCTTTGGCGGCTTCAGTAACCAGAATAGGGGGCAAGTCCGGGTCCGGGAAATAACGATAGTCATGGGCCTCCTCTTTTGAGCGCATCGAGCGTGTTTCCCCGGATGCATCGTCCCAGAGCCGGGTTTCGTGCGTAACAGGAATTCCGCGCTTCAATAAAGCAGTTTGTCGACGAACCTCGTAATCAATCGCCCGCTCTACATGACGGAACGAGTTCATGTTCTTGATCTCGGTTTTCGTACCGAGCACTAGTGTCCCTTCCGGCCGAACGGATACATTTGCGTCGCAGCGAAGAGACCCCTCCTCCATATTACCGTCGCTAATCTTAAGGTAGCGGACCAGTTGACGTACCTTCTGCATGTAAAGATTGGCCTCCGCCCCGGAGCGAATATCGGGCTCGGAAACGATTTCCAGAAGCGGCACGCCGCAACGATTGTAATCCAGAAGTGTACTCGTTGGATCCTGATCATGCAGCGATTTGCCTGCGTCCTCCTCAATGTGAATGCGTGTGATCCGGATTCGACGCGCTGCCCCGATATCAAGATACCCGGCTAAGCAAATGGGGGATTCAAATTGAGATATCTGGTATCCCTTGGGCAGATCGGGATAGAAATAGTGCTTGCGTGCCAGAATACTGCGCTCGGTGATCTGGCAGTTTGTTGCCAGACCCAATCGCACCGCAAATTCTACAACCCTGGAATTCAAGACCGGGAGTGTGCCGGGAAGTCCTAAACTGACAGGGTCCACGTTTTGGTTGGGAGAAGCGCCGAATTCCGCAGAATCAGGGCTAAACGTCTTGGATTCTGTCAGCAGCTGACAGTGGACTTCCAGACCGATCACAGGCTCGTACAGGGTTTCGGTGGTTACTGCATCCATACGACTATCACAACTCCGCGAATGCATCCAGAATTTCCTTCCCGTGAACCATGTTCTTCGGACGCCTAAAAATCTTTACAATTCTTCCGGATTCATCAATCAGGAAGGTCGTACGCTTAAGTCCCAGGAAGCTCTTACCGAACATCATCTTGTTTCCCCAAACACCATAAAGATCAATGACCTTCTTGTCTTTGTCTGCTACCAGGAAGAACGGCAGTTTATACCTTGCGGCAAAACGTTGATGAGACTTTGTGCTGTTGGGAGAGACTCCAATAACAATAATGCCCGCCGCTTCTAGCGAATTCCAAGTGTCTCGAATACTGCATGCCTCCAGCACACACCCGGGCGTATCGTTCATAGGATAGAAATACAGGGCGATCTTGCGGCCGAAAAAATCGCTGAGACGAAGCTGACCGCCATCCCCTAACGGGCCTACAAAATCTGGTGCCTGATCTCCAAGTTCTAACATTGTTGTGCAGGCTGAATCCAACCAGTTACCCCCGATTATACTGGTAGTTTCAGAAAATGCCGACATACTCCTCCGAAAACAGGGAGGTACGCAAGTCGCTGCCCGGATGAGCAAAGCTAATACCTAAGCAGATCGTCAAGTGCTTCCTTGAGGCGCGCGCGGGCAGAAAATATCTCGGTTTCCAGATTGAGCGAAAAGGGCACTGGAGTATCCAGACTGGCCACACGCACTGGGGGGGCATCCAGGTACTCAAACCCTTCTTCCACGATCCTTGCAGTAATTTCAGCCCCGAATCCACCGGTCATGGTAGCTTCGTGCAGTACTAATAGCCGGCCGGTTTTTTTCAGGGAGTCCAAAACCAGATCCTTGTCCCATGGCACGAGCGTTCGCAGGTCAATGACCTCAACGCTGGCACCGGCCTGCTCCTTTCGTGACTGGGCTTCTTCTAGCGCCCATTGAACACAAAGACCATAGGTAACAATCGTCACATCTTCCCCTGGATGCGCGCAGACCGCGCTGCCCAATGGGACATCAAAAATATCGTTTGGTACAGGTCCGCGCGTGCTGCGATAGAGACGTTTGTGCTCAAAATACAGGACTGGGTTCGGATCGGCTATTGAGGCAAGGAGTAGCCCTTTTGCATCTTTTGGTGTTGCCGGAACAACAACTTTCAATCCCGGAACATGACAGAACCAGGCTTCCTTGCACTGGGAATGGAATGGTCCGGCTCCGATATGCCCTCCGAATGGCGCCCGTATAGTCACATTAACCGGTGCATTCCACCGGTAAGTGGTTGTTGCCAGGTTGTTCACAATCTGATTGAAGCCACAAGCAATAAAATCGGCGTATTGCATTTCGATGATTGGCCGAAAACCCTCCAGAGCCAATCCCAGGGCTGCTCCCAATACTCCACTTTCTATGATGGGCGTGTTCCGTACACGTTCTCGGCCAAACTTCTCCAGCAGACCTGCCGAGGTCTTGAAGACTCCACCGTACTCGGCAATATCCTGTCCCATTAACAGAACGTGGTCGTCCTGTTCCATGGCCTGCAACATCGCTTCGCGAATCGCATCAACGAACCGTATTTCGGGCTGGGTGCCGCGAGATGATCGCAGCGGCGCGTTGTTGGGCACGAAGACAGCAGCTTTTTCCCGTGCAGTGGTGCTCTCCACAAGGGGCTGCGCCAGCGCGTATTCAGATGCGGCGCTGACGATCCCCGATATTTCCTCCCGCATATCTTCTACCTCTTTCGAGGAAACGATCTTCGCTTCGGTCAGCAGTTGGATATACTGATCTACGGGATCCTTTTGTGCCCATGCCTCCATGAGCGCCTGCGGGACATACTTTGTTCCAGACGCTTCCTCGTGGCCTCGGCGCCGAAAGGTCTTCATCTCCAGGAGCGTGGCTCCTCTTCCTGCGCGTGCACGCTCAGCGGCGGCACGCACGGCTGCTACCACACTGAGCACATTGTTACCATCAACGAATTCCCCCGGGAATCCGTATCCCGAGGCTGCGTCTGCCAGGTTGGTGATGGGCAGTGCTTCATCGGTCGGTGTGGAAAGACCATAACCATTATTCTCAACGATGAACAACACCGGCAGCTTCCAGACCCCTGCCAGACTGCAGGCCTCATGAAAATCCCCCTCCCTCGTGGCCCCGTCTCCGCAAAAGACCGCCGCGAGATTTCCGCTGTTTTTGAGCTGGGCCGCCTGTGCTATACCACAGGCCACCGGCAGCATAGCGCCTAGGTGGGAGATCATCCCCACGATACGCTTTTCGGGCAGACCAAAATGAAAGGTCCTGTCCCGTCCCATGGTGTAACCTCCCTTCCGCCCCATTAACTGACAGAACAGGGGTTTGAGTGGCACTTCCCGTGTAGTCCATACGCCCAAATTTCTGTGCAATGGGAGAATTACATCGCTGTGCCGGAGTGCCCAGGTGCAACCTACCGCGATCGCTTCCTGCCCATAGCCGCTGAACCATTTTGATATCCGGTTGTGGCGGATGAGCCGGAGCATATGTTCCTCGATAACACGAGGTAGAAGAAGCGCACGGAGAAGTTCGCGGTGTTCGTCGTTCGAAAACTGGTCAGTAGCACTCAATGGCCGCCTCCGGAGATTACCGCCTGAAAAGTCCGAAACAGAATCTTAAAATCCATCCGCAGACTCATATTCTCAATGTAATAAAGGTCATACTTAACCTTCTGTTGCACATCTTCAAGGGAGCTGTCGTAGTGCCACATTACCTGGGCCCATCCGGTAATACCAGGCTTTATGCGGTGACGACGATTATAGAGTGGTACTTTGCCGATCAATTTTTTCACAAAGTATGGTCGCTCAGGACGAGGCCCCACCAGACTCATATCCCCGCGAAGTACATTCCAAATCTGTGGAATTTCGTCGAGACGTGTCTTACGTAACCAGCCTCCGACAGAAGTATAGCGGGGGTCGTCTTTGGATGCCCAGACCGGACCTGTATGGGCCTCAGCATTTTGACGCATAGTTCTGAATTTGTACATGGTGAATGTGCGGCCTTTACGTCCCACGCGACGCTGCCTGTAAATTGCCCCGCCCTCCGATGTGGATGCTACAGCAATAATGATCCCGATCCAAAGTGGTAATCCTATGACTAGAATAAGCAGGGCTACAATCAGATCGATCAATCGCTTCGTGTATTGCTCCCAAGCAGGCATAGGTATCGGCAATACCTCAATCAGTGGTAAGCCGTAAATATGTTCAGTGCGTGCCATACCTCCGATCACCGAGTAAAAATCCGGCACGATTTTGAGAGCCACATTCTTACCGTCGCACAGGCGCAGCACCTCAGACAATTCTTTATTGTCTTCGGAGCCCAGCGCAATCAATACATCACGCACGAGCAACTCGTCAATCAGATCAGGCAATTGCTCTATGGCATGCTCGGAGTGCTCTTGTTGCATGTCTTCTCCATTTGAGGAAAGAGCTTCCTTCTGCCCCAGTCGCACTGCGCCGACAATTTGAAGACCTGCAGCTGGATACTTGGCTACATCCTGGTATAGTCGTTCTACCTGATCACTCCAACCTACCACCAGGGCACGGTGAGTTCCGTGGCCGCGTAGAATCAAAGCTTTCTGTACAGAGCGTATCAGGATCCGCCCGAAGACAACCAGTCCAAGGACGAAAGCCCAGTAGATTGCAATGCTGGACACGCTTCCGTCCTCGTCAAAAACATCAATGAATATGCTGAATACAAGAACCAGGACACCTACCGTAACTACTTTGATCAGTGACACACTCTCGTCAAGACGACTCGAGGCATGTCGTTCACGGTACATGCCTGCGAGCAGGAGCATCACTATCCAAAAAGGTATAAGTAGCACCGGAGCAAACAAAGGGTAAATCACCCTCGCCACGTTGGGGTCGGGGTGTTCAAAGCCCATTATGTCGAAATTGCCATGGAATATGATCCACAGGTACAAGAAGCAGGAGGCCCAAGCAGCAAGAGTATCGGCAACAATCAGGGCAATAATTTCAACCTTACGGGACATTCCAGGGACAATTCTGCAGGGGCTTATACTCTACCAATCCGAATCACGTTGCCCGACCCAATATCGTGATTGAGGGAGTGGCCCGACCGTTCTTCTCTTGCGGCGGTTCCCAAATCTGTACAGTTTGCTGTGGTATTTCGGGTAGCATTCTGGGGCAGGGAGGAATTTGTAATAATTCAACTTGGTGCTGATACCGGCGGAGAGTCGTCGACTAGTCTGAGTCAGTTGAAGCTCTGATGGCTAGCACATGAGGGAATATATTGAAAGCTTTCAGCAATATTGAGAATGATACCTAAACTTCCGTGAACAACCCTCCTCCACGGTTGGGGATAGCGTTCCGGGCATATCCACTCTCGTCCAGATTACACAGCGGGTTTTTGAGCAAACAGACCGTACTTTGCACTAATAGAGTTGTAACAACCTATCTTTTGTTTTCAACTATTTGTCTAATGCATGCTGCTACGCGTGTTGTTTGTCAGCCCGTTTGTGTTGTTACCCATTCTGGTCCAGGCGCAAGGGAATCGTCTGCTGCCTGTGAATGACCACGCCTACGAGTATATCATACGGCTTCAGCGTCGAGGGCATCTACTTGAACTGAACCCCACATCGCTGCCGTATCGCCGGGGCGATGTTTGGGACGCACTGAGTCGACTGGACACTACTGCCCTGAACAGCTCAGAGCAACACTGGATGACGCTGCTTCGCCGCAAGCTTCAACCTGTCGAAAAGCCTGAGGCTGAGGCTACGGCAGGGTACACCTTCATGGCGGCAGCTGATATCATCAACAGTGACCGAAAAGATCTTGTCAGACCCCAAGGGGAGTCTGTAAATTTCTATTGGTACGGTACATGGGCCACCGGTTACCTTGATGCGGGACCTGCTGTGGCGGAGCTTTCCCTGCAGCATAACCGCTTTTACGAAAACGATCCTGATGGCCTGGATGCCGCGCTGCGTTTATGGGCCCGAAGTGAACATTCCTATGTGGGGTGGCACAGTCGCTGGGTATCGGCCTATGTCGGACGCTGGGACATTCACTGGAGCGCACCGGGTGAAGCCTCGACAATTGTCAGCAATAATGCACGCAGTAGAGACCAGATTCTACTGCGCATCGGGGGTCCCCGCGCATCCGTAACCGCAGTTCTAAGTGAATTGGACAGCGCAACAGACGGACGATACTACACAGGACGGGCTGCTGATGATTCAGTTACTTTTGGCAGTACACGGCGATTCCATGCCGCACATCGATGGGATTACCGTCCGTCCAAGAATTTCGTGATCAGTTTTATGGAATCAGCAATTTATTCTGGACCCACCGCCGGAATATCCCTGAAGTACCTCAATCCGATGAACCCGTTTACTTTTGTGGTAGACAATGTGCCAAAAAACGATGATAACAATGGTTTTTTGGCGGGGCTTTTGTGGGCGCAGCTGAAACGACTAACACTTCAGGGGCAGTTCATGGTAGACGATATCCGTCTGCAGGCCAACACAGGCCCGGAAACAATCACTTTTGTACTTACCGGTTCGGCAGTGTATGCACTGCCTAGAGCGGATCTCAGGTTAACGCTGGAAACGGTCACGTCAAGAGCTTACAATGCTCCGCAGACGGAAGGACAATATATATTTCTCAATCGAGGGCTGGCTACACAGTTCAGTGATTACGTACACACTTCATTGTCTGCCGAGTTTTACATGGACCATAAAGTCCGCGGACTGCGATTCGGACCCAAGCTGGATATGCTGCTGCAGGGGGAACGGGATATGCGCCAGCCATTCCCGGGCAAATTGGAACCCGTGCGTAATCTTCTCGATGGTGATGTAGAGCAAACCATTCGCGGATCAATCGGCGTAACCTATCAACCCATGCATTGGTGGTGGATTGCAGCTGACGGAGGCTATAATGTGACCGAAAGCGGCGAAAATCGATTCGTCGGGTTGATAAGTGCTGGGGTGATACTCACGCTTGACACCGCCATAAACCTTTGGAGCCAGTGAGGCGCCCCTTTACTATACTGGTTCTGCTTGCAGTTGCGACACCCTGTCTCGCGCAGGATCCGTTCAGCAGTCTGGAGATGCGCATCCAGGCAACACAGAATGTGAACCAAAACATCCTGCATGATCACTGGCACTCCGGTCAGGGCATGAAAGCGTCCCTGGTTACGCCATTTTATTTTGGTGACTGGGGGGTCAGTCTAGGTGTTCACCGTTTCTCTGCCCGCAGCGATGTCCCCGGGTTCGGGGCACTCTGGATTAGCTCGGATTGGGGGGTCAGGTTGCCACTTGGGTACCGGTTCGCACTGACGCCGGCGGTCGGTATTGGTAATTATCGCATGTCATTTGATGATGCAGTGACAACGTTTTCCGGCGAGAGCAGCGAGAGTGATTTTGTCAGCAGTGCAAGTCTGCGAGCGTCACTAAGAATTGGCCGGGATTGGTTTCTGTTTGGTCAGGCTGAGCGTCTTCGCGTGCAAACCCGTCCTTTAATGCAACTCTGGTTTGTCTCTGCGGGAATTGGCTATCAGATGGAAACAGGCCGACTCCTCAAAGCCATTCTGGAATGATGCTTTGCTGGTGCAGGACATCATTCTGTTTATTGATTGCGGCCAGCGCGGCAATTGGCGTTTGTGCACAGGTGTTGAATGCGGAAGACCTTACCAGGGCCGGCGTACTAAGACTGAGTGATATTCTAGAACTTGCGGATGACTGGTCTGGCAGTTCTACTGAGGGATACCACTGGGATATTGCGCCTCTGGGGACATCTTGGGAGGCCAGCCCTGAATGGAGTCTGTTCATAGATGGGCAGCTGATCAGCTTACGGGCATTAAATCGCCAGAGCCTCAACACCTTGCCCATAGCACTTTCGGAAATATGTGAAGTGCGTCTGCATGCAACCCCCGTCCTCATTGACGGGGTGTTGGCACATGGAGGGGCGGTTCAGATTACCCGGTGCAAACCGCCCAAAGGTTTATCCCTGCGGGGACAAGTTGGTGCTGGCAATGAAACCGGTGATCCTGGCCCGTACAAATACACGGAACTCGGAGGGCCCAATGTAGACCGTACCGGCCCTACAGTTCATGGTGTCCTGTCCGGCAGCTCCGGAAACTGGCATGTTCGTGGGATGGCAGCCGCCGATGAACATCATGTAACTGATCCTCGCATCCGACCGCGGGTACTGCAGCTTTTTCGGGGCGAAAAGGATGCGCGTATAATTTATCGTGCATTCGGCTTTGATGCCTCTTCCCCAAATTACACGGTCAGCGCAGCTGTCAGCCGGACAGAAGATCTGTTGTTCACACCTGTTATGGGAAGAGAGATTCCTGTCGATCGAGAGACCGCGATCGCGTTCATGTCTTCCGCTCGAAAATTACTTGGGTATTCTATATCGGGCAGCTCTACACGATTAACCACACGTGAAAACCCGGAACTGATATCTACTGATCTTGTCCAACGGCAGGCACGCGCGCGTCTGCATACAACGATTTCTCTGGGAACATCTGCGATTCAGTTTGGCGCAGGCACGGTATTGGCGCAGGCACTGTTTGGTCCTGAACAAGTGCGCCATACGCTTCACTCGTTCCGCGGGGACGCCACACTCAGCGTAGGGCCACCAGACCGGCTACGGATGAGCACCATGGCTGCAGTATCACTTGATGACAGCATATTGGGATATGAAGTGTTCTCCCGCGCATGGCATGAGCGGATTGGGCTTGATCTGCGGCTGATGCTCAGAAATTGTGCTCCTGCATCCGAAATGACATTCGCCGACTGGGCAACGAGAGGATTTCGTCCTGGGAATGCAGAGCTTCGCTTCATGCCATTGGATATGCCTAGACGGAGGTCAACCTATTCTTTGGATGTTACCTGGGCCGCAGGTAGCCGGGTCAAACTGTACCTGAGTAGTGGTTTGCGGAAGCTGACAAATCACGTACGCCCACGCATGCATGCGATACTCGACTCAACCCGTACGCACTTAGATACAATTACGGACATCGTGGCTGCCAATGGCCAGATCGCTCGAACAAGTGTCCGTATTCACATGCCCATTACCAACCGATTTACCTTGAAACTCTACGGCGTTTATGCTTATCCATGGTCAGATGCGGATGCATTTCGCAGCGCATGGTACAACCGAATGCAAATCGGAGGGCGAGGAGAATTTCATCCCAATGATCGATTTAGTCTGGATATGCGTCTCCGCTATGTTGGGGCAACGACCTGGGCTGAGTTTGAAGAAGCGGCAGCGGGTAACCCGGAATTTTATACTACGCAGCTGCCTGGCGCAGTACATCTGCATCTTACCGTTCAGAAAAGATTCTGGGGGGAGCGACTGCGCTTGAGTGCCACAATGCGGAATCTACTGGATCACCCGCATCTCGCTCACCCTGCGGGGGCACGTACACGCGCGTTATTTCAGGTTGCGATACGTTACGCTATTCAAGCCAGAAACGCTTCGGTCTCCAAAGCTCCTTGATGTGGTGGATCAGGAGAAGTTGATCTGCTTCTACGAAAACACAATTGATGCACCAGAAATTCCAGACAATGCTGTTGCCGCAGGGATTGATCGTAATGCTGGCAGGTTGCAACGGTCACTACGGAAGGAGACAAAGAGACTGGATGCCAGCCAGATCCCCGGCGTATTGGTACCAGACTAATACGTTACCAGCATAAGGTTGTCCAATACCGGAAACGCCTCACTCGAAGCGAGGAGACGAATTCAAGGAATTCAGTGCAACGTAGCAGCAGGTGTTCAAACTTATAGGACTCAATCCTTTGCCTGGGTTGGCCAAATTGGAAGCGGATTTAAGTAAAAGAGATTTCGTTTCTTGACTCCCAACATATAAATAATTCGCCAAAACACTAGCCGTCTAACTTTATAAGTCGAACACTCGGATGTCTAAAAGGCCTGTTTTGAACTACGTAGTCTGAATGTATTCCTTTCAAACCCCGTGAATGGCCTGCATAAGTTCCCATGCCATCTTTTGCCCTGATTCTGAATACGTGAAACGGAGCCGGCTGCTGCTCACCCGAATTCACCATATAAACAACATTGAAGTTTCCAGCCGCGTCCGAGAACAGGCTATAAAGCCAACTCTCTCCAATCTTTGGCTTCGAAATAGTAAGCGTTCCGCCATGCTCCTCAACGGGCGCTGGCTTTATGCCTCTAATCCTCACGGTCCACAAAGCTGAGCCGTCCTCTGAGTAGCCTGTCAAAGCGGGAACCTGTTCCTTAATGGCTCCAATTATTCCGCTCCTTCCCATGCACGCGATCTGGCCACGACTAGATAGCGAGCTTACAACGAATGTATTACGTGATTTGTATAAGCGTCCGAATATGCTTATCAAATCGCCCTCCAGCGAGAGTTTGTAAATATTTCCACTTGCATCTGGTTTGTACCCCAGCAGGTAAAGATGTCCATTCATAATGCAAGCATCATCAGTTACGATTCCAGAATGCTGAAAACTATTTCTGTATACAAAGTCACCACGTTCGGTCCGTTTGAACACTACCGTAACTCCCGACCCAGTTACAACTGCGGCTACGGTGCCTGAATCAGAAACTGCTAGGTTATAGGCATACGTCAGTTCTCCCGGGCCTGTCCCAGCCTTGCCAAAGGAGCCTGCGTATGAACCGTCCGAATTGAAAATTCGCACGGTACCAACCGAAGCATCGAGGAGATATAAGCGTCCGTCCCTGTCGTGAGTAACATCCCTAATCTCTCCCAACATTTCATAATCAGGCCCATCCTCGTTGATTCCAATATCAATGGTGTCCGTTATGGCAACGTTGGTCAGAATATCTGGGGCGACCTTGATTGGATCAAGCGCTGGTTCCAGGATGAACTTGGGGTCCAAATCATTTGGAATGTTTTCGCTCGTGGGATGAACGATTCTTCTCAGGCCAAATTGTTCAAGAGAATGCCCAAAGGCCAGTGAAACTTGACCGAATGGAGCAAACATGAATAATATCAATAGACAGATAGTTGCAGGCCATCTAAGCAAGGTTTTCCACATTACAAATAAGGTCTAAAATATTGAGAGTACACTCGACCTAACTGGTGCAGCACAGCAGGTTCCGATTACGGATAACATGCACTGTTTCGGGTTAGAGTTCTATACTCTGTCGGTGCGTCGCAACCCGGGAAGCTCGGGTAGTCTCTGCCATTTTATCCGGGGCAGTCAACATCAATCAAACGTCCTCCGCAAGAGGGCCGGACAGGTAGCTGAATCGTTCTACCTCAACGGGAGCACATCTACTTAATCTGACGGTCGACGGAATTTTTCTCGGTTCCAGGTAAAGTGCACTGAAATTCTGTGTGAATACCCCAAATCACGGACCAGTCCCCCGAAGTCCCCAAATCCGTAATCAATTGATAGTGTTTTGAGGCGTATACCCGCACCCACAGAAGGCACCACATCCAGCCCGTAATTGTCCGTCTGAGCTATTCGGTTGATCCCTGCTCGAAGGGCAACAAGGTTCCGAAACGAAAACTCAGCTCCCAATCTTGGATGAAACGACAGTTCCCCTAGATTGAAAGCGTTCGCCTGCTGCCCGTCAAATGCTACGTCCAAATCCAGTCCAATGGTCACAGCGTTCCGGGAACCTGCGGGTAATACCAGGCCTGAACCCAAGCGAACCACCGGCAATACTAGGAATGTGTCCCCAGTGGGTAACTCCTGGTCAAATACCTCACTGAAAGTATAGGGTACTCCGGTATCCGGGTTGGTGCCTTCAATGGCGAAGGCCGATGTGTTCACACTCCAGCTTTGGAGCATCGTTGATAAGTCCTGGATCTGTACACCAAGCATAAACCGATCTCCATACCACTGAGCCCCAGCATCAAAACTATAGCCCCACGCATCTGCAAAATCTCCAATTGTGCGTCTGATGATCTTACCTGATGCACCGACGGCCAATCGCGAGTTGAGACGCCTTGCGTAGCTGACCAGAAAAGCCATATCCGCAGCTGAGAAGCTGGTTATGTGTGATTCAGGGTTCGCTTTGGGTTGATTACGCTCTGCATCCCAGGCATTAAGGGTGTTTTTGATGTCATTCACACCGCTCCGAAAAAAACTCACCCCCACGGTGGAAGTGCTACTTACCGGGTAAGCGACCGCAGCAAAATCAAACGACACAATCCCAGCAAAGCGCTCTGCATGCATGTAGGCAACTTCGGGGTATTCGGTGTGCGCCAATCCAGACGGATTCCAGTACACACTATACACATTCTGCGTATGTGCAACGTTTGCTCCGCCCATGGCCAATGCCCGGGCATCTACCCCTCCCGCCAGGAAATCTGCTCCATACTTGGCAATCCGCTGCGCTGACGCAGGGGGGCAGATCATGGCGATGAATACTAGGAGAAAAACCGTGAGTCGAAAATACATTCGGAATTACAGGTTCAACGTGTATACACCCAAACCTACTGAATTGACGTCTCGGCGGTTCGCAAATACGCGAACAGATCTTGAATTTCTTTATCGGACAGCACAGAGAGCAATTCCTCCGGCATTAATGACTCCTCGGATACCTCCAGTGATTGTATTTCGGTGCGATTCAGCACAACATCATTCTGTCCTATGGGTCGAAGCGTAATCTGGCGGTCACTTTCACCTACCAGGGTACCTACATACGTACGTCCGCCGCGGGTCGTTGCGAGCACCATCCGGTAATCGTCCTGGATGAACTCATCCGGGTAAACGAGGTTGCTGAGCAGGTAGTCTACATCTGTTCGATTAGATCCTGTCAGATCCGGGCCTATAAGTCCGCCGACACCATTCATTTGGTGGCATGCTCCGCAAGCCTGCGCAAATACGATCTGTCCATTGGTGGCATCCGCTGCCATTCCGGACGTTACAAGGGCGTGATATCTGGCGTAAGCCGCGGCTTTATCTCCTGGAAGTTCGTCAATCGGTCCCCAGATTTCCACAAAACCACTTCCCACGACACGACGCATTTGCCGGGCGATCCAGACAGGTATATCATTCCGCTGGATTGAACCATCACGGAGTGACTCAACCAGCATCCATCCGTAGACTGGACGCGATGCCATGGTTTGAATGATGGCTTCTTTTTCGGAGGGGGTTGCATCCACGTACATTGAGAGCAGAAGTTGCCCCAGTTCCTCGTCATCGAAAGCTGCGACTGCCTGGATTGACGCAGTTCGCATACTTGGGTCATTAATTAATTCGAACAGGGCTTGTCTTAGTGCGTCAGGTTGTGATGGTGCAAGTGTTGTCAACGCCGCAATCCGCCGTTCTGAAGACAATGAAGCATTCATCACCTCAGTCATGAGTGCACGTTCAGCTTCTGCATCGCCAAATAGCTGGGCAACTGTGGTAGCCAGCGCGCGAGTTTCACGTCTACGTCGCAATCTCCGGTACGTACGATCCCACTCTTCGGGTGCTTCTATATCTCCCGCGCCTTCCAAGCCCGCCAGCATACCACGCAGCAGATGCTCATTCCGGCTTGCGTGTAGTGCAGCAAGCAGCGGAGACATATGTCCGGCTCCAACCAGTCGCCGCCCCACAAACTCCGTCATTTTCGGATAGTCATCCGCATCTTCAACTAGCAAAAGTGCACGTTCAGGAGCTTCCGCCACTAGTGGCTCAAAACCTGTCCATAATAAGGTTGGAATGTTTGGGTCCTCGCCGTCCTCCGGGTAGCTCATCAACGCCGCAATGATTGGCCAGCGCTGCTCATTAGGGATCCGCTGAAGCATAGCTGCGAGGTATTTACGTACGACGGGAGAGCTCTCCTTCTCGGAAAGTCTCTCAAGAGCCAGCAGAACGTCAGAATCTATTACGTCCTGTTCTGTGATGAATCGAACGCCCCAGGCCCTTATGTAGGGTTTCCCGTCCTGCAGTGCGCCCGAAAGAGATTCAAGCGAGAAATTGCCTGTTATGTACAGCGACCACAGCGCACGCAGTCTGAGTGGTGTTGTGGCACCAGTTTCATAAAGTGTATTCAGATGTGTCAAGGCTGAGGCATCCATTGCACGCGTGCTTGACCGGTGCTGCAATATTACACGGGCACGCCGGGCATGCCAGTCACTTCGACTTTCCTGAAGCTCCGCCAGTTCAAGGTCACTGAGTTGACGCAAATCTCCATAACGACCATCCCATTCCACGGCATGAGACTCTGACGGTGTAATTCGAAAGATTCTCCCCGTATCCTTGTCCAGAACATCCCCGCCACAGATGTCAGCGTCGTGCCAGTCAAGAACATATAGCGCTCCCTCTGGGCCTATCTCCATACTGAAGCCAACCCATTGAGCATTATGTGCCATCATAAACTCATCTCCGTGACTGGCTACGAACCCACTACGACTTGGATGCAGTACATCACTCAGGACTGCGTGCTCATGGAAATTGGCCATGAACAAACGCCCCGTTTCTTCCGGGGCAAATGCGTCAGATTGATAGATGCGGGCGCCCCCGTGCGCCGAACGGTGTCGGTGGTCTACAATAGGAGCAATATCTTCGTAAATATGGGGGTTTAAGTGAGTACCACCCTGCCGCATGTAGATCCCGCCCGGAGTTACATGGAAAACATGCGGGATCACACAGGCGCTAATAAAGAGTTCACCATGTGCATCGTAATCAATCCCCCAGGGGTTACTGAAGCCGTGTGCCACCGTTTCAAACTTGTCCTTTGTCGGATGATAGCGCCATACGCCACCATTGATCTCCACACCGTCGGCCTCCAGTAGATCTTCCGGGAAGGCGTCTTTATGTCCATAGAGCCGTGCTTCCGGCCCTGGCTTTCTTATAACCGATGACGTGGCAAATCCTTCAAGGCCATAGAGCCATCCATCTGGCCCCCAATGAAAACTGTTAATCGTTTCGTGCCTGTCCCGAATCCCCCAGCCGGTAAGGCGGATCTCAATGTCATTGACATCTGCACGGTCGTCGCCATTGCGATCGGGAATAAAGAGCAGGTGGGGCGGGGCACCAAGAAATACCCCATCAAATCCTATGGCTAGTGCACTCGGAAAAGCGATCCCTTCCATAAAAACTTTTCGAACATCTGCGGTGCCATCGCGATCGGTATCTTCCAGGATCACGATGCGGCTATCTCCAGACCCGGAGAATCCTGTCTGACGTGATTCGTAGTCTCGATTCTCCGCTACCCACAACCGCCCTTGATCATCCCAGGCAAATGCCATGGGCTGCGTGAGCAGTGGTTCACCGGCCCATGCGTTAACCTCGTAGCCCTCCTTCAGCGTCATCATCTCCGCTGCTGCTGTGGGGGTCAGGAATTCTGCTTCTCGTGCTTCCTGCTGTGCCAATCCCCATAGGGACGCGGTGGAATACATTGCACCGGAGCGGTCTGCATAGTCCTCCCATTTTTCCCGCATCGTGATGTCACTCATTTCTCCCGTGTACACGAGTAAACGGTGCCGGATGGTTTCCGTATTACCGGCTTCAATGGTCCAGTCGCCAAGTCTGGCACGAACGGGCCCTACCCCCAGTTGACCGTCTACACGCCAGGGTTGCGGGAAATCCGCATTATCAGGATGATCAAATATGGCTACATGGGCCATATCTTCGCGCCCCGGCAGCGCAAGACCGACATCCATCCACATGGCCCGCTCGCCCTCAGCAAAATGATTGCGCTGTCGTGCAGCATTCACTGCACGGCCTTCCATACCCGGAGCCCAGGGCATCCGTAGAAACAGCCCGCCGTAATCAAATTCGCCGACAACAATGTCGCTGATGGCCTTGCCTGTCCAGACCAAATCCAGTACAACCGCACTGTCTGCTTCGTACATAGTCCAGTTCTGAGTTTCCTGGAGAACAGCATTGCCGTTCTCATCAAGTAGATTATAGACGGTAGCCCAGCCAATCGTGTCTCCGGCGGCTCTAGTTACCATAACAGTATCTCTTTGCCAATAATCTCCCTCTGGGTGATGGAAGTAATCCCGACCATTCAGCCGTGTGAAGCCCCAGTACAGGCCGGTCTGATGGCGATGATGGTCAGGACTGAATTGTGTCACTGAAGTCTCACCATCCGGCGTCAGGATCGGATGCAAAAACGGCCTGAAGTCCTGCGCAGACTGCACCACCAGCGCGGTATCTCCACGCACATCGTTCAGTACAATAACCTGATTATCCGCCTTTAAGGCTCTCAGGCGAGAAGTCTCGGTTGCACTGGATGTGCAGCCTGCAAGGGCAACAACAACCACTACTGGAATCAAGTTTTTCATGGGTAGATTATCCGTTAGGGGAACCTCGTTCAGTACCTTTTTGCACCCAGCCACCAGATAAAGCACTGTCTGCCTTCATTCAACTCCCTGAAAGTACGGATAAACGGTTAGGTTCGGTACCAGTAGCCTGACACAACTGGCTATAGTGTCTGGGGTTCGTACATGATCTTCTGCACAAGGTAGCGACAATCTTTGTTTTGATGCTTCCACTGTCATTGCGTGCGATCACGGGCCTCGCTTAGCGATAACAGATCTTACAAAGACTTCAAACTCATTTATCGGGTCTTCCCCTTAGAATGTGGCATATGACACCCTGTTCATAAGCAACCTTTTAAACTCACCGGAATGTGGGTGCCAGAAGTATTATTTCAATGTTCGCGAAAGAATGTAATTAATTCCCACGATGAGGAGACCCCATATTGAGGTAGGGGAAAGAATTTATTGGCCATGGTGTGGTTAAAAACGAAGGTATCCGCCCATTTGAAAGAGGACAATAGGATCATCAAACACATTTCCCAGATGGATGGTGGTACGTGCTCCGTAGCGTCGCCCAAGAACCAAACCCGCCCCGAAAGTCTGGGAAACAGTCCCCCCATCGTACTCAATACCTGTTCTTAATTCTGGTCGCACAAGCCAATTGGAGCGAGCTGTCAACACTGAAACTCCGATTCGGATTGCTGATCCCGTTAGGTCCTGACATCTATAATTCTCCACCATACCGTAAAGTGACAGCGGACCAACGACCTGTCCGGTGACGCGAATGTAATGCGCAGGGCAAGCTTCCCCGGTTCCTCCGACGAATCCAGCTTCCAGCATGAAACGGTCAGGTGGTTCCTGGGCAAGTAGTCGTGACGGCGCGACTAGAGAAAAAAAGATGAATAGTGTCCAGATATTGAGTTTCATTTTATTTTTGGTTTTTGCCAGGGACGACCTCCTTCCTGTGAGGGGCGCTCCAGGTGAGATAATTCCCTGCTTTCCATGACGTGGAGGCCGTTTCGGTGGTTCAAAATGGTACCCATTGCTAGAAGTCATTGTCTGCTCTGGTGGAAGATGCAACTGAGTAATTTCCCCTAGCCTACAACAGATACAATGTGTTCGTACCGTCGAGGGATTGGTGAAATCAAAATTCAATTATTCCACACGAGCTGCGCCTGAACCAGTAAGAGGGCCTACGCGGACATGAGTGATACTGAAGATACGATCCCGAAATGAGTACTTTACCAACGGGCACAGAGATGCCCCAATTATAGTGGGGTTGGGGAGATCTTGATTTCTGGCAATGTGCTGATTTTGGATTTGACCGTGTTGTTTCAGAACTCGGTTTAACGCTTCCAATTGCCCGTGTTACTGGAATTGAGCCAGAGATCGTTGTTCAATGTTAAGGCTTACTGCGGCAATCCTGTTGTTGGCGCTAATTCGAATCCGACCATCGAGTGTCTCTGCGCATCGTGTGGGCCAGCCTGCTGCTGATGCGCTCAGAGATATTCGTGGTTCAGGCCGATTTCGCAGCGGCTTGGCGATCCCCAGTTTGTGGCGGGCAGATGTTTCCACCAGGCCCTCCATTAAGCTGGCCGCAGCCTGTGGACATCGGGATTGCAGGATCTTAATCAGTGTGTTCTGATTTTCTATTGCTTGTGCACATGTTCGGACCGCAAGGGCAGCTTGAAGCTCCTTCTTTATATGTTCGGCAAAGTCCTGGTTGGTGATCTTGGAGATTATCTTTCCCCGTTTTTGCCGCCGGCTGGCATTTCCCAGGCTACTTGGACATTAATGCAAAAAATCACTATCCTGTATTATATAATAAAATGTCGTTTCTCATGCCTATTCTAAGATTTACCTTGGTACTGAGTCTAGCCTGTTCGATGGTTCCCACTGCGCTGGCTCAGATGACTGTCCGTGGGACGGTTAATGACGGAGAAACCGGTGATCCATTGGAGTTCGTCACGGTTGTCATTGAAGGGACTAGCATAGGAACTACTACCTCGTCGGATGGCACATATGAAATTGAACTTCGCTCCGAGGATGACATCCTGGTGTTCTCGTTTGTCGGATATGTGACACAACGCCTTTCGCCTCCGATGGATGGGGAGGAGCTGAATGTGACACTCGTTCCGTCCATAGAAGACATTGAGGGTTTGGTTGTTGTTGGGACGCGGCGGCTGCCGAGACTTGTTACCGATTCAGCCGTACCTATTGATGTTATTTCTCCGCGGGATCTGCGGAGCACAGCGAGCACGGATATTGATGATATTCTCCGCTCCCAAATCCCCTCCTACAACGTCCAGAGGCACGAGATTGATGGGTCTACTACTTTTGTAAGACCTCCGACGCTAAGGGGACTCTCACCTGACAACACGATTCTCCTTGTCAACGGTAAACGCCGTCATCGCACTGGTTCTCTTGCTCTATTTGGGAGTGCTCTGATCCTTGGCTCCCAAGGACCGGATATGAATATGATCCCGAGCATTGCGATTAAGCAGTTTGAAGTATTACGTGATGGGGCATCCGCTCAGTACGGTGCAGATGCGATTGCGGGAGTTTTCAACCTGCAACTCCGCGACGCGAATCACGGGTTTTCTGTTCAATCGCAGGTTGGGCAGTATCACCAGGGTGACGGGCGCTATGTCGCCATAGCAGCCAATGCAGGCTTTCCGCTTACCGACGATGGCTTCGTGAATGTGAGTCTGGAGTATCGCAATATCGAGCCGACCAGTCGTTCAGTGAACCAGGTGGCTGCAAAAAATCTAGAGAGCAAAGGGTATCCGGTCAAGCTTCCCGGAATTATCTGGGGGAATCCAGACATTGATCACGCCATTACAGCGTTTGTGAATGCTGAACTGGATCTCACCGCGTCCACACAGCTGTATGCCTTCGGAGGGTATGGTCAACGTTCTGGCAATGGGAGCTATTTTTTCAGAATGCCGGGAGGAAGTATCGCTCGTGCCAATGTCTTCCGGTTCGGATCTGGCGAAGATGCAATTCGTGCAGTTGCAGATCTTGATCCAAATGATGGGATTGATTGCCTCAGTTCGGATATTCTTCCCCCACTGGATTCAAACTTTGATGCAGTTCAATCTTTCGTACAGCAGTACCGTGGGACCTGCTTTCTCTTCAACGAACACTATCCGGGGGGCTTCACTCCCCGGTTTGGGGCGGACATTTCAGATGTGAGTGCAGTGGCCGGTGTTAGGGGGTACACTCAGTCTGGGCTGACTTGGGATGTGAGTGCAAGTCTGGGCAGAAGCTTCATGGACTATTTCATTCGCAATACCGTGAATGCTTCCTGGGGTCCCGAGAGTCCCAGCGACTTCCGTCAACGTGATTTTGTGCAGCAGGAATACAGCGTTAACCTGGATATGAGCTTTCCAGTTGATTGGGAGAGCTTGTATTCACCGCTGAATATTGCTTGGGGAGCGCAATGGCGTACGGAGATATTTGAAACCCGGCCTGGTGATTTCCATTCCTACTCAGTCGGCCCTTATGTACGACAGGGCCCGTACACTTTTTCTGTCGGCTCCAATGGAGACCAAGGAATTCCTCCCGCGTATGCTGGAAGTTGGGGGCGCCCAAATTATGCCGCATACATTGATCTCGAAGCGGACATCGTTCAGTCCTTCCAACTTGGCATTGCCGGGCGCTACGAAAACTTCTATGAGGATTTTGGCACTACGATCACCGGAAAGGTAGCGGCATTGTGGCGTGCAACACCAGCGATGAGTTTACGGGGTTCCGTTAGTACAGGAGTTCGTGCACCCACACCAGGGCAGGTGAATCTTCAGAATATCCAGACAAATTTCCACCCCGTTTTCGGGCTGATTGATGCTGGGCAGATACCTTCCTATCACCCGATTTCGCAAGCACTTGGTGGAAAGCCACTGACCGAAGAATCCGCATTGAACTTGACATTTGGTACGATCCTTCGACTTTCACCTGATCTGGTTCTCACCGCGGACATGTTCAGCATTACGCTCCGAGACCGCATTGCTCTCAGTGGTAGTATTCCACTTTCTGACGAGCTTACAGGAATTCTCAGACGATCTGGACAACTCGCCGGATTTGAGACATTGCAAGAGGTGAAATTCTTTTCTAACGACTTTGATACTCGTCAATTCGGGGTTGACATACTCCTGTCCCTTGACCGAGAATACGGTGATAACCGGGCGACTATCGCGAGCATCGCATATAATTGGACTCGTCCAGAACTGCTGGATTTTTCAGAGCCTACCACGATCACCGAGTTTCTGGGAGAACGTCTGACCGAAACTACAGAAGTCAGCATCTTGTCTCCCAGACGTAAGGTGGAAATGGAGCATGTCAATCCACATCATCGGATTATTGCAACGGGTCGCCAGATTATGGGTCCTTACCATGGTATGCTACGCCTTAACTATTACAGCGGATGGAAAGCGTGTGTTCTGTTTAGTTTTACCTGTACACTAGGTGGGCAGGATGTCCTGAGGAGCTACACTGGAAGCTGGATTGTAGATGCAGAGGTGGGCTATCGGTTTAGGGAGAACTATGCTGCCGCATTCGGGGTCAACAATATCTTTGCGATTGACCGTCCTGCCGATCAAATTGAACAAGACAGTCAAGGCAATGCAAACGTCCCCAGTACACCATGGGATTACAACGGCGCGGCATTGTACTTGAGACTCTCAGCGGACTTTTAGTACGTGTTCAATGCTAGGCGGTGATTGTCGGCGGAGGTAAGAATAGAATGCTTGAGGTTGTTGTTGCCAATAGACAACGGGCACAAGTGGTGCCCCTGATTATCAGGGAGTACGGCTACGGAAGGGCACATGCCAAATATTCGAGCGTGGGGGAGGGTGTTGTTCAGTGCTCGGGGGCTCAATACTCGCCGGTTTGAAAATTTTTAGAATCAGGTATCGTATAGCGGGCGACCTCCCATAGTATCCTGTTGCGGGGGCAACTTCTGACAGGACGTATATGAGTATCGCGCTGCCTCTTTGAGTCTACGGGTAGTTTTGCAAGCGTCTCATTGAGTTCTTCAATTCTGTCTGCGCATACGAGCCGCAAACGCCCCGTCCATATTGTGCTGATGTTGCAGCGTGACCATATATCCAGCGGAGTTTACGATTGCCGGAGAGACGAAATCCCTCGCGTTTTCCAAGGTGAAGTTTGTTCGGCGCTCAAGAAAAGCATTGACCCGCAAATCATTCTCCTCCGGCTCAATAGAACAGGTACTATAGACGAGGAGCCCACCTGGGCGCAAACGGTCGGCAGCTGCATCCAACAGATGGTCCTGCAATTCGGTCAGCGCCACCAGATCATCTTCACTCCGCCGCCAGCGTAGATCAGCCCGCTTACTCATGACTCCCGTGCCGCTGCATGGCACATCCAGGAGGACGCGGTCGGCCTGCATATCCGGGCCGTCAAGGAGACTGGTTTCGATAGTATGAATGTTCTCCAAGCCCTGTGCACGCGCCGAGTCTCTCAGCTTTTGTAGTCGGCTCGCATGAATATCCCAGGCATTCAATTTTCCCGTGCCTCGCATGCGACAGGCAATGGCCGTGGATTTGCCCCCAGGGGCCGCACATGCATCCAGTATGGTTTCACCGGGTTTGGGGTTGAGCAGTTTTACAATCAATCCCGCACTTTCATCATGCACCGCGCATTGACCGCGATCCATATAGCCCTGCCTGATCAGTGGACCCAAGGAGTCAACGGTGAAGTAGTCCTCTAGGGAAGGTGAGGCGTGCAATGCCACTCCTTTCGAATTCAGTTCGTCCAAGAGCTCTTGTACATTCGCACGTGTTCGGCACACACGAATACTGTAAGTTGGCGGCTTATTGTTGCATTGCAGAAGACGAAGGGCTTCGTCCCTGCCAAAACGCTGGACATATCGGCGTGTGAGCCAGGTTGGATGTGACCAGCGAATCGATAAATCACGAATTGAATTTCCTGTATCGGGTTCAGGTAGCCTGTCCCTCGCACGCGCCACAGATCGGAGCACACCATTTGTAAGCCCGGTGTGTAATCGCATGGACCGTGCCAGGTTTACGGTTTCGTTGACGACTGCATAAGGGGGCGCATGCAGGAGGATGATTTCTGCTATTCCCAAGAGAAGAAGCTGCTCCAGCTCTGGCGGAGGACTTTGATAGTTTTTCCTCAGAAAATGGTGAAGCAGAAACGACAGATAGCGCCTCCATCGGGTTACAGTGGATACCAGGGCAACGACTCGAGGACCTGCTGAATGATCAATCAGGCTCCGATAAGCTCCGTCATGTGTAATGCGCAGTAATTGTTTCACAGCAATCCTGCGATCATTAGATGATTTGGCACTAGTTTTAGTCTTCGTCTTGCCCATGCCGTGTATACGCTGCATATCCGGTTGGGACGCAAAGTGTTACACTTCACGCGTTAAGTTGTATACCTGTTTATTCGCGAACACTCATGTTGCACGTAGACCACATTGGCATAGCTGTAAATGATGGCACGGCAGTGGAAAGGTTGCTCATGAAGCTTGCCGATTCAGCACCTGCCTTGCCGGAGGATGTAGACAGGCAGGGCGTGCGCGTCCGATTTTATGGATCCGGTACAAGTTTGGAAACACTTGAAGCTCTGGTGGCAGAATCCGCAGTAGCCAAGTACCTGGCAAAACGAGGTGAGGGGCTCCACCACATTGCGTTCAGGGTAGCCGATGTGCAAGCACATTTTGACCGCATGCGTGCGGCGGGTTTCCAGCCGCTGACCAAAGGCCCTGTTCCGGGAGCTTCCGGGAAACGTATCTTTTTTCTGCACCCAAGAGATACCCATGGATTCTTGGTAGAATTCTGTCAATCCGCGAAGCAGTATGCTGTATTATTTGAGCATTGTGCAGAACTGGAGGAGATCATGCATAAAACGGGCTACTGCCGTCCCCCTGCCCAACAATCATCCGGGCATGTTGTCGCCTGTAAAGTTCTACCCAAAGTATGTAAGAGCCTCGTTGTACATAACACTTCGTTGGTGTTATCTCGGGGAGAGACCGATGCTCCGCGGGTACCAACTTTGATTAGTGAGGTCAGCAAGGACGCATATTATGCGCAGCGGTTGCAATTGCAATGGCCCGAAGCTCAATTGGTAATTCTCCCCGAAAACTTGCAGCTCAAACACCTGCCTGCAATTTTGCTGGAGTTCTGGGCATCAGTGGAAGATGAGTGAATCCTCAAACAACAAAGAGGGGCTATTGGAAAAAGTAGCTGTGCTGCCTACAGGGTGCGGAGTCTATCAGTTTCTGGACAAAAATGAAAGTCCACTCTACATTGGTAAAGCAAAGAATATTCGCAGCCGCGTCAGGTCATACTTCCGCAAGGACAAGCACCTTTACGGACGCCTGCGGATTATGATTGCCAAGACCGTTGATGTGCAGGTCATCGTAACCGATAACGAGGCAGAGGCCCTCATACTTGAGAATAATCTCATCAAGGAACGTCGTCCGCGCTACAATATCAATCTTCGGGACGACAAGACTTATCCCTACATCTGCATTAAAAACGAACCTTTTCCCCGTATTTTCCCGACCCGCCGCGTTGTAAAAGATGGGTCCAAGTACTTTGGCCCATACACTGACGTTTCGAACATGAAACGTGCCTTGGGAGCCATCAGATCAATATTCAAGATTCGTACGTGCTCTCTGGATTTATCACCGGAGCCGATCTTGCGTGGCAAATACCAGGTCTGTCTGGAGTTTCATATCCAGAAATGTGCAGGTCCCTGTATAGGCAATCAGTCTTCCGAATCCTACGAAGGTACCATCAGCCAGATAGAAACGCTTTTGAAAGGCCATACAGGAGCACTAAAGAAGGTACTTGTGGAAGCCATGCAGCGGGCCAGCTCTCGACAACAGTACGAAGAGGCTGCCCGTCTGCGCAATCAGATCAGCGCAGTGGAGAAGTACGCGCAACGCCAGAAGGTGGTAACCACAGAACTGGTTGACCGGGACCTGTTTGCCCTCGCTACTGCACGCGAAGAGAACGCTGCCGTAGCGGTCTGTTTCAAGGTCAGAGAGGGTAAGATTATCGGGCGTGAACACAAGATTATCCGTCAGATTGAGGGATATGATGACCCCGTTTTGATGCAGCGGTATCTTGAACATTACTACACGCAGAGTGCATTCTTCCCGGACCAGGTTTTTCTTGGTACATCGGTGACTGAACCTGAGGCCCTGACCACCTTCCTGACCGGGCAGCGGGGCAAGAAGGTGGTCCTGCATATGCCTCAGCGCGGGCAAAAAGCGGAGCTTATGCGAATGGTACAAGCCAATGCTGAACTCTTGCTTGGAGAATACAAACTGGCCTTAATGAGGCGCGGCGAAGATCGCATCCCTTTTGCAGTGCAGGCCCTGCAAAATGATCTGCGACTGCGAAAGCTGCCTCGTCGAATCGAATGTTTTGATATATCCCATCTGGGTGGTACGGGCACGGTCGCATCCTGTATAGTCTTTCATAACGGGCGACCACGGAAAAGCGACTACCGCAGCTACAAGATTCGTGGTGTGCCGGACGGCAAACCGGACGACTTTCTTTCAATGGAGGAAGTTGTTCGGCGAAGATTCCGGCGCATTCGGAATGAGGACGGGCCCTGGCCAGATCTGGTTGTAGTGGATGGGGGTAAAGGACAACTCTCCAGTGCGGTCAAGGCACTCAAACAGACCGAAATCTACGGTAAATTCCCGATCATAGGCTTGTCCAAGCGGTTGGAAGAAGTATATTTTCCAGAGGATAAAGATGCCTATCATATTGCAAAGCAGAGCGCATCGTTACAATTGATTCAACGTGTTCGAGATGAGGCACATCGATTTGCAATCAACCTTCAGCGCAAGCAACGCAAAAGCCGGCTTCTCCATTCAGAGTTACTAAACATTCCGGGAGTAGGTACCAAAACAGTTCAAAAACTCATTAAAGCGTTTGGCTCGGTTCGAAACGTCAAAAAAGCCAACCAAGGGGTGCTGCAGGATGTCGTAGGCCAGTCCGTGGCAAAACGTATTCAAGAACATTTTGCAAACCAGACCAATGTCCAGTGATCGCAGAAAATTCCTGAAAACTCTGGGTTCGGCAGGTCTTCTCGGGGGCTGTGCCAATACAGAGCGTGTACCGGATGGATACTTCAAAGACCCGGAGCCCTTTATCCAGCACGGCAGAGCCAACCTGGAATCAAAACTCGAGGATCAGGAAAGTTTTATAACTCCGGTAGATCAGTTTTTTGTACGCAATAATGATGTAAGCCTTGATCTACCGTTAGATACCTATCGTCTTGTTGTGGGGGGTGATGGCATTGAGCGCCCATTGAGCCTGACTTACAATGATCTGCGTTCGATGCCGAGCCGTACCGTTTTTGCCTATCTGGAGTGCGGAGGCAATCAACGTGCTTATTTCAGTAAACTACTTAACCAGGCAGCAACTGGTACCCAGTGGGGACGTGGTGCCGTCGGAATGGCTGAGTGGACAGGTGTTCCGCTCCTTGAGGTGCTTCGAGCTGCCGGGATCCAGGAGTCTGCCGTCGCAGTTCAGCTCATTGGTATGGATCAAGGTGCACCAGAGGGGGGATTCAGGAGACCCCTGCCGGTAGAGAAGGCAATGGATCCAGATACACTTCTTGTGCTGCGTATGAACGGAGAGCTACTTCCCAAAGATCATGGCGCCCCGGTGCGCGCATTGGTACCCGGGTGGGTCGGCAGCAGCAGTGTCAAATGGCTCGGACGCATTGAAGTATCAAATGCAGAAATATGGAGTCGCAACAATACTTCGTCTTATGTACTGATTGGGGACGATTACTCGCCTGAGGGGGAAGCTCTCGGACAGATTGCCAATAAACAATCCCTCAAAAGTGCTCTGGCACTCCCCTGGCCAGCCACGCTACAAGCCGGGCTATATCGCATCTACGGGTATGCCTATGGCCCGGATGGCCCGATTGAACAGGTTCGCTGGAGTGCTGACGGGGGTAACACCTGGGAGGATGCGCAGCTCCTAGAGCCACGCATGCGTTATGGCTGGACCAGATTTGAATTCAACTGGGAGGCAACTCCTGGCCGACATACGCTGATTACTTCAGCTGTTGACACGCTGGGGGCCGAACAACCGGAGACGATCCCGTTCAATCAGAAAGGCTACCTCTTCAATATGCGGTTGCCTCATCCCATTCAGGTTGTGGGATAATGCACACAACATTCAGGTTCGTTGGAGTATTACTAGTTGTATCTGCCTGTACACGCCCCAACCCGGAAACACAACGAGCTTTGGGAGAGACCGTCTATGCCACCTACTGCCAAAGCTGTCATGAAGCCCCGGGAACCGGACCCAGGCTGACGCCCGCGATCCTTGCTTCCCGGCTTAATGCTGCTCGACTGTACGCGTACAATCAACAGCAAATGCCCTACGAAGCAGGAGGCATACTATCCAATGAAGACTACTTGAATGTGACCGCATGGCTTCTGTATCGCGCAAGCCTGGTCGAGCCAAACAAAATGCTAACCATGTGCAATATGGACGAAATTTTACTTGTTGCACCTGAAACTAGTCCCACTCAATGATCAAACCTTATATCACATGCTGAACTATATCTGGGGCGGTCTGATCGTTTTGAGTCTCGTGTTTGCGCTCACTAGCGACATCAATGACTTTGCCCGAGACACCTACCGCAACGAGGCACCTTTGCCCGTGACGGTCGTCTTTGAAGAAGAGTACGCGCCCACTGCCCGTCGGCAACCCCTGAGATTGGAGATTTCGGACAGCGACCTCGTTGCCCATTACGGTGACAGTTCAATGATCGGCAGTTCCTGGGAAGGAATACTGCTACAAACTTCTGCGGGACGGGAGATCCGGTTTGCAGAGGGGGGCTCGCTTCCCGAACCCCTGGCAACGATTTGCAGCGAAACGGGTCAGGACGATTGCAGGGGCGCGCTGCAGGGTACCCCTATTGGTCCCGAATGGCGAACAGCTGTCACTTTTGCCCCGGTACGCTGGGTCAAAATGAATGCTATTGCTGCCGCCGCACTGAGCTTCGCAGAAACAGCAGTTACCCTGGCCCTTGGACTCATCGGAGGACTGGGGCTTTGGATGGGACTCTTAAAGATTGCGGAAGCCTCGGGTATGCTGCAGGCACTGGTCCGAGTTACGCAGCCGCTCATCCGCCCTCTATTTCCGAAAGTCCCCAAAGACCATCCAGCACTGGGAATGATTGTGCTAAATCTGTCTGCCAATATGCTCGGGATGGGCAACGCAGCAACCCCTCTCGGTATTAAGGCAATGCAGGAACTCCAGACGCTCAACAAAACCGAGGACACCGCCACAGACCCAATGGTTATGCTGCTGACCATGAATACTGCCAGCGTACAGATCATGCCGCCGGTGACCTTGGTAGCAATAATGGGACTACAAATCAATCAACTGTTCTTTTCAATCTTGATCACGACCGGGCTTTCTCTGGTCGTGGGCATTACAGCCGTAAAACTGCTGGGTCGGCTCAAACGTTATCGTGAGGTTACATCATGAACATACTGCAGGTATTCCTTGACTACGCATCCGCACTGGTTCTGCCGGCTATTCTGGTGGGTTTTCCGCTCTACGGAATGATCCGCAAGGTGCGGGTCTACGAAGTATTTGTAGAGGGCGCCAAAGAGGGCTTCAATGTGGCCGTAATGATTATTCCCTATGTAATCGCAATTCTGTTTGCGATTGGTATGTTTCGCGCAAGCGGTGCGATGGACTTTCTGACCGATCTCCTGCGACCGGTTGTGGGGATGATCGGCATCCCTGCAGAGGTTATCCCGATGGGTATTGTGCGTCCGCTCACCGGATCCGGTTCGGTCGGCATAATCCTGGATATGATCAACCAGTTTGGCGAAGATTCAATCTTCGTCAAAATGGCTGCAACCATGTTTGGCTCGACGGAAACCACGTTTTATGTGATCGCCGTCTACTTCGGTGCTGTCAATATCCGTAAGACACGCCATGCCGTACCTGCGGGGCTTATCGCAGACACCTTTGCAATGCTGGCTGCCGTTTACGTCGTCCTGTTACTCTTCGGTTAGAGCGCCAGCACGCTGTTTTCCGAGAAATGGGGATTGGGCGCGGACCCATCGGCCTGGGGCTCGTTGTGCCATTCGCGTCCGTCAACGAAGTAGCGGAATTCCACTTTGGTACCCGGCTTGAATGACAGTGCACGGGTCCAGACCCCTTTGCGGGAATCACGTTTCATGGGATGTTTGGCCGTATCCCAATTGTTGAAGCTGCCGGCAATACTGACGCTGTTCTGGGCCTGTTCCAGGGGGAGCTCAAAGGTAACACGGATCGAGCGTCCTTTGGGACTGAGTTTTTTAAGTACCATCTGAATGCGAAAGTTCGTGAAAAGCGCGTTTACGCCCTAAAATGACTTAGTTCAAATTGTAAGCGCTTCCGCATCTACAAAGAAAAAATATATTTGACATTTGCCGAAAAGCCGTTGCTGGAGTGTGCATTCAGCTGTATCTGGGATGTTTCCAGTTCAATAGCGGCAGTTCTTCGTATCCGTTCTGGATTTGAATGTGGTTCACCCGGTCCGACGCAAGTTTGGCGAAGAGAATCCACAATAGTTGGGGCATCCCCTCTTCGACAGAGATCGGTTTATCTTTTTAGAGTTGTAAGCATTCTTGAGCCTGTATTTTGCATCAGTGCGCTGAGCGACATATAGGGGAACTTTATATAGGCCTCACCTAATAAGCGGCCCCATAAGGGGTGTCCTCACATTGTTACGCAAACAAGACTGTGTTCCCAACAGGTGTGGATTAGTCCATGCCATCCTAGGAGCAGATTTTGCTGTAATACGTACGAAGGGTCTTCAACGGGGAATTATATACTTGTTTACGCAACCTTTTTTTTACGAGATTTGCGAGGCATTTCTAAGATGGCTTTAGCGAGAAGCTTTGCTCGGGCATCAATGTCTTTTGGAATAGGGTTTTTTGAGACAGGATCCAGACGTTTCTTCTTGGCGGTCTTCATCGGTTCCATGATCGTGGTTAAGGTAAGCAGAAACTTGCCAAGGTCTTAATGATCGGCAAGATCATATTGCCTGCCTTCTAATTTGTCAATCCGCCTATTCAATTTTACTTGACCAACGGAAAGCTTGGCTAGCATTTCAAGACCTTCAGCCATCTTTTGATCTATCTGATCAAGCCGCTCATCCACTTTATCCATCTTTTGATCTATCTGATCAAACCGCTCATCCACTTTATCCATCTTTTGATCTATCTGATCAAACCGCTCAAGCACCTTCGTCTGAAAGTCGTTATGCCGTCGATCTATCTGATCAAGCCGCTCAAGTACTGCAGTCTGAAAATCTGAGTTACTCATTAGTTGCTACCAGTTCTGGGTTATGGTGTAGATGACGATTCTTTCCACGTTCTTTCGAATTCGATGATGTTGGTCATGTCATGAATCTAAGCATTCCTTAAACTCTAATCCAGAGAGTTAGGAGACCCCCGTTGTAAGCTCCCGCGCTGTTATCCAAGTTATCACCTTTTACCATAAAGAACGCTAAAAGGTTCCATATTATACCCGAAATGTATTATATTGCTTTTGCATCTTCACTCGGATAGGGTTCCGACACGTCGGGTTGCCTGCCGAATACAATAGCCTCGTTTGGTGCGGACTGATCATCCGCCTGGCAAATAAGTGGGACATCTGCTTGCGCTTTCACAGCGCGCGAGCCCTTCCGAGTGATGGATGCATAGCCCGGCATCTGTCATCAAACTTTACTCGGAAGCCTATGACCAAAGATACTAGCCTCATGCTTGTTCTTGCTTGTTTTATCATGACTTCCTGTACACAAATGCAATTCCCTTCTGAGTGTAAGGTAGCTATGTCAGAACTAACCGAGGCCACTAAGGTGTTAGATGTTGCCAAGGCAAAAATTGAGATTGTTCTGTCGCAGTTGGATGTTGTTCATGCAAAAATGGATGCTTCATCTGCAAAGTTAAAAGCTGGCAATGCGGCGGCTCCCAATATTATTGCAAGGGGTGACACGGCGGAGATAAAAGTTGCCCTTGAGGAAGGCAAACGCCTCGTAGAAGAGTCGAAGGCTATTGAAACCGAAGCTAAAGCTGTCGTGATGGAGGCGGAATCGTTTCTAGTAGAGGTTGCGGAGGCCGAGCTAGAGGTTGCCGAGGCGACAGCTGCTGTTAATGCACACTGTGATGCAACTGATGAGTAGACTTTTGACGATAGATCTAAAGTCGTCTCAACCTAACATTTAATACCATGTCAATAACAAGAAGCAATTCCAAAATTTCTTTTGGATGTATTTGCTGGATAATTAGCATCCTGATTATAATTGTATACATAATAATAAGCTTATCGTTGGAAACAAAACCCGATTCTATATCCAATAGTACAGATCACAACGAACTCATTGTAGGGAAGACCTATTTAATTGGTGGTACCGAATTGCCTTTAATGTCCTGTTCTGGGAATGATATATCCCAAATGCGTTACTTACCTGATCCTGGGTTAATCGAAATAAAACGGGTCTTGACAAATGGGGAAAGGCCCGGAGCCACAAGAAGCGATCCTTGGTATCGTGTATCCCTACCCGAACATCAAAATTCTGAATGGTGCGTAAATAGCACAGCACTCATTCTTGCGGATATGATTGTTCCCCTTTGAGTATCTAGTTCATGAAGTATTTAACAATCATTTTATTATTGGCAAGTTGTAGTGTAATTGCCACAGAAAATCAAGAGGACTTGGCAGAGGATCCTCTTGAAGGAATTACCATCGAGCCGGAGAATCGATGTAGTCCTTATGAGCGTTATTCAGGTCCTTTTGGCAGTGATGTTGAATCCAGAATATCAGCGCAACAGGGAGGGCTTTTTTCTCCATACAGCATGCGGTGCTTTACATCTGAACGGGATGTTGATATTGAGCATATCGTAGCGGCATCGGAGGCGCATGATTCAGGTATGTGTGCCCATTCAAGAGACAAGCAAACAGAATTTGCATCTGACTTTCTGAATCTCACACACGCAGCTCCTGCATTGAATCGCTATGAAAAGAGTGCGAAAGATGCAGCTGAATGGTTGCCTGAACACAATCAGTGTTGGTATGTCTACCGGATTATTGAAGTCAAACGCAAATACGGACTTAGTGTAGATGCTAAGGAAGCCAAGGCATTACGATCTGTTCTTCGTTCCTGCAAAAGCACTAAAATGGAGATACCTGCTTGTGCTTCAGGCTGAATTATTTTTCAAGTATCAATAGCAAGCTAAGAAGTGCAATGGTAATAACTTCTGAATGAGGCGTAAATAGTACAGCCCCTCACTCGTAGCAGGGATGACTCTTAGAAGGCTATGCCTTAGAATGAGTCGTTTTATCTGGTTAAGGTGATTGCAATTGTAATGGCTGCTCCGACAAGGCCAACTACCCAAATCAAGGTAATGTACAAAATCTTCAATGTGTTGAACTTTTCTTCTAATCGACTAATGATCTTTTCGGAGGCCATTTTTCTAATGAGTTCTACGAGTTTGTGGGTTTCTTCATTCTAAAAATCCTAGACAGTAAGAGTCTTTAGGTTATATAATTCTCCATTTTATTCAGTGTCGCACAAATATCAGAAAGATCTATATCTACCGCTTGAAGGTTAGACAATATTTCTCTAGACTCGTTTGTAGCTAAGGAGATGTCTTTCATCGTTCGTATGATTTCATTTTGATCAGGAACCAGTATTTTCTTATTCGAGATACTAGACTTGAGAATTCCTGGACTCTCATACACAGCGATGTCTTTAGTTGACTCATCAAAGCAGTTCACAACTTGACGAAGATGGGGAAGAAATTTTTCTTGCTTTTCTCGTGCTTCATTGAATTTCTGAACTTGCTCTATAAGTTCAACCATCCATGAACCAATTTTGGAATTTCGGTCTTTTTCACTCATCGGTTTTAAGAAATTAAGATCTTGCATCTAAATTAAATCAATTATTGATAACATATTCCGACATACTTCGATCAGATCACCAGTCATTCAGCAATTAGTGTTTTATAGGTCAGTCGCTCGCTGTTGAATAGCTGATTCGCGATGTACCCCATTTGCTCGATTGTATCCAGGCGACGGAAGTTATGTCGCCCAGTAAATTCCTGTACATAGCGATGTAAGTGCTTCGGGGATATGTGATGATAGATACCGTAGTATCCTCGCTTTAATGAGGCCCAGAAGCTCTCTACACCATTTGTGTGAACTTGCCCGAGAACGTACTCTCGTACACTATGGCGGACATATTCGTGATTCTTACGTCCTCGATAGGCCGTAGAACCATCTGTGTAAATGGTTGCTGATTCATCTGTATGTTGATCCACAAAGTTGTTGAGGATTTCTTTATCAACAGACATAACTACTTCAGCCTGTACCAGATTAGTTGCTCGATCTTTGGCACCTACAACAGCAGTTTTGCCAACAGGTCCACGGCCCAGTTTGGCTTTCTTGCGGTTATGCTTATTGCGCTCTTTACCACCAAAATAGGATTCGTCAATTTCAACTGGACCAATAAAATTCTTTTGAATTGATGACATTCCTTCACGCAACCTATGTGACATGAACCAAGCCGACTTTTGCGTAATTCCTATATCTCGGTGCAGCTTCATGCTGGATACGCCTTTCAAACTGGACGCATGAAGATACATTGCGATTACCCATTTCTGATAAGAGATTTTGCTACCCTCAAGAGCAGTTTTTGTACGAACATTGAATCGTTGCCGACATGCTCCGCACCAGTAGGAAGCAGGTTTACGATTTGGGCATTCATTCACACGATCACGGCTTTCGCATCGGGGACACTTGGGACCGTCTTTGCCCCAACGACGATTCTCTAACCATCGTTCAGCAGTTTCATCATCGGGGAATAGTTGAAAGAGTTTAATAAGTGTGATACCCTCCCGATAACTCTTACCAGGACCGCTCAGTGTTTTTTTTGTTGTCTGCATTAGATCAGAATTGTATTACGTTCTGTTACGTATACACGTAAGGTAAAAGGTTGCGTAACCAAGTATATAATTCCCCTTCAACGGAGATTATTTACCCCTACAGCATCTCGGACTGACCACAAATGGAGGAAACTTCAGCTACCATGACCGCCACCATAAACTGGACCTTGCCCGCCTCCTCCTTTTCCCAACGTTATGGGTACGAACCCCTACCAAAAGCTATGCAACTAGAGCATTTGTGTGAGAGAACCAGAACCGGTATATTCAACGTCATATACGACATAATTAGTGTTGATGGAGACTTGGGATTCAGAACAACGGATCCTGTTTCGAGGATGTGTCGCCGTGCAATATCAGATTGCTTATCAATACCTCAAGACACCATTCCCTCTGACTATTCTGAAATCAAGACACGACTGAAAAAGTTAGTGCTTGAAGAGCCGTTCAATAAGACATTGGACCTTTTGCAGTATATCGCAAATTACCGAGACGACCGTACAAGGATACAATTAGCATCTGATTTGAACGGGCGTCTGGAGTGCTTTCCTGGAGAAATTAATCATACCTTTGACAGGTATGGTGCAGCTTATATGTTTGATATGTCAGGGTCCTCGTATTGCATTTACCCCAGAACTTCAATAGCACAAGGCTTAGCTGTCCAGAATTCCCTAGCAATGCTGAAAATCAATGGACGAGATGGGGCTGTAGTCCACTTGCGCAAAGCAGCGAAGCACTTAAACTCAGGAGAGCACGCTGACTCAATTGTGGACAGCATTCATGCGGTTGAGTCCGTTGCCTGCCTCATTGATCCCGCGGCAAGCAGAACCTTGGGGCCCGCAATTAACTCGCTTCGGAAGAGAGGAATCCTGAAACACGCAGCATTAGCAGAAGCTTTCAAGAAACTTTATGGATATACCTGTGACGAGAAAGGGATCCGACACTCGTTAGTGGATCAGGATGCCCCGAACGTTGGCATGAACGAGGCCGTTTTCATGTTTGGTGCGTGCGCCTCATTTGCCGCATATCTGGGAAACGCCAGTCGCCAAAAAGGAACCGAAAAAAACTAATCATAACCTGTCAATCGAATTGTCGCCGACTTAAATTCTAGGTTTGATGAAAAGAGGGCGCATTCTCGTATCGTCCGCCGTGCTCTTTTCATTAAATCTGAACGTTCATGCGCAAATCTGTTTATCTGGGGCTGGACGCCCACACTCGTTCGTGCGTTTTGGTGGCAATGGATTCGTCGGGGCACGTGATATCCACGAAGGAGTTTTCTACTTCGGAAGCTGGACTGATTCATCACATCCATGAGATTGCTGCCCACGAGAAGTATATAGCAGTGGAGGAATCTTCTCTGGCCGGATGGATCGCCGGTGCGCCTCGCTCCCATGTGACCGAGTTGGTGGTATGCGATCCTCGTGAAAACGCACTGATCAGTCGCAGCGGGAACAAGAATGACTTTGAGGATGCTCACAAACTCTGTCGTCTGCTTCGCACGGGGGAACTGAGACCGGTTTATCACTCAGACGTGTCGCACCGGGTTGATTTTAAGATTGCGGTGCAGCAGTATTTGTCTTTTCGGGAAGATCACGCCAGCGTAAAAAAGCAAATCAAAGCCAAGTACCAGCAGGCGGGCATGGTTCGTACTGTCGGCACCAAACTCTTCAACTCGACGCAGTGCGGTCACTACCTGCGTCAATTGCCGTCAAAGACTCGGCGGGAGATCATGACCAACCTGTATACGAGTTTAGACGCGACGGGGGCCCTACGGAACAAGGCCCGCGCTGCCATGATAAAGCTGGGGCGGCGCTATCCAGAAATCTCACAATTTCAGCGGATGCCGGGGATCGGCGTTGTGGGCGCTCATGTATTCAGTGCATTTATTCAGAACCCGCACCGATTTGCCACGAAGCAGCGACTCTGGCGGTATTGCCGACTCGGGGTGGTCGAACGCAGCAGCGCAGGAAAACCTTTGGCCTACAAACGTCTTGACCGATCGGGAAGAGGGCCTGTGAAAGCCGTGAGTCATCAGTGCTATGTGTCTGCTCTGCGCACCAAAGAGCCCAATGAAGTATCTTGGTTCTATGAAGCTTCCCTTCGGCGCACGGGAAATCCGGTGCATGCGCGGCTCAATACACAGTGCAAAGTACTGGTCGTACTTTGGATAATCTGGAAGAATAATGTAAGCTACCAACCCAACCTTTTTTATCCACCACCTACATCCGCGGGGATCGCGCAGACTGTGGCGAATCCATGGTGCGCTGCGACGAATGCTTGCGGATCCGGGTTGCCGGGATATGCTCCAGCGACAATTTACGCTCCACAATGTGGAAGCTCAATTCTAGTATAGCAGCCCGGCCTTTTTGCCCCATAAGACATTAGAGCCCAAAGGGGACTCTCCTAAACGAGTATGGCAGCTGTATAGACGCTTCTTCAATCGTCTCGTTGATTCGCATCCAAGCAGATCGAAGCACCGCACATAACTGGATTTCCAGAATATCCTACGGATCCATTCCCCTGGTTGTAGCTATGCGCCTGTAAAATTTCGTGCATTTTGCAGTAGGGGAGAGATGCGCTTGAAACTTATCTTTTCAAACGAATTGACGCTTGGCAGCTTATCCCAAGCCTCTTCTGCAACTGCTCGTCAAAAACTTAGGGCATGACAAGCCTACGGTATTGATTACCAATCAAATGAAACGCACGCCCGGCAACTGATTGACCGTTATGCCCGGCGCATAGTCATCGAAAATGTCATCAGCGATGCCATTGACTTCTTTCACATGGATGCGTTGAGTTCGGCCATTCCCATGCGCATCAATGTTGATGTACAGTTGACCGTCATGGCCAGCATGCTCTATCGACTTATGGGCGTGCGCGTTGGGCAAGGCTATGAAAAAGCAGAGGCCAGGACCATCTATCGTGACCTGATGCGCAACGCACCGGCAAGGTAACCATCACCCAGAATGAGATCCTCGTCCAATTGCGCGTAGGGGCCAAAGACAACTACCTGATTGCTGCCGGATACCCCGAATTGCGTCAGAAAACTCCCTGGCTTGACAACAAAACCCTCCGAATGCAGTTCTCGAAACGACCATAATTCTCACATGAGAAAATGAACGCGGGAATTCAGTTTAGTCTTCGTTGTCAAGGATGTCGTCAATGCGTGCACTGACATCTCTCAGATGCAGCCTCGTCATGCTATCTCCAGTTCTTCGGGCAGCACGGTCTATTGCTGTCTGCAGCGACTCAAGCTCCCCTCGTACGTAAGCGCGAATATCTGACTGACTCACATCAACCGGCGCCATACCGAAACTGGAAAAGAAAGACGGAAGGGATGGACCCTCCTGAGTCATCAAGTACTCCAAACGCTCCAGGTGCCCTCGTTGCAAATTGCGCCGGAATGGACCGATGGCCGAAGCTGCCGGCAACTCCGTCCAAATCCCGTCACGCAGATCCTCCAGGAGTTCTGAGAGCGTATACACATCTTCGCCATTTGCCAATGCCTCGGTTTCCATGAGACGTCCGATGCGAATCGGATCGAGCAGCGTATTCACTGCGCCGACCTGGTAACGGCGAACGCGATCCATAGCTCCTACTCCCTCAATGCGACGCAGAACTTCGCTGTTCAATATCCAGGTTGGAGTTGCAAATGCTTCCTGAGAAAGCCATTCCATGGAACCGCGCTGGATTTCAGCCGGCACAGGCGTGTAAACAACGCCTTCCTGATCGTAGGTTTTGAAGTTTTCGTAATGTCCACCTACATTGGCAGCCACATGACCGATATAGCGATTCCACTGTGATGTGATTTGCCCGTAAAGCTCGTTCAGATCGCCATAATCCTTGGCATCCTCAGCAGTCCAGCCAATCAGTTCATTAAGGATAATCTTAAGGTTTGCAACACCGTAGCTACTGGCCGCGACAGCATCATCTCCTAAATCTTCATTTTGTGAGCGTGGATCCACACGAGGACCTTGACGCCCATAAAAGTAGAGTGGATCTCCCGCACGCTCAACAACCCACGCATTCAATATTTCGCGTTCGTCGTCGGCCGATTCTGCATCTGGCAGCACTGTGTAACCCCATTTTACTGACCATTTGTCGTAAATCCCGATGTCAGGCATGAGGCTGGTCACGCCATCACCCGGTTGCGCAACATAGTTGAACCGGGCATAGTCCATTATGGAGGGTGCTGAACCGTGAGAGTCCGTGAAAGTAGGCGACCGGAGTGAATCAACAGGATAGGCGAAACTGGACCCCCAGTTGTGCGGCAGCCCGATCGTGTGGCCCACTTCATGCGCAGATACAAAACGAACGAGACGCCCCATGACTTCGTCCCTGAACTTGACTGAGCGGGCATCAGGGTTGACGGCAGCCGTCTGTACAAAGAACCAGTTGCGCAGCAGATTCATCACATTATGGTACCAACCAATATCGCTTTCCAGGATCTCGCCAGTGCGCGGATCATGGACATGCGGGCCGAACGCATTCTCTATATCGGATGAGAAATAACGGATCACAGAGTAGCGAACGTCTTCCGGGCTGAATTCCGGGTCTTCCTCTTTACTGGGAGGGTCCTTCGCCATGATTGCGTTCTTGAATCCTGCAGCCTCGAATGCTCTGTTCCAATCATCAACCCCCTCCTTCAGATAGGGCCTCCATTTCATCGGCGTGGCCGGATCAATGTAGTAGACAATCGGCTTGACCGGCTCAGTGAGCTCACCACGCGCATACGCTTCTGGATCCTTGGGCTCGAGTCTCCAGCGGGTTATGTAACAACGCTCCTCGGCCTTCTGTGCATCTCGTCCGTAATCCGTCATCGTCACGCTGAAATATCCCACACGCTGGTCACAAAGTCGCGGTTGCATCGGATCTGTCGGCAACAGGATCATGGACTGATTCATCTCGACGGAAATGGTTCCCGCAGAAACGTTCGACGGCGGCTGAGCAGCATCATAACTCAGCACATGCTTGACCTCAATATTGAGTGGATAACTACTCGCCGATGAAATGTAAGTCCGGTCGGAGTCCAGACGGCGTACGCGGTACATCTCACGCCGGAATGATGGCAACCCAAGCGATGGTACATCAGAAGTAAACAGGTCAGTCACCTCCACCACGGTAGCTGTTGAATCTTCATTCAGCGTCTCAATGTCAAACGCACGCAATATGGGCTCAAAGTTTGAGTTGCGCACTGCGTTGTATATGGGTTCGTCTTCGTCCGCTATATTCTCGTAGGAGACGATTCGAAGCATAATCTTTTTGGCCTGTTTCTCCCACCGCAGCACCTGTGTGCTCGTTTTCATTCCTCCGTATCCCAGGTTGTTCATGGTTGCTGCTGTACGTGTCACCAGCAGCATCTCTGCCCCTAGAAGTGAGTCAGGGATCTCGAAGTAGAGCTTCTCCTCAATCTGATGGACCTTGAATAGGCCGTCATCGGTCACCGCATCTTCGGTGATAACGTCGCTGTATTTTTTTGAGTCGTCATCATCTGAACTCCTGGAGTCAGTAGGAGCCTCGGTCACAGGGGGCGCGGCTTCGCGCGTAGACGAACAACCTGCAATTAGTAACAATGTGAGCAATACGGCGAGCGCGCTGCGAAAAGGATTCATGGCGATGGGCAAAAGGTAGATGAGCCTTAAGATACAATAATAAAAGCCTATTTGGACAAGACCTGCGCCCAGGTGAGCAAGCGATCGGTGTTAAGGACCCTATCGGAGTAATAGACTAGGCCTGTGTACCACTGATCTGTGCGTGCAAATCGTAAAGCAAGCATCGTGCGTGTCTGCATTTCGGTAGATGTGTATTCGTATTCATAGGCCCCCTGTTTGAGCAGCTTCGTACTGGAATACCGTCCCGTAGCGGGTACCCATTGCATAGCGCTGCCCGAATCCATGCGCCAACCGTTAAAGGCCCCGGTAACGTATATATCGTCAGGCAGTGGCATTTCATTTGGTGGTACATATTCAAAAGTGACTTCCACATACTCAGCCCTGGTATCCAGAGACGGATCAGTATCAGATATCACGGCTTGCCCACGCAACCGGAGGCCTGATTCCAGGTCTGGAAAGCGTGCGTAATCCGGTTCAAGCACGGCACTGTACGGTGTTGTCGAGAGATCAACGCGCTCAATACCGGTTCCGGGGCGAAAGTCACGCAGGTCCACCAAATACCTTCCAGTTTGTGCTGCAAAAGACTCTTCTGGATCAAGGTAGTAAAGCAATGTTGGCTGCTCAGTCAGTGAGGGACGCTCTGTGCATCGGGGTGTCATTAGATGCCTGTCCTGCACAAAACAAACCGTTACATTGAATTCTGCCGGACCCAGTTGCTGGGATGGAATGAATCGCAGCAGCGGCTGCATTACTGCCAGATTACTACGCCCTGCGAAGTGCAAATCAAGTGAAAGCCTAGCTCGTGTGATGTTCTCTGTCACCCAAAAGGGACGTTCAAAAAGCACTTCGTCTTCACGCCCTTGTTCTGTTATTCGCACAATGAAATTGCCGCTCACCCGAAAACCAATCGACTCGTTCGGGAATTGATACTCGTAGTGAACGTACTGATTGAGTGTACCGCGAGAAACCTCATAGTCAAAAAGATCGTCCCGCAAATAGGAGTCGAGGTATTCGCTCGGTAGCAGATCCCGTCTCCATGTGCGATCCGCGTGGTAGAAATATGCTGACAATGGTCGGGCGTCCCAGTTCATAAGGTCGAACTCTAGGATCAGTGGAGGCCCATTCTGCATCTGGTAAATGGGCGGCGCCTCCTCAACACCTGCGTAGAGCTGGATACTCTGCACGTCTGAGGATTCAACATAAAATTCTGCAGGCCGAGGCTCTTTGGGTGCGGGTACGAACTGTCCAGGAGGCACTGCACAGCTGGCAAGACAAACTAGAAATCCAATACAGACCCTCTCACTGATGAAAAATCTTCCAGGCATTCCATGTGATTTTGGCGGTGGTGCAAGCATTCATGGTCATAATATAGCCGTATGACATGGTTGTCTGGCACAAAGTTGTTGATATTGTACTTATCTCCATGCACACGAATGGTTCATCCCAAGCGGGACTCATCAGGGATACGTCCGAAGCTGCGACGATTCAATTTCCAATTGTCTTGCTTTGGGCTGCGGTTGCTTTCGTCAAAGTAGAAAGTCCTTTGTGCCTGATAGTTGTTCGTTGAAAGGAATGGAGAAGTCGTAAAAATGTAATAGGCAGCCAAGAAATCAGCAAACACGGGAGGAACCAGCGTCAAGGGCTATCCGCAAGTAAGATCTTATCCGGTTAGTATTCAGCACGATGTAGCCAACATGCCCTTAAATTCCCTGTCCGCTTGTATCCTTTAGACAATCGGGGGAGTTAAAATCGTTCCCTTGTCCGGTCACACAGTAGTATGTTCAGAGTGATTGTGGAAGAAACTGTTAAAATGGAAGTTGCGTCCATGCCTTACCAGCACCCATAGCATTCTATCTCCGTCGTTCAGCTTAACTTCACAAGGCAAGCCGTTCCACAATTATGCCTGAATTCTGCCACCTGCATTGCCATACCTCCTATTCTCTACTGGATGGAGCCGCACGCATTGATATGCTCATGCGACACGCCGGAAAATTGGGAATGAGCGCCTTGGGCATCACTGATCATGGCAATCTGTACGGTGTACCGGAATTCCACGCAACGGCCCGAAAAAATGGCATAAAGCCTGTTATAGGGTGTGAATTCTACGTGACTCCGGGCTCTATGAAAAAACGCGATACCCGGGTACGGTACCATCAGGTTTTATGGGCAAAAAATGAGCAGGGCTACCGAAACCTGATGAAGTTGTCCTCACTGTCTTTTCTGGACGGGTTCTATTTCAAACCTCGTATTGATTTCGAGCTTCTCGAAAAATACCACGAGGGTCTCGTAGCAACAACCTGTTGCCTACAGGGGCAGGTCCCGCGTGCCATAATTGACGGGAATCTGGAAGAGGCTCGCCACTGGTTCAAAAGGTATCTGGATGTGTTCGGTACAGAAGACTACTACGTGGAAATCCAGAATCATGGTATTGAGGACCAGAAAAAGGTAAACGAACAACTCCTGGTTTTAGCAAAGGAATTCAACGTTGAGGTCGTTGCTACAAATGATGTTCACTATGTGACGAAAGAGGACGCTGATGCGCAGGATATCCTACTCTGCCTCCAGACCGGCAAGGATCTTGATGATCCCGGGCGTCTCCGTTTTGAAAAACAGGAATTCTATCTGAAGTCAGCGAAAGAGATGCACGCCGTTCTGGGAAGAACGAAGAGGGCTGCTGCCTGGATGGAGAACAGTGTGGCCATTGCAGAGAAGTGCCAGTTTGAGTTACCAATGGGCAATCTTCTCATGCCCCATTTTGAGATTCCTGCAGAATTTGGGGGCAATTCTGAAAAATATCTTAGACATCTGGTATTTGAGCGTGGCAGGGAGCGGTATCCTGATTTTTCAGAGGATGTCCAGGCGCGTTTGAACCACGAACTGGGCATAATCCAAAGCATGGGTTATGCGGGCTACTTCCTGATTGTACAGGACTTCACGACGGCAGCACGTGAAATGGGCGTATCGGTAGGTCCTGGACGCGGCTCGGCCGCTGGCAGCGCTGTCGCTTACTGTCTCGGAATCACGAACGTAGATCCGCTCAAGTATGATCTGCTCTTTGAACGCTTCCTCAATCCAGAGCGAATATCAATGCCGGATATTGATATTGACTTTGATGACCACGGTCGTAGCAAGGTGATTGATTATGTGGTCAAGAAATATGGACGCCTCAACGTAAGTCAAATAATCACGTTTGGCACCATGGGGGCACGCACCGCCATTCGTGATGTGGCACGCGTCCTCAAAATCCCGCTTCAAGAAGCCGACAAAATTGCCAAAGCGATTCCCTATGGTCAAACCGGTCTAGACGAAGCTTGGGATTCCATTGATGAATTGAAAGAGTACAGGACCTCCGAACGGGAGGACATCCAAAAACTTGTCAGAGTTTCGCAGGCCTTGGAAGGGTGTGCCCGGCATACCGGTGTGCACGCTGCCGGTGTCATCATAGCCCCCGGTACGGTTAGCGACCATGTACCAGTTGCAACCACGAAAAACAAGAATGAACAGGTACTGACGACCCAGTATTCGGGAGATTGGGTAGAAGATTTTGGTCTGCTCAAGATGGATTTTCTGGGACTTTCAACCCTTACCATTATTGATGAGACGTGCGACCTGATCAGACACCGGACCGGCAGTGCACCGGATATGGATGCATTGCCACTGGATGATTCCAAAACATTTGAACTATTTCAAAGAGCAGAAACGAATGCCATCTTCCAGTTTGAATCGGAAGGTATGCGTAAGTGGTTAGTCCAGTTGAAGCCCACCTCGCTGGATGACTTGACGGCCATGAATGCGCTCTATCGACCAGGGCCTATGGACCTGATTCCAAACTATATCAAACGAAAGCACGGTGACGAAGAAATACAGTACCCGCATCCAATGCTGGAACCGGTACTTGAAGCTACTTATGGAATCCCCGTTTTTCAGGAACAGGTCATGCAGATGGCCCAGGTTATGGGCGGTTATTCGCTTGGAGCAGCTGATGTCTTGCGACGAGCAATGGGCAAGAAGAAAAAATCCGTGATGAGAGCCGAGCGTGAGCGCTTCGTTGAGGGAGCAAACGAACGCGGCGTTTCCGATGGAGTGGCGAATGAAGTCTTCGACATGATGGACAAGTTTGCGGGCTATGGATTCAATAAATGTGTGGAGGAGTCGACCCTGGTTACTGATGCACGCACCGGTGCACAGGTAACCGTCCGAACACTTCATGAGCGGGGATGTGAAGATTTCCTGGTCTATGCACTCACGGATGAAGGAGATATAGTTCCCAGGAAAGTGGAAGCCGTCTACTATAATGGATTCAAGCCGGTTTTCGAGCTGATCACAGATAACGGACGCCGCATTCGCGCAACCTCCACGCACCGGTTTCGCGCGCAGGGCGGCTGGCTGCGCCTGGGGGATTTGCAGGTCGGTGATAAGGTGGCAACCGTGGAACCGAAAGAAACGATCTCCCAAACAAGCCCCGATGGAGTCCTTGTTCGTGCAGAAAGGATAAAAACCAGCATCATTTGGGAGAGCATTGTACGGATCGTATACGCGGGACATGCACACACATACGACCTCACAGTAGCAGAGAACCATAATTACTTCGCCAATGGTTTCGTGGTGCACAACAGCCACAGTGTGGCCTATTCGCTTGTTGCGTACCAAACTGCATATCTCAAAGCTCACTACACGGCTGAGTTTATGGCCGCGGTGATGTCTAATGTATCGGGAGATTCCAAGAAGTTCATCGCCATGCTGAACGAAGCGAGGCGCTTGGGGCTCAAGATTCAGCCCCCGTCAGTTACCCACAGCGCGGGCGATTTTTCTGTAAACGAAGAAGGGGTCATTTATTTCGGATTATCGTCCGTAAAAGGGGTTGCTCGGGGAGCGGTTGACGAAATCGTAGAAAACAGGAACAAGAACGGTCCTGCAAAGACATTCTTTCAGTTCGTGAAGCGGCTTGACCCTCGTATTCTCAACAAGAAAACACTTGACTCTTTGGCGCGCGTAGGTGCCTTGGATAAGTTTGGCGAGCATCGGGCGCAGATTGTTGCTGCCGTGGATCAGGCTATGCGGTATGCCGAATCAGCACGGAAGGATGAGATGTTGGGACAAGGGTTTTTGTTTGCCGAGGAAGGCTCTTTGACCGAACATCCAGAACCTGCACTACCCAAGTGCACGGAGTGGTCGCAGGGCGAAATACTCGAACAGGAACGTGAGTTGGCAGGGTTTTATATTTCCGGGCATCCGCTGGATGACTGGAGGATTGAACGACGCTCCTGCGCTCCAAACACCTTGGCGGATCTGTCCACTTCGACAGCGGAGGGGGATCTAAGACCGTCCTGTACGGTCTGTGGTGTCATCACAGCTGTAAAAATCAGGAAGACACGCAAAGGAGAAGAGATGTCTAATATCACACTTGAGGACTATACTGGGCAGTCTGAGATTGTCTGTTTTCCCTCCACACATGCCGACGTAAAAGACATCCTCACAGAGGGCAATATGGTGATGGCAGAGGGTACGGTGGAGGATAGTGGAGGAACCCTGAAAATCCTGAGCCACCGCATAACTCCATTGGATGCGTTGCGCAAGAAACTCCTTGATAATATTGTCATTACCCCGGATTTCGAGCAACTGAAACAAGAGGACTTGAACGGTTTTGTGGACGCTTGCAAAGCTAACAAGGGTGAAAAGGAGCTTCACTTCGTAATAAGAGTGAATGGTCAAGATCTGAGACTGGTCAGCGAAAAAGCAAAAGTAGCGGCAACCCCGGAGTTTATGTCTGTCTTAGAGTCTACGTTCGGAGTGAAACGGGTCTACCTTGAATGGACAAGAAACAATCAATATGATGCGTAAATCTAAAGTGTTGTTTGTCTGTACTCACAATTCCTCCCGCTCACAAATGGCTGAGGGCCTGTTGAGACACATTTTTGGGGACTATTTCGAGGTTTACAGCGCGGGAACCGAACCTGGTGGCGTGAGCCCATTTGCAGTCAGTGCTATGGAAGAAATCGGTATTAACATCAGTCATCATACTTCCAAGGGGGTTGACGAATTTTTATCAGTAAACCTGGATACGGTAGTGACCGTATGTGATTCTGCACATGAGCACTGTCCGTATGTCCCAGCCAAAAATAACATACACCAACGCTTTGAGGATCCACGTGCAACCACTGGCTCCGACCAGGCAAAAATCAAGGCCTTCAGACGTGTGCGGGACCAGATAAAGGCCTGGATACAGGATTATTTCAGCCCTCATAACTCATGAAACCACGCCTTATGGACGACCAAGTTCGCCCGGAGCTGGATTTGCACGGATGTTCCGTTGATGAGGCATTGCATTTAAGCCGTGGGCTGATTACTGAGTCTGCCCGCCGGGGCAGAGATTCGGTGCGAATTATTCATGGAAAATCTACAACAGGTTCCAGCAGACGCACTATCAAGTCTGCACTGACCGAATTGATTGACAGTGGACAGCTGTCTCTGCATGTAAGCAGCACCTACAAATCTGAAGGCCACATGCTTGTTGCTCTGCGCAAAGGAGGCAACAGGTATCGTCCCAATCGCATTACTCTACGTGATATCAAAAAACGCCCGTGAAACCATTAGTAGGCATAACGACCTCCTTTGAGGATGGAAAATACCGGCTTGATCACGCTTATGTGAGTGCGGTCAAAGATGCTGGCGGACAATCAGTGCTTATGCCGCTCGTCAGTAATCTTGATGAAGCGAAACAGTTGTGCGATCAGATTCATGGGCTGATCATTCCTGGTGGGCCGGGCATAGTCGTCGGGATGGTGGGAAGCTTGCCCGCTCAGCTGCAGGCTGTGAATCCGAGACGATGGGAATCAGATAATCTGATTCTGGATATTGCGGTCAAACGAAATCTACCGATTCTCGGTATTTGCTATGGAATGCAATTACTCTGCGTCCGGGCCGGTGGAACATTATATGCTGACGTGGAAAAGCAGGTAGACGCCGCCTCAGTCCACAGCGAGAAACGTGGTGCACAGAACCATCCTGTGGACATAGTGCCGGGAAGCCACCTAGCGCGTGTCTGGGAATCGGACCTGAGCATGGTGAATTCGCGGCATTTCCAGGCCGTGCGTGATGCGGGGACCAACTACACGGTGAGTGCCAGAGGCGCTGATGGTGTCATCGAAGCAGTAGAGCGTACGGATGGCAGGCACATTGGCGTACAGTTCCATCCAGAGCGGATGAGGCTAAGATCTTTATTTCGCAATCTCATACGACAGGCCAAAGAATATCGGGATGCTGCGCGAAGAGCTGCGTTCACTTAGTCCAAACCGGCGTCAACTGCGCTCCTTTGGCATTACGCTGGGGATCGCACTTCTTGTCGTTGCAGGCGTGCTTTACTGGCGCGCTGTTCCGGGGGTAATTGTGGTATCTAGTATTGGGGTATTGTTGTTAATAGCCGGACTTGCAGCCCCGGCAGTTTTGAGGCCATTATACAAACCATGGATGGCACTCGCGGTGCTTCTCGGGTTCATAATGACCCGGGTCCTGCTAACCCTGATCTTCGTGCTGCTGTTTATTCCCACAGGCTTGCTCATGCGGCTTTTTGGCAGAGACCCGCTACGCCGCAAACTTGATCACGATGCGAAAACGTACTGGATACGTAAGCAATATAACCCCGAGAGTCGTGAACGCCTGGAACGCTATTATTGACCTTGGTGTGGACTGTGCACCAAAAAGTCATATGCCGACCGAGTCGCGCGAACATGACCAAATTCCAATTGCCGATATGAGCCGAAAGACACGACATCGCTATTGCTGCGTGCCCGACTTGTTTTTCCCGACGATCATGCTGGTCTTCGGGTTGTTTGCTGCGTCGTGTACCCACGAATCGGATCCGCCAAATGTTCTCTTCGTTGCTGTTGACGACCTTAACGTGGACCTCGGTGCATACGACCACGATCTGGTAAGCAGCCCGCACATCGACCGCTTAGCTGCTCGCGGCGTTAGGTTCGATCGTGCATACTGTCAGTATCCTGTCTGCAGCCCTAGTCGATCCAGTTTTCTAACCGGACTCTACCCTGAACAAACTGGCGTACTAACCAATCAGGACAGCCTCCGTCAACACATTCCAGATATTCCTACACTTCCCCAATGGTTTAGGGAGCACGGGTACCATACAGCCCGAGTAGGAAAGATCTTCCACTATGGCGTTCCAAGCCAAATTGGCACGGACGGCATGGATGATCCTGCGTCGTGGTCCGAAACCGTTAATCCGCGCGGAATTGATCGCGAGGTTCACGACCGCATCCATACTCTCGTTCCAAACCAGTTTGGCGGAACGCTAAGCTGGTTGAGCATGGACCCGGAAGATGGACTCCACACGGACGAGTTAGGCGCGGCTGCAGCTATTCGGATCATGGAAGAGCAGCACCCATCTCGGACGGGAACGCCCCTGTTCCTCGCGGTCGGATTTT
>CAZCYQ010000010.1:0-79585 GCA_964503085.1 uncultured Rhodothermaceae bacterium | reverse complement strand
GTGAATTTCGGCCCACTACCTGCACTTTGCTATCTTGGTTGGGAATTCAGGCTAGATATCAGCAAACCGTCGTCAAATTATCTGACGTCGGACACTTGTAGGAGGCTCATTATTTTATTGGGTGCCGGAAAGGGGATGAGAATTCTTGTTGGCAATTCTTGTATTGCCGCCATAACCGCCCCTTGGCGGTACGCCTCGCTTCCATCCTTTCCACAGGATGGCGATCCTAAGGAAGACCGATCCCTTGGGGCTATAAATATTGGCGCAAGAGCCAATTTACTAGGCACACAGTCTCCGCTATATCTCAAGAAATAGACGGAGCAGTCCGTAGCGGTCGCCTCATCAGTTTCCCTTCTGTGGATTCTGAGAATCAAATAACCCAGGAAAAAAACGAAGTATTGTTTTAGTTAGGGGAGGAGCAATCAAAGGATGAATCGATGAGCCTAATGCCCCACCCGCTATCCCAAGCAACACACCAGGCAACACGGTAATCACTGGGACCAATATGCTCGGAATGCCTCCAAAGAGCCCACCAATGATATCAAGAAGGCGTAGCGTTGGAGCCGATGCCACAATAAACGCATGTACTACAAACAAACACCAGGACAGTCCCACAGCGATCCCCCCAGCAAGCCACCCTCTCTTACAACCAATAACCCCTGCCACAACACCTCCGACAACACTCCAGGCCCATCCAAACATCAGGTGAAACGCTAGAGCCGCTACGGTACCCAGCAGAAGTCTTAAGGTCATGCGTTCCTACATTTTTGAGCGAACCTAGTGATGCGGCGACCAGCTTCGGCCACCTTGTCATCAGCCGTAGCATAAGAACATCGTACGAATCCTTCACCACTTGGACCAAAAGCATCACCTGGTACCACAGCTACGGACTCCTCACGGATCAAACCCTGTGCAAAGTCTTCTGAACTCAGCCCTGTTGATCGGATATCGGGGAAACAGTAAAAAGCCCCTTCCGGCTCAAACGTACTGAGTCCAGCTGCCCGCAAGGCGTCCACAAGCACCCGCCTGCGGCCATCGTACGCTTGACGCATACGTTCAACGTCCGGGGCGCATTCCTGGATTGCAGCAAGCGCACCGTACTGGGCCATGGTTGGTGCACTCATAACCATATACTGGTGCACCTTATAGAGTCCACTATAGATCGAATAGGGTGCAACGGCATATCCTAGACGCCAGCCGGTCATGGCATACGCTTTCGAAAAGCCTCCCAAGATAATGCTCCGCTCACGCAGGGACTCAACAGCCCATGCACTGGCGTGTCCCGTCGACTTTGCTTTACCGTAAATGAGTTGATCGTAAATCTCGTCCGACAGCAGTATGAGATCATGTGCTTCCGCCAGGGCAGCAATTTCCTCGAGTGTTTCCCGTTTCAGGACTGCCCCCGTAGGATTATTCGGATAACCTATAAAAATCATCCGGGTACGTGAAGTGATCCTACTGGCAATATCCTCAGCTGTCACTTCAAAGTTTCTTTCTGCACTCGTCGGTACATGTACTACTTGCCCATGCGCAAACCTAGCAAGAGGGCCGTAAGACACAAAGCATGGCTCCGGTATCAGTACCTCATCCCCGGGATTAAGCAAAGCTAGCATGGCTAACTCCATAGCTTCGCTGACACCAACTGTGATCAAAACCTGATCCGCTTCAACAGGGTATCCATACAAATCATTGAGATGCGCTGCAATTGCTTCACGAAGCTCAATCAACCCGGCATTGGAGGTGTAACCCGTCTTGCCTGCCGCAAGAGAGGCAACCGCTGCATCAATCACTGCATTGGGGGTTACAAAGTCGGGCTCACCGATCCCCAGTGAAATCACATCGTCCATCGTGGCCGCTATATCAAAGAAGCGGCGAATCCCGCTCGGAGGAACTGACTGAATATGTTTTGCTAGCATCCTTGAGTATGTCAAACAAATTCAACCCCTTGTGCCAAGGGAAGATCTTTGCCATAATTGATAGTGTTCGTGGTACGGCGCATGTAATTCTTCCACGCATCTGAACCGCTTTCGCGTCCACCGCCGGTTTCTTTCTCACCTCCGAATGCTCCACCGATTTCCGCGCCGCTGGTACCGATGTTCACATTGGCTATACCGCAATCACTGCCGGTTGGGCCGCAGAAAATTTCTGCTTCCAGGACATTATCCGTAAATATCGCACTGGCAAGCCCCTGGGGTACACCATTCTGAATCTCAATTGCCTCTTCCAACCGGTCGTACTCGTGTACATAACAAATTGGAGCAAATGTTTCTGTCCGTACAATAGGAGCATCTGGAGAAATTTCAACGAGGGCGGGATTTACGTAAACTCCGTTTGCAGGTACCCCGGTGGTTACGCGTCCACCACCATGAACACATCCCCCCTGTTCGACAGCCAGCTCTAGTGCTCTCTGCATTGCAATAGCGGCCTCCTTATCAATGAGCGGTCCAATCAAAACTCCCGGGTCACGTGGGTCCCCTACGCGTATTGATGCCCACGCACTAAGCAGGCGTGAAATTAACTTGGCCTTAATACTCTTGTGTACAATAATGCGGCGCAGTGTAGTACAACGCTGCCCTGTCGTGCCAACAGCCGCAAAGGTAATGGCTTTTACAGCAAGATCCAGGTCTGCACTGGGAGCAACGATCAGTGCATTATTACCCCCTAACTCCAACAATGACCGACCGAGGCGTTTAGCCACACGTTGACCCACAGCCCGCCCCATTGCTATTGACCCCGTTGCCGAAATGAGCGGCAACTTAGGGGAATCAACGAGGGCTTCACCCACAATCCGACCACCGTTGATCACTACACTTAGGGCGTCTGGAGCATCCTCAAAGTCACGGATGACCCTCACAAGCAGATTATGGCACGCCAGCGCACAGAATGGAGTTTTCTCGGAGGGTTTCCAAACGACTGGATCCCCGCAAACCAGTGCAAGCGCGGCATTCCATGACCACACAGCAACCGGAAAGTTAAATGCTGAGATAACTCCCACCGCTCCCAATGGATGCCATTGCTCCATTAGCCGGTGCTGCGGACGTTCGCTTTGAATCGTCAGCCCGTAAAGTTGGCGACTCAGTCCAGTGGCAAAATCACAGACATCAATCATTTCCTGCACCTCCCCCTCCGCCTCCGATTGGATTTTGCCTGCCTCCAGGGTGACCAATGCCCCTAATTCTTCCTTGTATTCGCGCAGTAGTTGACCGAACTGTCGGACCAATTCTCCACGACGAGGACCTGGGACACTCCTCCAGGAAAGAAATGCCTCATTTGCAGCCTGACAACCCGCCTCTACCTCTGCTGGCATTGCGGTACCGACCTGCTGAATCAGACTCCCATCAATCGGGCTGTAAACATCCATGGGAGGCGCACCTCCAAGATGTGTAGACGCACCTATAGCCAATCCGGGCCCTCGGCCCGCTATTCCAAGAGAATCAAGAAGGGTGTGTGTGTTCATCCCGGTGCGCTGGCACTTAAACAAAACTTATACAGGTGAAATATTAATTGCGTGAGCTTGGGCATTTTTGCAGCGCCATTCGCCCTAATCTCAGACCTCGGAAAGCAGAGCAAGGATGCCAAGTAGTTTCCTCTTCGAAACTTGGCAGATCTATTTCCTAATCCATGATAAAGATTGCCAAAGTAGGATTTACTGCCTTGCTCTAATAGGAGTCAGCTTTTTGCCTCGTTTATGCTGCTGGTAATGGACGCCGCAGTATCCCTTTGCACGGTGTTTGCGGTCACATTCCTCAAAACTGCATTTCCGCTTAGAGCGCGCAAATAGTCCACTCAATGGCAGCCCCCTGCGGTACTGCGCATAATGCCCACTACACATCCCACGGGATACAGCATAAATGTCGCAATCTTCATACAGACATCTCTCCAGCTTGAGACGGCCACGAAGAGGCCTCAATTTCCGGCCATTCATATACTGCCGGTAATGTCCCTGGCAGAAACCTCTGGCCCGAACAGGAACGTGACAATCCTCAAACTTGCATATGCGATTCCTTTTTCGCATGGTCCTTCTATACCGCTGAGTATGAATACTTATTTGCGTTTCCAATATTCATCGAAACAACAGCACTGTGATATTGAGCAGTACCTCCTGTGATTTTTACTCGTCAATTGTGGAAGTGTTAGCTCGCTTCGTCATTAAGCTTTTTGAGTGATTCCAGTCCACTTAGCTCTCCAATCGTAGTTGGTCCACTTGTGGCCTTTTCACGCTTGGCATGCTGACGAACAGCTTTTGCCTCTTCGCGGTGTACTGCGCGCTTTGCCTCACGTTCACTCTCTTCGATTTTAGCCTTTTCCTGCCGCTCCTTGGCCGTTTCGCTCATCACAATCTCTTTCTGACCCGCATCCAACCGGATCACCCGCACATCAATCTCATCCCCCTCCTGGTACGGAGGGAAGCCTGTACTGGACTTGTTCTTGAGCTCACGGATGGGTACAAAAGCTTCAACCTCAAGAGGTAATTCCACGGTCAACCCTTTCCGCTCAACCCGTACAACCTTGGCTTTGTGGTCTGTACCCGCTTCATAGACCGTTGCGAGATTTGTCCACGGGTTCGTCTCGATCTGTTTATGACCAAGTGCAATTCGTTGACGTTTCTCATCGACATCAAGCACGACGACCGATAGTTCCTGTCTCTTCTTAACGATCTCACTAGGATGGCGAATCGTTTTTGTCCAGGACAGATCAGATACATGCACCAAGCCGTCAATTCCGGGTTCGATCTCAACAAAAACGCCAAAGTGAGTAATATTCCGTACACGGCCACGAAGCACCGTACCTGGGGGGTAGCGCATCGAAATGCCCTCCCATGGGTTCGTCTCGAACTGCTTCATGCCGAGTGATATCTTTTTCGTGCTGTGATCAATACTCAGCACGGACACTTTCACGACCTGGCCGAGCGAAACATGCTGCGAAGGATGTCGGATATGCCCCGTCCAGCTCATCTCTGATACATGCACGAGTCCCTCAATACCCTGCTCTATCTCGAGGAATGCACCATAGTCTGTTATGGAAACGACCTTGCCTTCCACGACATCCCCTGGTTTATACCGCTCCTCAATATTCTCCCAGGGATGCGGCTGAAGCTGCTTAAGCCCTAGCGATATGCGCTGCCGGTCTTTATCATAGTCAAGTACAACGACTTTCAGGTTTTCATCAAGAGTAACCACCTCTGTCGGATGAGATACGCGTCCCCAGGTGAGATCTGTTATGTGCAACAGGCCATCTACGCCGCCAAGATCAACAAATACGCCAAAGTTCGTGATGTTTTTGGCAACTCCTTCTAGGACTTGTCCGGCTTCCATCGTGGAGAGAATACTCTCACGCTGTGAAGCAAGGTCGCGTTCAATGAGTGCCTTATGTGAAACGACTACGTTTTCGTTGTCGGCATTGATCTTGACGATCTTGAATTCCATTTTGCGATCGAGGTAGGAATCAAAATCACGTACGGGTCGCATATCGATCTGGGATCCCGGCAAAAATGCCTCTAAACCGTCAATGAGATCAACAATCATTCCTCCCTTAATACGACGGGTTATTGTCCCTTCCAGTACCGTCCCATTCTCGAATGCATGTTCAATTCGCTCCCAACGACGGACTTTCTCTGCTCTCTCTTTGCTGAGCTGGAGCTGGCCATGGTAGTTTTCGAGCCGTTCGACATACACTTCGAGCGTGTCTCCCGGATTGACTTCGCCCTCAAATTCATTCCTCGGGATGATGCCGTCACTCTTGAATCCGATATCAATAACAACATCCTTATCACTAACCGAAATAATCTGTCCAGTGATAATCTCATCTTTCACAACGTCGCTGAGAGAGGCATCAATGAGCTGTGTCAATTCCTCAGCCCGTATCTGCTCTGCTTCACTCGTCTCTTGTCGCTCATTAAGTTCAGATAGCGGGACGGTGTCTCCCAAAATATCACCGGTGTATCCAATCCGCTCCACGCCTTGATCGATATCCTCAGAGTCTGCAGATACCTGTGCTTCTTCTTCTGTCTCCGATGCCTCCGGTTCAGCTGTTGCCTCCGGCGCCTGATCAGATTCAGAACCCGTTGGATCAGGAGGGCTATCCTCACTCACCTCCGATGCTTCCGGTTCAGCTGTTGCCTCCGGCGTCTGATCGGATTCAGAACCTGTTGGATCAGCAGGGCTATCCTCACTCACCTCCGGTGCTTCTGGTTCAGTTGTTGCTTCCGGCGCCTGATCGGTTTCAGAAACTGTTGGATCAGAAGGGCTGTCCTCGCCCACCCCCGATGCTTCCGGTTCGACTGTTGCCTCCGGCACCTGATCGGATTCAGTATTAGCTGAATCGGCAGGACTGTCCTCGCTCGCCTCCGGTGCTTCCGGTTCGACTGTTGCCTCCGGCACCTGATCGGATTCAGTATTAGCTGAATCGGCAGGACTGTCCTCACTCGCCTCCGGTGCTTCTGGTTCAGTTGTTGCTTCTGGTGCCTGATCGGATTCAGTGTTTGCTGAATCGGCAGGGCTGTCCTCGCTCTCCTCCGATCCCTCCGGCTCAGCTGTTGCTTCCGGTGCCTTGCCGGACTCAGAAGTTGGTGGATCAGCAGGAACATCCTTGGTCTCCCCAAGGGTATCATTCTCGGAGGCAACGGAGGGTTGAACAAGGCTCTCCTGTGATTCTTCGGCTGGAGTTTCTGCTCCTAATTGTTCTTTTGACATATACGTGCACTAAGTGCGCCTAGGCCCGATGTTAGATATGCTCTGCGGCTCCCCTACAGAAGACATCGGACGGGGGTTTGAAATTTTGAATGGGTACAACGTGCTGGGAATCAGACGCTAGGCGTGAACACGCGTACCATACCAGCCAAAATTTTATCTACTTCGAAGCTGATTGTTCCAGGACATGACCGAGAATCATGTCAATCTGGTCAGCAAGCGTTAACTTGTCCGTTTCAATCATAACTGCATCCAAGGCTTTTTTCATTGGAGCAACCTTTCGTTCTGAGTCTTGGCGGTCCCGTTCAGCTATCGCCCGAAGCACGGATTCAAATGAGGGGGTTTCACCCACTTGATGGAACTCGATTAGCCGACGCTGCGCCCGCACTGCAAGTGAGGCAGTTATAAAGAATTTCAAATCAGCATGCGGAAATACTACCGTGCCCATGTCACGACCTACCGCAACAATGCCGGGATTAATACCATATCGGTCACCAAACCCACGCTGAAGACCAAAAAGACGACTCCGAACATTTTTCAGCGCGGCAACCTGACTGGCCATTTCGGTAATTTGGGGCGTATGTAATTCTGCCGTTACATCTACTCCATCTATATGCACATGCATGTGACTTTCTACGCAGGTGATATCAATCTGGAATCGCTGCAGGCTGATCTCGGCATCATCCTCGGTACTTTCCAGTCCAGTTTTCAGGAACCCCAATGCTACGGCCCGATAAATAAGGCCAGAGTCCATAAATACAAACCCCGCAGCTGCGGCAACGCCGCGTGCAGTGCTGCTCTTGCCAGACGCTGCTGGACCGTCAATGGCTATAATCACTTAATCTTTGATGCGAAAACTTCGTCATGAAGAAATTAGTCGGGTATCTGCCAGTACCGTTCGATTAGTTCCTCGCCACCCGATCACCGTTGTACTGGATAACGTGCGTTCGGTGCATAATGTGGGATCCATTTTTCGCACTTCCGACGCTGCGCTTATTGAACGTATAATACTTACCGGAATTACACCAACCCCAGAAAATCCACATATTCACAAGGCAGCACTGGGTGCGCAGGATACTGTACCATGGGAATACAAACAAAACGCCGCAAGCACAATCGACGACTTGCGTAAATCAGGATATACGGTTGCCGTCCTGGAGCTTACCGACACTCCGACTCCGACAACTGCCGTTGCCCGGGAGAAATTTCCTCTTTGCCTGATAGTGGGTAATGAACTCTCCGGCGTTGATGAAGAGCTTTTAGCTAAAGCAGAATGCGCACTGGAGATTCAACAGTATGGCGCAAAACAGTCCATGAACGTAGCCGTAGCGTATGGGATTGCCATCTTTGATCTGGTGAGACTTCATCGAGGCCTACTGTAATGCATCTGCAATGAAAGAACCCCTGGATTTACTGAGTCACTTCCCACCGGTTTCCGATCAGGATTGGGACAAACTGATTCCACAACACCTGAACTGGCATCCCATTGAGGAGATAAACGTTCGTCCTTACTACCGACGCGACAAGCCTCCGCCCAAACACATCTTTGATCACCGTGAATGGCTTATTCGTGCAGATGTGGAGATGAAGGATGCGGTGCGCGCGCAGCTTGCAGGCGCTGAGGCGCTGGGATTCAATCTGTCAGAGGAAAATGTCAAACTACCGGAAGATTTACCTATCGGTACAATCCCTCTTTTTTTTCGTGGAAGAGGCGCAACACCCAAGTTGCTCAAAACACTTCGTGCGCGTACAGCCAGTAAAGGGTATGCACCGGAGGACCTCCGGGGAGCCGTTGATATCTCTTCCGTGCACCCCGTCTGTCAAATCCTGGATATGGCGGAAGGTACTCGCCTGTGGACACTGCGCATTAGCCTCGAGCCTTGGCATGAACAAGGTGCGACCCATGTTCAGGAGCTGGCTTGTGCGCTAGCACAACTGTCGGACCTTCTGGCAGAAGTTGGCTCAGGCTTTGCAACTGAACATCTGTACTTCATTGTGCCTGTTGGTGAGCGTTATCTCTTGGATATTGCCCGCCTCCGCGCATTGCGTGTGGGTGCTGCCGGGGTTCTTGATGCATATAAAATCCAATCGCAGAAAATAAACATAGTCGGAGTTCCCAGCCGACGTTACGAATCGGCCCTGGACCCGGAAACACATCTTATCCGACAGACCTTGCAATGTGTTGCCGCTATACTGGGTGGATGCGATGTGGTCGCAACTCCGGACGCTGATCTCGGGCTCCAAATGCAGCAACTTATGCGCTGCGAGGGACGACTCGGAGTTGCCGCAGATGCTGCTGCAGGCGCTTGGATGACAGAACATCTGACGGATGCCCTAGGAGCCGCTTCATGGCAACTCTTCCAACAGATTGAACAAAGAGGCGGATTTGGTCTGTCATGGAATTGGATAGAAAAGCAAATCCAGCACGCACACAATCAGCGAAATGCCGCAGTGCTTTCGGGAGTCGATGTGGTTGTAGGCGTTAATACGTACCTATCTCCTGACATACCCGAGGCAGCCATCCGCCCGAACAGCCTTGCTGCTCCCCTTGAATCCATACGACTACGAGCAAAGGCACTCACGAAAAAACCGCGAATTGAGATTCAGGGAGAACATGATCCATGGCTTCACCGACTTTTGAGTTTGTGTACCTGTGATATTCAAAATCAACCAGCCGACATAGTAATAACGAAAACTCCAACGGGGTTCACAGCTCAGAATACCCGAGAGGAACAGATTTCGCTCACTTCCGGCGATCCACTGCATCTGGCGGCGGATCAACTATTGCAATTATTCGATAGTGATGCGGCCTGACTTTTCCTCCATTCCGTACCGAAGATCCAGCGTCTCCATTCCAATTGATCGCCGGGATCAGGACCAAACCCGTACTTGCGATGCTGTTGATCTTGAAGCATGCGCGCACCTGGATTATGCGGCAGGTCTACCGCCCTTTCTGCGCGGGCCCTACGCATCAATGTACGCTGGTCGTCCATGGACAATTCGGCAATATGCCGGGTTTTCCACCGCAGAAGACTCAAATGCATTCTACAGAAAAGCACTTGCGGCCGGACAACGTGGTCTGTCGGTAGCTTTCGACCTTCCAACACATAGAGGCTATGACTCCGATCATCCAATCGCTCGCGGGGATGTAGGACAGGCCGGCGTTGCGATTGACAGCGTGGAGGATATGAAAGTGCTCTTCGCAGGGATTCCCCTCTCAAAGATGAGTGTGTCTATGACCATGAATGGCGCTGTCTTGCCGGTCATGGCGTTTTTTATTGTCGCAGCAGAGTCGTCCCAAGTAAGCCCCCAGCGGCTCAGTGGCACCATTCAGAATGATATTCTGAAAGAGTTTATGGTGCGTAATACATACATCTATCCCCCCACCCCATCAATGCGCATTACAGGGGATATCATTGAATGGTGTGCCCGGAATATGCCTCGATTCAATACTGTGTCCGTTAGCGGCTATCATATGCACGAGGCAGGTGCCCCCGCTGACCTTGAGCTTGCGTATACACTTGCCAATGGCCTGGAATATGTGCGTACCGGCCTAAGCCGAGGCCTAGGGATTGATAACTTTGCACCGCGGCTTTCATTCTTCTTCGGGATTGGCATGGATCACCTAGTCGAGATTGCCAAGCTCAGGGCTGCACGGGTACTATGGGCACGGCTCATCAAGCCATTTGCTCCCAAGAATCCCAAGTCTATGGCCCTGCGCATGCATTGCCAGACATCTGGATACAGTCTGACCGCACAGAAACCCTATAATAATGTAGCCCGCACGACACTGGAGGCATTATCTGCTGTTTGTGGGCAAACACAATCCCTACACACCAATGCACTGGATGAAGCACTTGCGCTTCCATCTGCTAATGCTGCCAGAATTGCACGCAATACCCAACTCGTACTACGGGAAGAGTCACAATTGACGCATGCTATTGATCCATGGGGAGGCTCCTACGTAATTGAGCATCTTACACACAAGTTAATAGAGAAGGTCTGGAAGCACATCCAGGAAATCGAATCCATGGGAGGAATGACCAAAGCCATCGCGAATGGGCTTCCCAAGATGCGAATTGAACAAGCCGCCGCCATCAGACAGGCACGCATAGATAAGGGAGAAGAGATTATTGTGGGCGTGAATGCCTTCCACTCAGAATCTTCGAACAAAATATCGCTCCTTAGAATAAACAATGAAGAAGTGCTCCTGAACCAGTCCGCCCGACTCAACGAGCTCAAGAAATCACGTGATGAACATCGTGTAAAACACTCCCTGGCAAGCCTGTGCACGGCAGCGCAAGAAGGATCCAATCTTCTGGAGGTTGCGCTGGAAGCTGCACGCGCACGCGCAACTCTAGGTGAGATTACCAGTGCACTGGAGACCGTCTTTGGTCGCCATACCGCCCGCAACGAAACCGCAACCGGTATTTACTCCGCTGTTATGCAATCAGACGAACCTACAAAGCGTGCACGGTTGCTCACGGACAAGTTTGCACACCGCACCGGACGCCGCCCGCGGATTCTGGTGGCCAAACTCGGACTTGATGGCCACGATCGGGGGGCCCGTGTGATCGCAACAGCGTTTGCCGACCTGGGATTTGATGTTGATATAGGTCCATTATTCCAGTCTCCTAAGGAGGTTGCCCGTCAGGCCCTCGAAAACGATGTCCATATTATAGGCATCTCCAGCCTTGCTGGCGCCCACCGAACCTTAGTACCAGAGCTTACAAAAGCCCTATCCCACGATCAACGGGAAGACATCCTGGTCGTTGTAGGTGGTATAATTCCATCAGAGGATTATGCATTGCTCAATGATGCAGGAGTTAAGGCTGTTTTCGGGCCTGGTACAGTCATTGCCGAAGCAGCCATATCGATTCTCCACGACCTTCTGGACGATTCATGAGCAGAGTTCCCAGTGTGCAAGACATCCTCTCAGGCGATCGTAACAGCCTAAGTCGCGGGATCACGCTTGTAGAGAGTACACGACTTGCTGACATGAATGATGCCGAGCGCCTGCTTAACGGAGTCCTTGCCGAAACTGGTAACGCGCTGCGCATAGCCGTTACTGGTGCTCCAGGTGTGGGCAAGAGCACGCTGATTGAGGCGCTTGGGATGCACCTTGTACAATCAAATTACCGCGTAGCCGTGCTCTCTGTGGATCCGTCGAGCCCCCACACGGGGGGAAGCATATTGGGGGACAAAACACGAATGCCTGAGCTTGCAAAACATACGAGCGCATTCATTCGCCCATCCCCCTCAGGAAACGTTCCCGGCGGCATTGCTAACACCACGCGTCGTGCAATGCTTCTGTGTGAGGCCGCAGGATATAATGTGATACTGATCGAAACTGTCGGCACAGGCCAGGGAGATACCCTTGTTCGTCAAATAGTTGATATCGTTCTCCTCATGTTATTGCCGAATTCAGGTGATGAGCTACAGGGAATCAAGCGGGGTATCCTGGAAATTGCCGACCTGATCGCAGTCTCGAAAGCCGATGGGACCATGATTGACCAGGCACGCCTCACGGCCAATGCATACAGGCGCGCGCTACATCTCTACCCTGAACGCTCCCGGGTCGTCAAGATTAAGACAGTCAGTGCACTTGAAAAAACAGGGATCCCTGCAATCTGGGAAGCTATACGGGATATCGAGCGCAAAACGCGTGAAAATGGCCACTTCGAGGCGCAGCGTAATGCACAAATCAAGACTGCACTGCTTGAAACCGCAAAGAGCTTCCTTCTGTCTGGGTTTGGCGAATCGAGAATCATTGATGCAGCGGTAGAAAGTTTTCAGCAGCAAGTCGCCAGAGGAACGCGTACGGTGACCGATGCCGCACACGAGCTGGTTCGCATTTACCGCTCTATGGATTCAAAAACCGATCCGAACGTTGAAGGATCATCCTGACCGATAAATCTAATGGCACGGCAACCAGCTGCGGCTGATTTTATAAGAAATATTATTGATCAAGATCTTGCATCGGGAACGGCCGAACGTGTGATTGTCCGATTTCCGCCGGAGCCTAATGGGTTTCCGCACATTGGTCACGCCAAAAGCAGTACGCTCAATTTTGGTCTGGCGGCTGAATACAAAGGGCGATGCCATCTCCGTTTTGATGATACCAACCCTGCCACGGAAGATCAGAGATATGTAGATGCCATCAAGCGTGATTTACAATGGATGGGATTTGACTGGGGCGAGCATGAATACTATGCTTCCGATTACTTCGAAACCTTGTTCAACTGGGCGTGCAAACTCATCCTTAAGGGATTGGCCTACGTCGACGATTCCCCTGAGGAGGTGATTCGGGAAATGCGGGGAACGGTTACAACCCCGGGAACAGAAAGCCCCTATCGTAACCGGGCATCAGAAGAGAATCTTGAATTGTTTGAAGCCATGCGAGCGGGTGCGTTTGCAGATGGATCACGGGTACTTAGGGCCAAGATCGACATGGCGCATCCAAACATGAAGATGCGGGACCCACTTATGTATCGGATCCGCCATGCCACGCACTACCGTCAAGGAGATGCATGGTGCATCTACCCCTTTTATGATTGGGCACATGGGCAATCTGATGCCATTGAGGGGGTCACACACTCAATCTGTACGCTCGAGTTCTCCACCAACAGGGTCTTGTATGACTGGTATCTCGATGCACTCGAGATTGCCCCTCGTCCATACCAATACGAGTTTGCAAGACTAAATCTTGCGTACACAATCACGTCCAAGCGAAAGCTTCTTCACCTGGTGCGGGAAGGTATCGTGGACGGCTGGGACGATCCGCGGATGCCAACGCTCGCTGGCCTCAGACGCCGTGGCGTGCGGCCACAGGCAATCAAGACTTTCTGTAATTCCATTGGAACTACCAAGGTTGACAGTATCTCTGATCCCGGATTGCTTGAACATTGCATCAGGGATGACCTGAATCATCGTGCTCCTCGCATACTCTGTGTTCAGGATCCACTGCCAATAACCCTCACAAATTGGCCGGAGGACCGAACGGAGATCATATCTGCGCCGTACTGGCCTCACGATGTTCCGCGTGATGGTGTTCGCCCAGTACCCTTTTCCGGGGAGTTGCTGATCGAGCGGAGTGATTTTTCGGAAAAACCTCCAAAAGGATTCCGCAGATTAACACCTGGGGGTATCGTGCGCTTACGACATGCCTATATCATCCGCTGTAACCATGTTGAGAAAGATGAGACGGGCAAGGTGGTTCGACTGCATTGTGAATGGATTGAGGGCACACGGAGTGGATCCAATACAATGCTCAAGCCCAAGGGCACTATTCATTGGGTGGATGCAAGGCAGTCGCTGCCGATTATCGTTCGGGCATATAACCGATTATTCACTCACTCTGTACCAGGAGAGGATTTTCTAGAAGCCCTCAATCCCTCATCCCTCATTGAGTACAAGGATGCACGTATTGAGCCTAGTATTGCTGATGATCCTCGAGAGCAGCGGTATCAGTTTACCCGGCTGGGATTCTACTGGCGCGATCCAGAGCATATAGATAACAATCTTGCTGTATTTAATTGCATTGTTACTCTTCGCCAGGCTATTCACGGTCACCCTGAACCTGCTCAGGTTGCGTCAAAAGTTGAGAAGCCCGACGAGGTTGCTCGCCCTCACGATGCCCAATTGGAACGTCAACCCAAGACAGCCACTCCTGCAAAGAACAATTCCAAGAGCAAACAGCGTCCTCTGACTGCCGATGAAGAGCAGTGGCTGAACAAAAGTGGATTGAGTGCTGCGACAGGCTTGGCTATTTATGGCGTACCTGCAGCGTCGGAGTTCCTTGAAGCCGCCTCAGAGCATGTTTCACGGGTATCGGTTGGGAATTGGATGGCGAACCAACTTTTGCCTGCACTGAAAGGAGCACCTCTATCAAGTTTGCCATTTGGCCCCTCTGAGTTTGCAGAACTAGTCCAGTTAGCAGATAGCGGGAAAGCAAGTACTCACGAAGCCCGAGCCGTGCTAAAACTCATGTTGGCAGGCGAGGGGTCACCGACAAAGCTTTTAGCCGGTGTACAGTCCTCGACCGTTGGCGACTCCGAGATTCTCAGTGACATTGTTGGAAACGTACTGAGTGATCATGAAGATCGTGTTGATGCATACCTTGCGGGAAAAACCGGTCTGGTTGGCTTCTTCGTGGGACAGGTTATGATGCGGACCAACGGAAAAGCTGATCCTAGACAAACCAAGGCCTTGATTGAGGAAGAACTCGCGGGCCGTGCTACGTGATGCGGTCCGACACCGGCTCACTCTGGAACTACCCCTCGTCAGTCGCGGCCCAGAGCCTGTTATCGCCTGGATTACCTGACGCAAGTTTACATTCGGATAAAGCAACGGTCGATTTATCGAGGCGTAGTACTAAAGTCAGTTTACAGGGCTGTACTATTGGATATAGTCAGACCCGCATTACTCATTCTGGGAGACTTAATCTTCGAGCCAAGATGGGCAAATTGACCTGAATACAACTTTAAGCGAATGATTATCCTCCGTTGTATGCTCCGTCACTATCGACCATTGACTGTGCTTATCATTGCGGCCGCGGCCTTCGGGTGCCGGTCAGAAAATGAACGCAACGCGGATTTGCTTCTCTCTGAAGCAATGGTAATGCTTGATCAAGCTAAGGTAGTGATGTCGGCCGTGGAAGATGCAGAACTCAATGCCGCCCCCCTTGACGCGTGGATGCACCTGGCTGAAACCTATGACCTCATGACGGAGATCGTTGAACGATATCCAGATACACGCGCCGCTGCCGTCTTGGAGACATTAGACAGTGCTAATCATGCCGACCGTACAACGGCTGGTTCCGACAGTATGTCCATGCGGGAAGAAATCCATGGACAGGCTCTTAGATTTCTGGTACTGGCAATAAATGAGGGCGCCGAAGTTGATGTATGGGAAGACGCATGTGCAAGGGCTTCCTCAGACATCTGGACTCTGATGTGTATGGCGGGCTGGAATCTGGCTGTACAGACGGAGGTAACATGTTATGGGTGTTTCCCTCCTGAGCTCTCGTCATTTGTTGCCCATGGACATGGTCGCAATGCTCTGAGACATATCCAGCAACTGGACTCTGAAGATGCTCGCCTCGCCGCATTGACCGGTCTGGCGATTGCGCTGGCTTGGGCCCGCGTCCCAGAACTCGCGCTGGAAGCCGTAGATGTGTTAGCTGAACTGGAAGTGCCTTGGGAGGAGGTGCCGGAGGAGATTGTCGAAGATCAAGCAACTGTTCAAAACCGCCGCCGCATCACCCCAGGATCTCGCGTTGCGCGAGCTCGAGAGGGAATTATTGAAGCGCAAGCGACAATTGGCGATATAGAGGGAGTCCTGGTCACGCTGGACCACCTAGGCCCGGGAGTGAGCAGGATGCAAACTCGGTCTGCGCTCGTTATGGCGATAATGGAATTGGAGAATGCTCATGAGCGACAACGCGTAGTGGGCCGGGTGCTGGCTTCCATTTCAACGGACGATCGAAACGAGTTTCTCGGAGAAATAGCAGTAGCGATAGCTCAAACGGGTGACATCCAGGCAGCAAGAGAGATTATGGACCAAATCACGGAGCAGGATATTATCGAAATGGGAATGTTGCAAGCGGAAATCTCCATCGCCCAGGCTGCTGCAGGTGACCGGTCAGGAGCCCTCCATCCATTGCAACCCATGTCCGACCGGATAACCGCCCTTCAGCCGACTTCAACCTACGAACAGAGGCAGAGGGCCTCTGTTCTCGGGGAGCTTGCCGCGGCGTATATCCGAGCGGGAAATCGCGAAACTGCGCTCACACTCGCCAGCGAGTTATCTGCCAAAGACAGTGTGGTTTTCTTTCGACCAGTCGCCAAGGCGTTAGCCGCTGAAGGCGACCTCGCCGAAGCCCTAGAGATTCTAGAGACCCTGTTGGAGTCAATGCGCGCGCTGGATCAGCGCGAACGGGGATGGTGGGACAGCTTTAATTGGGCTCAAGCCTCATTCGTGAGTCTTGCGGAGGCCCGTATCAAAGCAGGCGATGTTGAGGGTGCTCTGACAGTGGCCAACCGCCTGGGCCCCGAGGGCTACTTCGGAGGTCGAGTGTTCACCCGCATTGTTACGGAGCAAGCGCGGCTGGGAGACCTTTCAGGTGCCCTGACAACTGCATTCAGAATTCCAACCACAGGAAATACGTACGTCAGTATCGAAGAATTGACTATCATCGCGTTTTCCTTCCCCGAGTCAGATGACGTGAGGCAAGCAATTGAGGAACATCAGCCGTCAGCCTACTTCATGGACACCATTGCCCTCACCATGGCATATGCCGCTCTTCGCGACTGGCATCGGTCGATGGCCTTCGCCGTGACCCTTGAGGACCGGTGGCGCCGGGAAACGCTACATTGTATTCTCAGAATGTTTGGTTCAACCAGTGACCTGAATTGTCTGCAGCAAGGTGACCTTTGATAAAGCGGGCCTAATCTTCGGCCCGTGCGGTCCCGCTGACATGGAACAACCCGAATGGACGTGTCGCGCCGTGATATTTATGTTACCCCCTGCTATCCTACACCGTGGGGAAGGTTCAGTTATGCAAGTCAAGAAACAGAAGATTTGATTGATTTCAGATCTATTACTTGACGTGACTCAAGTTCATCATCTATCTTCTACACCTGTGTGAATTTTCAGAGTAAATCTTCAGTGTTTTAGCCCAGCAACGGCATAGTACAGGTAGTGAGCTACCATAATTGGCCGATTCGATGAGGGCCGGCATCTCAGGTTTTATAGGAAATGGAGCAACGGTGGCCAGGTCAGCATGATGCTCCCATTAACCGAGACGGTCCCAGTTTCAGCGGAACAAACCGTGGCCGTTTCCCAAAGATGGAATAGGCTTTATGCTGATGCGCGGACACATCCCGCCACCTAGATGCCCAACAGGTGTTTCACATCACCAAAAGCGGTGATCGCCGTGTCCAGTTCTTCACGGGTCAGAGAGGCTGACATCTGCGTGCGAATGCGGGCCTTACCGTTTGGTACTACGGGATAAGAGAAAGCAACCACATAGATACCGCGCTTCAGCATCTCGTCAGCAAACTCGGCAGCCAACGCTGCATCATACAGCATCACTGGCACAATCGGGTGAACGCCCGGCAACAGGTCGAAGCCAAGTGTCTCCATGCCTTGCCGGAAGTAAGCTGTATTGTCTGCGAGCTGTTCGCGCAGATCAGTGGACCGGGTCACGAGCTCAATTGCCTTGAGCGCACCTGCCACAACCGGCGGAGCAACCGTGTTTGAGAAGAGGTAAGGCCGTGAACGCTGGCGCAACAGTTCAATGATTTCCTTGCGGCCACTGGTGAAACCACCGCTTGCGCCGCCCAGCGCTTTGCCAAGCGTGCCGGTGATAATATCAACCCGGTCGATTACGCCACAATGCTCGTGCGTACCCTTGCCGCTTGCACCGATAAAGCCGGTTGCATGGCAGTCATCAAAATGCACAAGCGCATTGTATTTTTCAGCAAGGTCACAGATTTTATCAAGTTGGGCAAAATAACCGTCCATAGAGAAGATGCCGTCGGTGGTGATCAGCATATAGCGGGCACCAGCAGCATCAGCTTCTTTCAGCTTGGCTTCAAGGTCTTCCATATTGTTGTTTTTGAAGCGGTAGCGTTTTGCTTTCGAGAGTCGAATCCCGTCAATGATGCTGGCGTGATTGAGCTGATCTGAAATCACTGCATCTTCTAGACCAAGGATAGTTTCATACAGGCCGCCGTTGGCATCAAAGCAGCTTGGATAAAGAATGGTGTCTTCAGCCCCTAGAAAGTCACTCAATACGTCTTCAAGCTGCTTGTGCAGGGTTTGTGTGCCGCAAATGAAGCGCACGGATGCCATGCCGTACCCCCAGTCCTTTAGGGCCTGCACTGCAGCGGCGTTCACTTCTGGATGTTGAGCGAGGCCCAGATAATTGTTGGCACACAGGTTGATAACTTCGCTGCCGTCAGAGATGCCAACCTTCGCGCCCTGCGGTGTTGTGATCTGGCGCTCGTTTTTGTATAGTCCTGCGTCCCTGATACCGTCCAGCTGGTCGGTCAAATGATCTTTAAAGTCTCCATGCATGGCGTATCCTCACGCTTCCCAGTTTAAAACAACTTTGCTGGCTTTACCCGCATTCATCAGGTCAAACCCCTTCTGGAATTCCTGATACGGCAACCGGTGGGTGATCACCGGTGCAATATCCAGTCCATTTTCAACCATAACCGACATTTTATACCAGGTTTCATACATCTCACGGCCATAAATGCCCTTAATCGTCAGCATGTTGAAGATGACGGTTTCCCAGTTGATCTGAGCGCCTTTGGTCGGAATGCCAAGGATGGATACCTTGCCGCCGTGGCACATGTTTTCGATCAAGTCGTTGAGAGCCGCGCCGCTGCCGGACATCTCAAGCCCTACGTCAAAACCCTCAATCATACCGAGCTCAGCCTGCACATCTTTGAGGTTTTGATTACGAATATCAACCGTGTAAGTGGCACCAAGTTTTTTGGCGGTCTCCAGCCGTTCCGGAACCACGTCGGTGATCACCACGTGGCGCGCGCCGGCATGACGACAAACAGCGGCAGCCATCGCACCAATTGGCCCGGCACCGGTGATCAGCACATCTTCACCAAGCAGGTCCCACTGAAGAGCAGTGTGGACGGCATTGCCCAGCGGGTCAAAAAGCGAGGCCACATCAAGGTCAATACCAGGGCGGTGTTCCCACACGTTGGACATCGGCAGTGCCACATATTCCGCGAAGGCACCTGGCCAGTTCACGCCGACACCACTGTTGTTTGCACACAGATGCCTGTGGCCCGCCATACAGTTGCGACAGCGGCTGCAAACTACATGACCTTCACCTGAAACGATCTGGCCAGGGTGAAAATCAATGACGTTAGAACTAACTTCGACAATCTCACCGACGAACTCGTGGCCAATCACCATGGGAACGGGGATTGTATTCTGGGCCCAGTCGTCCCAATTGTAGATATGCACGTCGGTGCCGCAGATCGCAGCGCGTTTCACCTTGATAAGGACGTCATTAATGCCGAGTTCAGGCTCGGGTACGTCCTTCAACCACAAGCCAACGTCGGCCTTTTCCTTGACGAGCGCTTTCATGATCAAGGTTCCACCACAATTGAAGAATGGTCCATGGACAATTATACCATAACAAATGGTATTCCATCATCCTGAACTTGGTAAATCCGAAGTGCAAGATATCCTTCCAGTATATGTGGTGTCTATCAAACTCTTCGAGTTTTGTTGCGCTGTGAGTTAGAACCCCTTGCAAGGCCCTTAAGTTTGGTGATTTTGCGAACTTTGCAGGCCTCCATTTTTCTGGTTAACGCAAAGAAAGACGGTGGGCGGTTTCAGGCATCGATCTTTGCAGGATTTCTTCTTGAAGACGTAGTTCACAGGTGTTCTTCGTTTCAGTATCAGGGTTAGCCTACAAGCCCTCGTCCCTAGTTGAGTACAATGAAGCATATCTTGAGCCAAGTATTATTGATGACCCGTCAGAACAGCGGTATCGGTTTACCCGATTGGGGTTCTACTGGCACGACCGAGAGCATATAAACAGCGTCCTCCCTAGTTGGAAATATCCCCTTCAACCATAGTCCCGAGCTTGTTATTGCCTGGATTGCTTGACACAAGTTTTACATTTGGAATAAGCGGGGATTGATTTTCCAGAGCGTTGTACTAAAGTCAGGTTACAAGGCTGTGCTAATGGGCCTGGTCGGATCCGAATTAATCATTCTAGGGGATATAATCTTTGAACCAAGATGGGTAATTTGATCTAAGTACAAACACAAGCGAATGATCGTCCTCCGTTGTATGCTCCGTCACTACCGGCCCTTGATTGTGGTTATCATTGCGGCTGCGGCCTTCGGGTGCCGGACGGAGAATGAACGCAACGCGGATGTACTGCTATTGGAAGCGATGGTAGTACTTGATCAAGCTAAGGCAGCGATGTCGGCCGTAGAAAATGCAGAGCTCAACGCCGCTCCGCTTGACGCATGGTTGCACTTGGCCGAGACCTACGATCTAATGACGGAGATCGTTGAACGATATCCAGATACACGCACCGCTGCCGCCTTAGAGGGGTCAGACAGCGCTGATCCCGCCAATCCTACAACAGTTAGTTCCGACAGCGTGCCCGTGCGGGCAGAAATCCATGGACAGGCTCTTAGATTTCTGGTGCTGGCAATCAATGAAGGCGCCGAAGTTGATGCATCGGGTGACGCATGTGCAAGAGCTCCCTCAGACACCTGGACTCTCATGTGTATAGCGGGCTGGGTCCTGGATGAACAGTCGAAAATAGAATGTTCTAGGTGTAGCCTTCCTAATCTCTCGTCATTCGTTGCCCACGGACATGGTGGCAACGCTCTGAGGCATATTCAGCAGCTGGAGTCTGAAGAGGTTCGCCTGACCGCACTTACCCGTCTGGCGATTGCGCTGGCCTGGGCCCACGCCCCTGAGCTCGCGCTGGAAACCGCAGATGTCTTGGCTGAATTGGAAGTGTCGTGGGTGGAGGCGCAAGAGGAGATCATCGAAGATCAAACTACTGTTCATAACCGCCACCTGCGCGTCACCCCAGGAGATCACGTTGCGCGAGCACGTGAGGGAATTGTCGAAGCGCAAGCGGCAGTCGGCGATATTGAGGGAGTCTTTGTCGCACTAGATCACTTAGGTCCAGGAGTGAGGTTTAAACGCACTCGCTCTGCGCTCATTAAGGCATTAATGGAATTGGAGGATGCTATTGAGCGACAACGAGTATTGGACCGGGTGCTGTCTTCCATTTCATCGGACGATCGTAACGAGTTTCTCAGAGCGATAGCAGTGGCGGCAGCTCAAACGGGTGACATCCAGGCAGCAAGCGAGATTCCCGCTTGAAGCACTCCCACATTGATAATATCCTGCTCCGCGGTCTGGTCATGCTGTAAAGATCATGAGTCTGGCGCCAAAGCAGTTACCGGGTGAAACGGTCGCATACACCGTCGGGATGCTCTCTGCATTCTTGGTCGTGAGTAGCGCGCTCAACTGTGGCAAGTTAGTGGAGCAAGAATAAGACCCCTAATAGACCCCCTAATAGACCCCTAATGGACCCCTAATAGACCCCTGAGGCCTACAAGGGGTGTTATTCACCTCTACCGGCCTTGTACGCGCCTCCATCGCGCTCCTAGACCACGACCAGTGGACACTGCCAGCCCACGGCTCCTCAATGCTGCTAAGGTTCTTTTTACCTGACGTTTGCTAGCGTAAGGAGACAACCGGGCACGAATCTCGCGCAACGCCAGTCCGCCAACCGCACCATCCAATAGGGCAAGGATTTCGTCTTGCCGCCTGATCGTTTCATTACTGTCGCGCTGGGACGGCACGAACTGACTGTGTCGGAAGCATACCGTCACGCACCCTCCAACATCCTCAATCTCGGGGCAGGGCAGTCCGGCAGATGTAGTCAATTCCGCCATCTTGAGCGTTCCGCGTCCCCATTCTTCAATGATACCCCGCCGATAGAAGGTACGAGCGATCAACGGGTTCCACGGCAGGGACTCGTGTGGCTCAAACAGCTTCGCCGGGGTCAGCCCAAAATGCAGCGTGCCGGATGACGTCACTTCTAGGCGGTCGTCGTAGACTGCCAGGCCTACCGAGCCGCCGCCAATCGAGTAGTCTCGATGGCACAGAGCGTTCGCCAGCGCTTCCCGGGTTGCCAAAGGCGGGTAAAGCGGTTCGTCGATCCGCTCGAAACGATCCGCTTTGAACCGCCCGGCTATCGGAAGGGTCTCGCGTAGGAAGCGTTCCGCACTCGCGAGGAGCACGAATGCGTTGCCATGGAACTGTCGGTTGTCCAGGAATTCTGTACGGTCAATGCCCCGAAAACGAGCAACCCGGAGTAGGCACTGCGGCATCTCGAACTCGATGCGTTCGGTTTTACCGAACAACACCACCGCTGCACGCCACAACACGCCATCCCGGAGAAGTCCCAAGCCACGCAGTAACTCCGCTGGGTCTCGAGTCCCTGGATCTTCCAATCGACCACGCCGGCTCGCCTCTGTGACGGTACGTCGGATTTCTGCTATGTCCAAGTCTTCGACCGACCAGCCAGCCGCAAACTGATTTTCCCAACGTTGCTCGCTGTGTACGTGCTCAAACAGCATCCGGTTGTACTCGTCAGCCGACATGGCCAAGGTGGTGTTACCAACTCGGCGATAAGCGGTGCCCCGGTATACATACGGCCTCGTAGGCCCCTTGCTCACGCGTACCACGATCACCTCGCGGTCTCCCGCAAGCTGAACCCTCTCCACCGCCGGAAAGGCGGGTGGGTTAATCTCTTGAATCTCGGCACTTACCGCCTCAATTGTCCTTTCGCTGACTTGCTGACCGACTACATCTCCCACTGGATTGACACCGAACAAGAGGAGTCCTCCGCGCTGGTTGAGCATGGCACAAACCGTCTGAGTCGCTTGGCGCCGTCTCCCAGTACTTTGTTTGAATTCCAGAATCTCGGATTCGCCGACTGCGACCAGCTCTGTGATTTGATCAGGTGTCATAGCCGAAATTACTGCACGTACTTGTCTGGTTGTTGATTGCTTTGTCCGAGAACGGCTCTAAACCTCATTATTAAATATCTTGCTCAAGGACTTGGCCGTGCTCCCTAAGCCAGTTCCACGCCTTTTCCGTTCTTGGTTTGTGCTAACGATATTCCAGAATCGGGACGTATGATTTGACTCGATCAGGTGGGCGAGTTCATGCACAATGACGTAATCAATCACGAACATTGGTGTCTAGATCAGTCGCCAATTCAGGTTCACGTTGTTCTTTGCAGTGCAGAAACCCCAGCGGAAACGAATGTCTACGATCCTCGCGCTCGCAAATTTCACGCCAAGCGCCACTGAAATGGATTCCACCTTCGGGGGAATCTTCTCTTTCGCTCGATCAATATACCAGTTGCGAAGAATCTGCCTTCGTCCGCCCGCCAGAGAAGCCGGGATCAGGAAACGCCGTTCAAAGCGTATATCCACGGAGTTGTTTGGGATGATCTCAATTTGATATTCGCGGCCGAGGTGGAGTGTGGATTCGCCATGTGCCAATTCCTTGCCCAGTGGATGGGGTTGCGCTTCGTGCTTTTGGGCGTGCCTCTTTTTCTCATAGATCCACCGCCGTTTTGACTTGACGACTTCCTGAATAGTCTCTTCAGGCGTGGACTCTGGAGCGTGAACAACTACGCTACGATCCCGCTCTACGGTTATCGTCAGTTTCTTGCGTTTCAATGATCGTTTGATCGTGTAAGCCGTGTCCATGGCTATTCGGCGTAGAGAATGATGTCATTGCTTCGTTCTGCGACCTCAATCACGCGGCTGATTATTGTGCCACGCTTCGTCACGATATTTAGCGGATCTTTCAACTCTCGGTTTCTTCATTCCCCAGTTGCCTCTCAAGGGCTTGACGTACCAGACCCATCATACCGGGCACTTCCTCCGGCCCGTTTAGAGCGAATTCCACGTTTCCATTGCCCCAGCGACCAATATTTGTGACATCCTTGGCAATGCCAAGGAGATCTTGCAATTCGTGGAAAAGGATGTTTAGCGATAACCTAAGCCGCTTAGTCTTCGATACCATGTCCACGAAATTGGTCTCAGCTTTGTGAGTAATATAAAGCTTAAGACTCTGTTCTGAGACACAGGGGTTGAGTGATAGCACCTCGTTGCGGAATAACACAAAGAGTTTCCGCATAGGACCTCCTCATCAAGTTGCGTGTGATCCTTGATCGTATATCCCCTTCCGCCTTTTTCCTGACGGACTCGGTAAGCATCAATAACTTCTGGGCTCAGCGATGGACCTTCCCACACGCCGACCGCTATCCGGGCAAGGCGTTCAGCGCGTTCGCGGATAGCGGCTTCGTCCTAGGAACTAAGCTCACACCAGCCTTTGTTGATTCGGAATGGGCTTTCTCGAAAGCCACTATTCATGTCGAGCTTCTCTTCAAGAGGTTGATCGCTGTATTCGGAGTTATAACCGGTCAGGGTGAGATTGTCGAGAGTATGCAACCAAGCCTCGTTTGAAAAGAAAAGTTTCACACACACCTCTCCCATACTGCAAAAAGCGCGAAATGGAACGGAATGAATCGGGATGGTTTGACGGCTTTTATATAGCTCTCGGCTCGTTCGTGAGGCTTGTGGAGGCCCGCATTAAGGTAGGCGATATGAAGGGGGCTCTGGTAATTGCCAACCGTCTGGGGTCCGAGGGCTACATGGCAGGCCGAATGTTCTCCCGCATCGTTGCGGAGCAAACACGGTTCGGAGACCATGCAGACGCTCTTGCAGGTGCATGTAGAATTCCAGCCACGGGAAATGCAGACGTCACCATCGAAGCATTAACCATTATCGCGTTTTCGTTTCCAGAGTCAGATGACGTGAGGCACGCCATTGAGGAGCTTCAGTTGATAGCCACTCCCCATGCCCTTGCCATCGCATATGGCGCTCTTCGCGACTGGCATCGGTCAATAGCCTTCGCTTTGACCCTTGGGGAGCGGTGGCGCCGGGAAGCGCTACATTGTATTCTCGGGATGTTTGGTTCAGCCAGCGACCTGAATTGTCTTCAGCAGGATGACCTCTGACAACCCAGGCACAATCTTCGGCCCGCCGGTCCCGCTGACTTGGAGCAACCCGGATGGACGTGTCGCGAACGTGATACTGACGGTACACCCTACCTCGAGCCTGATCGGAGTTTTGTGGGGATCAATTCCGGCCTCAAAGGCTCGAGTGCGAATTTCGACAAGTCTCGGGCAACGCCGGAGTCCCGGCAGTCGCCCCCGGCCCAATTGCTTCCTAGTAAGCACATACGCTAACCTCCGAACCCACAACCGTAAGAAAGGCAGGAAAAGGATTATACTTGATCTGTCTTCATTTTACACTATTCTGGAACATCCCTGCACATATTTCAATATTCAGAAGTCAGGCTGAAATAGCTACCAAATCGGTCGATTCTATCCAAATTGTGATCAAATATCCAGTAGATCGCTCCCCGGCTGATCACCTAAATACAAAACTGTGTCTATGCGATACTATTGTTAGCCCCCACATTAGGCTCTACCTTCTTCCCGGCGCTTCAACCAGCTTACCGTGAGAAGTAGAAGTACGGCAAATACAACGAGGAATGTAGCGACAGCCAGAATCGCCGGGCTGATCTGTTCTCTAATCCCCGACCACATCTGACGCGGAATCGTGCGTTGTTCAACCCCGGCCATGAATAACATCACAACGACCTCATCAAACGATACAGCGAAAGCAAAAAGAGCCCCCGAGATCACCCCGGGAGAGATCAATGGAAATTGCACGCGCCGGAAAATCGTCCACGGACCCGCACCCAAGCTTGCCGCCGCATTATTGAAATTGGGATCATAGCCGGCCAGTGTCGCAGTGACCGTGACAACGACAAAGGGAACGCCCAGCGCCGCATGAGCCAAAATGATACTTATATACGTCTGTCCCAACCCAAGCCCCGAATAGAAGAAAAACATTCCGGCTGCAGCGATGATCACGGGAGTGACCATCGGTGAAATAATAACCCCCATGATTGCCCGTCGTGCAGGCATGGCTGAACTTGCGAGGCCCAATGCTGCCACAGTGCCTAGGACCGTAGCCAATACTGTCGCACTAACACCAATGATCATGCTGTTAGCTAAACTCTTCGCCCAAGCCTCGTTTTGAATGATTTCGCGGTACCATCTCAGCGACCAGGCATCTGGATCAAGGCGTAGCATCCCCTCAGTAAATGTAAAGTAAGGCTCTGCATTAAAGCTGAGAGGAACGATTACAATAATGGGAGCCACCAGGAACACAAATACTATTGTGCAAAATCCCAAATACGCAATTCGCCCCAGACTTGGTCGCATGGTACTAATCATCCTCCCAATCCTATTTTCTCAATCCCCAACAGCCGTTCGTACACAGCGTAGAGCAACAGCACGATCAGCAGCAGCACGCCTCCCAACGCAGCAGCCAGCCCCCAGTTAAGTGAGGTTTGCATGTGATATGCAATCATATTAGAAATCAACTGACCATCACTACCTCCAACAAGAGCAGGGGTAATGTAGTATCCAATCGCCAGGATAAAGACGAGAAGTGCACCTGCCCCCACGCCAGGTAGCGACTGTGGCCAATAGACGCGCAGGAAAGCCTGCAGAGGTGTTGCACCAAGCGAAGCCGCAGCGTCCATCTGGGTTGAGGGAATTGAATTCATTACCGAGTAGAGTGGCAAAACCATGAATGGCAAGAGCACATGGGTCATGGCTACGATAGTCCCAGTCATGTTGTAGATCATAGCCAATCGTCCGTCATCGCTTATCAGGCCAATCGTAACTAGGAATTCGTTCAGAACTCCCTGTGTCTGCAACAACACGATCCATGCAGTCGTGCGCACCAGAAGTGAGGTCCAGAATGGGACAAGTACGAGGATCAGTAGTAAATTCGCGCGACTGGGCTTTGAGCAGGCAATCAGATGGGCTATCGGATAGCCCAAAATCAGACATAGCAGCGTAATGAGGCCGCTAATCACCAATGTCCGCCAGAATAGTCGTAGATAGATACGCCGATCTTCGGGCTGTCTGACCACCGAACCATCGGGCAGGCTCTGCAGGTCCAGAGCATTCCAGTAGTGACGCGCTGTGAATCGTTCTCCTGTAGTCTGGATTGCGTACCAGATCGCGGGATCAGCCCAAGCGGAGTCAATGGTCATCATTGACTCGCGCCAAGGCCCCTGCTCAATTTCTCGCAGTTCTCGCCCGGTACGCGTTATCACACTTCTAAGCCCCCCTTGCACCCGGTTGACCCTACTTGCCACCTGACCGAGCGTGCGCTCGGCTCCCGCCCGTTTAACCTCCTGGGCCGCAACGGCATATACAGCTTCTGACGGAAGCTCAATTCCATCCCAATCTTCAAGTAATTCCAGCGTTTCAGGTAGCGCATCTGCGACTACAGGATCGTAGACACTACGCAGTAACATCGTCCCCAACGGGGCGACGAAGGTCACCACAATGAAGATCAGAAGCGGGGCAACAAGACCAAGCGCTCGCACCTTCGCGCGGTATCCTGGACCATCAGGCAACTTTATTGGGCCAGCCATGCACTAAACCGCTCGTTCATTTCGTCCTGATGATCAGCCCACCAAGACCAGTCATAGTGTACAGCATACGCCGCATTGGCGGGGCTGGCTGGCATGTGTGGCTCCATTTCAATGCCGGTGGTCACGTGAGTTGCCACGAGCGATGCTCCCGACCTACGTGCAGGTGAATAAGAGATCCGGTTGGAGACACGCGACATTGCTTCAGGAGTGCTTGCAAACTTGAGATATTCTAAGGCCTCATCAAGCCGGGGAGTACCTGCAACGATCACCATTTGCCCAATAGAAAGTAGCTGTCCATGCCACACGATCACAAATGGCTGATCCTCTAGCACTTGTGCATTGAAAATGCGGCCGTTGTACGCAGTGGACATAATCACCTCTCCGTCTGCTAGCATTTGAGGCGGCTGCGCACCCGCCTCCCACCAGATCACCTCCTCCTTGATCCTGTCAAGTTTAGCAAAGGCACGATCAAGCCCTTCAGGAGTACTCATTGTAGCATAGACCTGATCCAGCGGCACCCCATCTGCAATCAATGCAAACTCTATATTCATCTGTGGAACGCGCCTCATTCCTCGACGGCCAGGAAAGGTATCCAAGTCGAAAAAGTCAGCCATCGTGCTGGGTTTGATCTTAGAAAGGACGTTCTCCTCGTTATAGGCATATACCATCGACCAGAAGAACGTGCCCATTCCACAGTCGGTCATGGTTCCTTCCAAGAAATCTTCGGCAGCTGGCGTCCCATCGGGACTGGGCGGTAGTTGGTTGATGTCTAATCGTTCCAAGAGCCCCTCGTCACATCCCCGCACTGCATGAGCTATCTCCAGATCCACCAAATCCCAGTGAATCTCTCCGACTTCCACCTGTGCGCGTATCTGAGCAAGGCCTCCGTTGTAATCTTCGACTGCAACTCTAATGCCGCTATCCTCAGCAAAGGGGATATTCACACCCTCATCAATGGCTTTGCCGTATGAACCTCCCCACGAAACTGCCGTGACAGAGCGCGACTCATCCGTTCCACACCCGGATACAAACAGGAGGACCAAGAACAATAAACCAAACGATTTAGTGCAATAATTCATGACTATTCTTCTTATAAGAATTATTCGTGATTGAGAGCACGGCAATCAACAGTCGTCCATCCAAGGCGAACGGAATCTCCCGTGATCCACCCTCCATGTCCCACAATATTCGGAATTGTAGCAATGAAATCCTCCCGACCGCATGTGGCCAGGCGTACGCGCAGTTGATTGCCAAGGAACGTCAGGTCCTCCACCGTTGCATCTACTTCGTTCGTGTAACGACCTGCCTCTGGATTGATCTTGACACGCTCAGGGCGAATTGAGAGCGTGACATCGTCTCCCACATTGCACTGTGCCACTTTTAGCGCATGAATTACCTCACCACCTGTTTCTACTTCATAGACATTGTCCGCTTCTGACGTTCCCAGAATGCGGCCATGAAGTTGGTTGCTTTCACCAATGAAACTGGCAACAAAACTGCCTGTGGGTTCTTCGTACAGCCCCTCGGGCACCGCAATCTGCTCCACGACGCCTTTACGTAGCACTGCGATCCGGTCTGACATGACCATGGCTTCCTGCTGGTCGTGTGTAACATAGACCACAGTTACTGCCAATGTGCGATGGATACGTCGTATCTCATATTGCATTTCGTCACGCAGACTGCGATCAAGCGCCCCAAGGGGCTCGTCCATCAGCACCAATGAGGGCTCAAAGACCAGGGCCCTTGCGATTGCTACCCGTTGCTGCTGACCGCCGGAAAGCTGGCTTGGTTTACGGTCGGCAAAACCCTCGAGGCGAACCAGACGCAAAACCCGCTCAACCCGCTCCCTGCGTTCCTCCGCGCCCATGCGACGCACCTCCAACGGAAACGCCAGATTTGCTCCAACAGTCATATGGGGGAAAAGCGCATAGTTCTGGAAAACCATCCCAATCCCACGCTTCCGCGCCGGCAAGTCTTGAATGGGTTGCCCATCAAGTAATATCTCGCCTGCTGTGGGAGCTTGGAAACCGGCAAGCATCATCAGAATCGTCGTCTTACCAGATCCTGATGGCCCCAGTAATGTTACAAACTCGCCTGAGCGTATACTTAGGTCAAGATCCTTGACCACCATAGTGCGGCCATCGTAGCTCTTGCTGACCCCCTTGAACTCAACATGGGTCTCGTTACTATGCTTACTCATGGAGTCACTGAGTGTATCGCGGTAAATCTGTCCACCTGTTTTGGTCAAAACCTGCCTCTTTAGTTGTTATTTATACGCGGCGAACACAGATTCTATTGACAGATTAAGGCTTCTGAAATTCAGCCATCTTAGTCGTTTCGGCGAGACAATTGGCTGATCTTCGCACCATCTCGCTCTTGTTTTTTGGAGGTACGCGAAAACAAGCTATCCCCTATCCCCGCCGGTCGGTTTCTAGTCGTTAGTCCGTTAGAATGTTCCTGACTCCAACTCGGGTTATTTCATATCAATACAAGGGTTTTGCCAATTTCACAAATGAGCGGCATGTCTCTTGCAGACACAAGGAAGAGGTATATCTTAGCAGGAATCCATTACGATAGTAAACCTGGATAGCGCTTATTCTTTTGGTGGAGTCCCTTCAGGGGAACCCCTGAAAACTATCTCATGCCCGGCATTTTTGAGCGCTGCACGTGTTGCAGTCTGATCGCGTGTCAAAATGTAATCGGTATCGTATGTGGCCACGGCGAGTAGCGGAATGTTTGCATTGGACAAAACAGCTGTAAGTTCAGCCAGAATGCCCACAGCATCAAAACTGAACGGACCGTCACAGCCTAACAGATACCATCCGCGTTCGGCGCGCTGCGTTGACGGAATGGAATGTTCTGGACATATCACCGAGAGCTCTTCAGGCGCCCGGGTGATTGAGGTAAAACGACCACGTGTAGCCCAGACAGGCATCTCGTCTTCAGGTGAAAGTCGGACGACAGCATAGGGTTCAGGATATTCTATAAGCACCATCATCCAAGCTTCGTTACTGCATTTTGCAGCCGGCGCACGCATGTGCGCTGTCCGAGTACACGTAGCAGCGCAAATAACCCCGGACCCGCCGTAGTGCCGCTCACAGCAAGTCGAACCGGATGAATAATGCGCCCCGCCCCAACCTCACGGCTTGCAGCTAAATCTCGAAGTTCGGATTCCAGCGCGTCTTCGTTAAACGATGTTAGCGCATTCAAACGAGTAGAATAGTCATTTACTAGCCTGGCGGCATCCGATTTCCATCGCTTCTTGACACCCACTGGATCATAATCGACAGGATCTACGAAGCAATAAGAGAATTGTGTGGCCAAATCCTTGGCGCGCTGCAGGCGATCATGGACCAGAAGACAGACCTTACGTAAATAGGCATCCTCTACAACCATTCCCTGCTCTGCCAGAAAAGGCCTGACCCGTTCCAGTAACGCCCCTGTCTTAAGACGTCTTAAATGCTGGGCATTGAACCAGTTCAGCTTATCTAGGTCAAACTTTGCCGGTGCGGAACCAACCCGTTCGAGAGAAAATGCCGACACTAATTCATCAAGGTTAAACACTTCATCCTCTGTCCCGGGATTCCACCCCAGAAGGGCAAGAAAATTCACTACGGCTTGCGGCTCAAACCCCTGTGCTAGATAATCACGTACATTGATCGGGATGCCTTGCCGCTGTGCACTTCTTTTGGAAAGCTTCCCCCCCGTCGGACTCAGAATCAATGGCAGATGTGCCATTACAGGCGGGCGCCAGCCAAACGCCTGGTAGAGCAGAATATGCTTCGGTGTTGAAGGAATCCACTCATCGCCTCGGATAACATGAGTGATGGCCATGTGATGGTCATCAACCACGTTTGCAAGATGATAGGTCGGCATACCATCTGACTTGACTAGGACCTGATCGTCAATATTTGTGGAGTCTACCTTAACTGCTCCTTTGATCAAGTCGTTAAACTGAACTGTTACGTTCTCGGGAACACGTAGCCTTATAACATTCTCCTCCCCCGACTCCAGTCGCGTTCTGACCACTCCTTTTGGATGGGTCAGACTGTTATCCATCTGTAATCGGGTGCTTGCATCGTATGCTTTGTTGTTTTTGCGCAGTTCTGCAATGGAGCTTGGTGTATCGAAGGCATAATATGCGTGCCCCAATCCCACCAATGACTCTGCATATTTACGATATAGGTCCTGACGCTCTGATTGACGATAAGGCGCATAGGGCCCTCCCAGCATTGGACTTTCATCTACGTCCAATCCGCACCATTCCAGGATTTGAACGATATCATCCTCCGCATCCTCGACAAATCGAGTGCGGTCGGTATCCTCAATACGCAAAACCAGTTTTCCACCCTGACTGCGTGCAAATAGATAGCAATACAGGGCAGTCCTAAGCCCGCCAATATGCAAATAACCCGTGGGACTTGGTGCAAATCTTACGCGAATGGCTGCCATTCTCGGTATATACAATGAATCAACCCGCTAGAACCCACTGGGACCTAAAATGGATTCATAGGGAACCGTTACGGTCAACCGTGGTGCAACCGACTTTTCTTCAAAATCCCCAAGTATACCAATGAAAACTGCACGCTGCATTGCCTTGATTGCAGCAATGCTCTCAACTCCTATTGTCTTTGCGCAGGACATCGTAGTAGCAGAAATTGATGGTGAAGCTTTCACCTTAGCAGATTTCGAGCGCGAATATGCCAAAACTGTCGGGAACGCAGAGATTGCAAGTAAAGATTCATTGCCAGAGTACTCCGATTTTTTAAGGCGTTACGTCAACTTCCTCATTAAACTCAAAGAGGCGGAAGCCGCTGGTTACTTTGACCATCCAGAAATTCAGGCCGAAATCAACCAGTATCGTGCATCCTTCGCCAAGCCCTACCTGATAGACAATGAGGTCGTTACTCCCATGGTAGAGGATCTCTACGATAAGCGCAAAGAATTCGTTCACGCCAGTCACATAATGGCCGTCTTACCTCGGAGACCTTCACCCGCAGATACTCTCAGGGCATGGAGCAAGATTATGGCGTTGCGAGACTCATTGGTTCAAGGCGTTCCTTTTGGTGATCTTGCATTCCGACAATCTGAGGATCGGATAGCTTCCAGCGAAGTCTCACGACGAGGGTACAGGGGTGACCTCGGATCATTCAGCGGTGGCGAGATGATCAAACCATTTGAGGATGCCGCTTACGGCACTCCGGTCGGAGAGATATCGGATGTGGTCAGAAGTGCTTATGGTTATCACCTCATCAAGGTACATGGCCGCGAGGATGCCAAGCCGGATTATCATTTGTCACACATCATGGCCCAGTTTCTCGGAGGCACCTCTGCTGATTCAGCTAGCGTTCATGCCAAAATGGACAGCCTGAAGGCATTGCTTGACGGAGGAGCATCATTTGAGGAATTGGCAAGGGCGCATTCGGAGGATCCCAACAGCGCCTCAGACGGAGGCTACCTCGGAGGAGCACTCGCATACAAAAACCCTAACATTGACAAAGATTTCCATGATGCCGCATTCGCACTGGACAATATTGGACAGATATCCGATGTGATTGAAACTCCGCTTGGACTGCACATTATCAGGCTGGACGGTGTGGATTCGCTAGGGACACTAGACGAAGAGTACGATGAGCTGGCACGTTTGGCCAGCAATCTTCCTCGTATGCGGGAAGCAGAGGAAGCGCTAGCACGGTCATCAAGAGAACTCTACACGATCTCCGTTGATACACTTTTACTGTCCAGACTGCTTGGTGGAATTCAGAGAGACTCGGTGCAGCAATATCTGAGGGAATTGGCAGCGATTGACTCTGTAGGAGCTATGCCTTTGGTTATTCTTGCAGATTCGTCATATACCCTCAAACAGTTCGCGGGCTTTGCAGCCCAACAGGCTGATGATGTTGGTTATGGTCCAACAGCAGTTTTACAATCCTTGATTTATGTGGACGCGTTCCTTAATGATAAAGCACTCTCCTACCGCTCGTTTGAACTCGAAAAATCCGACCAAGAGTTCAGAGCAATCATGGAGAACTTTGAAGATGGACTCACCATCTTCAAGATCATGGAGGATTCGGTCTGGAACGCATCTTCAGCAGATACCCTACGCCTACTCAATCACTATAACTCCAACATCGAGCGTTATCAATGGCCGGAGAGATTTCGCCTCTTGGAGATATCTGGAGCAGTTGACTCGGTATTGATCGAAGCTGTTGACTGGTTGGATGAAGGCAGAGTCTGGGCAGATTTGGTCGAGAAGATTGCCGCTGATTCGACCTGGAATTTGCAACTGGATACGGTGCGTGTTCCTGGGCAAACCAATAGTGTCTATGATCGAGCCTTAAACCTGTCCGCTGGAGAGCATACCGAAATACTCTCTGCACACAGTCGTCGACTTGTGCTGTATATGGACGGGAATGAGCCTCCACGCCCTAAGACATTTGAGGAAGCCCGTACAGAGGTCATGGCCGATGTTCAGGTTGAGCTTGAACAAAACCTTCACGCGAGATTGCGCTCAAAATACCGTGTTAAAACCTTCCCGGATCGTTTGGCTACGGCATACCAGCATTAATGAGTAACCCGCTTAGGGCGTGTGTCCTGCTGTTGGTTGCAACTGCTGCATGCCAACAACTGGATCCTCCCGATGATTTCGTTGCCAGGGTGGGTGACGCTTACCTCTTACAAGCGGATATTGACGCCCGCCTAGCTGGCCTGGCGATCGGTCCAGATACCAGTAATGCACGCCAATTGATCATTGATCAATGGATCACCGATGAACTCCTGTATCAGGAAGCGCTCCGATTGCGGTTGTCTGCCCGAGAGAACATACAATACCGCCTGAACGAGAGTACCCGTGCCGTCCTCATTGAAGCACTCATCTCTGAATATCAGGATCAGGACACCAACGAAGTTCCTCAGACCGAAATGGTGGACTACTATGAGCGCAACAAGGAATATTTACGTTTGCTTGAACCGTTCGTGCACATCCGCTATCTCGTCAATCCAAGTCTGGATTCTCTCAGACTGGCCAGAAGTATTCTCCTACAGACCCCGGATGAAAATGCAGATTCTGTTTTTACTGTTTTGATTGATCGGTTCGACATCTCACCACCGGATCAGCATGCCCTGAATCAGAATTATTTCCCCGAGGCCAAACTCTTTAACAGCCAGCCTGAGGTTCGAGCACTTTTGCAAAGTACCATAGAAGGAGCGCAGCCCCGAATAATCGGAGTTGATGATGAATATCACTTCCTGCAGGTGATAGATCGCGTACCTGCGGGCTCGATTCCAGAATTACACTGGGTCAGTGACATCGTCCAGCAGCAGTTGATCATCCATATCAGGAAACAGAACTATGCGCGTAGCGTTCAGGCTCTACGCGCGCAGGCCGAGTCCGGTGAGGATATAGAAATCAGGTGATTGGTGAGGATACAATTCTTTATTCCGTGCCTCCCCGGCAGCGCCCACTAATTGTCGCATGCCATCCGTTATAGCAGAGTTCACTGTACACCTCCATTGTAGCTCTTCGCATGCCTCAAAATATTAGGTTCGGACGACTAATCGCTCTTATCGTCTTGCTGCTGGTGCCCCATTATCAAGGTCTGGCACAGGAGAGCGTTGTAGATGAGATCGTCGCTATTGTCGGTGAGAACAAGATTATCCTAAAATCGGAGATTGACGGCATCGTGACGAGCGTTGTACAGCAACAGGGACTGGAATACAGTGACGATGTTTGGTACCAAACCCTCCAGCAACTAATAGATCAGTCTGTACTCGCCGAACATGCCCGACGGGACACAAATATTGTTATCACCGAAGATCAGGTAGATCAGTCGTTGAGTCAACGCATTGACGGCATGATCCAGCAACTGGGTAGCCAAATCAGGCTGGAAGAGCTTTACGGCAAAAGCCTCGTTCAGATCCGGGCCGATCTACGGGACCAGATTCGAGATCAGATTCTTTCCGAACAGTTTCAAAGCACAAAAATGCGGAGCCTTCGGATTACCCCCACTGAGGTTAGAGAATGGTTCGCGCAGTTCCCGACCGACTCCCTGCCGGTGCTCCCTCCTATCGTGCGCGTTTCCCATGTAGTGAAGTATCCAGATGTTCTGCCCGAGGCGGAACAGGAAGCACTTGAAATTATTGGGGTAATACGAGATTCTATCGTTACTGGTGTGAGTACGCTTGAAAACCTGGCTAGGAAGTACTCGGAGGATATTGGATCTGCTCAGACTGGTGGACGATATGAGAGTATGGCTTTAGGTGATCTGGTCCCCGAGTTCGCTGCCATCGCTGCAAGAATTGATCTAGGAGAACTCTCTCAACCATTCAAGAGTCCCTTTGGCTATCACATACTTCGTGTCAATGAGCGGGTAGGCGATGTGGTTGATTTTAGTCATATTCTTATTAATATTGACCGATCAAGGTCAGATCCAACTGACGCTATCTCAGAACTTACCACGCTCCGCGATTCGATTCTTACATTCGATATTCCGTTTGAACTCATTGCAAGGCGCCACTCAGAGGAGGAGATCTCTGCCGAGATTGGTGGGCGTGTAATGGACCCCTCTACAGGTGAGCGGGATCTTTTCGTGGACGCTCTTGGGGCTGACTGGAAAGCGACCACCGATACATTGGATATTGGAGAGATCAGTCAACCTGCAGAAGTAACGCTGCTAGATGGAAATCAGGCTTGGCACATCGTGCTTCTCCAGCGCAAGGTTCCTACGCACCGGGTCGATATTGAGACTGATTACGCCCGCATAGAGAGTCTGGCACTGGAAACCAAGCGCGCAGAAGAAATGCGTCGCTGGTTAGATCTCTTGAGAGAGGATGTGTTTGTTGAGCTGCGTGGCGCTGCCTCTGACATGAGTTCAACAATTGATAACACAACAGCTGGTAACTAACATTTCATGGCAAGAGCAGTCAGCAGCGGGGACTCGCAACCGGAAGCAGCTTACCCTGCACTCGCGGAAGCCTTACCGGTAGCGTGTAAGCGTCTGGAGAGAGAGATTTCGAAGATCATTGTCGGACAAAAAGAGATCATACGAGATGTTCTGGTATGTCTATTGGCTCGAGGACACGTCTTACTCATAGGTGTACCTGGGCTTGCAAAGACGCTCCTCATCCGCACGCTGGCAAAGGCACTGGAACTGGATTTTACAAGAATTCAGTTTACTCCTGACCTGATGCCCGGCGATATCACAGGCACCGAGATAATTGAAGAAGATCGCCGGACAGGCAAGCGTGTATTTCGATTTGTCAAGGGGCCTATTTTTGCCAATGTTGTTTTGGCAGATGAAGTGAACCGCACGCCCCCAAAAACACAGGCTGCACTCCTGGAGGCCATGCAAGAACACCGCGTAACCGCTGGTGGAACCACATTCTCACTGGATGAACCGTTCTTTGTTCTGGCCACACAGAACCCTATTGAACAGGAAGGTACGTACCCGCTGCCCGAGGCACAACTTGATCGGTTTATGCTGAACCTTTGGCTCGACTACCCCTCCTTTGACCAGGAAGTGGAAGTGGTTCGCTCAACAACAACAGCACAAACAGCGATCGTTCAGCCAGCCATGTCCCAATCTGAGTTACTCAGCTATCAGGATCTCGTTCGCCAGCTCCCAGTTGCTAACAATGTGATTGAGTATGCTGTGCGTCTGGTCGCCAACACTCGCCCTAATCGCGAAGGCGCACCGGACTTTGTTAATAATTACATCGCCTATGGGGCGGGTCCTCGGGCTTCGCAGTACCTGATACTTGGAGCAAAAGCATTGGCTGCAATGGATGGGCGGTTGACCCCCTTGATTAGCGATGTCCAGGCATTGGCTACCGCAGTACTTCGTCACCGAGTCATAGCTAATTTTAACGCTGAGGCGGACGGCATTACGGTGACTGATCTAGTTGATCGTCTACTTGATACGATCACTGTGTGAGCATCTGGAAAGCTCCACACGTTTCTCATACGCCCGGACCACCCTGAATCACCGCGAACATCAACAGTGATCACTATGGCTTACCGGTCAGATGTGTCTGCCCGCACTCGAGAATTGACCCATTTCGGACAATCAGTGTGGACTAGATTTTCGTCGCTCTAATATGCCATCCATCAAGGTGTCGGCCAGCCAGCGATCCATCTGGATTCCGGCCGGGTTACGATACATGATCGTAGCCGTGTTCTTCTTCAGCCTCATGTCCTTGATGGCAAAACTCGTTGCGTACACCATACCAACCGGGCAGATTGTGTTTTTCAGGAGTGGAGTCGGAGCAATATTGGGCTACTGGTGGGTACGAATCGTTGGCATTCCTCTGTGGGGAGTCAACAAAAAGTTATTGATCTTTCGGGGGCTTACAGGATTTGGAGCATTGATGTGCTTCTTCTGGACGCTTATCACCCTTCCTCTGGCAGAAGCAACAGTACTCTTTTACACCTCCCCCTGCCTTGCGGCTGTAATTGCAGCCATCCTGCTTCGGGAACACCTGTCGATACCTACAATCATCGGATTACTCGCTTGCATTGTTGGCGTCATCTGTGTGGTACAACCCGAGTTTATATTTAGCGGTGTTGCGAATGAGCAGCACCTACCCTCAGTTGCAGTAGGCCTCTTGGGGGCGCTTCTGGCTGCGCTTGCCTTTGTGAGCGTCCGTAAGCTACGCCGAACAGATCATGCATCTGTTATCGTTTTCTATTTCTCCTTCGTATCCACCTTTGCATGCATCCCGTTCGTAGTCGCTGACATAGCCGCTCCCTCTCTTGTCGAGTTCCTGATGTTAATCGGTATAGGCGTAGCTACACATATTGCTCAGATCTTTCTCACACGCAGCCTGCACCGGGTTCAGACATCAAAAGCAATGGGGCTCAGCTATGTTCAGATTCTGTTCGCTGCGGGCTGGGGAATACTGATATTTGGCGACTACCCAAATGTCCTATCTGTGATTGGTATGATTCTGGTGGCCGCGGGCAGCATTACGGCAGTCGGCGGTCGCCACCTCCCTAAACATCCAGGTCCTCCGCCAAATACGCATTCTCCATAATGAAGCGGTAGCGTACAGATGCATCACGTCCCATTAGCCCAGAAATAGCGGTTTCCGCACGCGTCTTCTCGGGTATGGTGATCTTCAAGAGGCGGCGGCGGGCTGGATCCAGTGTTGTTTCCTTGAGGGTTTTCGGCATCATTTCGCCCAATCCCTTGAATCGCTGGATATCAATCTTGATACGTGGATTTTTTCGCCGCAAACGTTGCTCGATCTGATGTCGCTCCGTTTCATCCAGGGCCCAGTGAGTCTCTTTGCCGGCATCTAATCGATATAGGGGAGGCTCTGCAACAAATACATGACCCTGGTCAATCAGTGGCCGCATGTATCGATAGAGAAACGTCAGCAACAGTGTAGCTATGTGATGTCCATCTGAATCCGCGTCCATAAGCAAGATTACCTTATGATAGCGCAGTTTATCCAGCTCAAGCGTTTTCCCTAGACCGCAACCAAGCGCCTGAACCACGTTGGATAACTCAGCATTTGCGAGCAATTTTTTCGTTGTAGCCTGCTCTGCATTCAGCACTTTACCGCGTAGCGGAAGCACTGCCTGAGTTTTTCGATCCCTGCCTTGTTTGGCTGAACCACCCGCTGAATCCCCTTCAACAATGAACAGCTCCCCCTCAGCAGGATCCATAGAAGAGCAGTCCGCCAATTTTCCCGGCAGAGTCAGCCGCCGATTCCGACGCGCCTTTGAGCGCGCAGACCGCGCAGCTGCGCGGCTTGCCCGCCTTGCTCGCGCTGACTGAAGTACGCGAACGCCAATAGCATCACTGGCTGTTGGATGAGTATTCAAAAACTGTTCAAGTGCTATACGGACAGCACTGGCCACGAGTGAGCGTGCAGAAGGATTGTTAAGCTTATCCTTGGTCTGCCCCTGAAACTGGGGATCAGACATGAACATATTGATAATGCCAAAAAGCCCCTCACGTATGTCATCAGGTGTAACATCCAATCCCCGGGGAATCGCATTATGTGTATCCATCCATGCCCGAACCGCCGTTCGAACGGCATCCTTGTATCCCTGCTCATGCGTGCCTCCATCACTTGTAGGAATACCGTTTACATATGAGCGCAAACACTCACTTGTTGATTCGGTCCACTGAAGGGCCAATTCCAAACGTATTCCGTTCTCCAGTGTGTCCTGAAATATGGAAAAGACATCCGAATGCACCGTCGGTATGTCTCCCGCCTTTATCAGGTTTGCCAGATACTCTGTGATCCCGCCCTCATGCACAAAAGCAACCTCTTGATCCGTACTCTCATCACGAAAAACTATTCGCAGGCCCCGATTCAGATAGGTTTTAATTTCAAGTTGCTCACATATGTGCGCGGCATCAAACTTAACCGAGTCAAAGATTTTTGGGTCGGGAGCAAAATAGATACTCGTTCCTGTCCCGCGTACCCGCTTCCCCAGATCCAGCAGCTTACTTGTTCTGCGTCCACGTGCAAATCGCTGTTCAAATATTTTCCCGTCTCGTCTTACTCGAGCTACCAGCTCTTTGGACAATGCGTTGACGACTGAAGCCCCTACCCCATGCAGTCCACCGGACGTCACATACTGATCGCCTTCAAACTTTCCACCAGAATGCAAGGTTGTTAATATGACCTCCAGGGCAGGAATTTTCTTCTTTGGATGTGCATCTACGGGAATGCCTCGTCCATTATCGGAAACGGTTACGCTCGCACCGTCCTTGTGGAGTGTTACTTCAATGCAGTCCGCGTACCCATTAACCGATTCGTCTACACTGTTATCAACGATTTCCCAGAGCAGATGATGGAGTCCGGGTTTACCCGTGCCCCCGATATACATGCCCGGACGCTTGCGCACTGCTTCAAGGCCCTCCAGAACAACTATATCACTCCCAGAATAAGAACTCATGGTAAGGGGATCTCGACAGGTTCAGGAGGAACATCAACCAGCTCTCCGTGCAGGATGACCGGATTACCTTTTCCGGCCCTGTGGGCAGGTTTGTACTTGGTTTGGCGAACAATATCTTCACGGCCTCTTGACGTTTTTACAGCAAGTCCTTCCCGCTTATTTACGCTCAAGGTAGCCCCAATCAGAGTATCCTCGGATTTCATACGCATGGCGATAACCCCCTTTCCCGGGCCTGCAATGGGAGGAATTTCTTCAACCGGAAAAATTAATGCGTGCCCACCCCGGGAAGCTACGCAGACAAATTCGTCTCCTGCAGCGGGCCATGCACCGATTACTTCATCCCCTTCTTCTAACCGAACACATATCCGCCCCTTGCGTGTGGAGACCTCGGCAAGAGCCTCCAGCGGGCGTCGAATAGTCATCCCCTTCAAGGTAACGGCAACCATGTACCCCAGCGGCGCGGCTCCATTATCCTCTGTCAAGCTAAATGATCGCAGTATCCGTGAATCACAGGAGGTTGCCCCGATAACGCACTCCTTATCTCTAAAATCAAACAGCTTCTGCAGCGGGATGCCATGGCCTGTTGTACTTACAATGTCATTAGCCCTTACCGTATAGGCCTTGCCAAAATTTGTCCATAGCACTATACTGGCACGGGTTTCTGTTCCCAGCGCCCACCCAACCTCATCGCCTTCCCGTACACGGATGGAATGGACATCGGTATACGAGCGTTGTCGTTTAATCCAGCCTGCACGCGTGATAATGACTACGGTGTCCTCATTAACGATAAAATCTGCTTCGGAGTATTCATAATCCCTCTCATCATCCGGAGCTAGAACCGTACGTCGCTCTGTGGCAAACTCTCGTCGTACCTGCTTCAACTCACCGCGAATTATTTTCCACCGCGCCAATTCATTAGCTAGTAGATCACGGATTTCCTTTGCTCTGGCCCGCTTGGTTTCAAGTTCCTCGCGTACGGCATTTATTTCCAACTGAGACAGTTTGTACAGGCGCGTTTCAAGGATAGCATTTGCCTGAACTTCGCTGAGTATAAAGCGATGCCGCAGGCGTTGCGCACCGTCAGCCTTGTTTCTTGATGCCCGAATGATCTTTATTGCTTCGTCCAGATCATCAAAAACGATCTCAAATCCTTCAAGGATGTGTATCCGGTCCTCCAATTGCCTCAGTTCATGTCGTAACCGGCGTGTCACCACCTCCATTCTGAAGAGCAGAAAGTGCTCCAGGGCTGTCTGCAGATTAACCCGCTTTGGCTCACAAATCTGTGGATTCTTGGTGGGGAGCAGGCATGTCATATTGACATGGAAGCGGGACTGCATGGGCGTATACTTGAACAGGTACCCCATCGCAACTTTGGCATCAGCTCCACGCTTCAGATCCATTACAATCCGAATATCATCCGTGGACTCATCGCGAATATCCGTGATTTGTGGGAGGCGTTCATCTGCAATATGGTTCGCAATCTTCTCAACCAAGTCCCCCTTATTGATCGCGTACGGGATCGAGGTTATGACCACCTTTGATTTGCCTTCGACTCGATAAGTCCCTCGAAGCACAATAGTCCCTTCCCCTTCCTTGTAGATTTTGCGGATCTCCTCCCTGGAGTTCATCATGCTGCCCCCGGTCGGGAAATCAGGCCCCAGGATATGTCGGTCAAGTAGCCGAGCCAATGTACTGTCTGGCCAGGAATGATCCGAGCGCCTGAGCAAGCTTTCAACCATATATATTGCCCCACTCAGAACCTCACCAAGATTGTGAGGTGGAATATTGGTTGCCATTCCGACCGCTATACCCGTTGCACCGTTGACCAGCAAGTTGGGAATGCGTGCAGGCAACACCACCGGTTCTGAAAGTGTACCGTCAAAATTTGGCCTGAAAGGAACCGTGTCTTGACGCAACTCTTCCAACAGAGTCATCGCCAATGGCAGCAGCTTCGCCTCAGTGTACCGCATGGCCGCCGGTTTATCACCATCAATTGACCCAAAGTTGCCATGTCCATCTATCAGCGGGTCGCGTAACGCAAATGTTTGCGCCATTCGCGCCATTGCGTCGTAGATGGCACTGTCACCGTGCGGATGATACTTACCCATGGTATCTCCGACAATCGTGGCACTTTTCCTGTAGCGAGCATTGGGATACAGGCGAAGACCGGTGAACATGGCAAATAGGATTCGCCGCTGAACCGGTTTCAGCCCATCACGAATATCTGGCAACGCTCTGCTGGTGATTACCGACAGAGCATAGTTCAGGTATCGCGTTTCGGTGACTTCATGAAGTGGTGCGGGAGATACACTATCCATTTGGGAGCTACAACAAAATCCATTTCTGCTGCACTAATACAACTCTACGTTTAAGCATACTATTAACTTCCCTTTCCTCTTTTAAACCTGTGTGACGGTTCAGCAGAGAATGCTGAACGGTCTAAGACCGGCTAAATAGAATCACGGGGTTCAGGGCGGCGGTCGTTCCGTATTTGGAACACTATCCATTTATACTTCTCAGAACACATCCGATCTACGGAACTAATTTACGTGAAGTATTCCGGATGATTATGATTAACGGTGGTCAGTTATATGAAATATCTGATATATTCCGGTTTGAACAAAATAGTACATTTACATCGGGATTTGAGGACAAGCAACGATGCCTACGGACAGAATCTTGTAAATTCCACGTCGGACAATTGCCTGATTGGTTCCACCTAATATCCAGCTGCCCCCCACCCTCGTAATCCTGTCCGATGCTGCTCCCCCGTGGTTCACAGGATTGCCCAGCATCTTATCTTCTGAGTTTACAATCCTTAGATGTGGAAATAAGAGGTCAGGAAATACTACTCAAAGGTTACACCGTGAACGAACAGCGGTCTCCTCCCGTTGGATGTTACCTGAATCTAAAGCAATACTGATCTCGTTCCGAAGGATGAATACCCTGCAGCCCGGTTCATAATTTGATGCGTCGTTCAGTGCCTCAATTACGGGCAATCTTGCTATTTGGCGTAGTTGCCTTTCTGCTCACCAATGCAACCTGTTCCTCTCCTCCACTACCACCAAGTGCGGAAGAACGTGAAGCTGCTAACGCGGTCCGTGAAATCCTCTCCACCGCACAAACAAGCGATATTTCAGACGCGTTTTCCAGGGCATTGGAATGGCCACATACCCGGCACGATCGTACAGAAGGTCGCGCAGAAGATTCGTACAACTCTTTAACACACCTGATACGGGTAGATTCATCGGGTACATCTGTTATCGTTGCGGGATCGGACTCCACTGATTCAGGAGATTTATCTGCTTTGGTAGACGGTATGATACCCGAGGAGGCAGCATATTTACTGGATCGGTTTGAGGATGAATTTTTGTATCAAATACAAGAGGATGCCTATTATTGGTCTCAGCCTGCACGTGTGATCACTATTACAGCCCGACCAGGTGCAAACCAAGCCATCCAATCTGCCTCCTATGTATTTGATGATTCTTCTGGAAAGCTGGTCTCATTGAGTCTTCGTAATCACACCCAAACGATTCTGTTTGAAGAAACATCCCAATACCAACTCCAGTTACGTCCTGGACCTGGTGGCGCTTGGGTACCTTATCGCTTGGTTGCCCGTGTCGCCCTGCAACTGCCATCGAGGCAACCGCGGTTATTCGCTCGTAATGTCACATTCTACGGATACATCACTCGGCCAGAAGGTTAGTGCACTACTGACTACACGAACACTAGGTCGGCCTCTACACTATGTGCCTACCGTAACGTCAACGAATACCTTAGCTATGGAGGCAGCCCAACTGGATGCACGCCACGGCACGGCCTTTCTCGCAGATTATCAGACGAATGGATACGGCCGACGTGGGCGTCTCTGGCAGTCTGCCAAGGGCCAGAATCTGACCTTCAGTGTAATCCTGCACCTGCCGATCTCTGGCACAATCACTGGGATGGTACCCCTCGCTGCCGCACTCGCTGTATCGGAAGCCGTTGCGAGAATAGTTTCACCGAATAACCCACAGCTAAAATGGCCAAACGACATTCTGCTGGAAGGGCGAAAAGTCTGTGGAATACTCCTGCAAAGCCTCGGCGCACCAGTGACTCCCATGGTGCTGGGCATAGGGCTTAATGTAAATCAAAGCATTTTTCCGCCAGAGCTGAGCGATTCTGCAACCTCTCTGCTCCTCGCTACTGGACAACATGTTGACAGAGCATCTATGATGGCAAATGTTCTATTGCATTTAGAGAAAAATCTTGGACTTTTATCAACGGATCCCGCGCTTGTCCGAAAACGCTATACTAAGAACTTAGTGGGAGTAGGGGATAACTGCGAGATTACTACGGTAAATGAAAAAATAATCGGCACACTAATGGGCATTGAAGAATCTGGCGCCTTAATCTTGGAGACCAGTAAAGGACTTCGCACAATCTACGCAGGTGATGTTTCGCTCCACATGGCTGACAATTGATGTCGGCAACAGTAGTACCAAGATCGGTTTGTTTTCTGGAGATGATCTCCTGAAAACGGCCAATGGTAACTCTGCCGAAGAAGTCCTGGAAATTATCTCTGATTGGCAGGCAGAATCCCCAATTATACGTATCGGTCTGTGCAGCGTGGTGCGTCAGCAATCAGACCTCCTCCTCTCAGGCATAAACCAATTTTCAGGCGCACCGGTATTCCATGTTAGCAGCAATGTTAATCTCCCTCTCCAAATTGGTCATACTCCTGCCGAAACCCTAGGCCCTGACCGATTAGCTGCGGCATGTTATGCCGCACACAATAAACCAGGTGTTCATATCATCATTGACGCAGGCACAGCCATCACTATTGACGTCGTAAGTGAAAACAATACCTTTCTTGGCGGAGTAATTATGCCCGGGCCGGTAATTGCCAATCTCGCGCTGGCTAAATACACCGCACAGCTACCCGAGATACCGCTTACTTTGCCGGACGGAGCTCTGGGACATTCTACGGTTGAGGCACTTCGACATGGTGTCGTCCACGGCGCTGCTGATGCAGCCATGGGGGCTGTTGTACGCATCACTGAGTCCTTAGCGGGCACCCCCACGATTACACTTACTGGTGGCTGGCGCAGTCTATTGGTTGACAAAATACCACAGGCCCGGATAGACCCCCATCTCGTCCTTCACGGCATTAGGTTACTCATGCATTTCAATCCGCAACCCGCTTGACGCACGTTACCTTGCCCAGTGTAGCCAGGAAATCGGGGGAACAGGCAAACACTGTAAAGGGCCCCCCTGCTGCCGCCCACACTTGTTCATGCCGCAGAAGATCTTCATCCACGAAAGTGGGGATCGGCTGAGGGTGGCCCACCGGAGCTACACCACCTATAGCATATCCCGTATGCTGTCGTACAAAATCTGCTCGTGCTCGCGTAATCGGTGTGCCCGCGAGGGCCGCAAGTCGTTCTTCGTCCACAAAATTGGCACCACTGGCCAACACCAATACGGGCCCCTTACCTGCACGAAAAACGAGAGATTTAACAATCTGCCCAACAGTACAGCCAACTGCAGATGCGGCCTCTGCCGCTGTTCGTGTCGATTCGGCAAGCTTGACAACATGCACATCCAATCCTAGCGTTCGGAGCGTGTCCTGAACATGCTCCGCCTTTGCAGACAATATCATTCAGGGTTCATGGAATTCGTGGCATGGTCAATAGCCAGTGCTACTTCATCCAACACCTCGGCAAGCAGGTTCACCTGAGTTTCCACTTCCCCCCATTCCCGCTGTTCAATGGCCTCGCGAACACCAGGCAATGTCTTTACTCCGTATCCAGTATAATAACCAGGTGCGTAGATGTAATGCCTAAACCACGGCCGCCCGGGCAATCCCTCCTCACGCGTCATCGTTCGCTCCAACTGGATTAGTTGCTGATTAAGGCTTCTGCGTTGCGACTCAGACAAGTTCTCCAGTTGTGTTGCTATGGTTTCGTCAAAGGCTTTTGCAGATGCGGCCATGCGTGCGACCGCATTCCTGATTGGCGCAAAGTTGAGGTATGGGACAGGATCCTTCATTATTGGAGCGACATACTGTTTGGTTGGGTCTGCCGCCAAAACGAACGAATTCGTTTCAACCGTATGGTTGTGACGGACGGTCTCCTGACGCATAGCCGCAGCCAGTCCAACGACTTCTTCCACATACCCTTGTACACTTTCTACAAAGTTATGCAATCGTACCGGCACAACTTCTGCATTAGCCACCCGCAACGTTAATCGACCGGTTACCTGCGCCAGTGCTATGCCATATTCAAATCCTGGATCCCCGAAGCGTAGATAGTATTCAAATGTGTCAAAGGAGGAATGGTAGCTTCCCCCTCGACTCTCTCCACCGAATCCAATATTGAGACTTGCAATCCCCAAGTGTTGGAGAAATGGCGTATAGTCCGATCCACTTCCCAGTGGTGAGATTCGTAAATCCGCCCGCGTATCAACCTCGGCATTGCCCTGGACGCGCCGTTGCGCACGTACGCGTTGCCCAACAGTTACGCCCGTTTGCGGATCTTCAACACTGGCAGCAACCTCGTTCACCAAGCGCTCGAGCGTATGTGATCCACCGGCTCCCAGGAATCCCCGCCCATTGCTGTCCGTATTTATGTAGATGACCGCCTTTTTGCGGAGTTCGTCTGCATGATCTTCTACCCATTCAGTAGATCCTAACAGCCCTGGCTCTTCTGCATCCCATCCAGCATATACGATTGTTCGCTTTGGGCGATGCCCTGCCTGGGCAAGTTCGCCAATTGCACGTGCTTCTTCCATCAAAGCCACCATGCCACTGGTAGGATCTAGAGCTCCAAAAACCCATGCATCACGATGGTTGCCTCGGATAACCCATTCGTCGGGATAATCCGATCCCTCAAGTTTGGCAATCACATTATAGGCAGGTACGAGCGACCAATCAAATGCAAGCTTTAGCCTCACACGTGCAGGTCCCGGACCGACCCGATATGTGATTGGCAAGCCACCTCGCCAGCGAACGGGGGCTACAGGGCCTTCCAGCGCCGCCAAAAATGGTTTTGCATCGCTCCAGGATATCGGCAAAACTGGAATCCGCATCAATGTGGGGGCCTCCTCCAGTTCCAGTCGCTCTGCATCATCCGTTGCTCCTATAAATGGGGTAAGCGGATCTCCGGGAAAAAATGGCATATCTGCAACCGAGCCCATCTGAACCCCTTGATCCATACGGAAAGAGCCCTCTGGATAAGTCTGTCCCTGAAAGAATCCATCATCTCGGGGATCTGAATAAAGGATGCAACCGATCGCCCCGTGCTCTGCCGCCAACTTTGGCTTGATGCCACGCCACGACCCTCCGTACCGCGCAATTACAATCTTACCCTCTACACTGATCCCCATACGAGCAAGATCCTCATAATCACCCGGAATGCCTTGGTTTACATAGACAAGTTCTCCGGTTACATCTCCGTCCGCACTGAACGCATTGTACGGTGGCAGACGATTATCACGAATTGAGCTGCTAGCATCTTCTGGAATCTCCGGTTCTTGTAATTTGGCTCTGTAGGGCGTTGGCGACAAAAGCTCCAATTCGCGTGTGATTGGAGTCGGAAACAAAACTTGGTAGACCTCTGTTTGCGCTTCGTAGCCCCATGACTGAAAAAGCTGCACCATAAACTCTGCATTGGCACGGGATTGTGGAGAACCGACATGCTGTGGGGCAGCGGTCATTTGCTCCATCCATGTCCTCAAATTTTCCTTATTTAACAGTGCATCAAAGCTGGCCTCCAGGGCCAGTTGCTGGGCTGTCTGCTCCGATGAAAAACCTAGCATCGGGTCATTATGTCCACCAAAACCTGATACGACTAATATCAGTATCAATGGAAATCGCAAGCGCTGTATTCGTCTGTGCATTGATGTGGGGCTTTTTCCTTGTTTGACCGTAAAATTATAAATTAGCTTACATCTCGGCTTTTTGCTTATTGATCTATCAGACATGATACATCACATCGCTTACCTGGATCTGCAACACTAAATATAATGAGTCAACTTTCTTTAGCTGTGGTCGCCAAGGGACTGGATTCCCTTTTGGATGAACAAATGACTGGCCAGGCTCGCATTGCCGCACATCTTGTTGCAGCTGCTGAGGATCAAGGCCTCTCACCCGAGGAGATCATCTCCATCTTTGATGCGATCGTAGAAAAAACAGTACTAGATGAGCTCTGGATCACTGATTCAGAGGGCGTGGTATATCTCACCAGTGTTCGTGGCGATGACGGGAAACCAATCAGATTTAGATTTATGGATGATCCCGACGAGCAACCACAGGCCTCTGCTTTTTTTCCGCTGCTTTCCGCCAGCATTGACAGCGACGCCGTTATCACCCAAGCGGCCCAAACCCGGGAAATTGACTGGAATATCTTCAAGTATGTAGGTGTCAGCGGCATTGATAAACCTCGTATTGTGCAGGTTGGAAATGCCTTGGCGTTTGAGGAACAAGGTCTTTTAAACAATAGCTATGCCTCCCCCGTCATGACGGCAGCCTTGGCTGCTTTTGGTGAAGCAGATCTGCTTTCTAGCCGATACACATCGCGAGTGGCCGAAATTCGTTCAGTCTTTGACGGGGTACTCTCAAAACAAATGGTTGTCCAGGCTGGCCTTATTGATGCGTTCATCAGTACCACCGAAGCTGCAGGATGGTCTGTCGCAAAGACAAACTCCCATTTGCGCCGAATCGTCAATACCACTCCGATTGCAGAGATTGAGATTGCAACAACAGGGGGACAGATCGTATTGTCAAGTTCTACCTCTCCCCGACAGCTACGCTATCCTGAATCTTTACAAGCCATCAACGTTGATGTCATGGATGTGGTGAACCACCCAACCATGGCGCACGACGAAAATCGCCAAGCAGAAAAGACTGCCACTGTTTATAGTCCTGGACTTGCAAGGATCGTGCAGATCACAACGTTCCTAGACGATAATTCACTGGTTTCACCGCGGTTCAAGATCCCCAAAAGCAACGAATAATATTGGGGCGGTGATCCCCCTGTCACTGCAATAGCGTTACTGTCACTTGCTAATTCGGTCAGCGCACCCTGCTTCGGGTTCTCTAGGGTGCCCTTTGAATTATTGCGAATGCTTCGCCAGCCAATGGTGTAATGATTGGTTCGGATCCGCAGTGCCGTGCAAGAGAGCGTTGGGCTAACTTCGCCATCTAATTTGGCGAAGTTAGGTTAGTTGAGTTGTATGTCTGGCAGGAACCTGACTTGACGCTTGACGGAGAGGACGACCTTGCTTGCGTTTGAGAGCAATCTGGTACCTGAAGATTAGAATACATGTGCCTCCGCCGGATCTGTCCTAAAAACTGAAATCCTCTAAACCTCTGCACGGATTGGGTTTGAAATATTGCCACCCGAGGGGACACCCTACAGAAAGCAGACCAAATCAGAAATTACAAACAGGAACAATTTTAACATTATAATATATTAATGGATTTTAGACATCCTTTTGAGCAGTTTTCAATACACTCTTGTGCATATTTTTGATATATCTTTATTTAGATGGTAATGAGTCAAATAAGAACACCAAGATTAAAATATCTCCTTAACGACCTCCCTCCCGGGTTCATCGTAGATACGGCGTGGTTAAGGGCTAGAGGGATTGACTCAAAATCTACAAATCGCTACGTCAGTCAGGGATGGATTGAGCGTATCGTGCATGGAGTGTATCGCCGTCCACTGCCAAGAAGTGCCCACAACCGCCACAAACTGTCTTGGCAGGCAGTTCTTGTGTCCCTGCAACAACTTATGGAATACAATGTGCACTTAGGCCAGAGAAATGCTCTGAATCATGCCGGTCATGCCCATTATGTATGGATGGGGGAAGGACAAAGAATCCATTTCTACGGCAGTGCACCTTCCTGGCTTAAACGCCTCCCTACCACAGATGATATCATCTTGCATAAGTCCACATTATTCGGCGGCGATTCAATAGGGATTATTGATAGCCATCCCGTTACCTCCGAAATAGATTGGACTGCAGGTATATGGAGTTGGCCCATAAAAGCATCATGCCCAGAGCGTGCAATTCTTGAATTGATTGCTGAACTGCGTGGGAATTCAGACTTCGAATATGTGGACCAGATCTTTGAACATTTGACAGGACTATGCCCCAAACTCCTCATGACACTCTTAAAGGCCTGCCGCAGCGTAAAGGTCCGGCGACTTTTTTTCGTATTCGCGGAACGGCAAAAGTTTGACTGGTTGGAAACCATGGAACCCCAAGAGATTGATTTCGGCAACGGACCGCGTGCACTTGTTCCAAATGGAAAGTTTCATCCTACCTATAATATCTCCCTTCCAGAGTTTTTCGTAGATACTTCATACGAAGATGCCTGCATCTTCTGATTACTACAAACAGGTTGAGTTACTGGTAGACGTGTTACCAGCTGTCGCAAAGGAATCATCCTTTGCACTCAAAGGCGGAACCGCTATTAATTTGTTCTATCAGGACATGCCAAGACTGTCCGTAGACATTGATCTTACATGGCTTCCTGTGGCTGACCGTTCGTCTTCACTCAGGAACATTGATACTGCGCTTAACCGCATTGCTGCTTCGATCAGAGATGCCCATCCCGGTACCACAGTAACACGTTTTCCGAATCAACGAATCGGCCTTCCACAAATCTATGTGAAACGTAGTGAAGCTGATATAAAAATTGAGACGTCCACCACAGCACGCGGCACGGTAATGCCTGCCCGCATGCTGGAGGCGTCCCATTCCGCAACGAAACAGTTTGGATTCATAACAATGAATGTGGCCTCCTTTGAGGATGTATATGCTGGCAAGATCTGTGCAGCACTTGAACGGAAACACCCGCGAGACCTGTTTGACATTATGGTACTTTATGAGAACGAGGGGATATCAGATGACCTCTTCCGTGTATTCTTGGTGTACATCGCAGCCTCACGCCGACCGATACACGAATCACTAGCACCAACACGCCCGGTACGTGAAGAATGGTACAATGACCGGTTCAAGGGCATGAGCCGTAAAGATGTCGGTTTGAAATCACTGGTTAAGACTGGCATCCGGCTACATAACGATGTCGTATCAAGACTTACAGGTAAAATCACGACCTTTTTGCTCTTGCTCCACAATGCCGAGCCGGATTTTAGCTTGATTGGACTTCCCGACGCTGCAAAATTGCCTGCAGTTCGCTGGAAGCTCTATAATCTGGAAAGGCTAAAGCGAGAAAATCCTCAAAAACATGCCGAACAGCGGAGCGCACTGGAACGGCTACTCCAATAAGGAAAGACGTGAAATGCAATGAGCAGAATACATAGCTTAGCCGTTTCGGTAGAGTCGTACATCAGCGAAATCATCGAGATAGCTCATAAGCACTGCACTCGGAAAAGAAACCAGCGTATTGTCCCTAACAATCTCCAAGTGTACGATTCAGAGAGGATCGAAACCTAAACCGTAAGTGTTTGGAGGTCTCCATAGTGAATGGTTTAAGGACAACTAAATTGATCTATTCCAAACAATTTGTTGCATAAGTTCGATATTTCTTCAATAAGATGTCTATTATCAATCATAAAACTCCTAGATTAAAATTTCTTCTCAATGATCTACCCCCAGGCTTTATGATAGATACCGCATGCCTCCGGGCGAGGGGTATTGACTCAAAATCCACTCACAATTATGTTAGTGAAGGATGGCTTGAACACATCGTTCGAGGAGTCTACCGACGACCACTATCTAACCGAGTGGAATCTGACAAATTGTCTTGGCAGGTAGTGCTTCTATCGCTTCAGCAGATCATGGGTTACAATCTGCACCTAGGTGGACGAAGCGCTCTGGGTTTTGCTGGTTATACCCAATTCATCACGACCGGAGAGAAACAGTATGTTGATTTCTACGGCGATGCTCCCTCCTGGCTTAAGCGACTGCCAACAAGGGACAAGATCACGATAAATGGCCCCACGCTTTTTGGCAAAGATTCGGTTGGACTTATTGATCGGATTCCTATCACATACAAACGAAATTGGTCGGTAGATATTTGGCACTGGCCCGTAAGAATCTCATCTCCTGAACGTGCACTCCTTGAAATGATTGATCAATTGCGGGAGAGTTCAGACTTCAATTACATGGAATTGTACTTCGAAACCCTGCACTCCTTACGCCCTGAACTCCTGATGAGTCTCTTGAAAGCCTGCCGCAGTGTTAAGGTTCGAAGACTGTTTTTTGTTTTTGCGGACTTATACGAACATGCCTGGTGTGAATATCTTGATGCCGACCAGATTGATCTTGGCTGCGGACCTCGAGCACTCATTCCCGGAGGGAAGTTCCATCCTACATATCAGATATCTGTGCCAGAATGTCTCCTCAGCACCCCCTACTACGATGACTGCATCTTCTGATTGCCTTGATAAGGTCACACTGTTGATGGATGTACTGCCAAAAGTCGCTACAGAATCAGCCTTCGCGGTCAGGGGGGGCACTGCCATCAACATGTTCTATCAGAAAATGCCAAGGCTGTCTGTGAATATTGACCTCACATGGTTACCTGTTGCTGATCGTTCATCTTCGCTTAGGAATATTGACCGTGCTCTAAAGCGCATCGTTGCCTTGATCAGGGAGAATAATTCTGGAATCCATGCCCAATACTTAAAGCGAAAAAGGACCACCTTTCCCCGGATAATTGTGAATAAGGGGAAAACATTTGTGACGATTGCGACCTCTACAGTTGTCCGGGGTACGGTACTTCCCTCCAGTTCAATGATGACATCCGATACCGTAACCAAGTATTTTCGCCCAATGCGAATGAATGTTGTCTCTTTTGAGGATGCTTACTCTGGAAAGATCTGTGCGGCACTTGAACGTAAGTATCCACACGATCTGTTTGATGTAATGATGCTTTATAATAATGGAGGTCTTACAGATGATCTGTTCCGTGTACTTATGGTCTACGCTGCCTGTTCAAGTCAACCGATGCACAAAGTGCTATCGCCCTCAAATCATATTCAGAAGGGGTTGTATGATCCCCACTTCGGGGGACTGGCCGAGAAGAAAACTTCTCTTGAATCTCTTATCGAAACTGGTAAGCGATTACACTCAGACATTGCATCACGGCTTTCGGATAAGATTGCAACATTTCTTCTTACCCTTCACGATGCCGAGCCAGATTTTGGATTGATTGGCTTTCCCAAAGCGGCAGAGCTTCCAGCAATACGGTGGAAGATCTTTAACTTGAATAAGATCAAGAATGCTTATCCCGAAAAGCACGCGAGGCAGCGCCGAGCACTTGAGGCGTTATTGCACTAAGGAACGCTCCAGTGATAATTGACGAGCTTCATTCCAATAATAATCACCTTATCAATCATACGGCACTAAACACAAGTTGTCGGCTTGAAGCCAAATTCACTACTGTTGTAGATTATTCTTGCTGGGGCATCCAACCCCAACCGATCCGGTAAACGGCAACATTGATCGCTCACTAAAACCGTCCAAACGAGAACATTAGAGAAATCCGTACTTTTGTGACACCACGAAATGGCGAGGTTAGATTGAGAATTGGTGCCTAATCTCAGCAATAATCCCACTACAGTGGCGAATTTCCTGCAGGATCCGAAATAAATCTGAGCACAATATGTCCATCACATCTTACCCGATGCGCAAGCCAGGAATGCCTACTCAGCGGGAGGAACCACATCTCAATACGTTGAGATCTTTTTTTCTGCGACCCCCAATCCCTGGAACTATCCTGAGCTACTTCGTCTTCCTTCTTGCTGTCGTGCTTCAATGCAATTTAGCGACAGGCGCGAACGCCCAAGACCCCGTCGCTTGGTGGACTTTTGATCGTATACTAAGCGACAAATACACCATGGAACAGGTAAGCCGAATGCCAACGGCTATTCAGACGCCGTTTCGAGCCCAGGAGCGAATCCCTGGACCCGTTGGGCAGGCTCTCCGTCTAGATGGTTATTCGGTTTGGCTTGAATGGAAGCTATCCGACGATGCACAACCGGTCGACGCACTGACGGTAATGGCCTGGATAGCCGTTGAATCTTATCCAGTGGCAAACGCGCCAATCACAGCACAATATCGGTTCCCCGAAGCTGGATACTATTTCGGGCTAGATCCTTGGGGCACTTGGTATCTGGCAGTTTCCATTGAGGGCGAGTGGTATACGTGCAGCTCACCTGAACCCCTTCAGAAAGGAGAATGGGTTCATCTTGGCGGAAGCTTTGACAGCCAAACAGGACTCCTGCGATTATACCTCAATGGTGAGAAGGTTCAAGAGGCAACCGTTCCAGCACTTCCATTAACCCCCGATAAACACACACTACTTACGGTTGGACGTGATCCACATACACCAACTCTTGGCGCCTTTGAAAAAGGGCTCCTAAATGGCGCGTTGGATGAAGTCAAACTCTATCAGGAGGCCCTTGATTCTGAATCGATAAAAAAAGAATTTGATCACGGAGTACACGAAGGTAAACCCCACCTAACTCCCCCGATTGACCGATTTTCCGAGGACCTACACCGCCCCACGCTTCATGCCATGCCACCCGCAAACTGGACCAATGAGCCTCATGGACTCGTCCGGCATGGAGACATCTGGCACATTTTCCATCAGCGTAATGCCAATGGGCCTTATCTGGATCAAATCCATTGGGGCCATATGATTAGCCGGGATCTCGTGAATTGGAAGTCTGTGGATATTGCACTTGCCCCTGAGCCTGGCTGGGATCAACGTGGCGCGTGGGCAGGCGATGCTGTTGTCCACAACGATACGCTAATGCTCTTATACACAGGCGTGGACGGCATCAAAGCAGGAATTGGTTTGGCAAAGGCGGTTGATTCACAGGGGCTACGATTCAATAAACATCCCGCCAACCCTCTTATCCCATCTGCCCCTGAAGGCTCACTGGATTTCAGGGACACCTACCTATGGAAAAACAATGATACCTGGAACATGATCATTGGCTCAGGAATGCCTGAGGTAGGTGGAATCGCACCACTTTACACATCTACGGACCTTGTTGAGTGGACCGCACAGGGAAACTTTTTCGAGAGCACTGTAGACGTATCCGGCGTCTTCTTTGAACTCCCGATTTTTGTGCCATTGACTGAGCAGAAAGCAATGTTTGGCATCACAACAATTGAGCCGGGCTTACCCGCACGATATGTCTATTGGACTGGTACGACAGACAACAACCGCTTCGCCCCAGATTCTCCCGAGCCGCAGCCACTAGACCTGTTCAATCATTTTCTCAGTCCAACTGTGGCAACGGCCGACGACGGACGCACAATAGCAATGGGAATCATAGCAGAAAGACGTACCAGTGAAGCTCAACTTGAAGCGGGCTGGGCTCATCTCTTCAGCTTTCCACGTGTGTGGACGCTCTGTGAAGATGGTCAATCCATTTGCCAGCAACCAGCGAATGAACTTCAATCACTGCGTGGCAAATCCCGCAACTGGAATGGGCTTGCATTTAGTGATACACACCCTCTTATAGAGGATGCACCACGCACCATGGAAATCCGCGTCGACTTTGCCGGCGTAGAAGCCCAGCAATTTGGACTGGACCTGTTACGCAGCGCCTCAGGAGAGGAATACACGCGAATCTATTATGATCAGGAATCCAAGACCCTCAACCTTGATCTAACCCATTCTTCCCTGAGCCCGACCGTGTTTGAAGATGTAAAAGTCAACCGATCTACACCTCTTGATCTCCTACCTGGCGATCGCCTCTTATTGCACATATTCCTTGACCACTCGGTGATTGAGGTATACATAAATGACAAGTCTGCATTCGCCACTCGTGCATACCCTGCACTGGAGACTAGTACTGGTCTAGGACTATTTGCGCACGGAGGCCGTGCATCTGCTCACTCAATTCAGGTCTGGGAATTGAGCTTGCCTGAATAATCTGTAGAGCCGGATGTGCAACATCCAAAACGTATTATTCCATAGAACAACTTCCAGCGCCAAAGCACTTCTTACTGGATACAGGGCAAGACCCGATTCAATTGGGAACATCGACCGCACCAACCTAACGTTTACCGAATATTTTGTAAGGCTATTTTGGACATGAACAGCCAACTGCGATCGTCCCCTTTCAATGCAAATTAGCTGGCTTCGCACGGGGTTTTAATCTCGATATGCTTTGTACATTTTCAGGCCGGTCCAGTATGTAATTGCAAAATAAATACAATGAAAACGATTACATTAGCTTCAGTTCGTTTGATATTGTTGATTTATGACTGCTGAACAGCCCATTGATCCTATCCTTAGTGTCAAAGATCTATCCGTTTCGTTCTATACACCGGATGGAACGGTTCAGGCAGTACGAGATGTGTCTTTTGAGATCCCCCGAGGTCGCACGACAGCGCTTTTGGGAGAAAGTGGGTGTGGTAAGAGTGTGACGGCGCGTGCAATTTTGAATCTGATTCCAGCGCCGGGACAGATTGAAGAAGGAACAGTATTTCTGGAGCGATCTGAAGGGAATGAGTCGGTTGATATCCTGTCACTTGACGGGAACAGCCAGGAGATGCGCCAGATTCGATGGAATGAGATATCCATGATCTTTCAGGATCCAATGGGCTCTCTCACACCAGCCTTCACAGTAGGAGCGCAGCTCATGGAAACACTCCTGCTGCACCAGTCACTGACCAGGAAAGCTGCAAAAGAGTGCGCTACCGCGTTGCTCGCCCGTGTGGGTATTCCTGCACCCGAACGTCGAATAAGCGACTACCCGCATCAGCTCTCCGGGGGCATGAATCAGCGTGTCATGATTGCAATGGCGACTGCCTGTAATCCCAATCTGCTTATTGCTGATGAGCCGACAACGGCATTGGATGTGACAATTCAGGCACAGGTTCTCTCACTCCTACAGGAAATGCAACAGGAACTTGGAACATCCATCCTCCTGATTACCCATGATATGGGGGTTGTTGCTGAGATTGCTCATGACGTTGTTGTGATGTATCTGGGCTGTGTTATAGAACGAGGCAGTGTTGAACAGGTGTTTGATAACACGCAACACCCCTATACACGTCAATTGTTCGCTAGCATGCCGAAACCAGATACAGACCGGGATCGTGAGCTACCATCCATACCTGGCACTGTACCCGATTTTTTAGATATTCCTGCGGGGTGTCCATTTCGTGGGCGATGTGAATACGCGTTCGATGCCTGCAGTGCCATGCCGTCCATGCAAGAGGTTGCCCCAGGTCACTACTCCGCCTGCTGGCTTCATACAGATACGGCGACGCAATGACTGCTGACACATTTCTTCACGTGCGAGACCTAACCCGTTGGTATCCGATTCGACGAGGAGTCCTTCGACGAACCGTTGGCTATGTCAAGGCTGTTGATGGTGTGAGTCTTGAGATTCGTTCAGGTGAAACACTTGGCATTGTTGGTGAAAGTGGATGCGGAAAAAGTACATTGGCTCGGACGTTGGTTGCACTTGAAAAGCCGACATCCGGTAACATTCAGATCCGGTTGAACGGATCACTGGAACCTGTTTCCAACCTAACACCTGACGCATGGAAAGATTTCCGACGTTCTGTACAACTCATTTTCCAAAACCCAAGGGGAGCTATGAATCCCCGGATGTCTGTTTTTGACATCATTGCCGAGCCACTTCGGATTCATGGTATGCGGGATGTGACCGACCTCAGGCAACGAGTCTACGAGTTGCTTGCAAGTGTGGGCCTACACCCCATGCATGCACGGCGCTTTCCCGACGCGTTTTCCGGTGGACAGTTACAGAGAATTGGTATTGCCCGAGCACTAGCTTTGAATCCACGCCTGATCATTGCCGACGAACCGGTATCCGCGCTGGATGTCTCGGTCCAAGCACAGATCCTGAACCTGCTCAGGAAACTGAAGCATGAGTTTTCCCTCTCCTATCTTTTTATCGCTCACAACCTGAATGTAGTCAAATATATTTCTGACCGAATTGCAGTTATGTATCTCGGGCGGATAGTGGAAGTTGGCCCAGCGGAGCGCGTCTTTGCACAACCCCAGCACCCCTATACGCGCTCACTGGTTGAGGCGCTGCCTGCCGTACACCCTTCCAAACGGAAAACCATAAAAACTCTCCTCAAGGGAGATCCACCCGATCCGGCATCACCGCCTCCGGGCTGTCGGCTTCATCCACGGTGCAGATTTGCGACAGATATTTGCCGAACTACTGATCCTGTGCTGCAAGAATCCCCAGATGCCCATTGGACTGCCTGCCACCACAGCGACACGCTCACCCCCTACGCCGCATGAAACAGATCAACCTCTTAATTCTTCTGTTGCTGGTTACAGGATGCAACTTCAACAGCTCCAACCGTGGCGTAGCCGACCCGGACATTGGCGCACACCGCCTGATCTCTGTGGAGGAAAATTTAGCCCTCCTGCAGGCCCCGATGTTGAAAGCAAAAGTGGATCGGGGTGAGTTGCCAGTACTGAACGACCGTTTACCGGAGGACCCTCTGATCGTCCCTGTGGTCCATGAACTTGGACTTTATGGAGGAACTTGGCGCAAATTTGATCCGGCGGCGGATTATCCGACCATGCGCCTGCTCAACCATTATTATGGCCTTACTAGATGGAGTCCCGATGCCCAAACTATACTTCCAGGGCTCGCCTCCAGATACGAGGTTAGCCCAGATGGACATATTATCACGTTTTACCTGAGACGTGGCGTTCGATGGTCAGACGGTACTCCCTTTACCGCAGATGATATATTATTCTGGTGGAATTTAGCCCTTGACGACCGCTACCTCGTGGCACCTCCAGAATGGGCCTACGCAGCTGGAGAACGGATGGAAGTAAGTGCTCCAGACCCATACACGATCAGCTTCTCCTACAAACATCCATTCTATTTTCTGCCCCTCATCATGGCCACGGGGTTCTGGACCGCAGAAGAGATCATTATGCCGTCACACTATTTGCGTCAGTTTCATCCTGACTTCAATCGTGAATACACTGATTTCAACGAACTCGACCGCAAACGAAACGTGTTCAATAACCCGGACCGCCCCACCCTGGCTCCTTGGAAGCCTATTTATTACTCCCCCACCGGGGATCAATTGGTTCTGGAACGAAATCCCTATTACTGGGCGGTAGACTCCCTCGGCCGCCAGCTTCCTTACATTGACCGCATCGAAACCATCCGGGTCCAGAACGCAGAAGCAGGGGTACTTTCTGTTATTGCAGGAGACATTGACATGCAATTCAGGGATGTGAATCTCAGTGACCTCGCGCTGCTACGGCACTTTGAGGATCAAGGTAACTACAGTTTGTTGACTTGGGAGGAGGGTACAGCAACCTGGCATACAATTTTCCTGAACCTGGAAAACCCAGATAGTACACGACGCTCACTTTTCCGCGATCCAGCATTTCGGCGTGCACTGGCAATCGGGATTGACCGGGAACGGATGCTTCAGGTCATCTGGCATGGACACGGACGGGCACAGTCTGCCGCAATCAGTGATGAGTCCTGGCATTTCACTTCCGACCGCGGGCAATCTGTTTTTGAAGAATGGACCACGCGTTGGAACGAATACGACCCAGTCGAAGCCAATTCACTCTTGGATATCGCAGGATTGGCAGAGCGAGACGGCGATGGGTTCAGGATGTATCGGGGAGAGCCATTCCGACTACAGCTGAATTACCGGGAAATGCCGTATGCCGCAGATCAGGCAGAGTTGATCAAGGAGGATTGGGAACGGCTGGGAATTCGTACACTCGCCAAACGCCTACCCCCGACCGATTTCTGGACACGGATAGATACGGGGCAGTACGACATGTACCTAGAAAAAAACTCAGAACTTGATCTGTTCACTTTTCCAGGTGTGGTGTTCCCGGTAGATGCAAAGACATGGCATCCTCTTACCGGAAGATGGTACCGCTCAGGTGGAACGGACGGGGAAGCACCATCGGGGTACACAGCAGATTTGCTAGCGCTGTATGAGGCAGCAAAGCGAGAACCCGATAGAATGCAGCGACATGAACTGGTCCTGAATGCTATCCAGATTCAACTGGAGCACGGTCCGTTCATGATCGGAACAATTGGTCGCCAGAAGGCAGTGATCGTAGCCAAGAACTATGTACGAAACGTGCCTTTAGAGGGTCCGGTCATGGCCCCGTGGGCGCAAGTACAACCTGCAGCAAGCTTCCCAGAGCAGTTTTACTATGCTGCTGAGCATCTCTACCGTACCAAATAAGCCCGGCCATGCTCACCTACATCATCCGAAGAGTCCTCATCTTTATCCCGATGCTTTTTGCGGTATCGGTCATTGCTTTTATCATTATCCAACTCCCGCCGGGCAGTTTCCTTGAACAACGAATCGTTGAATTGGAAAGCCGTTATGGAGATGCTTCCAGTGCTGCCCAGGTCGAACAACTCCGGGTACGGTATGGCCTTGATCAGCCTGCCTGGCGCCAATACACCTTGTGGATTGGTGGCATTGTGACTCGTGGAGACTTTGGAGACTCGTTTGCCTACGATAAACCCGTCACAGACATCATCTGGAGCTATCTGGGCTTTACTCTACTCATCGCCGGCACGAGTCTGATCTTGGTATACCTTGTCGCTATTCCGTTAGGGTGTTGGGCAGCCATCCATAAGTATAAATGGCAGGATCATTTCAGTGGAGGCATCAGCTTCATCGGAATGTCAATTCCAGAGTTTATGCTGGCACTCTTCCTGCTTGTTCTCGGCCTGTTTGTCCTGGATTACTCGTTTATCGGACTTTTTTCGCCCGAGTATTATTTCCAGCCTTGGAGTTGGGCAAAGGTATGGGATCTCGCCAAACACCTGCCCATCCCCGCTGCTATCGTGGCAGTAAACGGCACCGCCGGCCTGATGCGCATCATGCGGGGAAGCATGCTAGATGTGCTAGGAGAGCCGTATATCCTAACTGCCCGGGCAAAAGGACTGTCTCCACGACAAGTATTTGGAAAACACGCACTTCGTATGGCTATCAATCCACTGATATCCATTCTGGGAATGAGCCTACCCGGCCTCCTGAGCGGCAGTGCGATCATATCCATTGTTTTGAATCTGCCCACTGCTGGTCTGCTGCTCTTTGAAAGCCTGCTTACTCAGGACATGTACGTAGCTGGTACACTGATTCTGATGGTCAGTGCCTTGCTTCTTGTTGGCAACTTACTGGCAGATATTGCGCTTGCAATTGTGGACCCGAGGATTCGCTATGACTGACACGACTCGCTATCTGGGACCGGGGGCCCTAGCCTGGCGCCGCTTCAAGAGCTCAAAATTGGGGATAGTCGGTGGTATAATCATCATTTGTTTGTACTTGAGTGCGATCTTTGCAGACTTTCTCTCCCCGTACCATTACACAACACAAGCAATTGACTATGTCCATGCACCGCCTCAACGCATACATTTTTGGGATGCCGACGGGCTTCATCGGCCTTTCGTGTACGCCCACTCGAAGATCTTTTCCGAAGATGGTCTCGAACGCACATATATAGAAGAGAGCTCGCGCCGCATTCCGATACGTTTTTTTGTGCGTGGCGATGACTACAAACTCATGGGACTTTTGCCGATGAATATACACCTGTTCGGCACAGAGGAAGCGCCCTGGTTTCCCCTTGGTACAGACAAACTTGGTCGAGATGTGCTATCCAGAATTTTGTATGGCGGACGCATTTCACTGACAGTCGGCCTAATTGGTGTACTGCTCACAACCATACTGGGAGCGGTGATCGGGACGATCTCTGGTTATTTCGGCGGTCTAACTGACACGATCCTTCAACGAGCAATTGAACTCATCATGTCCTTTCCTGCGATTCCGCTCTGGATGGCACTGGCTGCCGCCCTGCCACCCGATTGGAGCTCAGTCGCGGTTTACTTTGGTATTATTACGATCCTTTCCCTCATTGGGTGGGGCGGACTGGCACGCCAAATCCGGGGACTTGTGCTCTCCCTCCGTGAATCGGATTATGTGCGAGCAGCTACCTCTTACGGAGCCAGCAATTCCCACATCATTTTCAAACATCTAATTCCAGCTACCTACGGCTACTTGATCGTGATTGCAACGCTCGCAATACCAGCTACTATCCTTGGTGAAACAGCTTTAAGTTTTCTCGGGCTGGGTATTCGCCCACCCATGACAAGTTGGGGCGTGCTACTGGAAGAAGCCCAACATGTACGTGTCATTGTACAGTTTCCTTGGCTATTGCTTCCGACTGTTCCCGTACTCCTAACGGTCGTTTCATTCAATTTTTTGGGCGATGCCCTCAGAGACGCTATCGGCTCCGAAGCCAAATAACGGCGACCGCTTCCCCATTGCCCAGCACCCCTTTACGATATGAGTTACATGACAATCGTAGATGACCATTAGCAAACACTTTCATATTTCCCCGAGTCTGTGTGCCCAAATCTAGTACCACCTGAGCAATCATTCCCTCCAAATTCATTGATTGATCCCGTCAAATGTAAAGGTTTACATTTCTCCCAATAAATTCGTATATTGCCTCCATGGCCACTCTGATAGACGTCTCATCTAAAGCTGGAGTCTCGACTGCAACCGTGTCACGCACGATCAACAAGCCATCTGCTGTAGCCCCAATTACACGACATAAGGTACAGGCCGCTATTGATGAGCTTGGGTATCGCCCCAGTCGTGTTGCACGTCGACTTCGGGTCGAACACGGAAAAAAGTACATCCTTGGTGTTATCATTCCAGACATTCAAAATCCGTTTTTTTCGGAACTGGTCCGCGGCATTGAGGATGTTGCACAAGCCAATGGCTACGCACTCATCCTGGCAAATGTAGACGAAGATCCCGTACGACAAGCTCAATGCCTGGAAACCCTGAGAACTGAATCTGTTGATGGTGTCATCTTTCCACCGGTCACAGGGGACAATGCTTCTGTCAAGATGTTATCTGATGCCCGGATCCCCGTTGTTTGCGTGGATCGTCGTATGGATACCCTGGAGTGCGACACCGTCGTTGCTGACAACATTGCCGGAGCACGGAATGCAGTGTCGCATCTGATTCAGCTGGGACACCGGCGAATCGGGTATGTAGGCGGCATGCCGATTGTATCCTCGAGTCGTGAACGACGAATTGGCTATGAGGCCGCACTTCGGGAGCATGGGATCCCGATTGAAGCCGATCTAATACGCGAGGGCACTCGGTCAAAGGAACAGGGACGTGCACTAACGCATGCGCTCATGAACTTGGATAATCCCCCAACCGCACTCTTGGCAGGTAACAACCTGATGACACTGGGGGTGATGGCGACGCTACGTGAACTCCAAATTAAGATCCCTGAGCAAGTTGCCCTGGTGGGCTATGACGATTTACCCTGGGACTTAGCCCTGGCCTTGAATCCTCCACCTACGACCGTCCGGCAACCCACATATAATCTGGGATGTCAGTCCATCAAACTGCTCTTATCAAGAATCGAAGAACCGCAGCGCCCCCCTTTACTGGTTGTATTGCAACCGGAACTGAAAATCCGGGCATCCTGCGGCAACTACCTAACCCCATAACAGCACACTCAAATGCATTCAAAATTCCTATCACTTTTTTGCCTCACACTTGTGACCATTGTGTTCGCACTCCCTGCTGAGGTTTCCGCACAGTTGACCATGCCGGCAACCCCCGATGATAACACCATGTTGCTCTTAAGCTTCGAGAACAACCTGGAGGATCGATCAGGAAAGGAACACAGTGTCACACCTCATGGCAAGGAGCCCGTCTATCCTGGAACCAGCGCAACCGAGCACCTGGGAACATCACTCTATCTAACAAATGATGCGGCTTCAGATTCAACCTACCTGCAGGTCATGGACTCAGACCACCTGGATTTGCCGGATGATTATACCGTTGAACTCTGGTTCAATATTGTAACCTACGGCACCGATAACTCAGACCATCGCTTTTTTCCTTCAATGATCTGGAAACGCGGAAGCGCAACCGATCACTGGAGTCAAGGGAATTACTTCGTTGAAGTAAAGGGAGATACCCGCTTCCTTTCAACTGGCTATTATGCCCCGGAATCCAGAACATATCCATCGATCCAGTCTGACATCAACCTGATTGAACCAGGAGTCTGGTATCACGCAACACTGATCCGCGACACCCAGCACAACGTTGTAGTGCAACTCGTTCATAATGACGAAGGGGAGTTGATATACAGTAATCAGCATGAGTACGATCCAGCTACCGATGCGCCAAACATCACGGACTGGGACCTGATGATTGGAACCAACGGCAACACCACAGGTGATCAGTCTGGGTTTTGTGATTGTTTCATTGATGAAATACGCATCAGTGACGTCGTCCGAAAGGACTATTCGGTCCCTCCCGTCATTTCAAACGTGATGACAGATCCTTCCGGTATGGTTACTGCGATGGTTGGAAGCGTGGGCGTTGACGCTGTTCAAACGGTTGAGCTCATGGTACGTGGCGGTGCAACCGATGACTTCATGGCAATCAGCATGAGCGATGATGGCAGTGGAATGTATGCGGCAATGCTACCCAGTGCACCGGGTGTCATCCAGTATTACTATGTCCGTGCCACAGACACAGCTGGCAATATCAGAACATTGCCCACCAGTGCAGAGTCGGACACGCCAAGCTACTACACACGGGCGCAGGCGGCACCGATGACCCTAACCCTGGGACTGGATTTTGAAGAGGGAATGCTCCCGGTGCTGGACAACTCCACCTACGGCAATCAGATCGTAGCCGGAGGCATGCCAACTTACACGATGGAATCCGCGGAAGGAGATTACGGGATGCAATTCAATGGCGACACGGACTACTTGCAAATCGGCTCACCGGTGATTGGCGACACTGATGAATATTCATTTGAAATGTGGGTGAATGTTGAAGACTTCCAGGAAGACCAGGTCCCCGACGGAAACTGGCAATTCTGGGCAATCAAACCAGAACCCTGTCCAGTCTGTTGGGGCGAAGCAACCTTCAGCGTGATTACCGGAGCATTTGATGCGCGCAACAAGAAAATTCACAGCCGCTACTGGGTGGAATATCCTGACGGAGGCAGAGGGAATATAGAGGTGCCGTTGGATGTAGAACTTGAAGAAGGTACGTGGTATCACATCCTTCTTGAAAATCGTAAAGCGCCAGAATCAGATGTATTTGATTACTATGCGCTCTTCCAACTGCGAAGCGCCGACGGTACGGTTATAAAAACCAACCACGTAGGCTATAATGGACGTCCTTTGAATAACCCGGACCTACCACTGCGTTTAGGTCTTGCGGAGGGAAACCGTACAGATGATGGCGCGGGCTTCCAAGGCGTCATGGATGGCGTGAAGTACTACAACTACTCAACAGGGAAGATTGAGGTTGACGCAGCGCCAAGTATTCAACTTACAGGCGTAGACCTTGATCTTATGCCGACCAATCCCCCCGAGTTTACTATCCAGTTATCTGCACGTGTATCTGAGGGCCTAGGAGGCCAGATCGCCAAGGTTCAAGCCCATGAGGGAGATGGCGTGAATTTCGCGTCGTACGAAATGGTTATTAACCCCGATTCGGCGGGAGGCAATCTATATCAAGCCACATTCAAGCCTACACTAGGGCGTGTTTCCTACATGTATGTTTCGGCCGAAAACAGCAGAGGCCTGCGTTCAGTTTATCCCGAAACAGCAGAATCCGATCAACCCTTCTTCCTGAGCCTCCCGTTTTATGGTCCGGATATCAAATCAGTTGATCTCAACTTTGAATCCGAAAACAACCTAGGGCTGGATGTATCCGGTACCGGACACTTTACCAATGTCTATGGTGCGCCAACCTCAGTAGAATCGACAGAACTCGGATCGCGTGTTTTGCAAATGGATGGAATGGATGACTACTTGGAAATCCAAGATGCTCTCTTAGGTGCCGGCGATGCATTTGCCCTTGAAATCAAATTCCGGGTGAACGATTTCAGGGAAGGGACTCCGGAAGGGAATTGGATGTATCTGGTCAACAAACCTGCTTTGCCCTTGTGCTCCTTTTGCTGGGGAGAGGAGAGTTTCTCACTTCTCTGGGGCATGTACGACAACCCCGAGAAAAAACTGGCTGCCCGCTTTTGGCATCCGACCTTTGGGGGAAACCAGCATGTTGAAATCGAACTGGGCACCTCCATGGAGACCAATGTTTGGTATCATGCGATGTTGGAGGTCAGACCCCAAGCCACGAACGATAGCCTCTTCGTCGCAGTTCTTGAACTTGCAGATGCAAGTGGTAACTTGATTGACCGAGGCGATGCCTCCATGCCCGTTCAGCCAGGGGAGGAAGGCGCAACCTTGTGGCCAGTTTCCATCGGACATATCGGGAACAGGAGCTTCCTGGATGGAGAGATTGACGATGTTATATTTTATAACCATGCGGCACTCGGACTGACCTATACAGCTGCCGAAGAACCAACCGAGCTTCCATCTGAATATACCTTGTCGCAAAACTATCCCAATCCGTTCAATCCTACTACCACCATTCAATTCCAAATCCCTCTGGCCGAACACGTGACCCTTGACGTGTTTGACCTCCTGGGACGTAAAGTAATGACGCTACTGGACGGAATGCAGCCCGCAGGAACGCAGGCAATACAGTTTGATGCCAGCAACCTGTCAAGTGGTATGTACATCTACAGAATCCAGGCAGGTGATTTTGTTGCTACACAAACCATGATGTTTATCAAATAGCTCAGGCGTAATAACCTGGTCCCCGAGGCATCTGTGCCTCGGGGACCAAGACCCAATGGCTAATGCAGCTACGTATAGATTCCTAGGGGTTCTGCTCCTAATCATTCCTATGGCCTGCAGTACCGGGGTTGAGCCGTCGCCCGACCCGGGAGTTCTGCGCATTACCCTGGAATCAGATCCCACCGATAGATCCCTCGTCATTGTCACTGATCCGGTGGAAGTCAGTACAGGAGATCAGTTTGACCTAACAGTTTTCCAAGGAAAAGCGTTCATGGATTCTGTTTTTTTTGTCCTCTTCAACCATCCGGGGACCAATCAGCAACAGGATCAAATTGTAAATATTCTTGAGCAGGAGGGGGATGGATATGCTTCCCATACGATTTTTGAGTCCTACCTCCCACCGGGGAGCTATACCCGTTTCGAATTTGGCCTTTCCACCAATGAGTTCCGGATCGCTTCGTTTACCATTCCCGTTCGCATGAGCCCCTCCACAACCGTTCTGCAGGAGTTTTCCACTGAGTTTGATATTGTGCCGGGGCGCACAACAGAAATTATCGTTCGGATTAAACCGCTACAATCTGTCAAACGGTTTCGTAATCAGTTCCTGTTCGAAGCAAATCTTGATGTGACTGATGTCCAGATGCTTCCGTAACATGGGGGCTATCTGTCTCTTGTGCTCGGTGATATTGGGCTGCGACTCAAATCTGTTACCGGCAAACGAGAACGAGCCCCCAAGCACCTCTTTGGCGAATATCCCTCTCGAATCGGATACCCTTTTCGCACTGGTAACAATGCACTGGAATGGTGGCGATGCGGATGGGTTTGTTGCAGCGTATCAATACCGGGTGGTCAGCACCTATTTGTTCCGTTTGGATTCACTGGTCCAGGACTGGGTCACAACTACTGAAACCAGCGTTACGCTCAGCTTCAGCTCGATTGATCCTCTGAACCTACAACGGTTTGAAGTGCGCGCGCTGGATAATCATGGAACCCCCGACCCGACGCCAGCCGTGCGCACGTTCTATACCACACAAACATTTGCTCCGCTTACCACCCTACATGCACCGATGGAAGGACAGGAGTTTTTTGTGCTGGAGTCTACTACAGATTGGTGGCAGGGAATTCAAATCGTTTTCAGCGGCAGCGATGAAGATGGGCACATTGAAGAGTATGGTTATTCCGTAGACGGCCAACCCTTGGTATGGATACAGGATACGACGGCAGTGATCGGACCCGAGGCACTTGCTGCGCCCTTGGAAGGCAGCCATACAATACAGGTGGTTGCACGCGACAATACAGATCTTGTAAGTCCGGAGGGCAGCCGCGTGACCATCCACCTAGTCAACCCACGCTTTGACCGCAACCTCCTCATTATAGATGAAACCAATGAGGAGAATTTTAATGTCAGGACCAACCAGACAGACGACGATGTGGACAAGTTCTATTCGGACCTATTCAATCCAGATGCATCTTGGGATTTTCTAACGCAGGAGGGGTTGCCACCCTTGAATGAACTTGGTCGCTATAAACTCTTGGTATGGCATGCAGACGATCGACCAACTTCCCGTCCACATGCACTGGCCACGGAAGAACCGATAATTCGAGACTACCTGAATGTGGGAGGTAGCATAATCATCAGCGGCTGGCGCATCCTGAAATCATTTGCCTGGCAGGAAAATTTCCCTCAAACTTTTCAGGAAGGATCGTTTGTCAATGATTACATGCAAATCGGAACAGTTGACGAAACAGCACTCCTCGCGGACTTTACAGGCGGAATTGGCGTAAATGGATTCCCTAATGTATCCGTTGATCCGACCAAGCTGGATTATTTTCCCAATTCCGGAGCCATCAACAACGTCAACATTATTCAGCAGCGCGGCGGCTTCACGGAACTGATTCTCTCGTATGACACCTCCACTGATACCAACTATCCTCAATATCGCGGAGGAGCGGTGGGACTCATTTACTTCGGTACCAGTTTTGACGCGGCTGTACTCGGCTTTCCGATGTTTTTTCTTGATTCTGCAGATGCCAAATTACTGGCTGATGCCATCATCACCAGAATGGCAAATTAACCTAGCCTCATGCGACTTTCAGGATGCATTCTGTTGCTCAGTGGCTTTGTACTGACCGTACCGTTTGCAAATGCCCAGAATACAGGCAAGATCGCGGGCCTCGTTATGGACGAGTCAACCGGGACTCCACTTCCTGGTGTCAGTGTCATCATTAAGGAACTTACTGGAGTCGGAGCGGCAACGAACGAGGATGGCGAGTATTTCATCCTGCAAGTCCCCCCAGGCACCTACACTATAACGGCCAGTTTTATCGGGTTCCGGAGTGTCACCACCGAACAGGTTATAGTTCGTTCTGATTTGACAACACGCATAAACTTTGACCTACTTGAACAGGTCATTGAAGGGGAGGAACTGATTGTCATGGCAGATAATCCAATCGTGCAGCATGATGTCACCGCCACGCGACGAAGCACCACACGTGAGGAGCTCCGCATTACCCCAGGGATGGAGCAGGCATTGGACGTATTCAAAATTCAAGCAGGGACCGTCGTAGATGTCGCTCCGCAAACTCTGAACCTGGGAGAGGGCCAAACGCTTCAGATCAGAGATGAGAGCGTAAAAAATGTTCATGTACGTGGTGGCCGGGGTGGCGAGATTCTATTTATGGTGGATGGGATGCCAGTTACGCATCCCCTTTACGGGGGACGCAGTGTGCTGGAACTTGGCGTCAATGATGTCGAACAGGTGGAGCTCCTGACTGGCGCTTTTAATGCTGAATACGGCCAGGCTCAATCCGGGGTCGTGAATATCACAACGCGTAGTGGAGGAGAGAGCTATGAGGGCGGGCTGGAGTATCGGACTGATGAAGTTCCGGCAATCGGTGAGAACTACCGCACCCAATATGCCTCGTATTACCTTGGCGGCCCGGTTCCCGGCATCCGACGCAAAGATCAACTCAACCTGTTCGTGAGTGGGAGCATGAACCTTACGGACACCCCTTATGATAATGGCAGACAACGCGGAGACTTTGGGATCTATGGTATTGATGTGCCGGAGCGCCAGGATAATTCGCTCAGTCTGAACACAAAGCTGAGCTGGAAAGTCAATCGATCCATACGAACTGCGTTCAGCTTCAACCGGACACAGAAACAGTGGAGCAGCTTCAATTGGCTCTGGCGTGATTACCCGGATCATCTGGCAATCCAGGAACGCACAAATACCTATGCAGGACTGCTTGTGAATCACACACTCTCTCCGCGAACCTTTTACAGCCTTCGTGCCGGACTCATGCAGGTCGCGTATGATGCATCGCTGGATACGCGTACACCTGCATCGTTCTGGTCCTTTTATCCTGACAGTACTTCCTATGCGAACGGGCACGCCGAATCATGGGAAGCATGGTCTACGCGCAACGACAGAACCACACCGTATCGACTGGAGTCCAGAATTGCCCCCCCAACAATTGACCCAGTTACGGGATTTTTCAATGCAGATGGCTACGAAAATATCTGGCGAAACGACGATACACGTACATTTACCATCAAAGGAGACCTGACATCACAACTGCACCGGCGCCATTTACTAAAAACCGGGTTTGAATTGCAGATCCATCAGATCCAGTACATCGATATTCAGGATGGTGGCGTCACCTTGTCTCCTTGGGGACGCTATCTCTATCGTGGAGAAGGCCCAGGAAATGTCGCCACGCCGCCGGGGCCGTTCCCGGAATTTGGTCAAAACCGCTGGGTATTCGATGCGAAGCCAACGACTTTGGGGGCCTTTATCCAGGACAAGTTTGAACTTGAATCCCTGATCATTAATGCTGGGGTTCGAGTTGATGCCTTCAACCCGGGCAACTCCGTATTTGACACCGGTTGGCAGACCCAATGGGAACGGGCCACTGGGCTAGATGCCGATTGGCCAGGCTGGCGTACCGCAGTCAGCCCACGGTTCGGCATATCTTTTCCAATCAACCCGGAGACGGTACTCTTCTTTTCATATGGGCACTTCAGTCAACTGCCTGAAATGCAGTTTTACTATCGCGACCCGTATACCGGTGGGCTGACCGGTAACCCCCACCTTGATTTCGAACAGACGATTCTTTACGAATTCGGGTTCACACGTGCACTCGCCGAAAACTGGTCCATGGATATCAAGAGTTATGCAAAGGATATTGCCGGTCAGGTCGGAACACTGCAATTGGCTTCTGCTTTTGGATTTCCTGTGGCCCTATATGACAATAGCGGTTATGCACGCGCTCGCGGACTAGAGTTTGAACTAAACAAGAGATACAGCCGGTTCACTTCGGGCACAATTACCTACACTGTACAGTGGGCTACGGGATTTTCCTCATCCGCTTTTGATCAGTACGTGCGGTCAGTTACGGACTTCCCGCTTCCAATTCGGGAACGTCGGCTTCCATGGGATACGCGTCATCAACTTGTCGCACAGGCAACATTGAGCGCACCTCCAGGGCAGAACCCTGAGATATTTGGACTCCGTCTTCCTTCACGCTGGGACATTACTATCCTGTCACGTTTGAACTCAGGACAACCTTATACTCCGGGAACTACTGATCCAGCAGAACAGCAGAAGCTGGAGAATACCGCAACCGGTCCGCCTGTCTACAGCACTGATATCAAGATCCGCAAAGGCTTCCAGATTGGTTCAGCGGAGGTTTCTCTTTTCACGGATATTTTCAATGTATTCAACCAGCACAACGTACAGATTCAATTTGGTTTCAATAACTGGACCGGACAACCTTTCCGGTACGGGGATGTGTTTCAGAATACTTCGCGTGGGTTAGACTATCATGATATGATCCGCCTTCAGGATCCACGTCAATTTTCTACTGGACGCTACGTCAAATTTGGCCTCCTGTTAAGCCGATAATGCGAACATTGACACTGATCTTTCTCGGCGGCTTTCTCTATGCGGAGGCGACAGCCCAACAGTTTGAAGCGAACCTGGATTGGGCCGTGACAAGGCAGGGACAGGTACGTCAGGTCTTTACCAATATGGGGTCATTCCTGGGACATCGTGTGGAACTCGGGTACCCTGGGCTAGTCAATAGTGAGTTCCCGGCAGGCAGCTTTGAGGAGCATCTAGGAGAAGGGGGGATATGGGTTGGCGGTGTAACTCCACAAGGCGACACACTAGTTACCTCCAGTCTAGGCTGGGCACCTGGCCCCTATTTCTGGGAAACCTTCCCAAGTAGTGCCCCCTGGGATACTATCTGGACCGTCGGTCGGGGAGAGACCGCCGACATTCCATACTGGCCCGGCTACACCGGCATATCCGATCAGGATATGGTAATGCGCTATAACGATTACGAAGCCTCGAGCCTGCTGAAAGCTGACCATAGTCCATTATATCTAGAGTTTATCCAGACAGTTTACGAATGGAGTGGACCTAAAGGACTGGACGAAGTAGTCGTATTGAATTATTACATCACACCTGTACGCTTTGACATCGAACGTGCCTACATCTCCCTTTGGGTTGATCCGAATGTGGGAAACATTTCCTACGGAGCTAACTTTCTTGATGACCGCTCTCTATTCTTTGATGACTTGCTTCTTGCTGTTGGAGAGGATGCCGCAGGCGGAACCGATGGAGATACCGAGAGCCCCATCGGATTCATGCTATTCCCCCCGGATGGCTATCGTGCCGGGGATTTGCGCTGGTCATGGCAATGGGGAAGCCAGCCGTTTGCACCTGGTATGATCCCGGCTACCGACGAGGCGAAGTACACTCAACTGATGACCCGCGGCCGTATCCAGGAAGATCAGGTCCAATTTACAGGATCCCATTTTGTGTTCTCATTTGGACCTGTGAATTTAACCGTCGGCGACACATTACATTTCATGGCGGCTGAAGTATTCGGGGAGGGACTCAGTGGTCTTCTGGAAAATGCTACGCTCGTGCAACGCCTGGCACGGCAGAATTTCCAACTTCCTGCACCTCCACCGATTCCACCCCTTGTCATTGAGACCGGTAATCATTCCGTCCATCTTTCATGGAATCCAACGGATACAGTAGATCCCGAGGGCTACCTTGACCCGAATCGCGCTGATGGTGAGTCGAAGCCATTTGAGGGATACCGTGTGTACAAAAGTACGGTAAGCCCTAATGGGCCCTGGACCCTACTGGCAGAATATGATCTGCCCGGGAATAATTACGGAAATGATATCGGCCTAGCCCGCTCCTACACAGAAAATCTTTTGCTCAACAATGTGGAGTACTACTATTCCGTGACTGCGTTCTCAAAAGAAGATCATGTCCTTAATTGGCCGTCTCTCGAGTCCAGTATCAGCGCCAACGTACAGATCGCGACCCCCGGCCCCGCACCGCCATCTACTGTAGGAGAGGTCGCTGTAGTTCCTAATCCGTACCGTGGAGACACTGCCTATCAGAATTATAACCCAGCGTGGGAGCGACCACCTCCAACCCGCGAACGCTGGCTAGAACAGGACCGACGTTTGCAATTCATCAACCTCCCCTCCCGTTGTGAAATCAGAATCTATACGCTTACGGGTGAGCACATTGAAACCCTGCAGCACGATGATCCTTACCGGGGATATGAAGACTGGAATCTTACTTCTCATGTAGGACAGGCCGTCGCAAGTGGGCTCTATGTATTCACAGTAAAAGATCTGAATAACGGCCAGATTCAGGTTGGAAAATTTGTAATAATTAAGTGATGCGTATTGCGCTCCCCATAGCATTGCTTTTGATTCCATTCCGTGCGGGTGCGCAATCCAACAATCCAGTCGCTTCCTGGGATTTTGAAGGCACACAGTCCGGTCGGTTCATTTTCGAAGATCAGAGCAACAAACTAACGATTATCAACAGCCCCTTCCGAGCTCCAGAATGGGTTGATGGTCCTAGCGGACAAGCTTTGCGACTTGACGGGTACACGACTTCCTTTTCCTTTGACATAGACGATGCTGACGAACCCAAGGAAGCTCTGACGATAGAGGCATGGGTTGCTATCAATCACTATCCAGTTACCAATGCCCCCTGGGTCAATAAGTATACATTCCCTTCGTCAGGATACTTCTTTGGTATGGATCCGTGGGGGGCGTGGTACCTTGCCGTGTCCAGCGGCGGTGTCTGGCGCACCTGTTGGGGAACCGGAATATTTCCCAAAGGAAAATGGGTTCATGTAGCCGGTGTATTTGACAGCGTAAATGGACGTATGTCACTGTATCTGGACGGCACGCCAACGGGCTCGCTTCAGGTCCCTCAAATCCCCCTGACTGTTGATCAGTCAACCCGAATGACGGTGGCAAAAGATACACACAGCCCATTTGCATCCTCGGGAAGTCCATTTGAAACAGGTCTGATGGGAGGATTGATTGACGAAGTCAAAATTTATAATCGTGCGCTGCACCATTCCGAAATTATTACATCCCATTTGCGTGGCACCCCTCCTGAACCGCCCGACCTGAATGTTCCTCTCACGCGTTATGACGAGGATCGTCACCGACCGAGATATCACCCCATCCCCCCAGAGAGCTGGGCCAATGAATCCCATGGGCTCGTGAGAGAGACAAACGGCCGCTACCATTTGTTCTATCAGCATAATCCGGCAGGTCCGTACTGGGGGCAGATCCACTGGGGGCATATGAGCAGCCTGGACCTTGTACACTGGCGCGACGAGCCAATTGCCCTAGCCCCGGAAAAAGGTTGGGATCAAGCGGGCATCTGGAGTGGAGATGCGACGGTTGATAACGGACAACTATCCCTGATTTACACCGGTGTTGATGGAGCTAAAGCTGGGATTGGCCTTGCCCGTTCGTCGGATGAAAAAAATCAGACCTTTGCTAAAATTGCCGAAAACCCAGTGATTGAACGCGCACCAGGCGGTGTGACAGAATTCCGGGACCCCTTCGTTTGGCGGGAACAGAACAACTGGCACATGATTGTCGGTGCCGGGCGAGCGGGTCAAGGAGGTGCCGCTCTCCATTATACAGGGCGCCGTCTGGACGAATGGGATTTAAACAGCGACTTTTTTCATACTGCTCCGACTGACATTGCGGGGCATTTTTGGGAGATGCCTGTTTTTGTCAATCTTGGCGAGAAACATGCGCTCGTAATCGTCACGGTAGAGTCCCCTAAACCCGCACGTACACTGTATTGGATCGGAGATTGGGATGGCACTACATTCACACCATCTCATGCTGACCCCAAACAACTTGACCTGATAAGCCATCTGCTGAGCCCCTCTGTAACGACAGATGCAGATGGACACACGGTTGCCATCGGGATCATCCCCGAAACCCGTTCTGCTGAATCCGTGATGGCAGCAGGTTGGGCAAACCTATTCAGTATTCCCCGAATCTGGCACCTCTGCAACGACGATTCTATATGCCAAGTCCCACATCCGAATCTAAAGGGTCTTCGGCTTGAGCATGCACACTACGAAAACCTCACTGTATCCGGTGCACAACAGTCGTACCTACCCGACTTGTCAGGAAAACAGTTGGAGATTCTAGCAGTCATTGATCCGAATACTGCCACTCGATTTGGACTGGATCTGCTTCGCTCGGCCTCAGAAGTCACACGCATTTATTATGACAAAAACGAAGAATCAATCGTGCTTGATTTGAGAAGGTCCAGCAACAACTCTGCTGCATTTGACGATCAACTAAAAAGAGCCCCCTTCACGTTATCACCAGACACCCCGCTGGAACTACACGTTTTTGTAGACCATTCGGTCGTTGAGGTATTTGTTAATGGCACCGCCGCTTTTTCCACACGCGTTTATCCAATTGATCCTGCCAGTATAGAAGTTGACTTATTTGCCTCTGGAGGCGATGCTCTGGCTCGCAGCGTAGATATATGGAATCTTTCGCTCCGCGCTACTGGCATTTCCAAGGAATCATACTACCGGGCATTTAATCCTGCTGCCACGCCCTACCCCAATCCGTTTCGAGACAGGGTTACACTGGAATACCATGTAGAAGAGCCCGGCGTGCTGACACTTGAAATCTTTGATACACTGGGCCGGAAAATCCGCGAGTATTTACGTGGAAGCCAAACAACTGGTCTACATGCCGCCTACTGGGACGGACGAAACAACTTCGGCATGCAGATGCCGAGCGGGCTTTACTTCTATCAGCTACGTGTAGAAAAACAGATCTTTACAGGGAAAATGATCCTGCGGCGATGATACGGCGATTACTTATTTCCCTGGTAGCAGGTCTGCTATTCGTGAATATGGTGCTAGCCCAGGTAGAGCGTCCTGGAAGTGCATCCGGCTCATTCCTGAAGGTGGGAGTGCATGCCCGCGGGAGTGCAATGGGCGGTGCCTATATCACACTTCCGTATGGAGCTGAGGCAGCTTACTATAACCCCGCTGGCCTTGCCCGAATCCAGAACACGGCGATCAGTCTTAATCACACCGCCTTATATGCAGATATTGGTCATAACTTTGTGGCGATCTCTCATTCTTTTGGTCGCCGGGTTGGCACCTTCGCGTTTTCACTCACCGCGCTGTATACGGATGCAATGAAGGTGCGAACCCCCTTACAGCCGGATGGTACAGGGGCCACCTTTCGTGTCTTTGATTATCGTGCAGGTATTAGTTATTCCCGTTACTTAACTGAACATATCAGTTTTGGGGGCACATTCAATTATATTGAATCCATGCTGGCTAGCAATTTTATATCGCGTGCGGTGTCAGCAGATATTGCGGTACTCTATGTCACAGGGTTTAGGGGATTTAGTTTTGGAATGATGATTTCAAACTTTGGGTCGGAATTAACCTATGTTAACGAAGGCTATCCACTACCCGGGGAATTTTCATTCGGTCTGAGCATTAATGTCGTTCAGACCCCGCGTACTCGGCTGACCTTGAGTACAGCTGCGGCCAAGCCCAATGATGGAAAACCGCTAGCTCAACTGGGGGCCGAATCAAGTTATGCGGACCTCCTTCAATTTCGTGCAGGGTACCAGCCCAATCACGATACTGGAAAATGGTCATTTGGTGGTGGGCTTTCCGTGAGGATTGCACGCACACGTCTCAATCTCAACTATGCTCTCAGTAATTATGGAGAGCTCGGCCTAGTACAACGCGTGGGAATGGATGTCCTCAGATAAACCGATGACCAACGATCGCTTCAGACCTCTGGTCCATTTTACACCTCCTAGAAACTGGGCCAATGATCCGAACGGACTGATCTGGGATAATGGACATTACCATCTTTTCTACCAACATAATCCCTTTGAAGCAAAATGGGGACATCTGTCGTGGGGGCATGCGATCAGTAAAGATCTGCTGAGCTGGGAGCATCTGCCTGTAGCATTGGCGGCAGAGAAGAATTTGATGATCTTCTCAGGATCAACTGTATATGACAAATACAATACGGCCGGCTTCGGTGAAGGGACCTTGATTGCAATCTACACCGGCCACCAGTCTGACTCTGGGTTGGAAACACAAAACATTGCGTGGAGCGCTGACCAAGGAAAGACTTGGACAAAGTACAGCAATAACCCTGTATTGGACATTGGATTACGGCATTTCCGGGATCCTTCTGTTCATTGGCACGCCCCTACTCGAAAATGGATCATGACCGTCACGTTGTCAGAAGCCAAACAGGTCCAATTCTACGGATCGTCTGACCTCAAGTCATGGTCACATTTGAGCACATTCGGCCCCCGCGGTGCCACCGATGTATTGAACTGGGAATGCCCGGAACTGCTGCATCTGCCTGTCATGCATGGGAATGGAGACCATCGTTGGGTATTGAAAGTGGATGTAGGCTCAAATGCACAGGCGAGAGGATCCGGGGGACAGTACTTCGTGGGTGAATTCGATGGTGAGGTATTCAAAACAAGTCAGACTGAAACGCTGTGGCTTGATGGTGGTGCTGATTTTTATGCCGCACAGGCATTCAGGCAACATCCCGGTGCCCTGCCGATATGGCTAGGTTGGATGAATAACTGGGCGTACGCGCATGTAATTCCAACAGAGCTGTGGCGAGGTCAGATGACCTTCCCGCGAGAATGTGCCCTGGTTTCTACACCAGCCGGACTGAGATTAGGACAAAAAGTCCTCCACTGGACGTCAAAATTACGTGCGAAACCTGCTTTGGAAGTAAATGCGTCTGCCATTCTTGCCAACCGGCCTGTGGTCTTACCGGTGACGGACGAAGCTATTGAAATTCGACTAGCACTAAAAATCGGGAATGCACACCGTGCCGGCATTCAATTAGGTGCCGGAGATGCTCCACACACCCTAATTGGTTTTGATGCAGAACGGGAGTCTGTTTTTATTGAGCGTAACCAGAAGGGTCACGTGCCATTTCATAATTCCTTCGCCGGTTGCCATACCGCCCGGATATACCGTAAGTCGGACGACTGGATACACTTGACCATCATCGTTGATCGTTGTAGTGTTGAGCTGTTCGCTGATCCTGGTGGCGTGGTGATTACCGATTTGATTTTTCCCGAGAGCAGAGGATTGGCAGTATTTGCCGAGGGAGGGAGCGCCGTGGCTGGAGAGTTGGTCGTCTATCCATTGCGTCAGAATCAGTATAAGCATACGAATGCCTCATAACTCACATCAGGCCCTTATCGTATTGTTCTTGATATTTCGCGTTGAATTCCGCTCCACCTGACACCTAATTGAGGCTTACACATTCATCCCACGCCTTCCAGCTCGGCTGCATAGCTACGCCTTTGGCCAAAAGTTCGGAGCATGAATCGCTCTGTTGACAGGGATTTCCGCCCATACGGTACGTTAATGCATGAGCGAAGGCTATAAATTGGATTTCCATCTATAACAATGGAGGCCTAAGAGATCAATCAACTGAACTTCCCCCCTTTTTTGTTTCCCCAATATACGATATTTCCCACCAGCTTGGGATATTTTGGTGATAGATTGACGGCCCTATGCCGGAGTCTTTGGGGGCATTGCGTCAATTCAGTGATCTGAAGGGCTACACAGGCTTGATGCCCAGAAGTTTGAGCGCCTGTTGTTGGGTAGGACTAATCTTCTCTGCCATGATCACTTCCGGGGTTTTATCTGTGGAGATTTTTGGTACAACAACCAGACGGCAAAGCCCCGCGAGTTCATCCATCACCTCGGCAAAGCTCATGACTTTTTCTCCCTCCGCAAGTTCGCCATTGTAGTGGAATTTTTTGTTGAGATTTTCTGTCCCCGATTTT
>CAZCYQ010000009.1:0-81120 GCA_964503085.1 uncultured Rhodothermaceae bacterium | reverse complement strand
CCGAAAATCAACCCGAGAAATTCATCAGGGTCGAAGAGAAATGGCGAACTCGCGTGAGGAACCGTTGTTGGAGCTACTGCGCACGATTCAAAAGCGGAATGTAAAGAAATAGCGGCCTGATCTCATTAACATTCCCCAAAGGATCCGCCGCCCTGGAGAGGACTAAAACGAGACACCGAAATCAACCGTGCTCCGGCATCTGTGAAGACACATCTATCCAGCAGAACATTATCTCACAGATAAGTCGGATCCTGCTGAATTCTGGAAGCCAACAGAGCCCCTACGGGATACCGGAGTAAAAGCGGAAACGTCCCTCGTCCAATTGGAAATCACGTGCGGGTGTAATCGGAGTCCAATCCCTGGCCCACTCAGGAAGTACCTCCGGGTCCATCAGGGATTGTTCGCTGTAGAAATGGAGAACCGCACGAGGGAACGGACGCAACTGATCATCAGCATGCCGGATGTGATAGGCCAGCGCTAAGGTTTTTTTCCAACCAGGAATCCTTAATGAACTGGGACTCAAATCCAGGCCGATGTAGTAACTCGACGTAGGATAGCTTTCAATGAAGGCACTGAATTGAAATGGATCCAGTACACAACTCCTGTACGAATTGCACCCGCGATGCTCAGATTCAACTCGGTTCCGCACTACCCAACCAACCAGTTCCTGCTCGTCATGCCTCTTGCTCTCCGAAAACATCGCTCGAGCCAGCCACAAGGTTCCTGCGTCAATATTTCCAGTGTGGACTGGCCTAATGCCCCAAGGATTCAGAAGCGCGGCACGTGTTTCCTCATACGAAGGTGTTGCGAATGGTGAGGGTGACTCACCGGAAACACAAACATTTACACTAGAAGGCGGTGCAAGGACAGTCCTCCCAGGTAGCAAGAACGCCGCCAGAAGCACCAACAACGAGCACCAGCCAATAGCCTTTCTCGCGATATACATGTTCATTTACCATATGCAAATAAACCGCAATGACCATCCCGACACGGGTATGGAATACACGGTAAGTTGCCGTACTACGTAATATTTCAGATTTAGATACATGTTTTTGACGATTGCAGATGAAAATATTCCGCACGTTGGTCAAGCCTTTGCCTCCATAGGGGATGTACGTGTACTGAATGCTGAATCAATAACTGACGAGGTCTGTGCCGAAGCCGACATACTGCTGGTCAGAAGTGTCACACGTGTTGACCAGTCCCTGCTTTCGCGGAGTCGGGTGCGATTTGTAGGGTCTGCAACCGCCGGTTTTGATCATATCGATCGGACATATTTACGCAAACGAGGTATCCAGTTCGCGCATGCAGCAGGATCGAACGCGGACTCGGTCGTCGAGTATGTTCTGTCTGCACTCATCCGACTGAGTGCTCTTAAGATGCGTCCACTTGCTGGGCTCACGCTGGGGATCGTGGGCTGTGGCAACATAGGCGGCAGACTTGCAGTGCGAGCATCTGCTTTTGGCCTTCATGTCCTGAAAAACGATCCCCCGCTAGCCAATGCCGGCCACGCGGGGTTCGTAGACCTGGAAACTATACTGGCCGAGTCAGACATCATCACGATGCACGTACCTGGGTCATCAGATACATACCACCTCGTTGAGAAATCTGCTTTGCAATCCATGAAGCCAGGGGTGTGGCTCCTGAACACTTCAAGAGGTACGGTAATTGACAACACTGCACTTAGCGAAGTACTTGATACCGGCCGGATTGGCGCTACAGTTCTTGATGTATGGGAGAACGAACCTGCTCCTGACTTGGAGTTACTGCAAAAAGTGACATTGGGGACGCCCCATATTGCCGGTCATTCAGTGGACGGAAAGCTTCAAGGCACAGTAATGCTCTATAGGGCAATTACAGATTACTTTGGAATTCAGCCGACGTGGGATTTTGAGCGGGTACTGCAGCGGGATCTGCCTCCTCCAATTTCAGTTGACTCCGAGCCTGGTTCCACCTGGCTTGATAGTCTAGTCCGACGTTTGTATGATATCCGGGCAGATGATACCCGGATGCGGGTGTTGCTCAACACGCCTCATGATCAGGTAGCTGGAAAATTCCGCCAGCTTCGACGCAACTACCCTCCGAGGCGGGGTTTTGACAGACATCGGGTTACAGGTATTCCTTCTTCCCTCCTGCGAACCGTACGTGACGGGCTTTGCGTTGATTGTCAATAGCCAAAGCTGCGCAGGAAGGCCTCGCGGTTGCGCCAGTTTTTTCGCACGCGGACAAACAGTTTCAAGTATACCTTTCGATCCAGAAAAGCCTCTATGTCCTGGCGCGCCGCGATCCCGATGCTCTTGAGTGCAGTGCCTCCTGAGCCAATCAGGATACCTTTTTGGCTGTGGTGTTCCACAATAATATCAGCTTCGATCAAATCCTTTTGCGCAGGGCGTTCGACAAAGTTTACAATCGTCACGGCAACTGAATAGGGCACTTCCTGCCTGAATTTCTTAAAAACCTTTTCCCTGATTATCTCAGACACAAAGAATCGTTCGGGATGCTCACTGATCATCCCGGGGGGATAAAAGGCCGGCCCTGCCGGTATGCGCTCCCGAATTTCCTGCAAAAGTGCTGTCAGTTTGATGCCCTTCAGTGCACTGATAGGCACTACTGCCTCAAAGGACCTTAAGCCCATGTACGCCTCAACCATGGGCAGCACGGTCTCCTGCTTCACCAAATCAATTTTATTGATTGCCAGAATAGCCGGGCGATGCACGATGCTTTCAAGACTGTGGAAATCAGGTTCGGCTGCGCGCGCATCAGCCATAAAGACGACCAGATCAGCATCTGATACGGATTCCTTGACCTTCCGCATCATGGACTGATCCAGCCTGGTGTTCGGTTGCATGATCCCTGGTGTGTCCAGAAAAATGATCTGGCAGTCCTGTTCTGTCAGGATCCCCAGTATGCGGTGACGGGTCGTCTGTGCTTTGGGGGTGACAATAGAGAGTTTTTGTCCCAGAAGGGCGTTCAGCAACGTGCTCTTCCCAACATTAGGTTTACCAATCAGAGCAACGTAGCCACTCCTGAAGTCCTCAGGAGACATGATGCCCTTTAACCAGTTGGGCCATTTCTGTCACGGCAGCACCAAGACCCACAAAAACCGAACGTGCAACGATTGCAAATCCGATGGACACTTCGCGTACATGAGGCACCGAGCGTGCAAACAGATCATAATTGTTGTAATCCAGCCCATGCCCTGCATGAATCATGAGACCACACTCATGCGCCACATCTGCTGCCCGTGCTAATTGGTGGACCTCGTACAACTGCTCTTCGCCAGCGGCCGCATTTGCAAAATCACCTGTGTGCAGCTCGACGGCCGATGCACCCGTATCACGGACTGCACGTATCTGGTCTGGATCTGGATCAACAAAAAGCGCAACCTCATCAATACCCGCCTGCCGCAGCCGAGCAACCGTATCCGACAGAATGGTCTGACGCCTTATAACGTCGAGACCACACTCGGTAGTGATCTCTTCACGCCGCTCTGGGACAAGTGTGGCCAGATCGGGGTGCGTAGCACAGCAGATCGAGACCATTTCTTCATTCGTAGAGAGTTCGAAATCCAGCTTTCCGCGGACCACTTGCTTAAGCCGAACCACATCGTGATCCTGGATGTGCCTACGATCCTCCCGCAAATGAAACACGATCCCGTCTGCGCCGGATGCTTCGCATAAACGTGCAGCCTCCGCGGGATCGGGGAATGCTTCACGGCGGGCATTCCGCAATGTCGCGACATGATCGATATTGATCAATAACCTTGTCAAGGATCCATTCACCGTTTGCCCAACTCAAACGAAACACACAGGCGATGGTTTAATAAATGCGTTCGTTGTTTATCTTGGTGAGCGGTATACTCAACCAAACGAGCTGTAGCGAGTTATAGTGCAGCTAGTTACATAATTCCCTAAATTAAGCCTCCCCAAACGGCTGTATATAGTAAATGGTCAATAATAACGTTAAAATCGCTATTCAAGCCTTGATGGCTGTCCTGATTGTGGTGCTGGGAATATGGCTTGTTCGTTCAATAACCGAGCCCTGGGATGCAGTTGAACGTCAGCAGGCACTGACAGAAATGACGCGTCAGCAAATGACCCACGTTCGAAATGCGCTGACCCGCTTTGAGCGTGCAGAAGGGAACTTCCCCGGGACGCTTGATTCCCTGGTCATGTGGCTCCAGGCCGATTCGGTAATCTCTGCCAACCCAGATAGCATTTTCGGGACGGGCATCCTGTTGGATTCTCTTATATACTCTCCCCGCACAGGCAGTGCGTTCGGGTACAGTCTGAATGATACTGGCCGAGTCGCCATCTATCTGTTGCAGGACCCGGATTCCGAAGACCAGATCGGGTCAAATATACCAGACATCACACTTCTGAACGCTGCCAGTTGGGAGTAACCCCCAATTGGCACGAAGGTGATTTATTCCCTAACTTATTACCCCGCGCTTGCTTACGTGAGGAGAACGGGGTACCTGCCTCAGGACTTGAGGGCATGTTTCGTCGTACAGGTTCCTTATTGTTGCTTCTGCCCGTCTGGACTCTGGTCCAGATAACCAGTTCCGTTGCACAGGCGCCAGATGTATGGTATCCCTCTACGTTCGAACCAGGAACATCAATCAATCTGTTTGCCAGTTGGAACGGTGTGTCGGCTGATGAGGGATTCGTGGTCTCACTGCCATCTGGGTGGGGACTAAATAGTGCAACCGGAGTACGCCAGGCCCATCGCCATGTGACCCTTGATGTGGTGAGCCTTCCTAATGGCCAATATCTGCTGATACCCTCAGAACCACTACGCAGAACTTACGATATTATTCTGCAGGTAGAGACCAGCCAGGACGACACATTCTGGAATTCTAGGTTCTCAATAGCCCCCGCGGTAAAGATGGGTTCAACCTACGTGCCCGACGAAGGCCATATTCGCCGGGGTGAGCTGCGCTCCAAATCCGATGCAAGTTTCGGATATGCCTTGGCCTTCGAAAAGGATTTCAATGCCCTTCATGTCCAGTCGCAGTCACTCGAAATATTGCTGGGCAGCCATACACTCGAATTCTGGATCCGTACGACAGTGCTGGATGCCGTAATTCTATCTACCTGGAATGGGGCAACCAGCAGTCCCTATCCGATAGAGTTCATGATTGACCCTCAGGGACGCATAAGGTATTACCGCAACACGATTGGACATCACGTCACACTGGCCACCGAATTTCCCGTGGCTGACGGTACCTGGCACCACGTTGCCCTGGTTCATGATGGCGAAACAGATTGGACGCAACTTTATGTGGATGGTGCGGTGGCTGACTCCTTGCTGGATCCGGCCGATATTCATCTAAGTGATACATATCCTCTTGCTCTGGGTGGACGCGTCGGTGAACAGGAGATCGAATTCGTTGGTGAGCTTGACGAACTGCGTGTGTGGCCCGCGGCTCGAACTGCACTCCAGATACTCGCTACGATGCAACAGGAGTCGCCCCAAGGGAGTGCACTTGCGCTTGATTTTGAATCCAGAGAGAGCTTTGGGTCCTTTAGAGAGGGAAATGCAATCCGGTACCGCGTTCCAGGTAGGCCCTCATTTGGTCCACTCGTTCACAGCTTCCGCGGGATTGCCTTTGATGAGGGAGTAACACTTACTTGGAAAGATGAGGATCCGGCCTCGGAGTCGTTTCTGATCGAGCGCTCGGAAGATGGTTTGGGATTCGAAAGACTCACACGCATTGAGTATTCGTCCCTGAACACCCCGTGGTCCTACACAGATCTCGAGCCTCCTAGCCGTGTGGTATTCTATCGCCTGGTTCAAGAGACTCAAAACCGGCCTCCACGGATAGTGGGAACGATCAAACTTGGTCTGGCCCCCCAAAGCGAGCCGCCTCCCGCTGAAATTGTGGGGAATTACCCGAACCCATTCAATCCTCGTACATCAATTACCTATGAGGTTCGGGAATCCCAACATCTGCAGCTTTCCATAATTGACCTTACTGGACACCTGGTTACGGTGCTGGTTGACAGGCAGCATGAGCCTGGCACGTTTGAATCAAGCTGGGATGCTAACGAATGGCCGAGTGGTACGTATTTCGTGCGCCTCCAGGGGCTGAACGGGACCGTCCAGACACGACAAATTCTGCTTACCAAATAGTCATGAAAATCACCTACTTTGGACACTCCGTGCTGCAAGTGGAAACGAGCGACAAGATCTTGCTCTTTGACCCTTTTATCACGGGCAATCCTATAGCAGAGAAAATTACAACTGCCGATTCCCTATCCCCCGATGTCATTATTTTAACGCATGCCCATTTCGATCATTGGGGGGATACACTGGCGATCGCGGAGCGAACCGGTGCGCAAGTCGTCGGAAATCACGAAATTACCGAGTATGCATACAAGCAAGGGCATGAGAACGTACAGCCCATGAATACGGGAGGTTCGTGCACATTCGAATGGGGGAAATTGACTCAGACGTATGCACGACATTCATCCTCCTTCCCGGACGGCACATATGGTGGCAACCCCAACGGTTACCTTCTATTTGCCGAAGAACTTTGTGTGTACAATTCGGGCGATACGAGTCCCTTTACAGAAATGGCTTGGATCGGCGAAGACCATGATATAGATCTGGCATTTCTGCCGATTGGCGACCTATTTACAATGGGGACGCAGGGAGCATTAAGAGCAGCGCGCATGCTCAAACCCAATCTCACAATCCCTGTCCACTTTGACACGTATCCGCCCATTGAGGTGGATACCGATGCTTGGCAATCGTCTATGAACGCGATTGGTCTAGCTACTCGCGTACTGAAACCAGGTGAGTCTTTTGATCTTTAGCCTTAGCGCATGAAGAAGACAGCCCCTCGGGCTGAGCAGGCACAGCGATACGACCTGCAGGCGCTGTTCCAGACCAGCCAAGCATTGAGCAGTTCTTCGGAGCTGCACTCTTTTCTTGGCAACCTGCTTCTGACGGCTATGGGAAGGCTGTTGGTTACTCGAGGGATTGCGCTATTGTACGATCCGGGAGAGCGTAAATGGCATGCTGTTGTGGTCAAAGGGATTCCCGAGATTAAGGAGGGCGACTACCTTGAGTTGCCACCGTTGACACAGGATGCGGTAGCCTCGGGCAATGCATTGCCTGTCACTCTGCAATCTCTGGGGATCCATTTGCTACTACCCATACGCGAGAAGCACGAAGAAGTCGGCGCTATTGCACTGGGCAGCAAGCTCATCGGCGGACACTTCGAAAAAACAGAGCTTGAATTTGTGCAGTCGATGGTTAACATGTCGACGGCTGCCGTTCGCAATTCGCTGATTGTGGAAAAGTTGCGGCAAACGAACGTTGATTTGGACAACACCGTACAGCAGCTCAATACACTTTTCGAGCTGTCCAAAGAGTTTAATGCAACGGTAGACCGTGAGCGGGTATTGAAGATCTTTTCGTTTGCACTCATGGGCCACATGGTTGTCCAGAACCATTTGTTTTACCTGAAGCGCCAGGAGAATACTTTTGAACTGGTTTCAAGTGGAAGAACCAGTGCTGATGCCCTTGATCTCGAGTTTCTTTCGAGCGTTGAAGATCTCATCAGGGCGGAGCCGGGGGATGTACTGGATCAGAACAATATGGCGATTGCTCTGCCAATTCAGCAGCAGGGATCAGTTCATGGAGTGCTATGCCTGGGAGCAAAAATGAACCGGGCACCCTATTATCGCAAAGACATAGAGTTCCTCTATGCTCTGGGAAGTCTGGCAGTGACTTCCATTCAAAATGCCGAACTGGTAGAAGAACGCATCGCCAGGCAAAGGCTGGAAGAGGAGCTTCGAATGGCCCGCGAGATTCAGCGCAATCTGCTGCCAGCTTCGATTCCGAAGATTCCTGGACTGGAGGTAGGCACGCTCGCTTTGCCGAGCCGAGAGGTCGGAGGAGACTACTTTGATATCGTGTCCATTACGAAAGACCGTACACTGTTCATGATTGCGGACGTCACCGGCAAAGGTGCGCCCGCAGCACTCCTGATGTCTAGCATCCACGCGTGCACACACGTTATGCTGCCAATGGACCTAACGCTCCAGGAAGCGATTGAACGTACTAATTGCGTTTTATATGAGAATACAGCCGCAGATAAGTTCATAACTGCCTTTGCAGCCATTTATTATCCTGACAGGTCCATCTCGTTTGTGAACGCTGGACACGAAGCTCCCCTACTCATTCGAGCGAATGGGGAGGTTGAACGTCTTACAGATGGCGGACCACTTCTCGGTATCATTCCGGACGTACCATACTTTCCGGGATACATAACTCTGGCTCCCAATGATTTTATCGTGCTTTTTACCGACGGTGTCACTGAAGCCATGGGGGAAGCGATGGAAGAGTACACCGAACAGCGGCTTCTGGACCTCCTCACGGCAAACCGCAGTTGCTCGCCAGCTGCCCTTATTGATTTGGTCCAAAATGATATACAGAATTTCACGGGACCCGTTACAGCGCTTAGTGACGATCGTACTCTGATAATTCTGAAAGCAACTGATACGTAAACGGCAAGCTCTCAAGGCTAATCACGCATTGCACACAAACCAGCCCTACATCAAATGAAATTTTTCATTGACACAGCAGATCTGAACGAAATCCAGGAAGCCAGTGAAATGGGAGTCCTGGACGGCGTCACTACCAACCCGTCCCTGATGAAACTTGCTGCTGAACGCGCCGGAGAGCCATTGGATTTTCATGAACACATAGCCCGGATCTGTGACATGGTTCCGGGGGATGTCTCCGCCGAAGTCACCGCGGTTGATTTCGACGGGATCATGGCACAGGGGCGCGCATTGGCAGCTATCCGGGATAATGTTGTAGTTAAGGTCCCCCTGATCTTGGATGGAATCAAGGCCATTAATGCACTTGCCCAGGAGGGTATCCGGTCCAACTGCACGCTCTGTTTCTCTCCCACACAGGCACTCCTGGCCGCCAAAGCCGGTGCAGCATACATCAGTCCGTTCCTGGGGCGCGTGGATGACATTTCTTCGGACGGCATGAACCTGCTGCAGGAGATCATCCAGATTTACGAGAATTATGGCTACACCACAGAAGTACTTGCTGCCTCTATTCGCCATCCCATGCATGTCACGCATTCAGCGCTCTTGGGGGCGCATGTAGCCACGATGCCTTTGGGGGTGATCAAGAAGCTGCTCAAGCATCCGCTCACAGATATAGGGCTTGCAAAATTCATGGGGGACTGGGACGCCTTCAAACAAAATCAGGCGGGCTAAGCCCACATCATGATAGACTTTATTTCACTCGGCAACGCCAACGACATAGGCGCGAGCTGCCATTACCTTGGCGTTAACGGCACCGGGATTGTTTTGGATGTCGGGGCAGACCCGAATGAGGACGGCCCCGCCACGTTGCCGGATTTTGTCCCGATAATAAATCGCGAAGTCAATCATGTCTTCGTCACGCATGCTCACCACGATCATATTGGAAGCCTCCCCGCTTTGAACGAAAAGTGGCCTATGGCACGGTTGCACCTTACGCCTGCCACACGAACGTTAACAACCTCCATGCTGTATGCATCTGCGAGGCTTCAGCAACGAAAGTTTGACGAAGGCTCATCCCCTTTTCGGGCATTGTTTGACGAAGAAGACCTTGAGGACGTTCTTGATGCCTTCCGGTCGCATCCGTACGACGAATGGTTTGACTTGCAGCCAGGGCACATACGGACTAGGTTCTATTACTCTGGACACCTGCTGGGTGCCACCGGTGTACTTTTGGCTACTGAGGATGGTCGGCGCATATTTTACACCAGTGATACCTGTGTGCAGGACCAGACGATTATTCCGGGTGGGAGCTATCCCTCAGAGCCGCTTGATATACTCATCATGGAGTCGACCCTCGGTGCTGATCCCGTGGCGGAGACCATCACACGGGAGCAGGAGGAGATACGTTTTGGTGAGCGGCTAGCTGCAGTCCTGAAGCGGGGCGGAACAGTACTCTTACCTGTATTTATGCTGGGGCGAGCACAGGAAATACTGGCACTACTCGGGCGCTACAAGCGTCGAGAGATTATTGATCCTGAGACGCCCATCTACAGTGCAGGCGGATTACGCGAAGTTTCGCGTATCTATGATGATTCTGCCGATTCTACACCACGCATTGATTCGGATTTCAAGGTTTATGGGGTAAAACAGAGACAGTTTCCTCGAGGTCACAAGGCACGACGAAATGCTTTGAACCAGCCCGGGATTCATGTTTTGGCCAGTGGCATGATGATTGAGCGTACGCTGTCACATCAGGTAGCCGTGGAGCTTCTAGAAGATGAAAAGCACGCTATCTTTTTCGTTGGATTTGCGAAAGAGGACCTGCCTGCAGGGAAGCTTCTTCATGCGGCGCAAAGTGGGGCGGAGGGAGTATTGCTGAGTCGTGAGCATGGCATGCAGAAAATAGTGTGTGAGGTAGATCGCTTCCGGTTCAGCGGGCATGCCAATCGACAGGATCTGGCCAAACTAGCCGCTGAGCTCCAGCCGAAAACGATTATCCTGGTGCACGGAGAAACCAAGGCCCGGCAATGGCTCGCAGCAACCATTCGTGAGAAATGCCCCAATGCACGCGTGCTGACACCGGGTCAGGGAGAATTGTTCACCATCTGATCCGGGGTGAAACCTCCCAGATTACGATAGTCCACTCTTGGGTTCGGGAATGTCGTTCAGGAGTTGGTCTATGACCCGCTCAACCGTTATGCCTTCGCTTTCTGCGTAAAAATTTGTTAATACGCGGTGGCGGAGGACCGGATAGGCAAGAGCATGTATGTCTTCAATGGCCACATTGTATCTGCCGCGTAAGGCCGCGCGTACCTTGCCCCCCAGCAGCAGGTACTGCGTAGCGCGCAAACCTGCCCCCCAACTCACCCAATTAGAAACAAATTCCAGTGTTCCATTCCTGCCTGGCCTTGTACTGCGTACAAGATCCACAGCAAACTGTGCTACGTTTTTTGGGACGAATACCTTGCGAATCTCGCTTTGGAATGCCAGAATATCTGCCCCGGACAATACAGTATCTAGGGATGCCAGTTCGCGTGTGGTCGTTTCCAGAGCAACCTGCAACTCGTCCTCGGCAGACAGGTAATCAATCACAATATTGAACATGAATCGATCCAGTTGCGCTTCTGGCAATGGGTATGTGCCCTCAAGCTCAATGGGGTTCTGCGTGGCTAGCACAAAAAAGGGCTTATCTAATGTATATCTTTCGCCGGCGGCGGTAACCTGATATTCCTGCATTGCTTCCAGCAGCGCAGCCTGTGTTTTGGGAGGCGTGCGGTTGATCTCGTCTGCAAGAATAATATTGGCAAAGATTGGTCCCTTAACAAACTCAATTGTTCGTCGTCCGGTCGTGCGATCCTCATCCAGCATGTCCATTCCAGTAATGTCTGCCGGCATAAGATCCGGCGTGAACTGAATGCGTTTGTAGGATAAATCCAGCACTTCTCCGAGCGACTTGATGAGGAGTGTTTTTGCAAGTCCCGGGACCCCGGTCAGCAGACAGTGCCCCCCCGAGAAAAGTGCAATCAGGACTTGTTCAATCACATCATCCTGTCCGATTATACGCCGGCGTACCTGCGACATAATTTGTGATTTGCCTTCGCGCAAACGCTCAAGCGCAGGTTTTTCCATCTCTTCTATAGCTGTCAAAACAATTAAAGTCTAAGTGAAGCCGTAATACCGGCTACGGAATAAAAGGTGGCTAGTTGCCCGCGTGTTGTCAGATCAGTGTGTAAGCGCATACATCACAAAGTTGATGCCCATTTGGAAGCTGATGGTGGATGCGTTCTCGAAATCCCGGTCAGGGTATTCCCAACCATCGCCAATATCCTGGTTGTGGTTCGCTAGTGCCATAAGACGGCCATTGTCGTCAAAGTACCCCATGTACCGATCCGCGCTAAGAGATCCCAAATACCCACTCACCAGTGAAGGGGCGGCAACTGGGTCGACATCAAAGTAGATACTCCATATTGGATGGGTCGCCGGAAGCTCAACCGGCTCGCGATTCGGGAGCACGCGTTGCATCTGTTCATAGAGATTATACCACTCATAGTCTCCCCGAAAGTCATCAAAAAGCAGGAATCCCCCTCTGTTCAGGTATTCACTCAGCTGCTCAACCTCTTCTTCTGTCATCTGCCAGTACCCTGGCTCGCAGAGATATAGAATAGGGTGTTCAAAGATCGCTGGATCCATTAGATCCAGCACCAAGTACGGCTCTTCGACATGAATTGTAGTTGTGCGATCAAGTGCGATATAAAAGTTCTGCTCAGCGACCGGATAGTCATGTGCCCACATGGGTCCGCCGCCTCGCCCCCATCCTCTGCCACGCTCATTCATTCCTGGCACCTCAAATCGCACACGTACAAACCGGAAGCCGTAGTCGGTCTGTGCCAGGGCTTTCGTGCTGCACAAGGCCAGAGCCATCATCACCACGATCGTTTGCATGCATCTACTCATCGCCGTCCACTATTTTCAGTAGCAGTCTTTGTGCTTCGCGGTAACCCGGTGCAATTTCAAGTGACTGAAGTACTGCACGTTTCGCCTCGGTCATTTGTCGGTTGCGATAAAGGCTGGTCGCTAGTGCGAACTGTGCCTCGGCGCGATTTACCGGATTGAGCGCTAATAGTGCCCGCCGCATTTCCACTGCTTGCGCATGTTGGTCCAGTTCGGCGTGCAGTTCAGCCAATTGTCCGAGAACCTCCGCATCATAGGGCTGCGTGTAGCGCGAACGTGTCAGATAGCTTACGGCCCGGGTTGTATCTGTACGCTGCAGCAAGATACTTGCCAGCTCTACCGCCTGTGCATCTCCATAGGGATGCATTGCGAGGTGATCCTGCAGGACCTGAGCTAGTTCAGTATCCTGTCCTCGCCGCCGATACACTTCTGCCAGACCTTCATGAGGGTTGCCTGGACCGGTGTAGCTCGAATAAATGTCCAGGGCCATGCGGTACGCAGACTCGGCGTCGTCGAGATTGCCCGCTTCAAGGGCTTCCTCCCCTTCGGTCAAAAGATCATAGAAGGAGCTTTCGCCTCTGCCGGCCAGATACTCCCTGAGGTTTCCACCGTGCAGTTCTTCGGTAAGCATATCCGGCCATCCTTGAAGAACAGGGTCCAGTCGATCTCTTTCCTGATCCAGGTGTGCCCTAAATGCCGTATCCAGCGCCTCACGAGATACGCCTATTGCGTTTTGTATTGCCGCCGAATCTGATTGCCCACTGGCCAAGGAATCCAGTACGCCCATTATTGCATCAAATCCATATTCGGCGACGACAAATTCAACGACGCGATAGGCGTGATAATAACTTAAAAGGACCTGCCCCTGGAATGTCGGACGTGTAAAGCCCCGGTCAATTTCCTCCAGACTGTGTAGTCGGCCCTGATCATACGCGGTAAAGAACTGGAGCTCCAGATCACGTCTCCAGGCTGGGTTCGCACGCACTTCCTCATAGACTGACAGGCCTTCGGTCAACCATCTTGGCACCTGATAATTACTCAGTCCGACGGTCATTGTGTGCGCTAACTCATGCCAGAGCGTGCGGGCCCAGTTATACCGTGTTTCTGATATCGCAGCGGGTGTATTGATAGCCACAACATCCCCAAAACACACACCTAGCAGGCCGATATGTGGTACTCCTGCTACGCGGACTGCAAAGTCGTCCGCATCATTATAGGCCTCCAGCAGGATCCGGTCCTCAGGTTCGTATCCGTAGTGGCTCTGCAGAACTTCGTAAGCCTTTTCGGCTTCGCGCAACATTACGGGACCCAATACATCCCGCTCATCCTTGTGAATGCGAAGCGTAAAATGCTGACTTGTCAGTGTTGCGAACTCATCCAGTGCATCCAACAGGCTTAGAGTATTGGCCGCGTACAGATTAAAGGCATCCCGCTCATAGCTGCGCTCCATGTATGTGCGCGCTGACTCCACCTCTCCCAGGCGCATGAGTGCAGTTGCGTAGGTTGCGTTAGCAGCAGCATTGCCGGGATCGGACTCGACGGCTTTTTGGGCATAGGTGGCGGCATCGGGGTATCGGAATCGCAATGCTAAATCCTCACTGATTATGCGATAGAAGGATGTGGGACGGGTAGTGAGCTCGAGAACCGCGGTTTCTGCCAGACTCACAGATTCAGGCGCTCCTTGCATATGTTGCGCAGCAGCATAATGCGCCCATGCCTCTATACTGCCCGAATTATGATCCAGTGCTTGGCGCGCGACGGTTACAGCTTTGGCGAAATCCCCATCCAATAAGTGCAGTTTGGCCTTAAGTGCCAATGCCGGCACAAAGTCGTCTGTGATCCGCAGTGCCTGTTCAGAAAGCTCCTCCTTCTGAGCATACGATCCGGTGACCGCAGCCAGTTTCACGTATATTTCGGCGCGTCTTGAATTTATTCCGAGAGCTCTTTCGTAGAGATCCTTCGCGAATGCTTCGTCATGGGTAATCCTGTACAGGTCTCCATACCACAGTATGACTTGAACGTTATCTGCATCCAGGCGAAGCGCCGTTGAGAAGGCTTCATTGGCCTCGTGGTGATCTCCAAGGCGCATCGCAGCCCGTGCTCCAATTGCAAGGCCTAGGGCAGTAGTGAACCCTCCTTGTCTCAATCGAGCGTTGATCACCGAATACAGGCGCTCGGCCTGACGTGAATTGCCTCGCTGTCGGTACAATTCGGCAAGCTCCAGGCCTGCGAGCCAGTAGTCATTCTTGGCCTGAATTGCGGCTAAATAGGCCGCTTGAGCTTCAGTCCAATTGCCCGTGACGGTTTGCAGCCGGCCAATGGCATAGTTCACATACGCCGGATGAGACGTGTTGCGGAGCATTTGCTGCGCCCGCCGAAGTCCTGCTTCATAGGCTCCAGTTTGGAGATAGGTCTCGAAATAGCCCTCAATATTGACACCATACAGGCTATCCGAGAAGGCGGCGCGCGCCTCTCTGTAACTCCCCTCATTCAGCAGAGCGTCCGCGTTCTGGGCCTGTGCAACCAGCGGAGATAAGCCCAGAAGAACTATCAGGAAGCCAGTACCTCGCATGAAGATCAGTTGGAGTTACGGTGGGCTTCTGCAATGCCTTCCAGGTGTTCGTCCAGTGATGTACGGGTGTACCAATTGCCACGCACCATAACCCCGGACAGCTCCTGCAGGTGCAAGAGGTCCTCTAGGGGGTTGCCATCCACTAGTAACAGGTCCGCCCGTGCGCCCTCGCTGATCGTTCCAAATGTGTCTTCGTTTGCAAAATATTCACCTACAGCCCGTGTACCTGTATGAAGGATCGCATAGTTGGACATTCCCGCATCCACCATTCGTTCAAGTTCGCGATGCAAAGAGAATCCGGGTACACTGAAGAATTGCGGGGAATCAGTGCCCATAAGGATACGAACATCCGCCTCGTGCAGTGCGCGCAACACGCGCATACGGGTATGGATTAAATCCAAAGCCGCGGCTCTGTCATATTGGGGGTGATTCTGTCGTCCCTCAATTATTCGAAACCACCTTTCCACAACCGCTGGCGGCATATACTTCAATTCGTCGTACGCCCGCAGGTCTTCCAGATCAATGACACCAAACAGGACTTCCCAGAATGCCATGGTCGGCACGATCCAGCCGCCCTTTTCTTTGGTGAGCGCAATAGCCTCTTCCAGTGCTTCGGCCTCTGGGCGGTCCTGTGCGCGGATGTATTCCACATAGCCGTCCACATGATCAAAGGTCTCCTGTCCCATATTCAGTGCGTGCATCAATCCCACATCTGCAGGCACATGGCCGCCAAAACGAATCCCTTCTTCGGCCGCTGTACGTGCCATAGCATCAAATTCTGCTTTCGACATGCCAGTAAGCACTTTCAACAGGTCCCAGCCTTCTTTAACCTGTGTGCGCACCATTGCGACGGCCTGCTCCGGTGAGTTCACAGAACCGCCGTTGAAACTTGGGCCGGCTAAATAGAGTGTAGGTGCGATAAGTTCGCTATTGTTTGCACGCTGTTTAAGTTCCAGCTGTCCAGGGGCGCCTTGCATTCCCCGGACGGTCGTAATTCCGTTGGCCACATACAGAAAAAGCACATCTTCGGTGTACTGTTCAGGCTGATCCGGTCGTGGTATGTGACCATGCATTTCTGCAAGGCCCGGCAAAAGAAACTTGCCTGTACCATCAATCATCTGTGCCCCGACAGGCACCTCAACATCTGATCCAACAGACAAAATGCGATCGCCCTCAACAAGGACTGTGTGTTCCTCCAGCACGCGATCGCTGTCCATAGGAAGCACCGTCACATTAGTAAATGCGGTGATTTCCTGTGCGTGCACCAAGCCGCAGGTATACAGCCCGGCGGCAACAATCAATAAGCTTATTTGCGTTTTCATGTTTCTGAGGGGATAATGCATCGCTGACTACCGTTATTGTCTAGTGTTTGCCCGAAAATTAAATATAGGTCAGTTAAATGTGTTTCAGGAGGGGTTTGAGTAGGTGTTCAGCGTTACTCTGGGTTATTCGTTGCATACATCTGGCCTGTTGCGTGTAGGTAGGTCAAGTTTCAGAAGGAATTCAGCTTTACCCTGGGTTGTTTGGCCTGTTTTCGATGTCCTGGGACCCTCTTAACCCTTTTAGACTCGGGGCTTGTTTCAGCGAATGTTGGGGCGTATCGGGCCGATTAGGCGTAATTTTATATTTAGATGAAATGAAAATCAATGCTTAGGTTAGGAATTCTGGTTGGTCCGCTCCCGACATCATATCGTGCAGAGGATAGCGATGCGCGTATTCGTTTTCTGCTCCATCTGAGCCATTGCGCCTAAAAAGCTACTCGACTCCGAGAATGGCGACCAGCAATGGTTTGTGCCAGCCGTCTGCGGATAATCCAGGTAGCGCTGACCATCTTCTTCATCTCGGTGCTGCCCAGTAACACTTTATTCGGGCAGCCTCGTGCAGAAGAGGCAGAAATAGCATTCACCGAAATACTTCGCCTGGGTGAGGACACGGACGAAAACGCGTACCTATTCGGTCAAATCTGGGATTTGGCTGTGGATTCTAAGGATAGAATCCTAATTGCAGACAACCAACCACCTTCGGTAGCTGTTTTCTCGGTGGACGGAGAATGGCTCGGTTCTGTCGGTGGGGTGGGTGAGGGTCCAGGAGAATATGTCTCTGTGGGTGATGTGGATGTGGGCCCATCCGACTCAGTCTACGTTATGGATTGGAGGGAAAGTACCTTACATGTGTACGACCCGACAGACTTCACGCCTGTGCGCCAGATTCGATTCCCACACAACGAAGACGACTGGGGAGCCGCCATATCAGTCGTAGGGGTTTCCGATCATGGCCCCATTATCCGGTACAACACGATGATAGGAGCCGACAACGTAGAGAAGCCCCGACACAGTTACGTCGTTCTTACGTCTTGGTCGGGTGAGCGTATCCGCGAACTTGTTCGCCTGCCGAACTTGGACGTGTATGTTGGTTTCGACCCTGATCGCGGCCCATTCGTGCGGGAAGCCGAGTTTGCCCCTAACTCGGTGTTCGAATTGAGTGCTAGTCAGCTTTTCTACTCGGGTTGGAATACGGAAATTGACATCTTGGTGACATCACTGGCCGGTGATTCAGTCCGCACTATCCGGCGACCCCACGATCGTGTACCATTGAAACGCAATTTCCCCGCGTGGTTAGAAAAAGAAGCTCGGGAGATGTACCCTGAGTTCAAGCCTGCGTATAGGTATTTCGTAATTGATGATCAGGATAACATCTGGATCAAAGACTACGTTGAGGCCCCTGCCAGCGAAGCACGGTGGCAAGTGCTTGATTCTGAAGGCAGGATGATCGGTCAGGTTCTGCTTCCAAGAACCCTGAGATTGTACGTGATTGATACCGCCAACGCACGCGCTTACGGTACCCTGCGTAGTGAATCCGGTGAGTATATTCTCGTAGTGTACTCGGTCGATTTTTGACTTTGACGTAGCGCCAGGAGGATGGGTCACAGACACTATTGAGGTCCGGGACCACTAGTGGAATTGGGTAGTCCGCTTTGATTTTGTAGACGTCAGACGACGAAGGCATGAACAGGGATGGGTGGAGAATTTATAGGAGTATTCAGACCCAAGCAGGTGGCACTTTGTGAAATCAACCTGCTGGTAGCGCTGCTTGGTGTAATATTTGTTTTTGGATCACAGTCTGAGAGCAACCTTTCCAAGTTAAGCCCGTGTATGCAATTCAAGACTGGTGGAGCCCAGATTTAATCCTTCCGCACGAATTGCGGTAAAACCAATTTGGACGGGTCGAACCGTGATCTACCGCAGGTTGATATCTAGTGTTTGCCCGGGAATTAAATTGTGTTTTCTGGAAAATACGAATTACCCGTTTTCACTGGATCCTGCATGAAGTTGGCATTGGCACAAATAAACACGATCGTTGGCGATTTACGCGGGAACGCAAACAAGGTATCGGATAATTGCCGAAGAGCCCAGGACCTGGGTGCAAGCCTGGTGGTTTTTCCAGAACTTACGCTCACAGGCTATCCTCCACTGGATTTGTTGGAATCCGAGGAGTTTGTTGCGCGTGAACGGAAGACGCGGGAGTGCCTTGCACAGACGCTTCCGGCCAATCTGGGCGTACTTCTAGGGGGTCTGGCCCGTAACCCTGGGCACGGCAAACCGCTCCACAACGCGGCCTACCTGTACGAGAATGGTGATTGTGTGGGCGTATGCCACAAGCAGCTCTTGCCGACTTATGATGTGTTTGATGAGCAGCGCCATTTTGCTACAGGTGCAGATCCCGTGGTACTGCGCTGGCGGGGTTTTAAGCTGGGTATACATGTTTGTGAGGATCTGTGGAACGTACGAGAGTCCGACCATCAGCCTTACATACATGATCCCATCGCCACGCTGGGCAGTCAAAACCCCGATCTTTTTATCAACCTCTGTGCCTCTCCATTTGCCATTGATAAGCATTTTGAGCGGTACGCGCTCATGGAGACCGTCTGGCGACGGTATGGCCGCCCCTATGTCTTCACCAATTTGGTTGGAGCCAATACAGACCTGATCTTTGACGGGCGAAGCTGCGTATTTCAGGGTGACCGGGTGCTGGAAGCTGCTCCTTTTGAAGAAACGTTGCTCATATGGGATTCTAGCCTTCCGCCAGACTCAGAACCAGCCTCTGTATCCCCGACCCAGCAAGTATTGGAAGCACTGAAGCTGGGAGTTCTGGATTACGTAGAAAAAACGGGTGTTTTGGAGCAGGTGTTTATTGGGTTAAGCGGCGGCATAGACTCTGCAGTGACTGCTGCGCTGGCGGTAAAGGCCCTCGGACCAAAGCGTGTGGTTGGTGTAGCTATGCCTTCTGCGTACTCTTCAAGTGGATCACTGGAAGATGCGAGCCAGCTGGCCTCAAACCTTGGAATTGAGTTGCATACAATCCCGATTCACAAGGTCATTGATGCGTTCAATCATGCGTTGAAAGATCAGTTTTTAGGCTTGGACGCAGGAGTTGCCGAAGAAAATATCCAGGCCCGAGCACGAGGAACCCTGCTTATGGCCTTCGCCAATAAATTCAATGGGATGGTGCTCGCCACTGGCAATAAGAGTGAACTGGCCACAGGATACGCAACCCTTTATGGTGATATGAACGGAGGGCTTGCTGTTCTCGGAGATCTCTATAAAACCGAGGTTTACGAGTTGGCCAGATTAATGAACGCGTCCGGTGAGCTTATCCCGGAATCCTCAATCACAAAACCGCCGTCTGCTGAACTGCGACCAAACCAGGTAGATCAGGATTCTTTACCACCGTATGAAGTACTTGACGAGATTCTAAAAGGCTACATTGAGGCGCAGCTAAGCGTCGACGAAATAGTTGCACACACAGGGTACGCAAGAACACTGGTTGAGTCGATCATACTCATGGTGGACCGGACCGAGTACAAAAGAAAACAGGCCGCACCAGTGCTCCGCCTCCGTAGGAAAGCTTTTGGCAGCGGGCGAAAGGAGCCCATAGTTGCTCGTTGAACCTATAACCGGGCATTCTGTACCTAATCCTCGTGTTACGCAGTCTCCACGTAACACAGATCACACAGGTGACTAGAGTCTATCGTAGTACCGATGCTCAATCCCGGAAATCATTATAATTGCGCTCCGGTGCGGGCCGAAATATGCATGCCCTTGCGCAGGGCCTATTTAATGCAGATCGGGGACTCAAGGTGTGTGATTTCCTAAAACTTCATAACTAGCCAGCGAATAGCCAAGCTGTATCCTTCAATGCCCAAGCCAGATATTTGCCCTGCACAGACCGGTGCCAAATAAGAAAAGTGTCGGAAGGACTCCCGTGCATGGATGTTACTGATGTGCACCTCTACGACAGGGAGATCAATAGCCTTGATGGCATCCCGCAAAGCTATGGACGTGTGCGTGTAGGCCCCTGGATTGAATACGACTCCTGACATTCCTGATTCGTATGCCTGATGGAGACGATCAATCAGGTCGCCCTCGTGGTTGCTCTGGTAAAAGGAGAGCTGAACACCGGGAAATCCGCGCTGCAGATTGACTGCGAGTTCCTCGAGTGTGGTTTGGCCATACTTCTCGGGTTCCCGCGTACCCAACAGGTTCAGGTTAGGTCCATTCAGGACAAGAATCGTGTGTTCCATTGATCGTTAAGTTGTTTCAAGTACCATGCCATCATACCCCAACGCCATGCTTCCGGTCAACAGGGTACTCTCTCGGGAATGAAGTACCTGGTGTGACATGTGAACAAATACTGTCTGATTCGCACGAATTCTCTTCGCAACGTTTTTGGCCTCGCTGATCGAAAAATGACGTGGATGCCTTGTCGGGCGCAATGCATTGAGCACCAGCAGGTCAAGGTTTTTCAGTTTCCAGTACTCGGCCTCCGGAATGTGGCTCACATCCGTTAAATATGCAAAGTTACCAATCCTGTATCCGTTGATGGGCATTCGGCCATGCAGGATTTCAATTGGGGTGACGTTGATGGTATCTGGTTTGTCATAGCGGCTCTTGATCCCGAATGGTGTGTCCGCCGGATTCAGTTTCAGTGTGCCCGGGTAGGCCTTTCGCTTACCCCATATGTAAGGGAAGATACTTCGCAAAACATTCGCACTCTTAGGATGGGCAAAGCATGGAATCGGTGCCATGCAATCAAAGAAGTACGGCCGCAGATCGTCCAGCCCCATTATATGATCGAAATGATGGTGCGTCCACAGGACCGCGTCAAGATGCCGCACATTTGCGCGTAGCACCTGCTGCCGAAAATCCGGCCCCGTATCAATGATAATACTCAGATTCCCAGCCTCAATATGGCATGCGGTGCGTAGCCTTTTATCTCTGGGGTCTGAAGATTTGCACGTTTCGCAGGCACAGCCGATCATGGGGATCCCTACGGATGTACCTGTGCCCAATAGCGTGATGCGCATGCATCTTCACTCGGATGAGTGTTGCCGTATGATCGACTCCACACGCCTGCGCATTGTTCTTTGCATGGATATCTCTGCAAGTGGAGCATCCTGCAGGATACGCGCCAGCACACCAAGGTGTGCTTCCGTTGGGTGGAGTCGATTCAAAATTATGAGTTCCTTTCCGTCCAGTGTGCAGCGCCCACCGCGAAAGGGGCCTCGGTCCCATCGGATGACGTAACCGATTGCCTTTGCCGCTCCTTCCATTGCACGCAGTACAGCAATATCCTTTTTGGTCATAGCTAAAATTTGAGTTCAACGGAAATCACATGCATGTTGGTGGTGTAATCATATGCCTCGTCCACAACGGAGGAAAAGGCCCTTGATCCGTTCACGTTCCATACCTGGTAACGAAATATATAACTTATCGTGAGTCCCAGACCAGAAAATAAGTTTTCAACCTCCAGTCGAGCCTCTGCATCTGCGGCCCAGGAAAAGCCGAGTGCGTCAGCGACTTCAGTGCTGGTGAAGCCTGCGAGCGGCATTGCCCGCAGCTTGATTCCTGCACGGCTACCTATTTGATGCTCAAGAACCCCTCCTGCCCCCAGCAGAATTGCCTGTGTGCCGAGTGGAGCAATGTCATTACCTCCACTGGTTCGCTGCCAAGCCGCTAAGACCCCTATCGGGACGGCCACGATAGTGTTGTCCATCCTTTTGAGGGTAAATGAAGGGAGCAGCCAGCCAACCCCGGACAGGTTGACCAGAGTATGTCCCCCGTCAAAGCGCGTGAAAAGCCCCGTCGCTCTCAGTTGTGGACCGGTATAGGAAAGCCCGAATGCTGGTCCCTGATAGCTAACCCCTCCTGCGATCTCTGCGTTGCCTGTATATCTGTGGTCAATTATGCCGACGCTGAACCCTGCGGAGTGCATGCCGGACTCGAAAAACTCTTCCTGCGCCACAACATTAGCAGATACCAGCACGGTAAGCACTGCCAGGAGTGGAGCTTTGGTCATCCACATGCGTCAGGGTTTGGTTGCAGTCCGCTGAGGCCGTTGTTTCCGCCGGGCCTGCCCATTAGTGTTAGGGTTCCTCTTGGCTTTTGGCGCGGTTTTGGGCTTCGCAGATGCATCTTGGTCCAATGCTGCCTTTATGCGAACCATTCGGGGGCTGAGGTCAGTAATATCGTGTCCGCTCTTCGCGTCCAGAAACCTGAACTCGTCTGGACGCAGTGACTTTTTCCCAATCACTCTAATGCGGCGCTTATACTGACGTTGCCACCGAGACTTTCTGGTGCGACGCCATGAACCGTGCTCCAGCCAGGCAGCAGTAAATGGATGTACGTGCAGGTGAAGGTCCCCGCCATCGTGCTTGCCCAGCCAGCGCTCGATGTTTTTTGAAACCTTATCTGGATCGGGCGGAGGCGCAGGATCAACCCGTGATTTGTTCGTGAGCCTATGCGTGGCAGTTACACTTACCCGCTTGCGCTCGCGGGTAATCTGAACGATACCGTAGTCGCTCATGGGAAGGCTGTGCGATGTCACTCTGTCTGTGGCCAGCCGTGCCGCAAGCGACTCATTTACTTGTTTCCGATTGCTTTCATGCCTCAGATCAATAAAATCAACCACGATCAGTCCGCTCAGATCACGTAATCGAATCTGGCGGGCAATTACCTCGACAGCTTCCAGATTAACCCGTAGCGCTGTTTTTTCTGCATTCTGTTTTCCCCGGGTTCGTCCAGAGTTCACATCAATCACATGCATGGCCTCGGTGGCTTCAATGATCACCGAACCACCCGAAGGCAATTGCACCTTGGTATCAAAGACCTCGTTGATCTGATCCTGGATTTGCGCCGCTTCATACACCGGTTTTTTGCCTTTATGTTGTTTGACGACATTAACCATATGGGGGGCGACGGCCATAACGTATCCACGGATAGCACGGTACATCCGATGGTTGTCAACCAGAACACGGGAGAAATCATCCGAAAACAAATCCCGAATAATTGATGAAGCCAGGCCTACATCCTCGTACAGCTTCAATGGCGGTTTTGGGTGTTTTTGTAGCGCCTTCTCGACTCTGTACCACCGATCCAGGAGCAACTGAAGGTCTGTTTCCAGTACGTCATCTTTCCTGCCTTCGGCAACGGTTCGGGCGATCAGGCCAAACCCGGATGGGCGCAATCTTCTCACGATTGAACGCAAGCGATAGCGCTCTTTTCTGTCTTCGATTCGTCTGGATACGGCTGCGTAGTCCGCAAATGGAATCAGTACAAGAAAACGTCCTGCCAGAGAGATATCGGTGGAGAGTCGGGAACTCTTGCTGTGATAGGGTTCCTTGGTAACCGTAACGAGAATGGGCTGTTTGGTACTTAGCAGATTCGGGTCTCCCCATCGGCGACGCAATGGTTGCCCACCTCTTGATGGCTCCTTTTCCTGCTTTGGAGTCCATTTTTTCATGAAGTCCGCTACGCGTAGGCTACGCTCCTTCACAAAAGCCAGTTGTTGCTCCAGATTTGCTGAAAGGTCGGAAAAATGCAAAAACCCGTGCTGATTCTCTCCTATATCTACAAAAGCAGCTCGAAGATTGGAACGAATCGTGTCGACATGTCCCAGGAAAATATCACCTACTGTTCGTTCACTATCTGGACCTTCAATGTAAAACTCCACCAACTGCCCCTCATCAACGATGGCTATTCTCGTCTCTTCGGGTGTGGTGTTAATAACAATTTCTTTCTTCATATGGGTATATATTGAGTACGCTTGCCGCGCATTCCTGTAATACAGGAAGGAATTTTAGTACAGTTGAGGACATCGCAGCCTTCCAGATGTAGATCGTACCTGCAAGGCGGCGTGTGAGAGGTGTAAATGCATAACAAATCCCCTACCCAACGGAAATATGTTCCAATTGATCCCCCAAGAGCCTGCATTGCAGTAAAAAATGCGGTGAATCTTCGCCAATCAGCTGTTTCGTAATGCGTTTTCGGATGCAACCCGCCAAAAATCAGGATTCTGCTGGATTCTTGAGGAGGGGGTTAAGTAGCCACAGAAAAGGAGAAATTCTGATCAAGAACTCTAGAAGAACCAAAAGATCAACAGCCAGATAATACCTGAAATCCAGACGGGAACCACTAGATACTGAAGAAGCGGGAGCACGCCGCAACTGTATTTTTCAGTTGTCTTCGACTCTGCATTTAACTGACACAATGCAGTATCTGAGGTCGTGATTTGTCGCGAGCATAAGCTGCGGACCGGAAAATAGCAACGTTTATAGGATGGGGGGTTATGGTTGTCCGTTGACAAAAGGCTTCCGTGAGCGGGGTAGTGATTTCAACCGAAAACCGAATGCGACAAAGCCGTCACTGTCCGGTTTGAAAAGCAGGTACCAGCGATGATTCGGGAACCAGGGACAAGCAAAAATGGAAACGGAGCATTCCCAGAACAATAATGAAAACGACGCCGAGCCCCTGGCTTTACGATGCCCGCAATAACTCCCTCAGAGCAGATTATAAGCAGTAGATTTTTTGGCACATCACCTGTGTTTCTTCGTTAAATGCGCTCCACGCCTACGGGCTGCACATAAATCGCACTTATGAATTCATCAAAAATAGCCCCAACTGGCCGAGATAGTCATGCAAAAGGATTGGCGGGCGTTATTGCTCTAAACTCTTCCATCTGTTTCCTGGACGGTCGCAAAGGAATCCTAGTTTATCGTGGTTACCGGATAGAGGATCTCGCAACGAACAGCACCTTTGAGGATGTTGCGCATCTCCTGTGGCATGGTCACCTTCCCACTGAAGTTGAGAGGACCGGATTGTGTGACGAATTGACCAGCTTACGCGATGTGCCGGAAGCGGTGCTTGATATGCTTCGTGGGTTGCCTGCGGGGAATAATCCAACGGGTGCGCTGCGAACAGCAGTTTCTATGCTGGCACATTATGATTCCGAGGCCGATGACATGTCTCCCGAGGCCAACTATCGCAAAACTCTTCGCCTGACTGCTCGGATTCCTGTTCTGATTGCGGCCCTTGCACGCTTGAAGCGTGGCAAAGCTCCAGTTGCTCCGCGCACAACTGGCAATACAGCTAGGAATTTTCTGTATATGCTAAACGGTGAAGAGCCTGGGCCCCGTGCGGTGGAGGCTCTGGACGCAGCGTTGGTGCTACACGCGGAACACGGGTTGAATGCATCAACCTTTGCTGCACGCGTCATCGGAGCCACGCTCAGTGACCTTTACTCCGCCATCACAGGTGGGATTGGAGCACTCAAAGGCGCCCTGCACGGAGGGGCGAACACGCGCGTTATGCGTATGCTGCTTGAGCTCCATAAGAGCGGTGAAGATCCTAAAGCGTTCGTACGTCGTAAGCTTGCGGCAAAAGAGCGCATTATGGGATTTGGGCATCGTGTTTACAAAACTCTGGATCCAAGAGCAAATGTCCTCCGTCAAATGCTTATGGAGCTTGGACGCGAGCGGGATGCCATGCATTGGGTAGATCTATGCTATACATTGACGCAGGTTGTTGAAGAGGAAAAAGGCATTAACGCCAATGTAGATTTTTACAGTGCACCGATATACCACCTGTTAGGCATTGACGCGGATTTCTTCACATCACTTTTTGTAATGGGTCGTATCACCGGCTGGACTGCGCACTTGCTGGAACAATGGGAGGATAATCGATTAATTCGACCAAGGGCGGCTTATACTGGTCCCATGGGTCTCAAGGTTAATCAGTGATCCGGTTTATGCGCAGGGATTAATGGTCGGTGATATTACATAAATTGCTTCACAGTCAACTCGCTATTCAACTCTGTTAAAATCATGTCTCGTCCGGATGTCACGTTGCTATCGGCCCTCATGTCTCCAGTTGGCCGCAAGGTCTTGACTGGCGTTACAGGAATTGGCTTGGTTGCGTTCGTGATTGTCCATATGATTGGCAACTTGTCGTACCTGTCACCGGATCCACAGGCCTATAATGCCTACGCGCACAAGTTGATGAGTTGGGGTTGGCTACTCTATACCATGGAGATCGGCCTGGCGCTTTGTTTTCTTCTACATGCCATTGTGGGCGTTTCTATTCAGGTGCGTCGACGAAAGGCCCGCCCAGTAGGCTACAAGGCATACAAGAGTGCAGGCAGTCCGAGTCGATCAGGGTACAGTGCACGCTCTATGATCCTCACAGGGATTATTCTGCTCGGATTCCTGATCCTGCACTTGAATTCTTTCAAATTTGGACCGGGCGAGGCGGAAGGCTACACGGCAATACTGCAAAGTGGTGAAGAAGTACGTGACCTACGACGCCTTATGACCGAAAAATTCCGGGAGCCACTCTATGCGTTTGGATACCCTGTTGTGATGGTTCTTCTCGGGATGCACATGCGACATGGTGTGTGGAGTGCACTGCAATCTTTGGGGATGATGAGCCGGCGCCTGTCGCCATATGTTTATGCGTTTGCAGCGGTTCTGGGTGCGCTGGTGGCCATCGGTTTCCTGGTCGTTCCGCTTTACATCTATTTCTCGGCATGAGTGACGAAATAGCTAATTCTATGTCAGAATTATCACACAGCCAGCGCTTGGACGCGAAAGTGCCCGCAGGGCGTCTCCAGGAAAAATGGGACGCATACAAGGATGCAGTTTCGCTAGTCAGTCCAGCCAATAAGCGTTCGCACAATATTCTTGTAGTGGGTTCAGGCCTTGCAGGTGCTTCTGCTGCGGCCACGCTTGCGGGACTGGGATACAACGTCAAGTGTTTCTGTATTCAGGACTCGGCACGCAGGGCCCACTCCATTGCGGCCCAAGGGGGCATTAACGCCGCCAAGAACTATCCGAACGATGGGGATACCGTTTGGCGACTATTCTACGATACCATAAAAGGCGGAGACTACCGCTCGCGAGAAGCGAATGTGTATCGTCTTGCGCAAGTATCAAGCAATATCATTGATCAGGCCGTCGCTCAGGGTGTTCCGTTTGCACGCGAGTACGGAGGCGTATTGGCCAATCGCTCCTTCGGGGGAGCACAGGTGTCCCGCACTTTCTATGCAAGAGGTCAAACCGGGCAACAATTGCTGCTTGGAGCTTACCAGGCGCTCAGTCATCAGATCGCTGCGGGACGCGTGACCATGTTGCCGCGCAGAGAAATGCTTGATCTGGTTGTGGCGAATGATCGTGCCCGTGGCATTATTACACGCGATCTGGTCACAGGCGAGCTTGAGCGTCATGCAGGTGATGCTGTACTGCTTTGTACAGGGGGATACGGTAATGCCTACTACCTGTCAACAAATGCCAAAAACTCCAACGTGACCGCTGCTTGGCGTTGCTACAAACGCGGTGCATTCTTTGCCAACCCCTGCTATACGCAGATCCATCCGACCTGTATTCCCGTTTCCGGGGATTACCAGTCCAAGCTCACACTGATGAGTGAGAGTTTGCGTAACGATGGCCGCGTTTGGGTTCCCAAAGATCCGAAAGATACACGTGCACCGGAAGCAATCCCTGAGGATGCAAGAGACTATTATCTGGAGCGTCGTTATCCGAGCTTCGGAAACCTTGTACCAAGGGACGTAGCTTCACGCGCAGCGAAAAAAGAATGTGATGCGGGACGAGGCGTCGGCGAGACCCGACTGGCGGTCTATCTTGATTTTGATGCTGCAATCCGGCGTTTGGGTGCCTCATCGATTCGAGACCGCTACGGGAATCTGTTTGAAATGTACGAGCGCATCACCGGAGACGATCCCTATAGAACTCCAATGCGGATCTATCCAGCCGTGCACTATACAATGGGAGGGCTTTGGGTGGATTATGAACTTCAGAGTACTATTCCAGGTCTCTTTGTACTTGGAGAAGCGAATTTCAGCGATCATGGCGCCAATCGTCTAGGAGCCAGTGCTTTGATGCAGGGGCTGGCGGATGGGTACTTTGTTGTTCCATATACGCTGGGGGCGTATGTGGCTGGCATACGCCAGTCGGAAGGCATTGCCGAATCGCATGAAGCTTTTGCTGCTGCTGAAGAAGAGGCCGGTGCACGTATTGACCAAATGCTTAATAACAAGGGAGACAAGTCGCCCACGCAATTTCATCGGGAGTTGGGTCAACTCCTTTGGAATCATGTAGGCATGGCACGTGACCGTGCTGGCCTGGAAGAGGCGATACCTGCTATAGAAAGCCTGAGAGATGAATTTTGGGAGCGGATCCACGTACCCGGCTCTGCCGATCGGTTCAACAAAAATTTGGAATTTGCAGGCCGAGTAGCGGACTTCATTGAACTTGGATCACTTATGGCCCAGGATGCCCTTCGTCGTGAAGAATCTTGCGGAGGACATTTCCGTGAAGAATATCAGACCTCCGAGGGGGAAGCTGTACGCAATGATGAAGTTTTTGCTGACGTAGCGGCCTGGGAGCACACTGATCATCGTCCTGTTTTGCACCTCGAAAAATTATCCTTCGAGAATGTGCATCCATCCACACGCAGTTACAAGTAGTGCTATGGCAAAAAACATGACCATAAACCTGCGTATCTGGAGGCAAAAAAGCCCCGAAGCCCCAGGTAAGCTGGTTGACTATACAGTCAGTAATGCGAGCGAGCACATGTCCTTTCTGGAGTTGCTTGATGTGCTCAACGAGCAGCTTATTGCCAGTGAGGATGATCCCGTGGAGTTCGACAGTGATTGTCGTGAAGGGATCTGCGGATCGTGTGGGCTAATGGTTGCGGGTATTGCTCACGGTCCCCAACAACGTACTGCGGTCTGCCAGTTGCATATGCGAAGTTTCAAGGACGGGGATACGATTACGGTGGAGCCATTCCGTGCGCGTGCATTTCCAATCGTTCGGGATCTTGTCGTTGATCGGAGCGCATTTGATCGTATCATTACTGCCCATGGGTACGTTTCTGTGAAAACCGGATCCGCACCTGATGCCAACTCCATTCCAATCTCTAAGGATGCTGCAGAGGAAGCCATGGATTTCGCGACCTGTATTGGTTGCGGAGCGTGCGTGGCGGCATGCCCTAATGGCAGCGCCTCTCTCTTTACAGCAGCAAAAATTGCACATCTGGCGCTACTTCCGCAAGGACAGGTGGAAGCTTCACGACGTGTTGTGGCCATGGTAGATCAGATGGAAGCAGAGGGGTTCGGGGACTGTTCCAACTATGCCGAATGTGAGGCGGTGTGCCCAAAGGGGATTTCCGTGTCTGGGATTGCAAGCATGCGGCGGGCTTACATGAAGGGGGTCTTTTCAAAATAGACACTTTTCCCTCCTTCCTGACAACCTTCTTACCAGTACCATAGGATGCCTCCCGTGGTAATTGATATTTTATTGCTGGTCATATCGATCTATGCCATTGTACGGTCGAGTGACTTACTGGTAGATCAGGCCAGTCGGATTGGAAAAAGACTCCGGTTAAGGGATTACTTCATTGGCAGTTTTCTGGTTGGGATCGGCACCTCTCTTCCAGAGCTGTTCACCTCGGTTGCTGCCGTAAACTTGGGTACTCCGACCCTGGTAACCCCAACCATCTTCGGGACGATAATTGCCAACCTGGGTGCAGGTTTTGGGTTGGGCGTGCTTGCACTCTACTTTTTTGTCCAGACGGGAAACAGGTTTTATTTGTTCACCAAGACGCAGGCGTTGTCTAATGGTTACCTGAATTTCGACACAAAAAACACTTTTCCTGTTTTTTTTGCTGCCGCATCTGTGATCCTGGCTTGGGCCGTTTGTCTAGATAATGTTTTCGGCCGTGCGGATGCCGTGTTGTTCTTTGGCTTCTATGTAGCCTTCATGGTTACGGAGATCGATCGCAGCCGCCGTCAGCGTATCAGCAGTACGGAGTCTGTTGTGCAGCAGCATGACGGACGATCCTTTTCTTCAAGCAGTTGGGGCAGAGAAGCATGGCTGAAAGTTGGCCTTTCCTTTCTGGTATTTGTTTTGGTTTTTCTTCCTCCCATTTGGTCGAAGCTACTGGAGATGTCAAGGGATGCAGGAGATGTTGCTCGCTTCTGCTTCATCGGTGGGTTGGGACTGCTGTTTATCCTTCAGGCCTCGCGTAATTTTTCATGGGGCCGATTCAGATCAGCTTCTTCAGATAGTCCAACAGCCCGTTCGGCTTTGCTGCGAACATGGGTTGCAGGTATTCTGTTGGTCTTCAGCATCGTGGTTCTTTATTTCAGTGGAGTAATCGTAGTGCATGCACTACAGGCACTTGAGAGGGACTTGGGGGTAGATTCAGGGATTCTCGCTGCCAGTGCACTGGCAATTGGTACGTCCCTTCCCGACATTGCTGTAGCTCTGAATGTTGTCCGGCGTGGTCGGCATGAATTATTGGTCGGTCACATTTTTCAGTCGAACGTATTTGATGTATTCCTGATTATGGCTATTTGCGGCTTCATTACGCCCCTACCGGACGTGGCATCGGGACCAGCCATTATTTCTATCTTGGCGTCTGTAGTGCTGACCCTGCCACTATTGTGGACGCTGCGCTCCAAGCGGCTAACGCTGTCCGGTGGAATCGGCCTATTCTTAGGATTCCTGGTTTTCCTTGGTCTGCTATATGGCTACGGCTAGTGCTTGATCGGACAATCCTGTACTGTGCTCTTTATTTACGATTGATGCTCCTTGATCACTGCGGGATGATCAGACGCGGGATTCATTTTTGATACCACGTCAAAGCCTCAAACTCCCAATCCGACCCGTAACGTAGCGTTGGCTTCTATGTAATTGAGTTGGGGCAGCTCCGTTGTATATCTTGGCTAGTCCTTATAACTTCGGTAGTTTCATCTGCTTACTTTATGGTAATAGCATAAAATTTAGCCAACAGGTTGTGTAATGGTAGGTAGGCGAACCGCTGAAAAAATGTTTATGCGGGCGCTTGGTCAGGTGCTGCGGCGCTCGAGCGTAACCTGGTCTGCAAAACCTGAATGTGTAAGAGTAGATGAACCCAATCTGCTACACACAAGCAAAACTTCAGAATTAAGCTCCGACATTCTAATTGATGATGATATTTTTCCACCAATCATCATCGAATGCTCATTCAGTGCACGGGATGCGGATCGGAATGCAGTTGCACGACTCGGACTAGAGACGCGAACGGACCGAACCCGAATCGTTACTACCATAGCCCTGTGTATCCCGAAAAGATTTCAAAAAGATCGCGTTCCCAATATCACGGACATCCTTTGGGAAGGAGCTCCGATCATGTACGCAGTCCATCAACTCCTGGAAGGCACCCGAGGAACCCATGCTCACCGTGTGGAACGGCGCCGATGGCCTCAAAACGGATTTATCAAGGGCAATGTATTTGACCTCTCGTCATTCTTGTCTCGGGTAAGATTACCTCAAGAAGAAATAGATGCCGTTGGAGAACGTGTTGCTCAACTCGTGGAAGACGCAGCTGATGGACTGGAGGCAGCACTATCGCCCGAAGAGCAGCAAGAGATTGCGTGGCATCTGTACCAACACTCACCGCTGGGAGGGCTTCGTACGGTAACATTATTGTGGTTGAATGCGCTGTCAACGCAGCAGAGACTCGCTAGGCAGGGTATAGAAGAAGTCCCGCTCATTAGCTCCACCAGTACATCCTCTCTGGACGTGATTGAACAGGCAGAGGCATGGCACATCATCAACAAACACTGCCAGAATTCTGTCTTTAAGCCTGCGATTGAAGCACTCCAGCTGGCCGGAAAATTCAATCCTGAAGAAACCCCACAAGTGCTTGCGAAGCTGATCAAAGCTACTCAGGAGATTGAGACGGCACGATTAGGACTGCATATCAATATTGGTGCTGAGCTATTCCCAAAGCTGAGTGAGGACCGGAAAGAGGCGGCTGCCTTTTATACACAACCAGCCACAGCCGAGCTATTGGCTGATCTAACTATTGACCAGTCGCTGCTCAACAAAGAGGAATGGGCGGATGCAGACCTTTTCGGAAAGCACTATCTGAGCGATTTGTCCTGTGGAACCGGCACACTGCTTCGTGCGGGTTACCAGCGTGTGTCAGCACTTCACGAGTATGCCGGAGGCAACTTGGAAAGCCTTCGCAGACTACATATGGAGGCTATGGAGGGCGGTATTATCGGGACAGATGTGAACCCTATTGCTGCCCACCTGACAATGTCCTCGCTGGCTGCGTTGGGATATGGCGATCCATATGGAAATACGCAGATCGGATGGGTTAGCATCGGAGGAGAAAAAGGACAAACAGGATCCCTGGAATATTTTGCGACGCAGCGCGTGGTTGATCTGTTCAGCGCGCGGGCGGGGAAATTCGCGGACAACGGCGCTAAAAATGCTGTTTACGTCCAGGATGCTTCAATCGACTGGATTCTCATGAATCCACCCTATTCCCGGACCCGAGGAGGTTTAAGTGTTTTCGATATTGGAGGTCTGTCGAAGACTGAACGAAAGGCCTGCCAGAAGCGCTGGAAGAGCCTAGTGAAGAAAGAGGCAGTGAATAATCGGGCAGGATTAGCCGCATCTTTTCTTGCCTTGGCCCGCCAGAAATGCAAACCGGGGGGACGGGTTGGTTTTGTGCTGCCGTTGTCTGCGGCCTTTGCGGAATCATGGGCCGTTACGCGACGCATGATTGAGCATGAGTTTGAAGATATCATAGCCATAACTGTGGCAGATCGTCGGGCTTCGGGAAAACAGTCGCTTTCTGCTGACACAGGCATGAAAGAAATGCTTTTTGTAGGTACTAAACGGAGCACGCATGGTCACAAAGGAGAACTTTCGGTCGCGAACGTGTACTGTGTAACGCTGCGTCAACCTGTTCTACGTACCGGGGAAGCCGGCGTAATTGCTCGCTCAATTCAATCGGCACTCAAGCAAATCAAAGCTTCTTCGACGACTTATTCTATCAGGGTGGGTGATGATGAGGCAGGACAAGTATGCGCCTTTACAACCAAGGCAGCCGGAGCTCCCTGGAACCCTTTGGGGGTTTTGCATGCCAGCCTTGCGCTGACTGCCAATGCACTCCTGGACGGGGTCATTCGCTTTGACGAGCATGTTGCATCAATCGGCGTGCCGATGTCCATAATCGGAGATCTATTCAAAGTTGGACCCACACACGACATGATAGGACACCTGTCAGGCAGGGACCCGCGTGGGGCTTTCGAGTTCGTTCCTGTCGTCAGTCCGATAGACGCGATCGGCCCAGACCGCGCGCTCTGGAAGGCCGATAGCCACACACAGAAATATTTGATCGTATCGCCTACGCACAAGGGGATGTCTCCGGCCGGGGTTGGATCGGATGCGAAACGGGAGGCAATGCGGCAATTTCGCAGTACGCTGTTCTATGCACGAAACATGCGCTGGACCTCTCAAGCCTTATTGTCTGCAGTAACAACGTATCCGGGCATGGGCGGGTCAACCTGGACTTCACTGCAGCACGATGACCAACATGTACTCAAGGCTTTTGCGTTGTGGGCCAATTCTACATTGGGTTTCCTGGTTCACTGGACACAGGGCCAACGGACGCACAGCGGACGATCCAGAACACAGGTCAAAGCATTAGCAGATATTCCCTGCCCAAGACTAGATCAGATACCGAAAACTCGACTAGAGCAAGCTGCTACTGCATTTGATGAATTCTCCACACAGAGCTTACTCCCGGCTTGCCAGTCTCATGCAGACGAAGTACGCGAGAAGATAGACTACGCGGTGCTCAAGATGTTTGATCTGACGGGTAACAATATTCCCGAAACCGTAGCCACACTACGATGGCTTTGGTGCAATGAACCATCTGTACATGGTCAGAATCGAGAAGCGCTTGCTCTCTTGGAACCAAAATTGTTACGCCAGCAACCCTGATCGGCCACATAGACTCATGGATTAATCGAAAGTCTCTGCCCAGGATAAATCCGGCTGGAGCGCAAATTGTTGATATTCCGAATGCTTCGCACAGTTGTACCGTAACGCTGCGCAATCCTTGTCAGGTTCTCTCCTCTTTTAACGGTGTGCACGATGCGTGCATTAGCGTCCCCGCCCCCAATCGTAAGCTTTTGCCCTGGATAGATCCGACTGGAACGCAAGTTATTGGCATTCATGATCTGCCGTACGGATGTGCCGTAACGCCTGGCAATCAGTCCAAGGTTCTCGCCTCGCCTGACGGTATGTGTAGTAGCATATGCACTGGTTCCTCCGATCAAGAGCTTTTGCCCAGGATAAATGGTATTGGAACGCAAATTGTTGACACTCCTGATATTTTGCACAGTCGTACCGTAGCGCTTAGCAAGAATTCCCAGGTTTTCGCCCCGCCTAACGGTGTGTGTAATACGTCCGCTGGGAATCTTCAGCCGCTGGCCACGACTGATCCTCGTTCCACGAAGTCCATTGGCCTGTTGGATGGCGCTTACCGTGGTTCCGAATTCAGTGGCTAGTTCCGACAGCGTATCTCCCCGGCGCACGGTATGTATTATGCTTGACTGTGTACTCCCTGGAGAGCCAGAATTCTGGGTCGTTTGGTTCGACGAGGAGTTGTTTTCCGCAGGACGGGTTCTGGTATTGCTTGCAAGTTTGACGGGCGTCCGGCGCGCTGCTTCGGCCATTTTACTATCAAACGCAATTGGCCTGGTGGCCCGCTTGCCCCATGCCACCAGTCTTGCACTAGTACCCTCAAGTTTAGCCACACCGCGGCCTGACATCCCCGGAATAACCAGCCGGTCATTTGGATGAATCCGCGTACGATTTCCAAGCCCGTTAGCATTCTGGATCGCTCGAACAGTCACACCATATCGTCTGGCGATCCTGCCCAGGTTTTCTCCCCTGCGAACGCGATGCTCCCCGGGCATTGCCTTCTCCTCATCGGGGAGTTGCTCAAAGGCATCCGCAAATTTTGCAAATGTATTGGCCGGAATTCGCAGCGTGTATGGAGTGCGGTCTGGAGGCAATATTCCGCGCCGAAGCTCTGGATTCAATTCCTGGATGTGCCTAGTTGTTGTGCCTACCATACGCGCGATCGTTTCCAGTTTCAACATCCCGCTAACCGTAACCTCATCATAGGTGAACTCTGGTCCATTCGAAACTGCAGGCAGCCCGAATTTTGCGGGATTGGACATAATCAGCGCGAGCGAAATAAACTTCGGTATATATTTTTGTGTCTCTGGAGGCAGATGCCTCCGAATCTGCCAGTATGACGGCGGATTTTTGCGCTTACCACCCGCTCGCGAAATAGCCTTTAGTACACATTTGGGGCTGCAATTATATCCGGAAAGTGCCACCTGCCAGTCTCCTCCATAATACCCATAGAGTTGTTTCAAGTGGCGAGCCGCTGCGCGAGTAGCCTTAACAGGGTCCATACGCTCGTCGACGTATTCATCAATACGCAAGCCCATAGCACGCCCCGTGCTGGCAATGAACTGCCACATTCCGACAGCCTTAGCAGGGCTTTGAATACGCGTCCTCAACCCGCTCTCAACCCCTGCAAGATACTTGAGCTCGTCCGGCACGCCTTCTTCCGCGAAGATTTGCTCAATCATCGGGAAGTAAGCGTCTGCACGACCCAACCACCGGATGACAACATCTCGCCGGTCCTCCTCCAGCCACCAAGCGATTCTATCCTCCACGAGTTTGTTCTGTGTCATCGGTATTGTCGTGGCCACAGGCTTTACTCTGGGCAGGCTTGTTGCCGTAGCCATGGGGGCTACTATCCGGGACTGTGCCCCAAACATGGCATCCCGGAAAGCATAGATCTCCCCATACTCCTGTGGCTCATTCATACGTGTATCGGGGCCTGTCTCGTGCTCATAAACGATCGTTCTATAGAGTTCCCGGAATTGGGTCTGACTCACGAAATCGGACTGTTTAGACAGCACCACAAGCTCATCCATAACCTGATTCATGTAGCGTTCGGCAGAATACAGATCCCCGTCTGCCTGCGCCCGGATAGAACGGGCTTGTAGCCTGTATGCACGACTGACGCGACACGTAATTTGGTCCTCAGTCAGCGAACTCCGTGGGTTCCCGCAGTCCTGAGATAGGGCATATCGGTCGTATCCTCGCGGATTAATTGGTTCTTGCGTCGTACCTGCACGGCTTACGGCCTGGATTCGTGCAGTGTACTCTGTTGTGGCAGTAGGTGTTACTTCGGATAATATTGAGATCTCATCTTTTGTGATTTCCCTTTGAGCCTGTGAACCAAACATGGTACTTCGGCGCGCAAGGATGGACCTGTATTCTGGGAATTCGTCCAGATCTGCACCAAAGTATTCTTCATGTTCATGCACGATCGTTCTGTAAAGCTCCCGGAATTGGGGCTGACTCACAAAACCCGGCTGATCAGACAACACCACAAGCTCATCCATTGCCTGGTCCATATAGTGCTCCAGGGAACGCGTATCTCCCACTGCCTGCGCCTGAATAATACGTGACTGGAGCAGGTACGCCCGACTGACGCGATACATGATCTGAGTATCTGTAAGCGAGGACCACGGATTCCCTAGTTTCTTGGAAAGGAAATGCCAGTCATATCCCCGCAATTCCTCCACTGGAGCCGGTTCGGGAGGCATGACCTCCTGCGCTTTGCTTATCTCGACCGACGCTGTTGCTGCAATGAGCAGGGTAAAAAGTAGCTTTTTCATCATCTCGTCGTCAAAAAGTCAACTACCTTTACGAAAAACTCTCTTGCCTTACTTAAAGTTTCCTCTTACATATTTGCCCTTAGCTGCCTAATTAACAGGGCATTAGGCAAGATAACCTCTTAATGTACAAAAAACACATCGGTTCCGTTTCGGCTGTAATCCTTGAAAAAAGGCCCGTCTGTAGACGAAAACTGGCAATTCTTAATCAGAGGGGGATATTGCCGTGTTTTTTGCGTGGATTGTTCAGCACCTTGTTCCTGAGCACCTGGAGACCCGTAATGATACGATCTCGCGTTTCCCGGGGATGAATGACCTCATCGATATAGCCGTGCTCTGCAGCAACGTACGGATTGGCAAAACGCGCTCTGTAGTCGCGGGAAAATTCTTCTTCCAGCGCATCTGCATTATCGGCACTTTGCAGCGCTGCACGATGCAGGATTCTGACGGCTCCCTTAGCTCCCATAACGGCAATCTCAGCACTAGGCCATGCATAGTTCAAATCCCCCCGGATATGTTTGGAGCTCATAACATCATACGCGCCTCCGTAAGCTTTCCGGGTTATGACTGTGAGTTTAGGGACAGTGGCCTCACAGAACGCGTACAGTAATTTGGCTCCATGTCGAATGATCCCATTCCACTCCTGATCTGTTCCGGGCAGAAAGCCGGGGACATCCTCAAGTGTGACTAGGGGCACGTTGAATGCATCACACAATCGAACAAATCGGGCGCCTTTTACAGAGGCGTCAATATCAAGAACTCCGGCTAGATGGGCAGGTTGATTGGCGACTATCCCAATTGCATGTCCCCCTATGCGGGCGAAACCACATATCAGGTTGCGCGCAAACTGGTCATGAACCGGAAAAAAAGTTTCCCTGTCCACCAACAAATGTATGACATCGTGCATGTCGTACGGCTTGTTGGGATTCTCAGGGATCAACGTATCCAGATCGCCCGCCCCGCCGGCGGGAGGCTGATAGGAAGTATGGATTTCCGGCTGTTCCTCACAATTTTGAGGTAAATAGCTCAGTACAGTTCTGATAGCCTTCAGACAAACGACATCATTAGGATAGGCCGCATGAACTACACCGCTGCGCTCGGCATGCATTGCTGCGCCCCCGAGATCTTCTGCGGTCACTTCCTCTTGTGTAACCGAATGCACGACATCAGGGCCTGTGACGAACATATAACTGGTACCTTCCACCATAAAAGTGAGATCCGTGATAGCCGGGCTGTATACAGCCCCACCAGCGCACGGTCCCATGATTGCAGAAATCTGCGGTACCACCCCCGAAAGCAAGGTGTTCTTCAGAAAAATGTCCGCATAACCGCCTAGAGAGACTACGCCCTCCTGGATCCGTGCTCCTCCCGAGTCACTTAATCCAATTACAGGGGCCCCATTCTGCAGCGCCAAATCAAGCAGCTGGACAATTTTGGAAGCATGTGCACGACCTAGCGATCCCCCAAAAACGGTAAAATCTTGAGCGTACACGTAAATCAACCGGCCGTGAACCGTACCATAGCCGGTCACCACGCCATCGCCATAAGGCCGATTATCCGCGAGACCAAAGTCGGTGAATTGGTGTCTGACCAATTGGCCCATTTCTACGAATGAGTCCTCGTCCAGGAGAACGGTGATCCGTTCGCGTGCAGTCAGCTTTCCTCGGTCGTGCTGCCGGTCGATCCGAGATTGTCCACCCCCCAGCGTTGCTTCCTTGCGACGGCGATCCAAGTCCGAGTAACGATCAGTCATCGGACGGTACTGCTTGATCTTCGTACCACACGGCCAGGCATTGCACCGGTATGTTCACCGTTGTCCAGTACCCGAGTCCCATTCACAAATACATAATACATACCAGTCGCAAGTTGATGGGGCTCCTCGAATGTAGCATGATCTTGGATCGTTAATGGATCAAAGACGGCAATGTCCCCAAAATAACCCTTCTCAATCAATCCCCTGCGGTCAATTGATAGCACAGATGCGGGCAATGATGTCATGCGCCGTACCGCTTCTTCAAGCGTAAGGACCTGTTCCTCGCGAACATATTTTGCCAATAGACGGGCGAAGGAACCATACGTGCGTGGATGAACCATAGAATTCAGCGAGGCACCTTCCGGTGCCAGGGACACTGCATCCGAATCAATCGCAACCCAGGGTTGCCGCAGTTTAAGATGTACATTGGACTCATCCATAAGAAAATAGACGGCCCCCACTCTGCTTGTGTCTTCTTTCACAAGATCCATCACCGTTGCCGGTACGGAAGTTCCCCGCAAATCAGCTATTTCAGTTAGTCGCATGCCCATATACTCGCGCAGGGCCTCATTCCTGAATCCAGTTAGCATCACATTTTCGGGTCCCGCCTCAAGCATCAGATTTTCCCAATCATCTGATGGAGTCATCATCTCTGTTTCCATTCGGGCCCGCACGATCGGATCATGGAGTCGTGCGTGCCATGCCATCATGCCACCGGCCCGGACATCGGGTGGCATCGCTGCATCAAGTCCGGTGGCTCCCGCAACATAAGTGTAGATGTCAGCCGTAATTGCGAGGCCCTCTGAGCGAGCTTCATTCACACGCTCAACCACGGCCTCCATTTTGTGCCAATTGTTTCTTCCAGCCGCCTTCAGGTGATAAATATGTCCGCGCACACCTGCATCACGTGCAATCTGGATCAACTCCTCTATAGATTCCAGAAGGCGACCGCCTTCGCTTCGTATGTGCGACGTGTACACTCCATCATACTCCCCGGCCGCTAACGCGAGCGCAGTCAGTTCGTCTGTGCTCGCAAAGAGGCCTGGCACATAGATTAATGAGGAACCTACGCCAAGCGCGCCCCCGGCCATAGCCTCCCGTACCAGATCCTGCATGCGCGCTAGCTCCTCGGCGGTCGGCGCACGATCATCCTCGCCGATCACATGCTGACGAACCGTAGCGGCACCAATTAGTGAAGCGACATTGGTGGAAACACCCTTCGATTCAAGGAATGATAGATATTCATCGAGTGTAGTCCATGGAATTTGTTTGCCGCCTAGGAGTACAGCGGCCTCATCTTCTGATCCGACTTGGGCAACAAACAGGTCCCACAATTCCTCCCTCATACGCGCGTTCAGCGGCCCATTGGATACGCCCTCTCCAAATACCTCCAGTGTTACACCTTGGCTGAGGTCGCTCAGCGAGCGTCCATCTATGATGAGGCTTTCTGTGGCCCAACTCAGCATGTTAATGAATCCTGGAGCTACGGCCAAGCCTTCTGCATTTATCTCTTCGGCGCCGCGTACATCAGCCAGATCCCCAACTGCCGCGATCGTATCCGCATTAACGGCTACATCTGCAATGTAGGGAGCCGTTCCTGTACCATCGTATACGGTTCCCCCGCGTATGATGAGGTCATAGTCTGCCACTCGCGTGCATCCACTAACCAACAGAACAAGCACAAGCAAGTATCGCATCAGTCGCTATCCTGTCGGTCGTGCGACCCGAACACGCTCCCGCCCAAATTCATATTCTTTCGGGGGTGGAACTCCCAGCAGATGTTCTACAAAGTAGTCCCAGCGGCGACGCATCCAATAGGTGCGTCTTTGGCCAAACCCATGTGACTCGTTCGGGAAAACGACAAGATCAAAATCCTTGTTTGCAGCTACGAGTGCTTCCACAAGTAGCAGCGTATTGGAGGCCGGAACATTGTCATCCAGAAGCCCATGGGCGAGCAGGAGCTTACCCTCCAGATTTTCCGCCAGGAGGATGTTGGATTGGTTGTCGTAGTTTGTCGTTCCATCCGGGTTCACTTCCAGCAGACCCTGCCATTTTTCACCCCAATCGTCTTCATAATTCCGATTGTCGTGATTACCTGCACCGCTGACCGCCACCTTGTAGAAATCGGGATATCGTAGTATCGCACCAGTCGAGGCAAATCCACCTCCCGAGTGTCCCCATATACCCACGCGATCCAAATCCATCCATGGATTTTGTGCACCGAGTTGACGAATCGTAGTAATCTGATCGGGTATGCCATTATCCCCCATATTTCCATAGTAGGCATCATGGAAGGACTTTGAGCGACCTGGCGTTCCCATTGCGTCTACCTCTACAACTATGAACCCCAGCTCTGCCAGTGCTTGCTTATCTCCGCGGGCCGGCGTAAAACTTCTTGATCCAACACTTCCACTCTGAGGTCCTGGATAAAGGTAATTTAGAACCGGGTAACGCCTGGATGGGTCAAAATTGCTCGGTTTATACAGTAAGCCATGAAGATCCGTCTCATTATCCCGCGCCTTCACAGAGAACGGCTCTGGCGGTCGCCAATCGGTCGTAAGAAGTTCGGATATGTCCGCTTCGCCCAAATGTACCGCCATGCTGCCGTCAAGATTGCGAATGGCGTGCTTCTGAGGCACATCCGGGCGAGACCACGTATCCAGAATATAATTTCCTCCAGGGGAGAAGGATACGATGTGGTTAGCCTCTTCAGGGGTCAGTAATTCCGGCTCATCGCCGTCCATACTGACGCGATACAAATACTGGAAGTATGGATCAGCACCGTCCCGACCTGATCCCGTGAAATACAACATGCGTGCGTCCAGGTCGGTGCGACGCACCTGACGCACAATCCAGTCGCCACTTGTTATCTGGCGCTTGAGTTCACCTGTACTGAGATCATACAGGTACAGGTGTCCCCAGTCCGAACGCTCAGAATACCAGAGTACTTCACCGGTATCAAAAAACACCTGCCAGTTCTCCGCATTGACGCCAGACTCATAGTAGGTATCCACTCTTTCGTGAAGTACCTCCCGCACGGCTCCAGATTCCGGATCGGCAACTCTCAGCCAGGCATCTTTGTGATCTCTTGATGAAGACACAAAGGCCAGCCGCTCGCTGTCATCGCTCCATCGTACATCCATGAAGGTGCCATCCCAATCTGCTATATGATCTGTGGTGGTTCCGCGGTGATAATCCGGCGCCATATCCAGTCGGACAGTTCGGGGTTCATCCACATGTATGACGACCCGGTGAATCATGAATACCACACTGTCTTGCGGCAGAGGGTATTTCCACGCCTCCAACTCTGAGCGTCCTATCTCTGTGGAGACCATGTACATTTCACCGACGCCACGACCGTCATGTTGAAATGTTGCAATCTTTTTTGAGTCCGGTGACCAGAGTAGGACCGGGCGTTCGTTCCTGACCCATCCCGCGTTATTGGTTGCGTAACCAAAATCCTTTTCGCCGTCAAATGTGAGCTGCTTTTCCTCGCCGGTATCTGTGGCTCGGATCCAGAGGTTGTTGTCCTTTCGAAAGGCCTCATGGCTGCCATCAGGCGAAAGTGCTGCTGTTTGCCGGACATTCTCCCTGTCCGTCCGCTCAACCGACTCGCAAGTATAGGTGATCACGTTGCACGCGACGTTACCATCTCCTTGGGGAGATAAGAGTTGGTCTGTTTCACCGTCATATGAAGCGCGCGAAAAGTTTACTTCAGCGCCGGATAATCCAAGATGACTGTTAATTGCTTCAGTCATGCGAGCCTGATCAAACAATAGACGGTGCTCACCCCGGGCAGGATCCACTAACATGAATTCGTTGTCCGTCGGCATTATCCGACGATACCAGAAACGATCATCCTCCAACCAGTTTGGCTGTATGCGCGTATGGTAAACCATGCCCCGGGTTGTTGTCCCAAGTACAGACTCTGCCCGGGCATAGTCATCCTCGGTAATGGTAATCTGCGCGTCAGCCTGCACCACAAAAAACAGAAACAAAAACAGCGTTGAAAGCTTTACTTGCATTGGATCATTGAATTGCTATGATTAACCGCCCCGGCGAACTATAGGGATTGTACCCAAACTATAGTATGCAAACCGGGATCCATCCACAACTTAAACCAACTGATCTCGTGAAACATTATTTGTTACTGCTATCACTACTCTTACCCGGGCTGGTCTTGGCACAGGCTGACCCCAATCCCCCAATGGAGGACTTCAATATGGAGGCCTCTGATCTGCAGGCTATGGAGATCGCCGATCAGGTCATGGCCAGTATGGGCGGGCGCGCAGCCTGGGATAACGCCCGGTATCTGAGTTGGACCGTTTTCGGTGACGATCATGTATGGGACAAGTGGACAGGAAGGTTTCGGTGGCAGGGAGACAGTACGGTCGTACTTATGAATATCCATACAATGGAAGGACAAGCGTTCGTTAAAGGTAATGAAGTTATGCCTGCGGATGAGCTGCTCAATGGTGCCTACAGAGATTGGATTAATGCCGGTTATTGGCTTCTTATGCCCTATAAGCTTAAGGATTCGGGGGTCACGCTGGGCTACAAAGAGGACGGCCAGACGGCCGATGGCAGGGAGGCACACATTCTTACTCTCGGATTTGAGGGTGTTGGTCTGACCCCGCAAAACGGTTACGATGTCTATGTTGATAAAGAAAGCGGCCTCGTGACTCAGTGGTCCTATTATGCGAATGCCGATCAGGAGGAACCTTCCTTTACCACAACCTGGGATGGGTACGAGTATTACGGCGGCATAATGCTTGCTAATACCCGTGCCGTACCTGGAGACGAGTCCAACGCCCGGGTTCTTTCGAATTTGGGTGTCTATACGGAACTGCCTGATGCGGTCTTTGAAGATTCAGGCTGGATTTCCCTGGCTTCTTTAGGGACACAGGAAGAATCTGCTTACTGAGCCCAGGCCACCAATCCCGAGTGCTGCATCGAAACTTGGTCCTGGTGTTTAGGCAGGACACGCACGGTGTAACCCGCTGAACCACTGTTCGTGCAGGTTACGTTCGTGGCCTCGTACAGATGAGACGTTCCGTTTCCAGCTTCTGCCAGAACCATTGGAGTGATGGTTGCATCCACGATTTCCCCCTCGGCAGTGACGCGTCCCAGGTACAGTTGCACCTCAACATCATCCGGCAGCAAATCTCCAAGCTTCACACGTGCCCTAATGGTAAATGGCATGCCTACCTTTTGACTGCCCTGCGGGGAATCGTCAGCAACGCTCACTTGGACCTTTTGCCAGGCCTCCTGAATCTTCCGCTGCCACGTAGATAGTGCCCGCGCTCTCTTCAAATCTTCGGATTGTAGCGCTTTCGCGCGTGCAGCAGCGGCCAGGTAAATTCCTTCTGTGTATTCCTGAACCATTCGGTGCGTATTAAAGAAATCGCTGTATGCCGCAATTGAGCGCTTCATTCGGGCGATCCATTCTCGAGGCAGTCCTTCGGAGGAGCGATCATAGAACAGCGGCACTATCTCGTATTCCAGTTGATCATACAATTGGGTTGCTTCCCACTCATCCTGATAGGCATGATTTTCCATGACTTCGCCATTACCGATAGCCCAGCCGATTGATGAATCATAGCCTTCATCCCACCATCCGTCCAGGATGCTGAGATTGAGGCCACCATTGGCGGCAGCCTTCATTCCGCTGGTCCCACTCGCCTCTCTCGGCCGGCGGGGAGTATTTAGCCATAAATCCACGCCCTGCACCAGATACCGCGCAATTGCCATACCGTAGTCCTCCAGGAAGACAATATGGTTGCGCAGAGACGCTGTATTGGAAGCATTAACAATCTGCTGAATCAACTCTTTGCCTGGATGGTCACGAGGATGCGCTTTGCCTGCAAAGATTATCTGAACCGGCTGTGATTCATTGGTCAGAATTCTTACAAGCCGATCATAGTCCTGAAGTAGCAGGGTTGCTCGTTTGTATGTGGCGAACCGGCGGGCAAATCCTATCGTGAGTGTGTTCGGATCAAGTATTGTTGCTGCCCGGTAAATTTCCTGTGCTGAGGCGCCCAATCGGTGCAGCCTGGACTGCAGAGATTTGCGTGCCTGCCAGACAAGTTGCTCCCGCTGTTTTACGTGGGTTTGCCAAAGTACTTCGTCCGGGATCTGCTCCGCTTGTTTCCACTGAGACAGGCTAATCGCCTTTTCGCGCCACTGCGGGCCTACATAGCGATCAAGGTGTTGCTTCATCGCCCCCGAGATCCACGAAGAAATATGGATCCCGTTTGTCACATGGCTGATCGGCACTTCATTTTCCGGTAGTTCAGGCCAAAGATTTTGCCACATGGCGCGACTCACCTCCCCATGCAGCTTGGCCACACCATTGCATGTACTACTCATACGTAAGGCAAGCTTGGTCATGCCGAAGAATTCGTTATCGTTGTCTGGATGTTCACGGCCCAGGGCAAGAAATTCCTGGCGATCAAGACCCAATGCATCCTTGGCATAGGACACTAGGTAGCGATCCATGAGCTCTGGCGGAAAACGATCGTGTCCCGCCTCCACCGGCGTGTGTGTCGTGAAGACCACATTTGCAGCCGCAGCAACGCTGGCTTCCTTGAAGGGCAGATGATGGTTCACCATCAGCTTCCTGGTGTGTTCTAGCGTCAGAAATGCTGAATGTCCTTCATTAAGATGAAAAACTTGGGGCTTTAGGTTCAGTAACTGCAGGGCTCTGTATCCGCCAATACCCAGTATGATTTCCTGTCGGATACGGAGCTCATCGCCACCTCCATACAGGTAATCTGTCAGATTGCGATCTTCGCCATGCTCATTGGCATCGAAATTAGTATCCAACAGATACAAAGGCACACGACCCACCTGTAGACGCCAGATACGTGCATACACCCTGCGTGCACCGATTTCGACGTGTACTTGTAATGGCGCGCCATTCGTATCACGCTCCAGAGTCAATGGCAGGCTGGCAAAATCATTCTCTAGATAGGATTCTCGTTGCCAGCCGTTTTCATCCAGATGTTGAATGAAGTATCCTTGTTGATACATAAGGCCAACACCAACCATGGGGATTCCAAGATCACTGGCACTCTTGAGGTGATCACCTGCCAATACGCCAAGTCCTCCAGCAAAAATTGACATGCACTCGGTCACGCCAAATTCGGCAGAAAAGTAGGCTGCCAGGAGTTCATCATCCGTGTGGGCGCGGGAATACCATGTTGCGCCCTCTTGCATGTATGCATCGAAGGATGCGCATACTTCATTCAGATGTGCGACAAAGTCTTCATCCTCTGCAAGTTCTTCTAATCGGGCCACCGAAGTTTGGGCCAACATACTCACCGGGTTGTGACCGGAAGAGCGCCAAAGGTCCGCGTCCAGCCTCCGAAAAAGGTCTACCGTATTTTCATCCCAGGCCCAGCGAACATTATATGCCAGTTCCCGCAACCTTTCGAGGGAAGGAGGGAGAGACGGGGTGATCGTTAGCGTATGTATTGGTTTGGGAATCATTGAGTTTCAGCGTGTCTCAAGTATGGCGCAGTATGCAGCGAGTAACCTTATTTTAGTGCGTTAGAAGATATAACTAGGCGAAACTGTTGTAACCTCAGAATCTAATTAGCTTCGAGTATTATGCCTGAGCGCGCGCTTATACTTGCAAACGGGCTTTTTGATAGCGTCTTCGCAAAAACTACACATGGGCTTCTACGTGGTCCCAGCCGGTATACCATTCTGGGAGTGATTGATCCCGATTACGCAGGTCAGGATGCCGGTCGAGTTCTGGATGGGCGCCATCGGAGTATTCCTTTTTTCCGTACCGTTGCAGAGGCCCTCGAACTCACTTCCGCTCGTCCAACTCATTGCGTGGTAGGCGTCGCGACGGCTGGCGGAATGCTGCCAGATGCCCTCCGCAGAGAGTTGCTTGCCGCCGCATCCGCCGGGCTTACTTTGGTAAATGGGCTTCATTATCTACTGTCGGATGATCTTGAGATTGCCGAACAGGCAACAGCGGGCATTATTGATCTGCGAAAGCCCCGACGCGCATCTGAACTGAGATTCTGGACGGGTGAGGTACTTTCGGTGCCCACTCCACGTGTTGCCGTTCTGGGTATGGACTGCGCGATTGGCAAACGTACGACGGCCATGCTCCTGCGCGCAGCGCTCCGAGTGCAGGGCATCAATGCTGAAATGATCTACACAGGACAGACAGGCTGGTTACAGGGGCTTCGGCATGGCTTTATTTTTGATTCGACGCTGAACGATTTTGTGTCTGGCGAACTGGAGGGTGCAATCCTGGCATGCGCCAGGGAAACGAGTCCAGATGTAATTCTCCTGGAGGGGCAGTCGGGGCTGCGTAACCCGGCTGGCCCGGCTGGGGCCGAATTTATATGTTCGGCGCGAGCAGCTGGAGTAATCTTGCAGCACGCACCTGCGCGAAGCCATTTTGAGGATTTTGAGCACCTTGATTGCCCTCTGCCTCCATTACGTGAAGAGATCGAATTGATTCGCCTGCTGGGTTCACAAGTGTGGGCAATCTCTCTGTTCACACGTGGACTTGATGACGCAAAATCCGCACGGATTGCAGCAGAGCTTGAGGCATGTCATGGTCTGCCTGTGGTACGACCACTGGAGGATGGAGTAGGGCGCCTGGCGGAAACAGTCCGGGATAAGCTGTTCTCATGATCATAACCGGTGTAGATACTTGGACGGATCAACTGCCCTTGACGCGCCCATACGTGATTGCTACACGAGTGGTCAGTACGGTCGACCTACATTTTGTCCGACTGGAAAGTAATCGGGGTTTTCTCGGTCTAGGTTGCGCTGCTCCCACCGCCGTAACTGGTGAAAATGCGGAAGCGTGTCTTGGAGCTCTGGACGCTTGCGCGCATGACATTCTGAAAGGGAGTGATCCGCGGTCACTAAGAGCTCTGAGCCGCCGATTGCGAAATGAATGTGTGCAGTATCCTTCCGCCATGGCAGCCCTGGATATGGCATTGTACGATCTATTGGCACAGAGCATGGGGGTTCCCGTAGCTGCTATGCTCGGACAATGCGTGAAAGCCTTACCCACTTCCATTACGATTGGTATCCTGCCATTGGAAGAGACCCTCAGCGAAGCGCGCGAATATCTTGGGCGCGGATTCAAATGCCTGAAGGTCAAACTCGGCTTGAATTATGAAGAGGATCTTGAACGCTTGCGGGCACTTCGGGAGTTCTGTTCAGCGGATATAAAAATTCGTGTTGATGCCAATCAGGGCTATACCATTGAGCAGGCTAGACAGCTTGCGCATGAATCGCATGCATTGAACCTTGAACTTATTGAGCAGCCTCTTGACAGGGGAAAAGAAGGACTTATGCTCGGGTTATCAAGGGAAGCCCAGAAACTGATGGCGGCCGACGAGAGCCTGCATGGACCAGGGGATGCTCTTAGGTTGGCGGTTGACATGCCGTTTGGTATTTGGAATATCAAGCTCATGAAATGCGGGGGTATTACCGGTGCGCTGGGCATTTCAGATATAGCACAGCTGGCGGGTATTGACCTGATGTGGGGTTGCATGGATGAGAGTGTAATCAGTATTGCTGCCGCACTGCACACCGCTTATGCCTGTCCCCGGACGCGCTACCTAGACCTGGATGGAAGCTTTGACCTCTCCCGTGATGCTGCAATGGGTGGATTTGTTTTGACTGATGGGTACATGCATCTCCTTGAATACCCAGGTTTCGGTGTGAATCTTGCCAATTGACCGCTGTTTTCAAAAATGTGATGTCCGCGAACGCAGATAATGGGGACGGTGCACCGCGATAAAATATTTTGTGCACGACCGGTCGGCCACTTCTTTAGATAGATGAGTCTATCTCGTATTACCGCGCTACATGATGTGCTAGCAATCAGAATCAAAATTGGTTAAGGAGGGCATAAAAAAGTTTTGCAACAGGTCTGGCCGTGTCGGGAAACAGAGTTCAATAACGGAAATTTCAGTACATCCTATTCTCTTTTAGCCGCATAGGAGGCCAAGTGGCAGAATTACGCGGAATCAATATTTGGATTCTAGAAATAGCGCACCATACCCGTCCGTAGTTCCTGTGCCCGACGCAGAAAGCGTCGGCACTTTTTAGACTATTTGAAATAAGCCTCGAGATCTGATAAGGCTAGTCCTAATACAGCTTCTGGTAGGCAATATGGGCCTGAGACGGCGTCGCCTGAGTGTCGCTGCGCGTATGCTGCTTGTCCCGATCGTCGTCTTTGCCGGATTGACCTATTCGGTTGGGACCGAGGTCGTTCCGGACGGTAGTTTGAATTTTGATGGATTAGAGGATAAATCGGACTTCTATAATGGTGAGGGAGAGATCTCGTATGGTATAATGTTTGCTTGCAAGGATGAAGGTGAAGATGATGATTGTCTTTTGCCGGTAGCGGAGGAAGTTATATCCATCTGCTTGTACGGATGCTGGTCCGGTGCATTGTTGCCTGTCTTGTCGGATGACGTCCATCGTGTAACGTAATGAGCGCTGAATTGAATTAGGTCTCGAATGATGAAGGATGAATACTGGATTACAGCCATTAGATCTCTGCGTGCAGGGCCGGTTGCTTGCCTTGTGCTCGCGGGGCTGCTTACCGGATACGCACCCGGTTCCAATGCTTCTTCCCAAGACGTGGTTTATACGTCGGAACTAGTGCCATTCGAGGATCTGTTTGTGGTGGAGGATACGCTGGTGCTGGATCCCTCGGTGATTCTGGGACCCATCTGGTTCATAGATGTCGATGCTTCTGGTAGCATCCTCATCACGGACATGCAAGCGGATTTGGCTCACCTGTTCGCTCCTACGGGGAAGCATCAGGCGACTTACAGCATGGATACGTGCTATCCAAGTGACTTTGGGCATAGTCTGTGGATCTCGCGATTTGCCGATGATGATCGCATTATTTTGTTGTCGTGGGGAGGAACAACTATAGTGGTTTTCGATCGATCAGGGGACTGCTTGGCTGCCAAACGGAAGAATACGGTGATCATGTCTTTCTGTACACTGGGCGATTCTATGTATGCATTCCGGGGGCCAAAGGGTCCATCAATGTCCATCATGGATGTCTATTCGCTGGATCTGGAATCAAGGCGGGAGATCGTTTTGGAAAACCCGGAATTTTACCGACTCAATGGAAATTACCTCGGTACGGCGGGACGAAACATCGCCTGCTTTGACGGCGGCCCGTGGTACAAGTACCACGAGGACATGGATGCCAGAGCAGTATATGATGATCCCGGGATGACCAAGGCTCGGCCTGATTTCTTCGTCAGACGAAATCGGGATATTCCTGCCGGACTGAGCATTCCAAAACAAAGGGAAATGCGGCACGCCTATCCGCTACTGAACGGGCTGTATGCCTTGGATGAGGACATTCGCATGGGGGCGTTCTCGGACATTGATGAAGCCTACCGCACAGAGAAAGTAACGGGTGAAAAAGTAATTGGCCTGAGCATTGTGAGCAACAGCAACCAGTTCAAGGCGGTGAGCACGGTGCCTCACAGATTACCCAGAACAGCGCGGAATGGATATCTGTACTTTCTGGGCGAGCATGTGCCGATGGAAAACGGGGATTTGGGAAATCCGGCGTTGATACGATACCGATTCATACCTCCCGAAGCGGTCAATGACTGATCAACTTCTTGTCGGATGACATCCGTCGTGTAACGTAATGAGCGCTGAATTGAATTAGGTCTCGAATGATGAAGGATGAATACTGGATTACAGCCATTAGATCTCTGCGTGCAGGGCCGGTTGCTTGCCTCGTGCTCGCGGGGCTACTTACCGGATGTGCACCCCGTTCCGATGACTCCTCCGAGGAGGTAGTTTATGCGTCGGAACTGGTGCCGTTCGAGGATCTGTTTGTAGTGGAGGATACATTGGTGCTGGATCCCTCTGTGATTCTGGGACGCATCTGGTTCATGGATATTGATGCTGTCGGCAGCATCCTCGTCACGGACATCTCATCGAAATTGGCTCACCTGTTTGCCCCCACGGGGCAGCATCAGGCGAGTTACAGCATGGATACGTGCTACCCAAGCGACTTTGGGCATAGTCTGTGGACCTCGCGTTTTGCCGACGATGGTCGCATCGTATTGACGACGCTAGGAGGTAACATAGTGGTTTTCGATCGATCCGGGAACTGCCTGGCTGCCAAACGGAGGGTTGCGGCGATCGTGTCTTTCTGTACACTGGGCGATTCTATGTATGCATTTCGGGGGCCAGAGGGTCCATCAACGTCCATTATGGATGTCTATTCGTTGGATTTGGAATCAAGACGGGAGATCGTCTTGAAAGATCCAGACTTTTACCGACTCAATCAAAGCTACCAAGGTAGCTCGGGGCGAAATATCGCTTGCTTTGGCGACAGCCCGTGGTACAAGTACCATGAGGACATGGATGCCAGAGCTGTATATGGCAATTCCAGGATGGCCAAGGCTCAACCGGATTTCTTCGTCAGACGAGATCGGGATATTCCCGCCGGACTAGGTATCCTTGAACGACAAGAAGTAATGAACGCGTATCCGCTACTGTCAGGGCTTTATGCCTTAGATGAGGACATTCGCATGGGGGCATTCTCGGGCATTGACGAAGCCTATCGCACGGAGAAAGTAACGGGTGGAAACGTTGTTGGCCTGAGCATTGTGAGCAACAGCAACAGGTTCAAGGCGGTGAGCACGACATCTTACAAGATCCCCAAAACAGTTCGGAATGGTTATCTGTACTTCTTGGGCGAGCATGTGCCGATGGAGAACGGGGATGTAGGCAATCCGGCGTTGATACGATACAGGTTCATTCCTCCAGAGGCGGTCAATGACTGATCAACTTCACTACTTAACTGTCGTGGGACACGTCCATCGTGTGATGCAATCAGCGCTGAATTGAATTAGGTCTCGAATGATGAAGGATGAATACTGGATTACAGCCATGGGATTGCTGCGTGCAGGGCAGGTAGCTGGTCTTTTGCTTGCGGGACTGCTTACCGGATACGCACCCCATTCCAATGCTTCCTCCCAAGACGTGGTTTATACGTCGGAATTAGTGCCATTCGAGGAATTGTTTGTAGTGGAGGATACGCTGGTGCTGGATCCCTCGGTGATTCTGGGACCCATCTGGTTCATAGATGTCGATGCTTCTGGAAGCGTCCTCATCACGGACAGGCAATCGGATTTGGCTCACCTGTTCACCCCTTTGGGGAAGCATCAGGCAACTTACAGCATGGATACGTGCTACCCAATCGACTTTGGACATAGTCTGTGGATTTCGCGTTTTGCCGATGATGATCGCATCATATTGACGTCATGGGGAGGTGCCATAGTGGTTTTAGATCGATCAGGGGACTGCTTGGCTGCCAAGCGGAATGTTTCGACGATCCTGTCTTTCTGTACACTTGGCGATTCTATGTATGCATTCCGGGGGCCACGGGATCCATCAACATCCATCATGGAGGTCTATTCGCTGGATCTAGAATCAAGACGGGAGATCGTCTTGGAAAACCCGGAATTTTACCGACTCAATAAAAGCTACCAAGGTATCCCGGGACGAACCATCGCCTGCTTTGATGGCGGCCCATGGTACAAGTATAACGAGGATATGGATGCCAGAGCTGTATATGGTAATTCCGGGATGACTAAGGCTCGGCCAGATTTCTTCGTCAGACGAAATCGGGATATTCCTGCCGGACTAAGCACCCGGCGGCGACGAAAAGTGCTAAACGCCTATCCGCGACTGATAGGGCTGTATGCCTTGGATGAGGACATTCGCGTGGGGGCATTCTCGAACATTGACGAAGCCTATCGAACAGAGAATGTTACGAGTAGAGATGTTGATGGCCTGAGTATTGTGAGCAATAGCAACCAGTTTGGGGCGGTGAGCACGGTGCCCTACAAGTTTCCCGAAACAGCTCGGAATGGTTATCTGTACTTCCTGGGGGAACATGTGCCGATGGAGAACGGAGATGTGGGCAATCCGGCGTTAATACGATATCGGTTCATCCTGCCTGAGGCAGTCAATGACTGATTAACTTCGCATTGTCCTCTGATTCGTTGTGCCGTTTGGTATCGCCGTACCCGACACGGCGGCGGTGATTTTTTTAGGAAGCACGGGCTGTTCAACGAATCAGACGAAAATACTCCAACACTGGTCTCAGCGATCGGACATATCTCGCCTGATCTTGGCCATCTGTTCCGATTTCCTGATGAACGAAGGAGACGCTTCACATCAAGCTTTGGTTCGCGGGCGGATAAGCCAGTATGATTACGCCGCTGGTTTCCGGGTGCTTGCATCTATTGATCTTACTTAGTGTAGCTTGCATAGGACGCTGACAGGGTGACTCCATCTGGAGAGTGTTGCTCCAATCGTTGTAAGAAGGAGCGCACGCGTCATGAATCTGGGCTATTTACCCGCGGGCACATGCACCGCCTAGGCACGCTACGTTACGGTGCGGATCCCACTTGGGATACACAACTCCAAGACATGAAACCCAACTCTGCCATCTGGTTTGACAAAGTTGGGTTAATCCTCTAGATGTCCACGGCTCGCTTTTTGAGAATGAACAGACCCTCGTTCCCACTCGTAACGATCAGCGTACCGCTCTTGAAATAAGGATAGTTACTCCAGGATGAGGACCCTGGGCCTGGCTCAAAAAACCCAATCTCCGCAGGAGATTCCGGGTTTGTGATATCAAGAATACGCAGACCTGCCCCGTAGTTGGACTGATACATCAGGTTGTCTTTGATGTAAAGGTTGTGATCTGTATCTGGCGTACTTGCAATGTATTCTGTTACCAGCACCGGGTCGTCTAGGTCGGAAACATCCCAGACCAGCGTCCGCGTGCCTTCTACCAGTCCTCTCGGTTCATCCCCCTCGTCATTCATGTAGAAGTATCTGTGATCCTCGGTTAGCCATCCCTGGTGTGTGTAGGCCACATTGGGATAGGAAGCTGCAGAAATAGCTATCGGGTTGTCCTTGTCTGTCACGTCCGCGATGCTCAGAGCCGTTTCATTGGATCCGAGACAAATTTCCTTACCGTTATAGGTTAAATCTGGACCAGCGTACACTACGCACTGTGCATCGTGAGAATAACCTGTATTGCGCCTACCTGTACTTGGGTCAGCAAAGCAGCCAGCAAAGGACACATTGGGGGGATCACGCAAGTCAATCATGTGCAAGCCGCCACCGCAGGTTTCTCCTCCACCGCTGGCACCAACCACAAAGCCAAATCCCGTTTCTTCGTTAATAACAATGTTGTGTGCACTTGCAATTCCTGCATAGTGTGCTGTCTCTGAAAACGTCACCGGCTCACCCTCAACCTTGCGCAACTGGTTCAGGTCTAGAACCTGTACACCATGTTGTCCGGCACCATCAGCAACTACATAGGCATGGTCGGCATATACTTTGATATCTCTCCACACATTTGCGACGGAGCCTGCCGTCATCGGCAAATCTCCCACATATCGTGGCATTTCCGGATTGGTTACATCCACAAAGGACGTACCATCGTTACGCCCCACTAGTGCGTATTCCTGGCCGGTTTGAGGGTCGGTCCATCCCCAGATATCATTCAGTCTGGAACCCCGGTTGCCTCCCATCTCAGGCAGTGGCAGGAACGATGTCAGATCAACATCCTGGCATGACCACCTTGACGCTTTGCCTTCTGCACAGCGCACTTCTTCCCCAGTGATCGCTTCGTAACCTTTGACTTCGTTGATGAGGGTCGCCACTGACGACCATTCACCTTCGCTCCGATTCATAAGTATGGCCCCTCCAGCTCTGGAGTCCATGCGAACAGCGCCCACGACAGCATAATCTCCATAAAGAGCCAGACTGCTGCCAAATGCTCCACGACCAATTTCTTCGTCAGGCAGCAGTTTCATTGCCCCAGCCCAACCCTCTTCACCAGACATAAACCGATACACAGCGCCTCTACTCCGTCCACTGCGATTTTCGCCAACCCAGATTTCATTACCACTGGCTGCCAGGGAAGCCCCAAACTGAGATCCCCGTAGTGCATCGAACGGGCTAAGTTGACCGCGCATGCGCAGCTGACTAGATTCAGGGTCCCATTCGTACTCTAGAACCAAGTTCTGCATAGGGGCAGATACGTAAACCCGTCCCATATGCACCATTACTGCACCGCCCATACGGCTTCTTTCGGTCAGAAAATCAGGCGCTAACTTGCTGATTTGTGACCACCCCTCAGTTCCTTGCATAAATACATGTGCAGCACCCATATTCTCCATGTGTGAAGGTGAACCAACGACCGCGAGATTGCCCTCAACTGCCACGACATATCCAAAGCCATCTCCTGGATTGATATCTTCAACTGGCAGCATGCCAGTTTCCGAATATGTACCGTCAGGGTCTTTCGAGAAAACATAAACTGCTCCGGTCGACTCTGAACGCCCCTGTGCACCGATCAAAACTATATCCCCATCTGCCGCGATTGAAGAACCAAACTGGTCGCCAGGTGATGCATCTGATGCAGTAAGTCGGGCAACCTGCTGCCATGTGTCATCATACTTGAATACGTAGACGGCTCCGCGTGCCTCGTCGGCATCAATGGCTCCGATCAATAAAGTCTCACCGTCAGCTACAATCGTGCGGCCAAACCGCTCCAATTCTTCATTCACGGACAATATGGCTGGCGCTCCCTCGAGGTTGTCTAGTGTGTAGATATACACCTCTCCAGGAAACGCCATATTCCCGGTTTCTCCGACGAATACATGTTGCTCTGTCATCGCCAGTGACCCGCCGAAAGATTGGGCTTGTGCGCTGGTCGTGATCAGCAGGCCAGCAGCAAGAAGAAGTAGTTGTTTCATTGGTTTCGTCAATTTTCCCAAGGATATCCAATATACTGTACATTCTGCACACATACGGACTCGATTACAGGAACAAGGACCGCCTCCCTTTGTTGGCGTGGGCGTCTGGATTGTATGTGTCTGTGGTGAATATTTTCGAACCAGATCGGGAGGCTGTGGACCGAAAATGGCCCGCCCTGAGAGCTTGGCTTGACAAGGCGCTTGGTTGTGGAGATGACCTTGAAGGAGTTCTCTTCCTGGTCGGCTTGCAGGAATTGCGCCAGGAGTTTGCACCGGACTTGGATAAAGCTTCAAAACAGCGTATCATCAATGAAGGCACATACAGCGTACTGGAAAGTCTGGGATGCTTTGAGCGAATCGGCCAGGAAACAGATGGCTACTGGATCTGGGAGCCCCATGAAGACTTTCCCGAAAACCTGAGTTCTTCTCAACAAGAGTTACTGCTGCGTGCAGGTATTCTCAGCTATTTTGACCGTTACTTGAACCCATGAGACCCGTTGAACTTTTTTCCTGCCTCACCTTGTTACTGATTACCGTGATGACTACTAGTGGATGCGCGAGGCAAGCCAACTCCGGCTTGTCGGCAACAAATTTTTTCGAGATATCCACTCCCATGGGAGCAATGGACATTGAACTCTACGATGATACACCAATCCATAGAGATAACTTCAAAATACTCGTGGATGACGGTTTTCTTGACGGTACTACCTTTCATCGTGTGATCGGTGGATTTATGATTCAGGGTGGGGACCCGAACTCAAAGGATGATAATCCGAACAATGACGGCATGGGAGATCCCGGTTACACAATTCCAGCCGAAATAGTCCCCGGACGCTACCATAAACGCGGTGCACTCGCCACAGCACGGGCAAGCGACAATATGAATCCCAACAGAGAGTCCAACGGCAGTCAGTTTTATATCGTGCATGGGAGCATTTATCCGGAAGAATTCCTGGATCAGGTGCAGAATCGGTTACAGCAAATGATCCCCGACACAACATTTGAATACTCAAGTGAGGCGAGAGCCACCTACACCACCGAGGGTGGTGCGCCAATGCTGGATGGGATGTACACTGTTTTTGGTGAACTGGTCGAGGGCTATGATGTACTGGATCGGATCACGCGGGTACTGACTCCCTCCAGAGCCGGTCAACGCGGAAACCCTAACGGTGACAGACCAATGTTAGATATTACCATGGAGGTCCGTCCACTAGCAGACTATGCAAGATAGTTCTTCATTTTCCGCGCGCCAACTCACAGATCAGGAGCAGATACGCCGGAATTCCAGAGAGGCGTTAGAAGACCTTGGGGTCAATCCCTACCCATACGCGTGGGCCGTCAGCGATCATGTGTCTCCCGTACTCGAGGAATTTGATGAGGCGGCTCCCCAGGAAACAGTTTCCATGGCAGGCCGGCTGATGAGTCGGCGAATCATGGGAAAAGCATCCTTTTTCGATTTCCAGGATGCAACGGGGCGTATGCAAGCATATATTCGCCGGGATGACCTGCCAGAAGGATTCTATAACAAAGTCTTCAAGCGCCATATTGATATCGGTGATATCGTCGGCATTGAAGGAAAGGTATTTCGCACACGCATGGGCGAGATCACAGTGCATGTTTCAAAGCTGGAGCTTCTGGCCAAAGCGCTACGTCCCCTTCCAATTATCAAGGAGCAGGAGGGTACTGTTTTCAATGAGGTCACTGAGAAGGAATTTCGCTACCGACAGCGCTATGTAGACTTGGTCATTAACCCACATGTGCGAGAGCTTTTTGTGCAACGTGCCCGTATGGTAACAGCCATCCGAAAATTTTTGGATGACAAAGGGTTCATTGAGGTTGAGACTCCTGTTCTCCAACCGGTCTATGGCGGAGCGTCTGCGCGGCCGTTCAAGACGCACCACAATGCGCTTGATATGCCCCTCTACATGCGCATTGCCGATGAACTATACCTGAAAAGATGCATCACCGGTGGTTTTGACGGCGTGTATGAGATTGCCAAAGATTTTCGGAATGAGGGTCTGAGCCGCTTCCACAATCCTGAGTTCACTATGCTGGAGCTCTATGTGGCTTTCAAGGACTATGTCTGGATGCAGGGCTTGGTGGAGGAGATGCTGGAGTCTGTCGCCTGCGTACTTCATGGTCAACCTCGCGTGCCGTATGGTGACGAAGTGATCTCATTTGAGCGACCATGGCCTCGGATTCCCTTTTTTGAAGCGATAGCGGAACGTACAGGCCATGATCTGTACGGACAGGACCGGGACGGCCTTCTCCAAGTGGCACATTCTCTGAACATAGAGACCTCAACGTCTATGGGCTATGGCAAGCTGCTGGATGAGATTTTTAGTTTCTCGGTCGAGCCTCATTTGATCCAGCCCACTTTCATCACAGACTATCCGCTTGAACTCAGTCCGCTAGCCAAACGACATCGCAGCAAAGAAGGGCTCGTTGAGCGTTTTGAGATGTTCGTAGGGGGCAAGGAGTTATGCAATGCTTTCAGTGAGCTTAACGACCCGGAAGATCAGCGTGCACGGTTTGAGGACCAGGCACTTCTTCGCAAGGGAGGAGACTTTGAGGCGATGCAGATGGATCATGACTATTTGCGTGCTCTGGAATATGGCATGCCGCCTAATGCCGGGTTGGGCGTGGGAATTGATCGTCTCGCCATGCTGATGACCAACCAGCGCAGCATCCGTGATGTGATCCTGTTTCCGCTCATGCGTCCTGATTAACCGGCGGGGGCATTTTGGACTGGTTGTGCTCCGGGTCAAACCATGTTCACGTGCGAGTCTCTTTTCAACGCTGCACACTTAAGGGCTATGACGAACCCACCGGAGGCTTGTCGCGGAGTGACCGGGATCGCTTTGCTGCGCGGACATTGCGCATGAAGCCTTCGTACTTTGCCCGCTTCACTGCGCTTCCCTTGAACCGTCTGCGAAAAGCCTCCAGATCCAGTTCCTCCCATTCTTCAAGAGGGGTATCCCGGATACCCTCTCGGGGCAGAAACCGGGACTCCTTGGTTGAGTGGCTGAACTTATTCCAGGGACACACATCCTGGCATATGTCACAGCCGAAGATCCAGTCATCCTGCCCCAATACAATGTCCTCCGGCAAGGAATTCCCCCTGTGTTCTATCGTCCAGTAAGAAATACAGCGGTTTGAATCCACCGCATAAGGCTGATAGATAGCATCTGTGGGACACGCATCAATGCACCGAGTGCATGATCCGCAGTGATCATGTGTGAAGGGATCGTCGCAAGCCAGTGGTACATCAACAATCAAAGATCCAACAAAAAACCAGGAGCCTATGTCTGGATTTATCAGATTGGTATTTTTGGCAATCCATCCCAGCCCGGCGCGTTGCGCCCATACCTTATCCATTACCGGGGCCGAGTCAACGAAAGCCCGGCCGGACAAAGTTTTTACTTCACTCTCCAACCAGGCATACAACTCGTAGAGTCGCCCTTTCATCACCTGGTGGTAATCATCTCCCCACGCATAACGACTGATCTTTCCGGCTTTTTCCGCATGCTCAGCTTCCTGCCAGTAACTGCATAGCACACTGATTACGCGTTTGGCGCCGGGGACAAGCTTTCTAGGATCTACGCGTTTCTCAAAATTCCGCGCCATGTAGGCCATGGACGCGTGCAGTCCATTTGCCAGCCAGGATTCTAGCCGATCTGCTTCTTCATTCAGTCGCCGGGCCTCCGCTATTCCGCAAGCATCAAACCCTAACCGGGCAGCTTCCTTTTTCAGACGCTGTGCAAGTGCGAACTGCTGATTTTCGTCGAATCCAGGCATGCGGAATGTGACGTGGTGCCTGCCACAAAATACCTATTTCTGCCGAGTCGAGTAGATGTGACGGTCGTTGTTTTCGCATTTCCAAAGTGCCAAATCAAGGGGGTAATGACCCAATTACGGTCGGTATCTCTTTTACAGGGGTTGGATTCAAGCTGATTTACGCAGATATCTTAGGGGGTTTGATCTACAGAGGACATATCTCGGAGTAGGTTTGCTGTTCTGGATTTCTTGTTTGACTGTATCCATACAATGGGGTCGCTTCTCTGATTATTCCTGTTATTTTGATCACACGTGATGTAGAGTAATAGTCCGACCAAGCAGCACCAATAGGCGGTAAGGTCTCCATCCTAACAATTCCGGCAGAGCCAAAAATAAAAGCGCCCCGGCACAACGTGCCGGGGCGCTTCACATTTCTTCAGTATGCAGGCGCTAGTTCAGCGGGATTGTGTCTACCCGTCGGAACTGGCTTGCGGACTCTTTCTTCGTAGTCTGCCCACCGGCTCCCATACCGATATCGGACAGACGGGCTTCGTCTATGCCGTTGTCAATGTAGTATTGCTTGACCGACAGGGCACGGTCCTCACTCAACCCCTGGGAATTCCGCTCATCGCGCGAAGAATAGCCTTCAATACGAACATTGAAATCGCAGTTCTGAAGGATCTCCAAATTCTCGGACAACTGATTGCGACCGGCATCCGTGAGCACAGACGAATTACGATCAAAGAAGACCGTATTCATTTCCGAAATATCGCAGTCGAAACAGCCCTCCTCGTTCACATTCACCACGGTGGTACGACTGTCGCTGCCTGCATCGTTGGTCAATGTAAGAGTCACGGTATATGAGCCAGGCTGATCATAGGTGTGCGATGGGCTGGCTGCCGTGCTGCTTTGGCCATCACCAAAGTCCCAAGTGTAACTCATTGGATCCGATCCAACTGAGTTTGCAGAAAATGTAACACTCGGATCTTGGTCACATATGCTCACCGTTTCCTTGTCAGATGTCAGCGTGAGTATCTCAGGTGGGGCGATAACGGTAACTGTGCAGCTTCCCGTTGCTGTTCCCCCCTCATTGGTGGCGACGAACATTACCTCGTAAGTTCCTGCCTCCGTGTAGGTGTGAGAGCCGGAATCGCCCATGGCGGTTGCACCATCACCAAAGTCCCAGCGTAATTCAATCGGCTGCGTAGCAACCTCGGCGTTAGATACCGAGTTGAAATTGACTTGTGTATTGGTGACCACTGCCCCCGTAGGACAGACCAGTTCACCGACCTCAGGTGGAGTAATCGCTTTCGTGAAGTTTACCTTGAGGCCCGCCCCCAATGCTGACAGGATGTCTCCTCCCCCAAATCCGTGTTCAGCTGTGCCATCAAGGCCCTCATCACCAAAATGAACACCAGCATTGAGCTCCGCGAAAAATGAACTTCGTGGGTTAATAGCAAAGTCCATACCCACACCGACGAGTGGTCCAAAAGCACTACCACTCTCTTCACTTGTGTATGGCGCTGCCTCCTGCGTTACGTTTCCGAAAGAATACGATAGACCGAAGTTGAAATAGAGGGCATTGCGCGTCGTTGCCTCAGCGAACGTGTAACGCCCAATAGCCTGAATAGAACTCCGGAGTGAATTATCATTTTCTACACCCGTGAGATCCTTTACACGTGCCGGAAACTGTGTGATCACAGGATAATCTCCCGCGACGTATGCCAGACTGACCCCGAATGGGACGCTCAACTGGTAACCCAATTCAAGCCCAAAATTCCAGGGTGTGCCCACATCGAAAGCGTCGCCATTGAAGTTAAATGGTGACTGTTCGTTATCTCCAAAATATCCAGAGAATCCTACGCGGGGTTTAACGAACATTGTGCCCTCCGGGCGCAGTTTTTTTGCATACTCCTGCGCGAATGTGCTAGGCACAATCACGAGAATCAGGGCTAGTGACACAAGCCTGAGCATTGTTGTCGAAAATCGTTTTAGGTTTGCCATGAGATTCTACTTTGTAGTTTTTGCATGTTTAGTCGTTCTGACTAGGACGACTGGTTGATCTTATCCATGTGCCGCAGGATTTGAACCTTATAGCGGGCAGATTTATTGCGATGGATGATACCTTTCGTTGCCAATCGGTCTAGGTACGCCTGGGTCTCAGGGTAAAGAGATTGTGCAGCAGAAACATCATCCGTTTGCATAATCTTCTTAACCATCGTTCGCACTCGGCTCCGATGTTCGCGATTACGAAGTCGGCGTGCAGCACTCTGGCGCACTCGCTTGATCGCAGAAGCGTGCTGGGGCATTGGGTTTAAGTTTGTTTGATTCCAGGAACAGCAATATACTAAGCGATTGTACCACAAACTGTATTCGGTTGTTCTCTAGTCCATCATTTTTCGGAGGAAAGCCGGGGTATCTTCCGAGGATTTTCGTTCTTGGGATTTGGTCGAAGTATTTTCTTCGTCTAAGTACAAAACCTTCGATTCTTCTCCTGAATTTCTCCTGCGGGGCTCGGTAATTCCACGACGTTCCCATGCTGGCGTATCCAAAGTTTTGAGGTTCTGCTCTCCCTTGTATCCGAAAACCTTTTCGTCTAGCAGCGGTCTGCTCCGCTGCTCCTCCTTGCCTTTATCGGCATGCCCAAGTCCCGTAGCAATCACGGTAATTCGCACAGAATTCTTCATCTCGCTGTCCACCACCACACCAGTGATGATTTCAGCATCCTCTCCAGCTTCCTCTCCGATGACCGCCATGGCGGAATTCACTTCTTTGATCGGCACTGAGTCAGCGGTGATGTTGACCAGGACGTTCCGTGCTCCCGCAATGGACATACCGTCCATGAGTGGACTGGAAATCGCCTCAAGGGCAATGGTGGCTGCGCCCGCCTCCAACTCACCCGTAGCCACTCCCATGATTGAAGTTCCGCTATCCTCTATTGTTGTGCGCACATCCGCAAAGTCCAGGTTAATCAGGCCGGTCTTTGTAATTAAATCGCTTATACTGCGGGTAGCATTGGACAGAACGTCATCTGCACGTTTGAAAGCTTCGGCGAGATCAGTATCATCATCCGAGATATCCAGCAACCTTTCGTTAGGAATCACGATGAGAGTATCTACACACGGCCTAAGCTGCTCAATGCCTTGTATGGCGGACTTCATACGTTTGCGGTTTTCGAACTCAAACGGCTTGGTGACGATTGCTACAACCAGGGTACCCATTTGCCTAGCAATGTCGGCCACAACCCCGATCCCCCCTGTACCTGTTCCTCCACCCATACCAGCGGTAACAAAAACCATATCAAACCCGTGGAGTGCTGCCTCGAGCTCTTCTTGACATTCCAGCATGGCCTGAAGTCCCAATTCTGGTCGCGCCCCGGCTCCCAGTCCCTTGGTTAGTTTTCGGCCTGCCTGAATCTTGTGCGTTGCAAGACTGTTGTTCAGATCCTGAGCATCCGTATTCACGGCCATGAATTCAACAGACTCCAGGCCGTCGTTGACCATACTGTTAATGGCGTTACCCCCGCCGCCTCCCACACCAACAACACAAATCTTCGCTATACCGCTATATTCGGCGTCAAAAGTAAACCGGTTTTTTTGTTGAGTTTCCATGGAGTCACCCTCAGGTTTTTGTTTGATTCTGCTTGCGCAGTTTGATTGTCCTATAATTCATCGAACCAACCTTTCATGCGTTCGACGATCCGCCCCCAGGAGGAGCTGCTCCTTCCACTGTAGGATGCAGCACCGGAGAGGCGTTTAGCCTCACCGTCCTGAGTCACTGTTTTCATCATTTTTGGATCAAGTCCGTACAGTACCAGCCCCACGCCAGTGGCATACTTCGGGTCTGATACCTCCTCCCAAAGTCCGCCTCCACGCTTTTTAGGGAAACCGACACGTGTTTCGAGCCCCAGTATCTCATTGGCCAGCTCTCGGGTTCCCCGAATCATCGATCCTCCACCGGTCAACACGGCACCCGCGGAGAGATATTTCCCGTAGCCACTGCGTCGTATCTCGATTGCAGTGATCTCTAGAATTTCTTCCAGTCTGGGCTGAATGATCTGGGCCAACGCGCTGGTACTGATCTCTTTTTCCTGCCTCCCTCCTAACCCTGGCATGCGGATCCGCTCGCCATCCTCTGTGAGATCAATCAGGGCGCAGCCGAATTGGCGCTTCAGTTGTTCCGCCTGATTGCGCATAACACCCAGCCCCTTCCGTATATCTTCAGTCACATGGTTGCCTGCCACGGCAATAACCGCCGTATGCCGGATCGTGTGATCTTCAAAAACAGCAACATCCGTGGTACCTCCCCCAATATCTATCAGGACCACCCCTACTTCCTTTTCATCATGATGCAGGACGCTGAAAGAGCTGGCCAAGGGCTCAAGCACTACATCCTCAACCTGATATCCTGCTTTCTCAATGCATCTGTAAATATTTTTGGCTGCAGAGACCAAACCCGTAATGATGTGTACGTTTGCTTGAAGACGCACTCCGTTCATACCCACCGGATCCAGCACGCCATCCTGGTCATCAACGATAAACTCCTGAGGTATAATGTGGAGGATTTCCCTGTCGGGCGGCATGGCTACATGCGTTGTATCCTCGATCAAGCGCTTTACGTCCTTCGCTGATATCTCACGCTCACGACTGGCTATTGTAATAACTCCCCGGCTCTGGAAGCTCTGGATATGATCCCCTGCGATGCCTGCGATAACGCTTTGGACTTCCACGTCCGCCGCCCGTTCTGCCGCCCTTACAGCTTTCTGGATAGATGCAACCGTCTTGTCAATATTGACGACTACCCCTCTATTCAGGCCTTCTGACTCAGTTGTACCAATACCAAGTACGTTGATCTTCCCCATTTCATCAGACTCGGCCACAACAGCACATACCTTTGTAGTGCCTATGTCCATTCCGACTACAATTCGATCATCCATGGCTTGCAGTTTTATAGATGGCTATGCCGATTTTTCTCTCGTTATAATCTGACCGCTGAACCGCAAATCAATGACATCAAAGACGCGGTCTTCACGTCCAGCTACCTCCTTGTCCCAAAAATCATACAGGCGATCCAGACGCTTTTCCCAATCTTCGGATCCCAGACGTACGACTGCTGTATGACCGCCTCCCATCGCGCGGGCGATCAGGATCAGGTCGTTCTCAGCAATCTCGAACTCGGATACAAGAAAGTCCATTCGTGAGCCAATCCGCGGCAAGAGTGTCAACAGATCTCGCACTTCCGCATTTTTCACTGGATGTACTGCGTGAAAAGGATCGAGCACTCCCCGCACAAGCGGTACATCAAATACCACGGGTGCAGCGGGAGGCATCATGTAGCCATATTCGTCCAGATAGTATGCTGTGTCACCATTCCCGGTCAGCACGAGTAGACGGGGTACACGCTCATAGATCTGCACATGAGTTGTGCCCGTCGGATAACACACAGCGCGCGCACTGTGAATCCACGGATGCCGCTGTAATCGATCAACAATCAATTGTGGAGTCAGTGTACTGTCCACTAGACTGTGCACCGAAGCGGAATCGGTGTACTGGATGCCCGCAATCTCGAGGCGAACGCACGGTCGCTCCCACAGGTATTTCCAGCCTATTGCGCTCCCTAGGCAGATCGGAATGGCTACCAAGAGTGCGAACCAAATTTTTCTACGCTTACTTTGCATCGTTTCAGGCAGCTGCATCCTTGCACAGTTCTTCAGTGTATTGTCTGGCAACGCGCCAGATGTCTCCTGCCCCCATGAACAGAACCACGTCGCCCGGCTCATCTAAGTCGTGCAAAACAGACAGTATATCTTTTTTCTTTGCCCATCGGGCATCGAGATGCCCGCGGGCTGTGGCCAAATCTGCAATCAATTTGCCAGTCACTCCGGCGATTGGCTTTTCGCGAGCGGGATAAATTTCCGTTACGATCATCACGTCCGCGTTGAAGAATGCACGTGCGAACTCCTCCTTGAAATCGTTGGTTCGCGAGTATAGGTGCGGCTGAAAAACTGCTACTATCCGCCGATCAGGATAACCTTCGCTTGCGGCATTCAGTGTAGCAGTAATCTCGGTCGGATGATGAGCGTAGTCGTCAATTACCAGGATGCCGCGCGCCTTCCCTAATAACTGGAAACGCCTGTGCACACCGGCGAAGCTTTCTAGGCCTGCTTTGATGCGATCGAAATCAATCTCAAGCTCTACCCCTACGGCAACCGCAGCCAGAGCATTGCGCACATTGTGCAGTCCGAGCGCCCGAACGGTAATAGATCCCTGTCGACGGCCAAACACCACTACGTCAAACTGCATGGTCATGCCTTGCTGCACAATCCCTTCGGCCCGAACCATTGCCTGCCGCGCGGTACCGTAAGTCATCACCCTACGATCAATGTCACCAATGATAGCCTGGACGCCAGGGTCGTCCAGACAAACAATCGCAGCCCCGAAAAAGGGCACACTGGTCGCAAACGCCGTAAATGCCTGGTAAACTTCGCCCAGGTCTCCGTAGGTGTCCAGATGTTCCGACTCAACAGTAGTAATAACCGCCAGGGCAGGAGTCAACCGTAAAAAGGCACGATCATACTCATCTGCTTCGATCACGATAATGTCACCTTCGCCACTGACCGCGTTAGTGTTTATTTCGGCTACCTTGCCTCCAACAATAATGGTGGGATCAAACCCTCCTTCCGTCACAACCCTCCCTACCATACTGGTGGTCGTGGTTTTTCCGTGCGTGCCTGCGATCCCCACACCATATTTCATGCGCATGAGCTCTCCGAGCATTTCTGATCTGGAGATCAACGGAATACGGGCAGCGGCGGCCGCTTGAGTTTCGGGGTTCTCACTCACATCCACAGCAGACGAATAGACGACCACACCTGCCCCCGCTACTTGCTTCCGGTCGTGACCTTCATACACCGTCGCTCCGTCAGCAACGAGCTTGTCCGTCAGTTCACTCAGACATAAATCCGAGCCTGTGACCCGGTATCCGCGGGACAAAAGTACTGCGGCAATCGAACTCATCCCGATCCCTCCAATGCCCACCATGTGTACATGACGGATACGCCCAAGCATAGGTTGTCGTCGCTTAGATTTCATGCCTGTCCCTCCCATCCAACGAGTGCCAGAATATCTTTTGCGATAGTCATGGCAGCTTCCGGTTTAGCGGCTCTTCGTGCTTCAGCAGCCATTTTTGATCTCTGTTCGGGACTAGCCAGGAGTTCGGGAACCCGTGTGACCAGTGCATTCAACAGCTCCTCTTCCGGCATATATACTGCCGCCCCCATTCGCTCCATGCTGCGAGCATTCTTTGTCTGGTGATCCTCCGCGACATGGACTGACGGCACGAGGATGGCAGGCGTAGATGTGCACAAAAGCTCGCTGCATGTTAGCGCACCTGCCCGTGCCAAAACCAGGTCGCAGGCTGCGTATGCCAGATCCATTCGATCCACATACTGCAGGACCCTGAGCCTTGGGCGTTCTTTTTTTCGCATCCGGTTGTAGTAAAGCACTCCGGTTTGCCAGATGATGTGAACATCCGGGTCTGATAGAATTCTATCCGCAACCTGGGCCATTGCCTCATTGATGGATTGACTGCCCAGCGAACCTCCGAATACGAACAATACTTTTGCATTTCTGGGCAATTTGAGTGCCCTCCGGCTGGCTTCGCGTGTGGAGGCAGTTAACTCCCGTCGCACGGGATTCCCGCTGATTCTACAGCGGCCCTCAGGAAACCAGTTCTCCGCCTCCTTGAAAGCGATGTGAACCTGTGCGGCCCTGCGTCCGAGAATTCGATTGGTTACCCCTGCATACGCATTCTGCTCTTGGGCAACGATCGGCCGTCCACGCATTCCGGCAGCCCATAATACCGGCCCCGATACATACCCTCCGGTTCCGACTGCGACATCGGCATCAAAATCATTCACTAACTGGTAGCTCTGCCATAGCCCTGCGGCCAGCTTTAGCGGTAAGCTTACATTGCGCAGTGGCTGTTTGCGATGAAAGCCACTGATCGTGATTGGATGGATTTCAAACCCCGCCTCCGGTACAGCGCGCCATTCCAGATGGTCACGTGTACCCGCAAATGCAATTGCACTCGTCGGCACCAGCGAGCGTATTGCCTGCGCGATAGCTATCGCAGGATAAACGTGACCGCCTGTGCCGCCGCCAGCAAATAACACGCGTGGAGTTCTTTTCATCGCTCTATCTGTCGCGAAATGTTCAAAAGAATCCCCAGAAGCGTTCCCGCCGAAATCATAGAGGTGCCACCATAAGAAACCAGCGGGAGGGGAAGTCCCGTAACCGGCAGCAGTCCCACAGCAACTCCCGCATGTACGAAACCATACAGCGTGAGGATTACCGTACAGCCAACGGCAATAAAGAGCCCAAGTGGATCCGTTGCGTGTCGGGCAATGCGCAAAAGCCCTCGAAACAGCAGAACTACAAACAAGGCCAGGAGTGCAGCTCCACCCAGCAGTCCGTATTCCTCTGTAATGATGGCGAAAATAAAGTCGTTGTATGGGGCCGGGAGAAAATCGCGCTGCACGCTCTTGCCGGGGCCGCGGCCAGTCAGTCCTCCCATAGCCAGCGCAATGTGTGCCTGCCGGGCCTGATATCCCTCGGCCTGTTCGCTGAAAGTCTCTACCTCTTGTGAGTGTGGGAAAATCTGCACACCGATATAAGACTCCAGCCGCTGCGCCCGGTTCGGCGAGCCAAGTAACATCAAGGCTGCACAGATGACAGCAAAAATCCCCATACTGCCAATGTAGCGCAGACTGAAACGCCCCACATAAGCCATCAGCATCACCGAAACCAATACGAGGAATGCGGTTGACACATCCTCAAGACCGATCAAACCAACCGTGGCAAATATCCACAATGACAGTGGCAGAAATGTTCGTGAGAAGCTCTGAATGTAGGTCTGTTTGCGTACCAGCAGTACGGCGATATACAGGATAAGCGAGATCTTGGCCAAGTCCGACGGCTGCACACTTAGCATGCCAACGTGGAATGCACGTGTAGCCCCTCCATACGTCACTCCAAATATCCGTACGAACACTAGTAACAGCAGGGAGCCGATCAAGAAAAACCTGGACCAGCGTGCCAGATGGTGGTAATCAACCATGCTGAATACGGTCAACGCGATCAGTGCAAGCCCTACGCGCAACGTATGACGTACGAGAAACAGTTCGGTATCCCCACCCGCTTTGACCTCAGCCAGGAAAGCAATAGCACTGTACACGGCCATGATTCCAACTGCGGACAGCACGAGCGCGATCCACAGGATATACTTGTCCAGCGGATGCTGATACCGCAAATGTCGGGGGAATATTTTGAGGAAACCGTTCATGCGCTAGAAACCCTCCACAATGCATTTAAATCTCGTGCCTCGCTCCTCGTAATTGCTGAAGAGGTCAAAAGAGGAACATGCCGGACTCAGGAGTACGACATCACCAGCCTGGGCACAATCGCGCGCCGCCAGCGTCGCTTCATCCAGCGTGTTCACCGCCACTGCATGTTTGCTGCACGGTCCCAGCTCCTTCATGACCTTGGGGGCGCTTTCGCCAAATGCGATCAGGGTCGGTACTTTGCTGGCAATGAGGGGCTTGAGTATTTCATAATCGTTGCCCTTATCCCGGCCCCCGACCAACAATATGATCGGTGCTTTGAAGCTGTGCAGCGCATACCAGAGCGCGTTCACGTTGGTCGCTTTGGAATCATTCACATAGGTGACTCCCTCAACACGGCGCACAGTCTCCAGCCGGTGATCGACACCGGCGAATCCTCGCAGACTTTCTCGCAGCACGTCGTCTGAAAGTCCGGCAGCCTGGCCTGCGAGAGCTGCTGCCAGTGAATTACCAACATTGTGCGGTCCAGGTATTCCCAGTTCGTCCGTCCGCAGAAGTGTTCTTTCCTGCAGCCGGATCAAGCCTTCAACTGCACTGGCGCCGTTAGATAGATGAGCCTGTCTGCTGAATGGCAGTCCCCGCACGTCAGAGGTTGTCACAAAATGCTCCACACGCTCACGCACGAGCGTGTCATCGTAATTGTAAACCACCACATCGCCGGTCGACTGGTTCTCGTAGATACGCAGTTTACTTTCGGCGTAGCGCTCGAAGCTGCCGCCATATCGATCCAGGTGATCGGGCGTAATGTTCAATACTACGCTTACATTTGGGCAAAACGTATCAGTGTGATCCAGTTGGAAACTGGACACCTCTAATACCACAACGGTATCCCGCCGCAACTCTTTGAGATGATCTGAGAGCGGGCTGCCAATATTGCCGGCAACAACCACCTGCCGATCAGCTGTCTTCATCATGTGGCCAATGAGCGAGGTTGTGGTTGTCTTCCCATTGGTTCCGGTGATGGCGATGATCTGTCCTTTGGCGTACCGGGATGCTATCTCCAGCTCAGAATAAACCGGGAGTCCCAGTATTAGCGCTTCCTGAACCGGCGGCGCGGTACTTGGCACACCTGGGCTCACAACGAGAAAGTCTGCCGATAATGTAGCCTTGGTATGTCCGTTGGCTTCCACAGTGACGCCGTGCTCTTCGCACCAAGTCACGGTTACAGGATCTATAGGACCGCTGTCTGAGAGCATTACGCGGGCGCCGGCCTCCACCAAGAATTTGGTTACAGCCAATCCGCTCCGGGCAGCTCCCAAAACAGTTACTCGTTTACCCTTGACTGTTTGCTCTTGCATTATCGGATTCGGAGAGAAAGCACAGTAGCCAGTACCGTGATCACAGTGACCAGCCAGAAACGGGTGACGATCTTGGCCTCATGCATCCCCTGTCCTTCATAGTGATGGTGGAGGGGAGCTATAAGAAATATCCGCTGACCCGTGCCGGTCTTTCGTCGGGTATAGCGGAAATAGCTGGTCTGCATAATGACCGATACCGTTTCCATGAAGAAGACGGCACACAAAAGTGGCAACAACAACTCCTTCTTGACCATAAGGGACAGAACCGCGATTGCTGCTCCCAGAGCGAGTGCCCCGGTATCTCCCATGAAGACTGTTGCCGGGTAACTGTTAAACCACAAAAACCCGAGACATGCAGTGGCCATGGCAGATACGAATACGGTCAACTCGCCTGCGCCATCCAAGTGCGTTACCCCCAGGTAAGAAGAAAATCCTGCATGCCCGGCTACGTAACACAACACAACAAGCCCCAGTGCCACGATTGCGGTGACCCCGGCAGCAAGGCCGTCCAGGCCATCCGTCAGATTTACGGCATTCGAGGTCGCAGTGATCACAAAAACGCTCATTGGAATAAACAGAACCCAACCCAGGTCAGCCCCTTCCATAAACAGATTTCCCAGCACGTTATAGTCTAAATGCCAATTCTGGAAGAATGGCAGATCGGTCACAGCGCGTGTTTCTGCAAATTGTGGATGGAAGTACATCACGCTTCCTATAAGCAGCCCGAGCCCTACCTGCCCGGTTATTTTCATGCGTGGAGCCAGCCCCTTTTTATCCTTGCGAACCGTTTTCACATAGTCATCTGCGAACCCGAATGCACCCATCCAGAGGATAGCAATCACGATTAGCCAGACGTAGATCTCACGCAGATCCCCCCACAACAGGGTAGAAATCACGATTGCACTGATAATGATGATCCCTCCCATCGTCGGGGTTCCGGTCTTATGCGAATGATCCACCAGGCTGGGGTTCAGCTCCTTGCGCACTTCTTCACCAAGTTGTTTGCGTTTGAGCCAGTCTATCACGCGAGGTCCGATCACCATTGCGATGATGAAGGCGGTAATCGCCGCGAGCGTTGCCCGCACAGTGATGAACTCAACCACCTGAAACCCCGGCGGACTAAATGCCGTCTCCAGCCACTGCAGTATGAAGTAGAGCATAGCTTCAGAAGGCTGGTTGTGGATTCCGTGGGGCGAAAGCCTCCTGGACCAGGTTTTGATCTCTCATCCTGATCTGGACACCCTTTTCGGTCTGTACTGATTCATGACCTTTACCGGCGATGAGCACAAGATCCCCGGCCTTGCAAGTTTGCGCTACGTAGCGTATTGCTTCGGGCCTGGAAGGGATCACCCGTACCTGATCCGGGTGCAGCATGCCGGAGAGGATTGCCTCGGCTATTGCCTGGGGGGACTCATCCCGGGGATTATCATTGGTGACGACAACCCGGTCTGCCAGCCGTTCGGCAACGGCTCCCATCAGAGGGCGCTTGACCTGATCCCGATTGCCCCCGCACCCGAATACACACCACAAACGAGTAGGTCTTTCACGGGTATGCCGGGCAGCCTGCAGTGCCTTTTCCAGAGCATCGGGGGTGTGTGCGAAATCAATGATAACGCGCGTATCATCATCACACAGATATTGCTCAAACCGTCCGTCAACCGGTGGAGCTTCTGCCAGCGCTTCAATGACGTCTGTTCCGGAAATTCCAGTGGCCCGGGCTGCACCGTACGCAGCCGCCAGATTGTAAGCATTAAAGTGACCTGCCAAGCGAAATGAACTGGTTTGGCCATCCAGGCGCAGTCTTAGTCCACTCGGAGTATCCTGTACGACGCTGAATTGAATATCCGAATTCGGGTCTTGGCCGAATGAGCAACGGGTAGCCCGTGTATTCTGGACCACACGCTCTCCCGCGGCATCGTCCTGATTGTAGATCGCCACAGCGCTGGCGTCCAGACCGTCAAACAGACGTTTCTTCGCGGCTAAATACCGCTCCATAGTACCATGGTAATCGAGATGGTCGTGCATCAGATTGGTGAACACGCCAACCGAGAAATCCAGTGTGGCAGTGCGGCATTGGTCCAGGGCGTGCGATGACACCTCAATCACACACGCTTTGCAGCCGGAATCCACCATCTGTGCCAGCATCGGCTGAAGATCGGTAGCGTCCGGGGTCGTGAGCGTAGATGTATATGTGGTATGTCCGGTCAAGCAGGTTACGGTCCCTACCAGACCGGTGGGCGTGCCGGTATGCTCCATGACATGCCGTATGAGCGTGCTTGTAGTAGTTTTTCCATTTGTACCGGTTACCCCTGTCAGTTGCAGAGAACGGGCTGGGTCTCCATAAAAAGCCGCCGCTATCACAGCGGCAGCTTTTCGCGTATCCCGCACCCTCACAGCGTTGGAGACTTCCTCCGGGGACTCTTCACAAACTATGACCCGGGCCCCCGCCTCCAGTGCGTGCCGGATGTAAGTATGTCCGTCAGCCCGGTGTCCCCGCACAGCTACAAAGACGTATCCTGGCCGCACCTTGCGGCTATCCTGCGTGACCCCGGCGACAGCTATTTCCGGCATATGCGCGGTAGCGTCGGCAGAAAGCCCCGCTCTGGTCAATCGGATATGTAGATCAGACCAGTTCATACTATTGCAATTGGAGTACCACCTTTGTGTCAACCCGGGCTCCCGGTTCAGGAGATTGCGCTACGACGCGTCCCTGTCCGCTCAACTGCACGCGAAATCCATTCGCAGCCAAGCGGAACCATGCAGTTCTTGCATCCAGGCCAATTACATCGGGCATAATGTCTGAGGGGCGGATCAATGAAGTTGAAGGCATCGGTCCGTCGTCCTTGGTTCTCACGGTCTGTGCACGTTCAGATACCAAACGTGTGGGTGCGTGCGAGCGCTTTGAGGTGCTCTGTTGCGCCAATGCCTGCTGTACCAGTTTGTTGAGCGGGCGGGGAGGATCGGCGGCGGGAGCCGGGAGGGTTGGGGTTGCAAATGTTGCTATCCAGCGCTCGGCTATCCGCTTGAATACGGGCGCAGCCACCTGTCCGCCATAAATACTCGTCCTAGGTTCATCCAGAACCACAATCATTGCCACCTGTGGATCCTCCGCTGGGTAAAATCCGACGAATGTTGCTCTGTAACGGTTGCTGTATCGTCCGTTGATCACTTTACGTGCGGTTCCCGTCTTTCCGGCAATGGTGAATTCTTCTGTCTGTGCTTGCTGTGCGGTTCCTTCTTGGACCACATTAATAAGGGCCGGCAACAGAGTCCGCACCGTTTCCGGCTCAAGTACGCGCCGTATGGAGTCTTTCCTAGCCGGATCGTCTGATGCACGCCAGAGCACTTCTTCTCCGGTCACATCGCGTCGCTCAGACACCACATATGGTTGACGCAGTAGACCGCCGTTGGCTAGCGCCGCGTACGCCATCACCATCTGCAATGGCGTTACGTCTATTTCGTAGCCAATAATGAGGGAAACTTTCGTAGTTCTACTCCACCGGTTGACTCGTTTGAGCAAGCCTGCGACCTCTCCCGGAAGATCTATCCAGGTTTTTTGTCCAAACCCGTAATTGCGCGCATACCGGTACAGCTGATCTTCCGACATTTGTTGAGCTGTGAGCGCCATCCCAACATTGCTGCTTAGTGAGATCACCTCACTAAAGGAGATTTCTCCGTGGCTGTGCGTATCGTTCAGCGTGCGTCCCACAAGTACGAGTTCACCGTCGCCGGTATCTACGAGGCGATCCATTGAGGTAATTCCTGTCTCCAGGGCCGCGGAGGCGCCGATCAGTTTGAAGGATGACCCGGGCTCCAGGCGGTCAGTTACGGCGCTGTTACGCCAGGCATATACCGGGGCATTCAGCGGAACATTCGGGTCAAAGGTGGGGACATTGGCCATGGCAAGAATCGCCCCAGTATGAGGGTCAACCGCGATCGCACTTCCGCGTTTGGCGCGTGCCTCCACCACGCCAGCAGCCAGCTCCTCCTCCATAATGGTTTGCCGGATGAGATCAACCGTGAGCACCAGCATTTGTCCGTCTTTAGGCGGGATATCTATGCTGGCTGCATCAACCCGGCGGTATCCCCGGCGGTCACGAAGGAGCGTGCGCCTCCCCGGCGTTCCCTGCAGGTATTGATCGTACTCCAGTTCCAGTCCCGCTCTGCCAATCCCGTCAACATCAACATGCCCTAGTACATGGGCGGCGGTTTTACCATAGACATACCGACGCTGGAATCGCTCCTCCAGTAAAACTCCGGGTACATTCCAAGAAGCTATCTCTGTGCGCTGCTCAGGTGTCAGGTTGACCAATCTTACAAACTGCTTGCTTGTTCGGCGATCAATTCGCCGGTGCAGTTGCGTCCCTGACGTTCCGGTTAATTCCGCCAGCCGCCGAAGAAAGTCATCCTTCTGTGCTTCAAACCCAGGCACCGTAGGATCCAGTGCAAGATCATATTTTGGTGAATTCACGACCAGTGCACGCTCGGCGGCGTCCACAATGTCTCCCCGTTTGGGGGGCAACAGCTCTTGAGACTGAGCCTGACGCAGTCCTGCTTCACGCAGATCTTCGCCTTGGTCGACCTGCAGCCAGACCAGCTGCCCAAGAATGATGAACGCAAGTACTGCCAGACCTGTCAGTACAACGTACATTCGACCGAGTATCTGGTCTCTGACGTTCATTGTTGAGGATGGTCAGCTAAGGTGTCCGCGGGAGTAGCTCCCACATACTCATATTCAGGTTTGTCCTGAAGCCCGAGAGTCTGTGCACGCCGGTAAATGACGGAGGGACCCGTAGCGGCGTTATATTCCGCCAGGATTCGGTTATGCTGCAGGTGGAGCCGGACATTTTCCTGGCGCTGGAGATTCATTTCATCCAGCAGATCCTGCGACTGATAAACGTGCCCGATATAGATCGTGAAGGCGGCTGCAATTGCAAAGACCACCAGGCTGAAGCGCAGGGTTGATATACGCGCTAGAACCCTCGGCTTCGGAGAGATCTCGTCAATGACCGTTAGCTCCTGCCAGCCGCGGACCGTACGCATAGCTCTGTCCACTGCACGCCGAGTGCGCGGGGTCCGGTCGCGGGGACCTGGGCTACTAAAATCGCGATAATTTGTCATCACAAAACTTTATCTATCGCTGACTGGAATTGCACAACGGACACCGGCACGCAGTTTTGCACTCCGCGAGCGGCGATTAGTCGCAACTTCTGCAGGGTCTGGCATCACGGGTCGGCGCGTGAGCGGCTGCCAAGGCACAAGCTTCACTCCGTAAATATCCCGTTCGGCCTCGCCCGTCAGGACACCGTCCCTCAGTATGCGTTTTACCATACGATCCTCCAGTGAGTGATAGCTGATCACAACCAGGCGTCCGCCTTCGGTCACGATCCGTGCGCTGGCTTCCAGAACCTGTGCCAGCTCATCCAATTCATCATTCACAGCGATACGCAGAGCCTGAAAGGTGCGGGCTACTGACCGTGATTCCCACCGCAGAGGGACTGCGCTGCGCACAGCTGTTGCCAATTCGGTTGTGGTTTCTATCGGTCGACAGGCCACAATCCGTTGGGCTATTCGCCGTGCATGAGGTTCCTCCCCCCAGCGGTGGAGGACCTTGCGCAATGCGTCCTCCGTAAATTCATTCACGATATTGGCTGCAGTTGTTTGCGATTCCGCATCCATTCGCATGTCCAGGGGAGCTGTCTGGCGATGGCTGAAGCCTCTTGGGCCGTGATCTAACTGGTATGAAGAGACTCCCAAGTCAAGCAGCAGCCCCTTGATAGGCGCATACCCCCGCACAAGGGCTTCCAGATTACTGAAAGCGCTTTGATACACCATCAGCTGCTTTGAGTCAATGGCTTCGGGCAGTCGCTTTTTCACGGCATGCACCGCATCGGCATCCCGATCAACTGCAATCACGCATCCATTGGGCGAAAGTGCGGAAAGGATGGCGTCAACGTGCCCGCCTCCTCCTGCAGTCGCGTCAACATACACGCCGCTCGTATCCGTTATCAGATATTCCAGTACAGTATGATAGAGAACAGGTGCGTGATAGGCGGTCGCGTACGGCCCTTTTACCGTCAGCATCTACCTTCCCATCACTTGCGTCGCAAGCGTTTCGTAGTCTGCTTCCTCAGCTGCCAAGTATTCGTCAAACTTTTGAGGATTCCAGAATTCGATATGTCTCTGGCTTCCTAGAATCAATGCGGTCTGGCTTATCCCGGCGTACTCAATCAGCGGTTTTTGAAGCGCGATACGACCCTTTTTGTCCAAAACCACTTCCTCAGCCCACCTCAGGAATCGACGGGTGAAAGCCCTGTCCTGCCGATTGTATGGATTCAGTCCTTCAATTTCACGTTCAATATCTCTCCACCTGTCAAGCGGATATGCATAAATACATTCCTCGAAACCGCGCGTGATCACAAAGGTCTCCCGTGCATCTGTGCTCATACAGGCACGCATTTTCGCGGGAACGGCTACGCGTCCCTTCGCATCTATTGAATATGTTGCCTGTCCCTTAAACCCTGACATTCGGCACTACCCGAGTATAGCTAGGTGGTATGATACAAAAAAAATATCATATTTCCCACTTTTGCCCACTTTTGCCCAATATACTCCTTTTCTCTTTACTTTGCAAAGGTTTTTTCTATACGTAGGGCCAAAAAACCCTTACACGACGCACGGATTCATTCAGGTGGGAGTGCAAGCTGCTGTACCAGATGGGATTCTGGTCAGGAATCAATTATCGGGTCCAGTTTTCTGGATACTAAAACAAGCCGGCCGCAGCAGAAACAAATGATGTGAAAAGGGGATGCGGGCGGCCAACGATAGATCGATATTCCGGGTGGAACTGCACGCCGATATACCAGGGATGAGTGGGCCATTCAGCGATCTCAACAAGTTTGTTTGCCGGATTAATGCCCGTGAACTGGATCCCCTGTGCTTCCAGATGGTGCCTGAGCGCATTGTTGATCTCATACCGATGGCGATGCCGTTCACGTATCATCGTCTCTTTGTAAATGGAATGCACGAGTGATCCCTCGACGATACGGCAATCATACGCTCCTAGTCGCATTGTACCACCTTTATCAAATACCCCCTTCTGATCTTCCATCAGGTCAATAACTGGCCAGGAGGAGTCTGGGTTGAACTCGGTGGAATCGGCACCCTCCATACCGCACGCATCCCGTGCAAACGCAATAATCGCACACTGCAGTCCCAGACAAATGCCTAGGAAGGGGATACTATTGACACGGGCGTACCGGGCGGCCACAATCTTGCCTTCAATGCCACGTGTTCCAAAACCGGGCGCCACAAGTATACCTGTTACGTCACTGAGCATCGCGTCACAGTTCTGTTCGCTTATATGCTCGCTCTCCACAAGCTTCAGGTCCACATGAACAGATAACTCTGCACCCGCCAGTATGAACGATTCAGAAATTGACTTATAAGCATCCTGATGTGCTACATACTTGCCCACGAGCGCGATGCGAACCTCCTGCTCCGGTGTATGCAGCCGCTGGATGAAACGCGTCCAGTCCGTCAGATCCGGCTCGTTCGTCAATTCCCGATGAATTACGTTGTCCATAATTTTCAGGCGCTCGAGCATAAGTTTATCGACCCCTTCCTTTGCGAGCTGGAGCGGTACCTCATAAATTGAACGCGCGTCAAGTGCCTCAATGACCGCTCGGGTCTCCACATTGCAGAAGCGTGCTATCTTACTTCGCAAGTCTGTATCCAGCGGGTGCTCGGACCGGCACACCAGGAGATCCGGTTGGAGTCCATAAGAGAGCAGCACTTTTACGGAATGCTGGGTTGGCTTGGTTTTCAGCTCTCCGGCCGCTGCCAGATACGGGACAAGGGTCAGGTGAGCAATCTGGACATTCTCAGCGCCTTTTTCGTAGCGCAACTGTCGAATGGCCTCGAGGTATGGCAGACTCTCAATATCCCCGACCGTACCGCCTATTTCCGAGATTACAACATCCAGATCCTGCTCCTCTGGAAGACGCAGAACCCAGCTTTTAATTTCGTCGATGATGTGGGGGACGACCTGTACTGTCTTTCCCAGATACTCTCCGGCGCGCTCCTTGCCTATGACCTCGCTGTATACGCGGCCGGTGGTGATATTATTAGCCTGGCTTGTTTTGTGCCCCAGGAATCGTTCGTAGTGCCCAAGATCCAGATCCGTTTCCGCCCCATCATCCGTGACAAAAACTTCCCCGTGTTCGTAGGGGTTCATGGTGCCTGGATCCACATTTATATATGGATCCAGCTTCAGGATAGAAACCCTCAGGCCATGGCTTTCAAGAAGCCGGCCCAGGGAAGCACAAAAAATTCCTTTACCGAGCGAAGACGAAACGCCTCCTGTCACGAAAATATACTTTGTCACCTCAGTCCGCAAAAAGTGCGTCGGTTAATTCTGAGCCTGAATCGTGGCACGGGGGCCCACCTAAACTAAGGCTTTTGCCTGAATCTTATCAAGTTTCCCGGCGAGCAACTACAATCAGGCCCGTACCTGCATCATTGTCTTGATACAGATCCACTGCGTTCATGAGCAGTCCCAATGGTAAGACAGGGATGTAATAGAGCGCAACCAGCGGCATTAATAACAAAGATCTGCCCAATAACAACAGGGGTATCTTGATCAGCATACGCCAGGCTGCCGATCCTATCGGTCCGTAGCTGTAGTGTGATTCTTCTATTTCCAGCCCGGCACGTTCAAGTTTTCGAGTCAATTCGCCGAGATTGTAGCCATCTCGCACGTGCTCACCGATGAAACTGGATTGTCCATCGGCTTTGACATCGGATCCGCCCTGGTCGCTAGGTGTGCTGATAATGAGACGCCCTCCCGGAAGCAATCGCTGTGAAAAGTGACCTACAGCAACCTCATCGGCCTCAATATGCTCAAGAATATCCACTGCCAGGATGCAATCAAATGCTCCCTTAACTTGGGGTTTTGTCACGTCATCAACCAGCAGTTCAATCCGGTCAGACAGACCGAACACTCGAAAACAGCGGTCGGCCCGTTCGAGGTAATCTTTTTTAATATCTATCCCGGTAACCGAAACTCCCGAATACTTCCGCAGCACATGCCAAGCGTACTGTCCGAAACCCGTGCCAGCATCCAGGAGTCTTGCGCCGGGGCCTAGTCTCAACTTTCGCAGTACACGGTGGACATACCATGTTCGGAGAAATAACAAATCCAGAATTCCAAAAAGGATCGGGAGACATCTAGGATACGAATCAAGTAGACTGCCAAATCGATCCTTGATCGGGTCATACTCCATCAGATATCATTATTGTACCCCATAGATCATACCATAGAACAGGACTGTTGCAGTAAACCAGCAGCTTGATTGACTAAAAACTTGCCGAAGGATTTTCGAACTCGAATACGCTGACCTGAGCCATCGTTGTTCCAATCTGTGTGCCATCAGTGAAAACGGTCACGAGTTCCGGGGGTTCTGCGGCAGGTTCGTTAGTTACAATTCCGCGAATGGTAACCTGGGCCTATGCGAAAAGTACAGTTAAAGCAATCACAGAGATGGCAAAAAACGTGTCAATGTCCAATGTCATAATTTTCGAGATGGGCCTCCCGGCACCTGCCAAGAACTGTACAGACTTGGAAGACCAAAGTCCGCCGTAGCGGCCAACTTAAACGAGGGACTGGAGGATTCGCTCACACTCCACAAACCGGGGATCTCCACATTGCTGCGATATAAGCTTTGAACCGCGAGTACCGCTGAAGGTACTAACAGCCGACTGACATGCATCACATGCAACGTCACCCGATGGTGCAGCTCGGATCAACGTCAACAATGGATTGCCGCAGCCTGGTCGGATTTTAACACCGATCTCTGAGGCCAGTCCCCAAGACTTGCAGGGAAAACCTTGATCCGAGTGTGGAAACGACACAATCAAGCCCAAAACCAGTACACTAGCATAAGTAGAGGTTTACAGCTTTCCAGATTCCTATAAGCTTTGATGCATCTCCCGTTGATGAGTTGGGCAATGAGCCGTAGCTTTGAATCAGTGTTTCAGTGTGATGCTGGGATTCGGGTTGTGTTATCGGCATTGTAAAAATCTGAAATTTCCTTGTATTATGGTTAGCAATACGCCTACTGATAATGTGTCTCAGTCTGCCCCCATCTCTGATCATGAATTGCAGAAAGAGATAGAGATATTAGACAAAGTCATTGAACACCTTCAGTATGCCGCTGAGGCTAGGAAGAAAGTGAGAGAAGGGTGGATCCCAAAAGAAACTTTTTAGGATGATCTTATCGATGTGAACGGTACTCCCATGGGGCAGGACACAGAATATGGCGAAGATGCTTGCTGGCATAGTATGCAGGGGATATGGTATCTCGCAGGAGCCTATATGGCAGAGGCTATGTCCTTGTATGACGACGATCTAGGATGACAGCCCCAACGGTAAATGGAGATGGTGATGTCAAAGATGAATCCTAGGTTGAAAGGGTTCAAGATCAAGATCCTGGGTCAATAGATGAGGCAGACCGTGATCTCGAGCAATTTTCGAAGCCGGAGGCTCTAAGTGAGATAATTCAACGATTTAGTACTATGCAAAACGCCTCAGGCTCATACAGTAATCCGTTGCCTTCTGCATCCGAGCTTGCCAAATATGAAGAGGTTTACCCTGGAGCAGCTGAACGTATTTTCGGCTTAGCTGAGAACGTCCCGAAGCTTCGAGAGAAGGCACTAGATAAGCGTCATGCTCGGTCCATGCTCAAAACGATTACTTCCACACTGGTGTCTTTAAGCGTGATAACATTGGCTGGGCTTGCGGTATTTAATGATCCATCTTGGTTATCAATTCCACTTGGCGGCATAGGCATTTTGGGTTTACTATTGGGGGAGTGGCTTAGTAGAACGAGAAATCAGAAAGAGTAGTACTGTCAATCCGGCTGTAGAATTAGTAGGTCCTACCGTGATTGTGGTAGGCAAGGTCTGAGCTACCGCAGAAGGAGAGGAATGCAGATTGCGGTTATTGAACTTCTGTAACCCCTCCCGAAAGTGTCACGTTCTTGATCTTCTGTAGATTCAGATTGATGTTGCCAGGGTAATCAGATTGATGTTGCCAGGGTAATCAGATTGATGTTGCCAGGGTAATCAGATCGA
>CAZCYQ010000008.1:0-88332 GCA_964503085.1 uncultured Rhodothermaceae bacterium | reverse complement strand
CCCATTCTGGACTGGATTTGCAAATAACATCGCGTTGATCAGACCTTCCTTAATTTCCGAGCCCCCGGAGTCGCCAACGTGAGCACTCCTCTCCGCGCATCTATGCCAATCCCGGACACCAATGGCAAATACAACCATCCTATGTCACGTAAAACTGTCAGGACCTATTCAAAAAAGCCATCCATCTTGAAATTAATATCTCAGTCATAAGAACTGGCTCTTCTGCTCCATTCCCCAATTCTTGCAAGCAAAAACCCACCTTCCCTGGCGCGATAGATTAATTCCGTGATCCAAGATTGCATGCATGCGTTGAAAGGCGATTGTTCCATAATTGGGTAAGATGGCTATCGTGCTGGCATTCAGTGGCGGGCTGGACACATCTTTTTGTGTGCCATACCTGCGTGAAAAATATACTGAAGACGTATTCACAGTAACTGTGGATACCGGTGCCTCTGTGGAAAAAGAAGCCCTCCAGGCCCGTTCGAGCGAATTGGGAGCAAAAGAGCATTTTCACATTGATGCCCGCACGGCCCTATATGAGGATCATCTGAAATTCCTGATCATGGGCAATGTCTTGCGCGGGGGCGTCTATCCGCTCTGTGTTGGCGCGGAACGTGTCGTGCAGGCCCGGGAGGTTGTCAGGGTCGCCCGTGAGGTCGGAGCGCGTGCAATTGCGCATGGCTCAACTGGGGCCGGTAATGACCAATTCAGGTTTGACTCTGTGATTCAATTACTGGCCGATGATATGGATCTAATCACACCAATTCGTGATGAAGGCCTCACCCGACAGTACACTTCTGCGTTTCTGCGCGAACGTGGTTTCTCAGTACCTGATAAAACCACACAGTATTCAATCAATGATGGGCTTTGGGGAACAACTATCGGCGGCCAAGAAACTCTTGATACGATTGAACCACTCCCGGATGAAGCATATCCGAATACTGTGCCTCCAAGCAATGCCCCAAATCCAGGAATTGTATTAAATATTCAATTTGAAGAGGGATTACCCACGGCACTTGATGGAAATGCTATGGATCCTGTTCGATTAATCACTGAACTTGCTGCTATTGGTGCAAATCACGGAATCGGCCGAGATATTCATGTGGGAGACACCATCCTGGGACTTAAGGGACGAATAGGTTTTGAAGCCCCTGCTCCACTCATCTTGGTTACTGCGCACAGAGAACTGGAAAAACTAGTGCTCACTAAATGGCAGCGCTACCATAAAGATCAACTGAGCGATTTTTATGGGATGCTGCTCCACGAAGGGCAACATTTTGATCCCGTCATGCGAGACATCGAGGCCTTCCTGGTATCTTCTCAGCACGTCGTAACGGGTTCTGTGCTCGTACGCCTTTGTAAGGGGACGATTGCCGTGCAGGGCTGCAAGAGCCCGTACTCAATGTTTGATACCGGAGTTGCAACCTATGGCGAAGAGGCCGCTCTCTGGGATGGAAGCGATGCTCGAAGCTTCTGCATGCTCCACGGGCTCCAGGCCTACCTGGCACACAAGGCACGCTCGAAACAATGATACGTGTAGCTATCTTGCATGGTGGTGGGTATGTCGGCCGTGAGTTGATCCACCTGCTTCTTAAACATCCTCATGCATCACTTGCTTGCGTGACCAGCCGGACCTACGCTGGAGCCCCACTGGATACTCCGCATCCGGCGCTGCGAGGACAGCATAGTCTACATTTCATTGACCCAACAGAACTCAACCATACCACATTCGATGTCGTGTTCGTGGCTGCTGAGCATGGAAAAGGAGCTGCAAATGTTAAGGACCTACTCGACGAAGGATATACTGGTGATATCATTGATATGAGTTCTGACTTCAGGTTCTCGGATGTAGATACCTATGAATCCTTATTCAAGGTAGAACACCCGGTACCCGAACTAATACGGAAATTTTCGTATGGACAACCCGAAATCTTTGCCCCCTACCCTACACGTTATATTGCAAATCCAGGTTGTTTTTCAACCGGAATGCTCCTGTCCGTCTGGCCCTTGCATCTGAATTGCAAAGAGGTTAATGCTTCAATCACGGCCATTACAGGGGCCTCCGGGTCAGGTATTCGTCCTAAGCCAACAACTCATTTCCCTGACAGGGATGGCAATGTCCGTGCCTACAAGGTGCTGAATCATCAACATTTGTTTGAAATTTCCCAGTTTTTGAACCCTGGTATATCCTTAGCAATGGTACCCGTCTCTGGGCCCTGGACACGGGGAATTTGGGGTACTGTGCAGCTAAAAGCACCCGCAGCAAGAGCTGAGATCGCGCAATGGTTCAAAGAGGTCTATGGAGCTCATAGTCTCATTCGACTTTGGCCAGACGTACTTCCAGAATTGCGATATGTCGTTGGATCACCTTACTGCGATATAGGATGGGTCATGCGTGGAGAGCATCTCGTGATTGGATTTGCGCTCGATAATATGCTCCGAGGTGCTGCGTCTCAAGCGATACAGAATATGAACCTGTTAATGGATTGGCCAATCAAAACGGGCCTCGTGCCGGAAGCCTAAAGTCAGTGAATACACAAGCAATTTTACGCGATGAGGATACATTTCTCATCCCGACCTACAAGAAGATGCCCGTCGCTCTCGTACGCGGTAAAGGGTGCTATGTATGGGATAGTGATGGAAAGCGGTATCTGGATTTCTACGGCGGTCACTGCGTAACGCCGCTCGGCCATTGTCCGCCTCGCGTAGTTGACGCGATTCAACAACAGAGCGAACAACTGCTTTTCTATTCAAACGTTGTCTATAACGATGTTCGCGCACGCGCAGCCAGGCTCGTTGCAGAAATGGCTCCGCTAAAGCGGATTTTCTTTTGCAACTCCGGTACGGAGGCAATCGAAACGGCATTGAAGATCGCCCGCAAATCCACCGGTCGCAGCAAAATAGTTTCTATGGTTGGTGCCTTCCACGGGCGCACCCTTGGAAGCTTGGCTACTACCTGGAATCCAGGTTACCGGGCTCCTTTCAAGAAGGTTCTTGCTAATTCCCATTTTCTCCCCTTTGGAGATCTGGCTGCTGCGGAATCTTTTTTGACCCACAACAACGATATAGCAGCTGTGCTCATTGAACCTGTTCAGAGTATTGCAGGCATGGTGGGTGCTCCTGACGAATATTTCCGGGCACTGCGTAAACTGTGTGACAGCACCAGTACGCTGCTGATATTTGATGAAGTGCAGACTGGTGTTGGGCGTACGGGCACATTCAGTATAAGTGAGCAATTCGGAATTGTACCGGATATGATCACACTCGCCAAGAGTTTGGGATCCGGTATCCCAGTGGGCGCGACATTGTTGAGCAAGACTCTTTCGGATGAAGTTCAATATGGTGATCAGGGGTCCACATTCGGAGGAGGAATGATTGCCATGAGTGCAGTGGAGGCCACGCTCCAGACTATTCGAACGGATAGTCTTATGGATCGCGCCCCAAAAATATTTGATGCCATCACAGACGCCGTACAACCATTTGCATTGGAGATGCGAGGGCACGGTTGCCTGATTGGTATACGGATTAAACCCAAAGTGAGCAATATCTTGCCCGCTCTCCGTGAACGCGGTGTATTGGCTGGAGGCAGTGCGGACCCTAACGTGATACGCCTCATGCCCCCGCTAATAGCTGATGAAAAACACATTGCCGAATTTGCCGAGGCTTTTAGAGACGCAATAGAAGATGTACAAACCTGATCCCAAGCTGAAGCATCTGTTTGACTGGCACGTCGAAAGTGATTCGACATGGTACGAGCAGTTGAGTCGTACAAGATATCACTACCGGAATCCAAGCCCCCTACCAAGGCCAGATGCTTTTCGAAGTATCGGTCTGGTATTTTTCAACTCTTCACTTCGTACACGCACTTCCATGGAGGTGGCTGCTGCTCGGCTTGGCGCTCATGCTTCAACCATTATCCCAGGATCTGGTGTATGGGGCATGGAATGGAGGGATGGCGTCCGTATGGACGGTCAGGCTGCTGAGCATATAAGAGAGGCGATCGGTGTACTGTCACGCTACTATGATGCCCTAGGGGTACGTCTGTTTGCCACAGGGACAGATTACGCACTTGATCAGAGTGAGTCACGTTTCAAGAAAATTCTGGAGGCCGCTACCGTCCCGGTAATCAACCTGGAATCCGCGCTCTATCACCCCTGCCAAGCCCTGGCAGATGCTGCGACCATTCACGAACACTTCCGGGATGAGGTGAAGGGTCGACGCCTGGTCCTTTCATGGGCCTGGCATCCCCGTGCATTACCTCAAGCCGTCCCTAATTCCGCCCTTTTGATGGCAGCCCGACTAGGTATGCAAGTGACCGTTGCACGACCAAAAGGATTCGAACTGACTCCTGAGATCATGAATCTTGCCAACTCGTATGCATCGCAGCACGGAATGCCAATCACCCATACAGACGATCAAGATGACGCCTGCGAAGGTGCTGATGTGATATATGCAAAAGCCTGGAGTGGTAACATGAGGTATGATAACCCCGACGCAGAAGCTGTATTAAGGAATCAGCACCAGAACTGGCGAATACGTAAACGCCATCTCGGAAAAGCTATTTTTATGCATTGTTTGCCTGCACGGCGTGGGGTTGTAGTTGATGATGCAGTACTTAATAGTTCACAGGCGATTCATTTGCTGCAGGCAGAATTTAGGCTGCACGCACAGATGGCCATCCTGGAACGAGCCTGGAAACTGCTATGAGAGCGCCAGTCATCATCAAAATTGGTGGCGGTATACTCGATAACCTGGATCTCTTTTGGGATCAGCTCAAACTGATTAAGTCTCCGCCCATCATTATCCACGGAGGCGGTGTACAATCTTCTAGCCTAGCAAACCGCTTGGGACATACACCTCGGATTATTAACGGACGGCGGGTAACCGGGGACCTAGACCTAAGTATTGCTGAGTGGACTATGCGGGGCGCCATAAATGTACGGCTAGTTGCACAGGCTAATGCTCGTGACCTCAAAGCAGTTGGGCTCAGCGGAGTGGATGGCCCTATACTAAATGCTCGCAGGCGTGAACCATGGCTGATCAATGATGAATTGGTCGACTTTGGATGGGTAGGCGAAATAGTTTCAATAGACACAACCCTGATTGAAGCCGTATCCGATGCTGGATTCATTCCGATCATAGCCCCACTCGGCGTTGATACAACTGGCCAACGATACAATATCAATGCGGATACCGTGGCGGGTGCCCTCGCTATAGCCACACAAGCGGAGGAGTTATTGCTTGTAACAGATACCGGAGGAGTACTGCAAGACCCCGCCGATCCAGAATCATTAATACGAACGTGTGCACCTACCGACGAATCCGTAGGTATTGACCAAGGTTGGATCACTGGAGGAATGCTGGTAAAACTAAGAATCGCGCGTGAAGCGCTTGCTTCGGGCGTTCCCAGTGTATGGATACTCGGAGCAGACGACTTACTACAAAAACAGAATGCAACTTCAGTCCTCTCAGGTTGACTATGAGTGAAAGGAATGTGCTGAACCTGCTGATCTCAATGATTAGATTCCCATCATTGAGTGGAGAAGAAGATAGGATTTGCGCTTACATGCAATCCTATGTAGATGCCGCAGGCATTCAAACCCGACGGGTTGGTAACAGCCTTTATTTTTGGATAGGGGCTGGACCAAACAAGCTGCTCCTGGCATCCCACCTTGATGTGGTCCCCCCATCCTCTGGACACCCTTACCCTCCATTCGATGCTGCCGAGGTGAATGGCCGAATCTATGGCAGAGGGGCGTCTGATGCTAAGGCATCGGGGGCCGCCATGACTTCTGCTTTGCTAGAGTTGGCAGCTGAAAATTGGCAACCGGAAAATGGGCAAGTAATTGTTGCTTTGACTGAATGTGAGGAGACCGATTATGAAAATAATGGGTTGAGAAAACTATTGAAGAAACACCTACCTCGCCCTCAGGCTGCATTAATTGGCGAGCCAACCAGCTTGATACCCACCATTGCACAAAAGGGGCTACTCATATTGCGACTTGATGCTAAGGGAAAAAGTGCACATGCTGCTCGTCATGCCCTTGGAGAAAACGCTATTCTAAAGATGGTGGCAGACATTCAACATTTGTCTGAGCTCACGTTCGAGCGAATTCATCCTATCCTGGGGCCAACCAGTCTGAACGTCACCACTATACACGGAGGAACGGCTCGTAATGTTATTCCCGACCAGTGTACAATCTATCTGGATATTCGAAGTACTCCGTCCTACACACACGAAGAGATTGTTGCCCAAATCAGAGCAGCTATTACGTCAGAAGTGACCGTTCACAGTGATCGCATCGTACCGGTTTCCACCGAGACCAATGAGAGCATTGTAGATGCCTGCTTGGAGGCTTTGCCCGGAATTGAACCCATGGGATCCCCGACCGCGAGCGACTGGATCTTTCTAAAAGATGTTCCCACTGTAAAGATTGGTCCCGGCCAAAGTGAGCTATCCCATACCGCAGAGGAATGCGTGGAAAAATCGGAAGTCTTGCGGGCAGTTGATTTCTATAAATCTGCTGTAAAGGGATATTTTGAACATTGCTACCGGGCTTAACTATCCCCGTTCTACAGGTCGATCCTCCGAGGTGGGGCAACGACCGAAGAGGCGCATGCACCCTCAACGCGTTTCTGCATGCAGAGCGGCGCTCGTCCCCAATCCGCGATGTTTAGTATTGCTCTGCTTCTGCTGCTTCCAAAACCTGAGCAGGTTGAGAATTCAGAAGATAATAGCGCACACCATCAGTCAGCGCCTGCCAACTGGCTTCCAATATGTTGGGCGAAACTCCTACCGTGTGCCAAATTGCTTCGCCACTAGTATCATGGTGCTCAATCAAAACGCGCACCGAGGCTGCCGTTGCGTCTTCAGGTCTGAGGACACGTACTTTGTAGTCTGCAAGCCGTACGGATTCCAAGCGGGGATAAAAACGACAAAGCGCTTTTTTGAGAGCATTGGATAAAGCGTCCACTGGACCGACTCCCTCACTCACTGCAAGCTCCCGATGCTCGCCGACAAAAATGGCGACCGTGGCCTCGGACCACTCAGATCCATGCTCATTTTGCTCACTATGTACGCGCAGACGATCCAGTTTGAACATCTCCGTATTCTCGCCTCGTATCGTGCGCAAGAGTAATTCAAAAGATGCTTCCGCCCCCTGAAATTCATACCCGAGGTGCTCAAGCTCCTTAATGCGCTGGACCGCAAGTCGGGCTTCATCACGCTTATCAAGTGATATGCCTAATTCCTGTGCCTTGTAGCGCACGTTTGACTGACCCGATAGGTCCGAAACCAGCACGCGTCGCTTGTTTCCTACAAGTTCAGGATCCATATGCTCATACGCACGCGGTTCCTTCATGACTGCAGACACATGAATGCCTCCCTTGTGTGCAAAGGCACTACGACCGACAAACGGAGCACGGTCAATCGGTAGCATATTGCATATCTCGTAAACAAACTGGCTGAGATCTGCTAGTGAAGACGATTGCTCCTCAGAAATACAAGTATAGCCCAGCTTATGCTGAAGACAGGCTATAACGGTGCACAGATCCGCGTTCCCGGTGCGCTCACCAATCCCATTGATCGTACCCTGAACATGGCGTGCCCCCGCCTCCACGGCAGCAATAGTATTTGCTGTTCCAAGGCCACTGTCGTTGTGTGCATGGATGCCTATTACGCAACTATCAATCTTTGAGCATACCTGCTCAGTGATTCGCTGAATCTCTGTCGGCATGGTACCCCCGTTCGTGTCGCATAAGGCCAGAACATCTGCACCTGCTACCAAAGCGGCGTTGAGTGTGGTTAATGCATATTCGGGATCATCCTTGTAACCGTCAAAAAAATGTTCTGCATCATAAATCACCCGACGGTCATGTAATGCTAACCATTCCACTGATCCAAAAATCATGTCCAGGTTTTCGTCCGGCGACACATTGAGTGCATGCCGCACATGCAAAAGCCAACTCTTCCCAAATATGGATACCGTATCTGTTTCCGCCTCTATCATTGCCCGTAAATTGGGATCCTGATCTGGGGCGTTCCGGGGATGGCGGGTTGATCCAAAGGCACAAATACTTGCCTGCTGCCAATTCTCCTTTCTGACCAGCTCAAAGAACTCCTGATCTTTCGGGTTTGATCCAGGCCAGCCCCCCTCAATGATGCCGATACCAAAAGCATCCAGTCTATGCGCTATCCGGACTTTGTCAGTGACCGATAACGTTACATGCTCGCCTTGTGTACCATCACGAAGTGTGGTGTCGAATAATTCAATTTCTTTCATCGGATGGGGCGATCAGGCCGTTTCTTCTTGCATATTCAAATACGTTGCCTGCGCTGAGAATTTCTGCTACATCTCCAAGTGGTTTTAGCAAATACTCTTTGCCGGTGGTATGATTGGTTAGCTGCCCTATCCGGGTATCCAATTCAAGATCATCCCCCGTACATATTTGATCATTAATCTTTCCAAGAGCTTCAAAAGGAACAACAAAGCCGCCGTCAATCGTATTTCGGTAAAAAATGCGTGCGTAACTCTCGGCTACAACAACTTTTGCCCCCGCTTCGGTCAATGCAAATGGTGCATGCTCACGGGAAGAACCACATCCAAAGTTTGTCCCGCCTATGACGAAAGTGAACTTGCTTTCGTACTTATCCGGTTCAGTAAATGGTATGTGGCCTTCGGGGAGTCCCTGAACCTGCACCGGTATACCGCTCATAGCGAATCGGCCATACATGCGTCGTTCCTCGGGCTTCTTTAGACTGTAGACAAGATGTTCTGCGGGAATGATTTGATCGGTATCAATCGCGTCGCCCACTACATAAGCTAAGCCACGAATATTGGATTCCATAACTTTTGATTTTACGGCTATACAAAGACCTCACGTGGATCGGTAATCACGCCGTTAAGTGCACTTGCTGCCACCGTCAGCGGTGATGCGAGATAAACTGAGGCCTGTTTGGATCCCATACGTCCAGGGAAATTCCGGTTTGTCGTAGAAATAACCACCTCGCTGCCCTGCATGCGTCCAAATGTGTCTGGTGGTCCACCTAAGCATGCCGCACAGCTTGCCTGCCCCATCTTGCATCCGGCCTCTACAAAAACATCCCACAAGGTAGTACCATCAAGTGTAGTTGTGCGAAGAGCGTTACTGATTTCAGTTGTCGCTGGTACGATATAAGTATCAATAACCACTTCCTGTCCCTTGATGACCTGAGCTGCTGCTTGGAAATCCTCCAGTTTCCCCCCAGTACAGCTACCAACATAGGCACGATCCAGACGTGTACCAGCAACTTCTACAACACTTGCACGGTTGTCTGGCCGATGGGGTTTAGCCACAACCGGCTCCAGGGTGGAGACATCGTACCTGTATTCAGACTGAAATCGTGCATCTTCGTCACTGTAGACACATTCAAAGGGGGCATCCGTACGAGCGCGTACGTACTCAATCGTTGTCTCGTCGGGCCCGATAATTCCGTTCTTTCCCCCAGCCTCAATTGCCATATTCGTCAAGGTCATTCGTTCCTGCATGGATAGAGAGTACACCGATTCTCCATCAAATTCCATGGCTCGGTATGTGGCACCATCACAACCGATGTCCCCGATGACGGCGAGAATCAGATCCTTCGCCATCAAGTACGGGGGCAATACACCCTCGAAAATGAAACGCATAGTTTCTGGCACGCGTAACCAGATCTTACCTGTTCCCATAATCAGCGCCGCATCTGTATTCCCCACTCCTGTCGAAAACATACCAAAAGCCCCGGAGGTGCAAGTATGGCTGTCGGTGCCAATTAGCAATGATCCCGGGCGATTGAAGCCCTCTTCGGCAAGCGCCATGTGGCAGACGCCTTTGTAGCGTGGCGTCCCTACATCATAATAATGTGGCAGGTTATGTTCTTCCGCAAAAGCCCTCAGCAATCGAACATTGCGATTTGCATGATGATTCTGTGTGAAAATGTAGTGATCAGGTAGAATTACCAGCTTTTCTGGATCCCAGACTTTCGCGTCCTCTCCAAACTCGCGTTTGAAAATATCGATGGTTGGCGGACCACACACATCATGCGTCATCAGGATATCCACATCTACCCAGACGCTCTCACCCGGGACGACCCTGCTTCGGCCACAATGTCGTGCAATTACCTTTTCTGTGATTGTCATCATATTTGCCCTCCGTCGCTATCAAACGACTGCATAATTCCATCAGATACGAATTCTTCCTCGCTATTTGCTCTGAAGTTCTCCAGCTGATTAAGTGCTTGTATGTATGCGTTAGCAGAGGCCTGGAGTACATCAGTGTGGCGTGCTACGCCTCGGAATAGTGCCCCATTCTCACTGATTAGGACGCTTACCTCTCCCATTGCATCTTTTCCCTCACCTACGGACCGAATACCATAGGAAATCAATCCATGATGACTGCCAGCTGCCATATCAATGGCGTTATAAATGGCGGATACAGGCCCATCTCCCTCTGCAATTTTGCGGCAGGATGTATCCGAAGAACTGTGATACAGCAAAACTTCTGCTCTTGATGTTCGCCCCGTGCCGGAAATAATCGACAAATGTTCCAAGCGATAATGCGCCGAGGCTCCCCCTCCCTTCGCTTCCTGCACCAGCGCTACAAGGTCCTCATCAAAGATTTCCTTCTTCTCGTCAGCAAGTTCTACAAATTTCTTATAGAGCCTGTCTCTGCGCTCCTCCCCCACAAAAAATCCCAGTTTTTCCAGGCGGCTGAAGAGCCCATGCCTGCCTGAATGTCGGCCAAGACGTATTGCCTCAGGACTTTGTCCCACATCCTCCGCCCGCATGATTTCATAGGTCTCGCGACTCTTGAGTATTCCATGTTGGTGGATACCGGCCTCATGACTGAAAGCATTTGACCCTACTACGGCCTTGTTTGGAGGGACAGGAAATCCGGTAGCGCTCGAAACCATTTTGCTGGTTTCAGAGAGCAATGTAGTTTCGACGCCTGTATGGGCCCCGAAGAGTTGTCTCCGTACATTGAGTGCCATTACCACTTCCTCGAGCGAGGCGTTTCCTGCCCGTTCACCGATCCCGTTAATTGTACACTCAACCTGACGAGCACCTGCTAATACTCCCGCCAAGGAATTTGCGACCGCTAGCCCCAGATCATCATGACAATGTACTGACAGGACGACGCTGTCTATGTTCGTACATCGTTGCCGTACGGTATCAAACAGGGCCGCGTATTCTTTGGGCACGCAGTAACCCGTGGTATCTGGAATGTTGATTGTTGTGGCTCCTGCCGCAACGGCTACTTCAATGACGTTCACCAAATAGTCTATATCTGTACGTCCTGCATCTTCTGCACTGAACTCAACATCACTCGTAATTGAGCATGCTTGCCGCACCGCGCGGTCAACCATTTCAAGAACGAATTCTCGCTTTGCTTCAATCGTACGTCCATATTTATCAGCTCCAAACTTTGCGGCCAAGTGAATATCGCTTGTGCCGATGAACGTATGAATTCTCCCGTTGGTACTCGTTTGCAACGCTTCCCCGGCGGCGTCAATGTCTGCTTCAATCGAACGTGCAAGGGCAGCTATTACTGGGCCTTCTATTTCCTGCCCGATGCGGTGCACCGCTTCAAACTGCGCAGGCGAAGAAATGGGAAACCCAGCCTCAATAATGTCAACCTTCAACCTGGCAAGCTGCTGCGCGATCCGAATCTTTTCTCCGACATTCATCGAAGCGCCGGGGGCTTGTTCGCCGTCGCGTAGTGTAGTTTCGAATATCAGTACTTTATCTTCAGCCATGTAGCCAATCTGTTGGTCTACTGTATAGGCACAGTCGGAGCATAATCGAATGCATGCGAAAGCACCGAATCAGCAAATTCTGTTGTGGAGACTGTTCCGCCTAGGTCTCTGGTAAGCACCGCCTCGTTAAGTGTATTTACGATGCCGTCCTGAAGACGGATTCCAGCTTCCATCTCCCCCAGTCCCTGGAGTAGCATCACCGCGCTTAGCAGTGCACCACCAGGGTTGGCCCATCCCTTGCCTGCTATATCAGGAGCACTGCCATGAACGGGTTCGTACAAGTTGACCAGTCCACCGATGCTCGCCGAGGGCAAAATGCCGAGCGAGCCAGGGAGCGTACCTGCCAGGTCGCTGAGAATATCTCCAAACAGGTTACCGGTCAAAATTACGTCAAACTGAGACGGTTTAAGAATCAACTGAATTGCTGCATTGTCTATATACAGATGTTCCAGTTTTACATTTGAGAATTCCGATTCATGAATCTCGGTTACAACGCTACGCCAAAGTTGCGAAACCTCAAGAACGTTAGCCTTGTCCACGGAGGTGAGATGCCCTCGACGTTTTTCCGCGATACTGAAGGCCATTCTCGCAATGCGCTCAATCTCACCCCGGGTATAGACCATGCTATTTGCCGCAGCATCCTCTGTACTGCTTCGAGGTTCCCCGAAGTAGATACCACTAGTTAGCTCACGTACGATAAGCAGGTCCGTACCGCTTACACGATCAGGCCGCAAGGGCGAAGCCCCCACAAGACTCTCAGGTACGATGACGGGGCGCAGGTTAGCATACCCCCCCAAGGCCTTACGTAAGGCAAGCAACGCTGCTTCACATCTTCGATTTCCTGTTTCGTGATCCCATTTGGGATCACCGATCGCACCCAGAAATATAGCGTCAGCGGCTAGACAGGCCTCTCGAGTTGCATCGGGGAAAGGCATGTCGAACTTCTCGAGCGCTGTGCCACCTATTGGCCAGTGTTCCAGTTCAATCTCAAAATCAAAGGCCTGGGCAGCAGCAACCATAGCCCGTTCGGCTTCCCGAGTGACCTCTGGTCCTATGCCGTCACCCGGGAGCACTGCGATCTTATATCCGGGCATTAAGCTGCCTTGGCGGTTTCCACTGTATCGGTACTCTTTCTGAGCCAAGCCATCATCTTACGCAATCGCTTGCCTACTTTCTCTACCGGGTGGGCCGCGGTTTTATCTCTATAAGCCTGAAACGCTGGTTGTCCTCCTTCGCATTCGGCAATCCATTCACGTGCAAAGTCACCAGATTGAATCTCGTCGAGGATACGTCTCATCTCCTCCTTTACCTGAGGACCAATAACACGTTGTCCGCGAGAATAGTTACCATACTCCGCCGTGTCACTGATGGAGTAGTTCATATAAGATAGCCCGCCCTCGTAGTAGAGGTCTACAATGAGTTTCAGCTCATGGAGTACCTCAAAGTAAGCTAGTTCCTCAGGATATCCTGCTTCAACGAGCGTTTCAAATCCCGCTTGAATTAACGCCTGTGATCCTCCACACAGGACGGCCTGTTCTCCAAAGAGATCGGTTTCTGTTTCGTCCTTGAAGTTGGTTTCGATCACGCCTGCACGTGTACCTCCGATTGCATGAGCGTAGCTGATCGCGAGATCAAGAGCCGTACCGGTAGAATCCTGCGCTACCGCAACAAGGCAAGGGGTGCCCTTGCCTTCTTCGAAAGTACGACGAACGAGATGTCCAGGTCCTTTGGGAGCTACCATAAAGACATCCACGCCTTCCGGTGCTTTGATCTGGTCGTAATGTACATTAAATCCATGGCCGAACCCCAAAGCTTTGCCTGGTACTATGTACTCGGCGATATCTGCTTCGTAAACCCGCTTTTGGTCCTGGTCTGGAATCAGGATCATGACTACATCTCCCCAGGCAGCAGCATCAGCGATACTAGCAACTCTAAGTCCCTTAGCACGGGCTTTACTGGCAGATCTGGACCCGTCCCGCAGACCAACTACAACAGTAGCACCACTGTCCTGTAAGTTCAGGGCATGGGCGTGTCCCTGGCTTCCATATCCGATCACCGCTACCTTTCTCTCAAGGATAATGCTGGGATCGGCGTTATAATGCATTTTCATGTATTACCGAGTAAATGTGTTTGATTACAGATTATATGTCGCGCCGCATAGCAACACGACCGCTTCGAGCGACTTCGACAATATTATGTGGTAGCATCATGTCGATAAACGCATCAATTTTCTGAGAAGGACCACGCAGCTCAAAGGTCATTGTTTTTTTAGTGATGTCGACCACCTTGCCCCGAAAAATATTGCTCACATCCAGAATTTCTGAGCGGGAATCCTTTGTATAGCAAACCTTAAGCAGGCACAACTCCCGCTCTACAAAATCAGTGGTCGTGAGATCAATGACTTCAATCGTGTCCACTAGACGGCTTAACTGCCTCAGAACCTGAGCAATAATACGGCTGTTTCCCTCTGTTGCGATGTTCATCCGGCTTACACTCGGATCCTCTGTAGGACCGACTGTAACACTGTCAATATTGAATCCCCGGGCTGAAAACATATTGATGACACGTATGAATGCACCGATTGAGTTCTCCACAAGAACCACGATCGTGTGCCTCCGTGTCATTGCATTATCATCCGGCTGAATGGGCTCACCCGCCGCTTTCTTGCGGATAATCTGCTGCGGTGTCAGTATAAGTGTATCTGCCATTGTTTATTAAATTCTCAATGCCTTGATTACACGAAGGAATTCGGGGTCATCCTGTCAGTGATCATTTCCCCTGTGGCCGCACCTGCAGGCACCATCGGAAAGACCATTTCTTCTTTGGCCACCTGAAATTCCATAAGTGCAGGTCGATCGGTCACCTTCCATGCCTCGTCAATAATCTCCTGCGCCTCTTCTGGTGTCTTTGCACAGAGGCCGACGCAGTGATTGGCCTCCGCCAGTTTCACGAAATCAGGGTTCGTATCTGATAGATCAGTATGACTGTACCGTTCCTTATGAAAGAGCTCCTGCCATTGTCTTACCATACCAAGAAATCGGTTATTTATGACTGCCAGCTTCAGTGGCAACTTATGAGCTGCCGCCACACTCATTTCCTGGGCATTCATTACGAACCCACCATCACCACTTATGCAGACCACCGGTCTGGACGAACCAATTTCGCGCATACCAAAGGCAGCTCCCATAGCTGCCGGCATACCAAATCCCATTGTACCCAGACCGCCACTAGTAATATGTGTTCGTGAGTGCAGGAATCGGAAGTACTGCGCCGTCCACATTTGATGCTGACCAACATCCGTGATGACCACGGCATCGCCTTTGGTTTTGTCACGCAGTTTTTCAATTATACCCTGTGCGCGCAACTTCCCATCATGTTCGTACTTCAGAGGACATTCTTGGCGCCAGTCTTCAATCTGTTTCAGCCATTCAGTGGTATCCTTCGGCTTGACCATCGGTCGTAGCTGTTCAAGTACATTTCGCACATTGCCCAGGATAGCGCAATCTGCAAAAACATTCTTGGAAATACACGACTGATCAATCTCGATGTGAATAACTTTTGCATGAGGCGCCCACGAGTCCAACTTCCCGGTTACACGATCGTCGAAGCGCGCTCCCACAGCAATAATCAAGTCACAATGCTGAATCGCCTGGTTCGCCCACCAAGTCCCATGCATGCCTAGCATGCGTAATGCCAGAGGGTCGTCTTCAGGGAAGGCTCCTAGCCCATGCAGCGTAGTCGTTACCGGAATACCGGTATACCTTGCAATATCTGTTAGCAATTCTGAGGAATCACTGTTAACGGCCCCACCTCCGACATAAAACAATGGCCGTTCGGATTCAGCGATCATCTGTGCGGCTCGCTGCAACTTCTCCATTCGCCCCTCTGCGGGTACCGCGTATCCCCGCATATTCACGGTTTCCGGATACAGGAAGGGGCCTTTTGCCAGCAAAACATCCTTTGGCAGATCGACCAAAACTGGACCAGGTCGCCCCGTCCGGGCTATGTGGTAGGCTTCCTTGACCGTACGCGCCAAGTCGCTCACATCACGAACCAGATAACTATGCTTCGTTATCGAGCGGCTGATGCCAATTGCATCACATTCCTGGAAAGCATCGTTGCCAATGAGACCTGTGGGAACTTGTCCGGTAAACACGACAATCGGCACCGAGTCCATGTAAGCGTCTGCGATTCCCGTAACGGTGTTCGTAGCACCAGGCCCACTGGTAACCAGTACGGTCCCCACCTTTCCTGTGGCTTTTGCATAACCTTCTGCCGCATGAGTTCCTCCCTGTTCATGCCGAACGAGGATGTGCTCAAACTGGGGCTTTATCCTGTGCATCTCATCATACACATGGATAACAGCCCCCCCGGGATGCCCGAAGATAATCTTTACCCCTTCGGCCTCAAGAGACCGGAGCAGAATTTCGGCGCCAGACATGTGCTGGCCTTTGGTCGTCAATTCTGGTCGAGTTTTAGGAAGTGCATCACCAGTCACGACCGGTTGGACCTTTGTGTGGACGTCGTATTTCATTAGTCTTAAGCTGAAGCAAGTTAGCCTAACTGTTATGATACCACTTACTTGGCAAGATGTCCCTTACATCTGTGCTATGCAACATAATGCCCCGTCATGCACATCATTAACACCCCTAACGTTGGTTCTATTGAAAGATATAGCGATCACGCCTTGATACCTGCCAGAAGAAGGATGTTTCTTGCTCATCCTGTGAAATAAGTTGTGGAGCCCTGTATAACTTGACATGAATCCGTGGAACCCCTAACACTCGCTCGTTGCTCCAATCCAATAGTATAAGCATTCGTGGCAGTTCCGTAGAGTTAGTTGAACTTTGGTCCACCCCCAACCGGTACAAGGCTCCGCTAGCGCCCTCTGACTCCCGAGATGTCGGTTATCGGATTTGCACGAAGCACCCCACATGTGTCGAGACTGTCCCTTCGGGCGACGTCGCGATCAGGCGGTATAGGTACAGTCCCGAGGACAGGGCCACACCACGCAGCTCCAGGCCGCGCTCCCAGCCAGCAGACATCTCCAGTGCTGGCATCATTAGTACGCGCCGACCCGTCACGTCCAGCACCTCAACTGCCACACGGGCCGGCCATGGAAGATCCATTACCAGGCGTGTCGCATCCCGGAATGGATTGGGATAATTGCCCTGTATTGTAAAATCCTCCGGCAATGACTCGTTCGCCACATGGGTCGGAGAAAACACCTCAATGTTGAATTCCAGACTGTCGGCAGATCCGTTTGCGTCGGTTGCCTTGTAGATATACGGGGTGGAAGCCGTAACCACCGTCGGCGTTCCGCTTATGGTGCGTGTCATCGCGTCAAAGGTCAATCCTGCCGGTAGCGTCGGGATCAAGCCATAGACGATTGGCGGCGCACCTCCTGTGGCCTCGGGCAAGATAAACGGGTCAATCGTCTGCGCACGCGGAAAGGACTGATCCGCAATTCTATCTGCAAAGGACACGGGGGCGGCAACCGTACAGGGAGGTCCAGATACGTTCGGGATACTGAGCAGCCATGCTTGAAATTCGTCGTCTGAAGGCGCACAAAGATCCTGACCGGCAAAGAAGAAATACTGAAGACTGTCCAGATGCATGAGATTTCGCGGCAGCGGGCCAGTCAGCGAATTATCATTCAACCGCAGTTCTCGCAACCGCGATAATTGTCCCAGTTCCGCGGGGACTGACCCTGACAGAAAATTGCCCGACAGACTTAGGCTTTCTAGCGCCGACAATTGTCCCAATTCCGCAGGAATCAGCCCCGACAGCGAATTGTTATTTAGCCGCAGTTGTTGCAACTTCGACAGTTGTCCTAGTTCTGCAGGGATCGGCCCCGTCAGCGAATTGTCGCCCAAATTCAGCCATTTTATCTGTGACAGTTGCCCCAATTCCGCAGGAATCGGCCCCGTCAGTGAATTCTCATACAAGTACAACCCTCGCAACACCGACAGCTGTCCCAGTTCCGCAGGGATCGGCCCCGTCAGTGAATTCTTATAAAGGTACAACCCCCGCAACTCCGACAACTGTCCCAACTCCGCAGGAATCGGCCCCGTCAACGAATTGTTAAACAGCCGTAGGTCTTGCAACCGTGACAGTTGTCCCAATTCCACAGGGATCGGCCCCGTCAGCGGATTAATACCCAGCCACAGCCTTTGCAATTTCGATAGCTGTCCCAGTTCCGCAGGAATTGGCCCTGACAGCGAATTAGCACCCAACTCCAGCCATCGCAACCGTTGTAGTTGTCCCAGTTCCACCGGAATCGGCCCCGTCAGTGAATTATTGGACATTGCCAGAGCCTCCAACTCCGAGAGACCGCCCCACTCAGCAGGCAGCGCCCCCGTCAGGTTATTTTCGGACAAGCCAAGCACAACAACTCCGTCCAAGTGGGTTCCTACCCCATACCAGTTTGACAACTCCTCCTGCGTGGGCACCATGGTGATGTCCCATCCAGTATTGTCGAACCAGTTATCGCCGTCTGTGGCAACATAGAGGGCACTGAGCAACGCGTGCACTACATCAAGGCGCCGGTTTATGCCAAAAGAAAACGCATCCGCCTCATCTGTGAATGCGTTGTCGCGAATGCGAACATAAAATGTTACCCTCACATTCGTGGGCGCATTCGCAGAAACCTCGAATTGGAATTCAACTCCCGAGGAATCGCCACGCTCCAAGACACCTACCTGGTACTCAGCCGCAGGCAACGTGATAAAGGGGTACGATTCGGCTGGCACTAGCTCTACGGTCAGTGACCGGGCTGCTGACAGATAATTGACGACCGCAGCGTCAATCGTAACACGGTCCCCGGGATTAATCCGACCGTCTCCATCGGTATCACGCCAGGACCAGCGTTTGACACGTACGGCCGGATCCGTAGCTGCTTGCAGACTCGCCTCCGCATTGACGTAGCCACTGCCCAGTAGCCCGGCATACCCAGGATTTTCTGTATCTATGCCCTCGCTCGAGAGCCGCAATTGCTCTCTCAGCACATCCGGAGATATCTCGGGAAACCGGGTCTTTATCAATGCGGCCACACCGCTTACAAGTGCCGATGCAAACGACGTGCCGTTTGTGGCAAAACTGTATTCATCGCCCGGCACTGTTGTAATGACGCCAGTACCGGGTGCAAAGACGTTCACCGTCTTTCCGTACTGCGAAAACCACGCCCGCCTGCGCGAATCTCTTGCCGTTGCACCCACAGAAAGTACGCGATGATACGCAGCCGGGTTTCTCAGAAATACATCGTTATTAGCATTGTTATTACCGGCTGCTGACACCACCAACGCCCCCATGTCCGTGGCTAAATCCAGGACCTGTATCTCCATATTTAATTCTTGCCCTCCAAAAAACCCACCCCAACTTGCGTTTATGATATCGGCACCGTTGGCGGCCGCGTATAGGATACCCTCGTAGCCATAACAGATGACCTGTGTTGCCTCGCATGCCGCATTGACATGCATGAGCTTGGCATTCCAGGCCGCGCCGGCCAGACCGATCGCGTTGTTGGTCACGGCGCTAGCCGCACCCGCAACCATAGTTCCGTGCGTATGCCCAGGTTGCTGCTGAGGATCATGGTCCATCTCGTCCCCGTTGGCAAAGTTTGCCCCGTGCACGTCGTCAATGAAACCATTGCCGTCGTCGTCAATGCCGTTACCGGGAATCTCGTCCTCATTGGTCCACACATTGGCCAGCAGATCCTCGTGATCCCAGTCGGTTCCGCTGTCCACGATGGCTATCACCACCGGCGGCATGCCATCTTCTCCCTTGACAAGATCCCAGGCTTCCGGCAGGCGCATATGCCGCAAATACGTCTGATCGCCATATAATGAGTCCGCGGGATCTGTTTGGGACGCGAAATCAAACACGCGGTTGATGAGAACAGGCTCGGCATACACAACGCCTCGGACGGCAGATAGCGCACGCGCTACCCGCTCTGGATCCGCTTCCGTACGGTATCGAACATAATATGTCCGGCGAAGCGCAGCAAGGTTCTGTGCCGTCTTCGGGGAGGGTTTAACATAATCCAGAAACGGAAAGGCGCGCTCAATCACCTCCACCTGGTAGCGGGCCACCGTGCGATCAAAAGCAGTCAGTCCCGTCTTGGCCACTCCCGCTCCTATGACAGTACCCGGCTCAAACTGCACGACGACAACCCGGGGCTCAAACACCGGTTGCTGCCCCTGGGCCAAAACTACATGCACAGACGCAACACCGGCCAGGATCAAAACTGAGGCCCGCCAAACGTGAAGCCGATCTGCTTTCAGATCAAACAATGAAAAATATGTGCTCATCTGAAATACTCTGATTTGAACGAAGTACCCGGTTCATCCAAGCAATGAGATCCGAAAGATAATAGCACGATATGTATGACCCGCTTGCAAAACTTCTTGAACGAGAGAGTTTTTGGCTTGTGAGCAAGACGTACTGTGCCACCGGGTGTGTCCATAATGATTTTGGGTCTGGTCCTTCCCTCGTACAAACGTGGGAAACCGCCACCTTGTTTAACCCCACAAGACCGTCGGCCAAAGCTATTGAATTTTGTTAGCCTTGTGCAACAGCCTCCTTCAGTCCAATTTTACCCGCAGTAGCCGTGTCGAAGTCAAGAGAAGAATATGCTTCGAAATAGGTACCGCAGCCAATAATGGACTGTCAAGTTCAACGACAACCTGACGCAAGAAAGTACCTCGGTTATTATATATCCATATAGCCTGGGGCATAATAATCCATATTTCTGCACCTGCTACAGAGACACTTGTCACCTCTTGTGTTGCTCTCAAGTTGCGCACATGCCCACCAAAGTAATCGTACACTTTCACCAAACCAAGTGCACGATCCGCCACATAAAGCAGCGAAGTATCCGTGGAAAGACTGATCGGCTCCACCAATTCGCCTGCCCCGGCACCAAACTCACCGATACTGCGCTCTAATCTTCTACTGGAATCCCATTTAAGCACCTGTTGAGAAGACGCGTCAACGACAAACATGGCACCGGTTGATCCGACTGCAATGGATATCGGCCGCCCCAATGCAGTTTTAAGCCCGTCGTATAGGTCAAGCCGAGGGGATCGCTCCAACTCAATGTTCACACTTCTGGGCACTCGAATAGACTCCAGATGCAGCAGTTCTTTTGAAAACCGCAACAGATGACCATTCTCTGCGTCTGCAATAACCCATATCAATCCATTACCCGGATCAACATCAGAAATCTCCCCAAATGCGCCTGCACTCGTTCCATCTAGACTCGCATGTATCTTGCCATCTTGGCTAAGTTGGACAACCTCCGTCATCGTCGCAACATAGAGCAATCCCTCTGGGGCGATTTCGAGTGCCTGTGCCTCAGAAAAATGCGCAACGACTTCAAATCCGGTGCTAAGTGTATCTTGGGCGCACGCAATTCCGGCGAACGCCACCGAAAGAACCAATAAGGTCAACAAACGGTGCATCATTGATGCCCAAGTGCACGGTGCCCAATATCCCTTCGCAGATGCTTACCGTCGAACTGTATGAGATCCGCCGCTTCGTAGGCCCGGCTAACAGCATCCCTTAACGTGGACGCCACCGCGGTCACCCCTAAAACACGTCCACCCGCCGTAACAATTTTTTGATCCTCGGATTTTGTGCCCGCATGAAATACAAGAGCACCTGGGATTTCACTTGCAGCATTCAGTCCGTGAATGGGATATCCTTTGTCGTAGGAACCAGGATACCCACCACTAGCCAGCACCACACAAGCAGTTGCAAGTGATTGTTTGGTCAGTCGCATATTTCCAATACCTCCGTTGGCTGCTCGCAGGAGTACTTCTATCGGATCTGCCTCCATCAGGGGTAGCACAACCTGCGTCTCTGGATCTCCAAAACGACAGTTGAATTCGACAACCCTAGGGCCCTGGTCGGTAATCATAAGACCGGCGTAGAGACAGCCCGTGTAACGCCTGCCCTCGTAGGCCATTCCTTCGAGTGTTGGCTCAATAATTGAGCGGCACGCTTCATCAATCAAGTTTGTGGTCATTACAGGGGCTGGAGCATATGCGCCCATGCCTCCTGTATTTGGACCAAGGTCTTTATCAAATACGCGTTTATGGTCTTGGGCTGGATCTAACACCACATAGTCATCACCGTCTGTAATAGCGAATACGCTAGCCTCTTCGCCCTCCATCCATTCTTCAACTACGACCTCCTTGCCCGCGTCTCCCAGAAGGCCCATTGTTAGTAATTCTTGTAATGCACGATCGGAGCTCGCCTGATCCTCACACATGATCGCCCCCTTCCCCGCAGCAAGTCCAGAAGCCTTGACAACGCATCTTCCCAATGTTCGGGCATAGGTCTTAGCCTCTTCAATCTGATCTGGAAGAAAGGCCTGCCATTGGGCGGTTGGCACATTATGGCGCTGCATAAATGCTTTGGCGAAAGCCTTGCTGCTTTCAATTTCGGCGGCAGCCGCCGATGGGCCAAAACAGGCTATCCCGCCTTGGACCAAGGCATCGGCTAGTCCACTTGCAAGAGGTACTTCTGGACCCACAACAACCAGGTCAATGTTTTCGCGTCGAGAAAACGATACTAGGGCTTCCGTATCTGTCGCTTTGATATCAATATTTTCACCAAATTCCCTTGTCCCTGCATTTCCCGGGGCTATATATAACGTCTTAGCTCCACGTACGGCCCATGCCAAAGCATGCTCACGCCCGCCACTTCCTACAATGAGTATTTTCATGCTCGTTGCTCAGATCTAATCAGAAAGGTTCTTTAACTCTGCTAAAAGGGACAACGCCTGTAGCGGCGTAATTCTGTTGATATCTATCTCCTGTAGTTTGTCGCGTATTGCATCGAATTCTGGTTGATCAAAGAGCGTCATCTGAATAGATTGCAATTTTGGCGTAATGTCTTCTCTGACGGGTTTCTGAGATTCAAGTTCATCCAGAATTTCCCTTGCCCTGCCTAACACTTTCGAGGGCAATCCAGCCATACGAGCCACCTCAATACCATAAGAATGATCTGCCGCCCCGCGAATCAATTTGTGGAGAAAAACAATCCTGCCGTCATGCTCCTGAACATGGACCTTGTAGTTCTTAACCCTTTTAAGACGCTCCTCAAGCGTATTGAGTTCATGATAATGAGTCGCAAAAAGTGTCCGTGCAGCTATTGACTCATTTCCGTGCAAGTATTCAACCAGTGCCCACGCAATAGAGAGACCATCAAAAGTACTGGTCCCCCGCCCTATCTCATCCAGGAGGATCAGCGAGTTTCGGGTGGCATTATTTAGAATGTTGGCGGCCTCATTCATCTCAACCAGAAAAGTGCTCTCACCCGCCGCCAAGTTATCCGATGCACCAACCCGGGTAAAAATGCGATCAACTACACCAATTGTAGCTGATTTTGCGGGCACGAAGCTTCCCGCCTGCGCCATCAAGACGATTAAACCAACCTGGCGTAAAATTACACTCTTGCCCGCCATATTGGGGCCCGTTATGATGAATATCTGATACCTATCAGGGTCAAGTTCTATTGAGTTTGGAACGAAGGCAGCAGGATCCGCCCGTTCTACAATCGGATGTCTGCCATGCACTATTCTGAGCAGTCTGGTATTATCAATACTTGGCCTTACATACCCTTCACGAACCGCTACTTCAGCAAAGCCAACAAAACAATCAAGAACTGCTATCATGGCCCCTAACTGCTGGAGCTCCCTGGATGATTTTGCTAAATCAGCTCTAAGAGATCGGAGGAGTTCGTTTTCGAGCACTACGATCCGCTCCTGCGCTCCAATTACACTTTCCTCATACTCTTTCAACTCATCGGTGATATATCGCTCTGCGTTAACCAATGTCTGCTTCCGAACATATTCGGGCGGTACTTTGTCCCGATGTACATTCGTTATCTCCAGGTAGTACCCAAATATCTTGTTATAGCCTACCTTGAGCGATGGAATACCGGTCCGTTCACATTCACGCTTCTGAAGTGCCTCAATAAATCCTTTTCCGGAACTGGAAATCTCGCATAATCTATCCAGTTCCTCGCTGTAGCCCCGTCGAAATATTTGCTCAGAAGAGTCGTCAAGGGCCTGACTGATGGCGGATTCAATATCATCACAGGGATTAAGCCGTCGAGATAATTCATCCAATACTCTGCAGTCGGTTGATTGTAAACCCTGGATCAACTCAGGCACCTGCCGCAATGCCAATGCGAGTGCCAACAGCTCACGGGGAGTCGCTCGTTGGGTACATATCCTGGCAACCACCCGCTCAATATCGCAGATTTGTTTGAGGCAATGCTGTAGATTTTCTCGAACTTCCGTATTGCGTACGAGTGTCTCAACAGCATCCAGCCTGCGATTAATGCGTGTAACATCACGCAAAGGTCGAAAGAGCCACCGTCTCAAGATCCTCGCGCCCATCGCGGTGCGGGTTTGATCCAGAAGCTCAATCATCGTGGTACTGGTACGGTCTCCACGGAGCGGAACCAGCAGTTCAAGATTACGCCGAGTTTGTGGATCAAGGAGCATATATCCCTCATCCATCTGTTGCTGAATCCGACGTATATGCTCTGGTTTACTCTTTTGCGTTTCGATCAAGTAATGGAGTACTGCACCTGCTGCAACAACCCCCTCTCTCAACCCTGAAATCCCAAAACCTTTCAAAGAGTGTGTACCAAAGTGTTCAAGTAGTGTAGTGGTGGCAAAATCAGGATCAAACACCCAATCCTCACGAGGCGTAACCATGTAGCCTTGATCCCGGAATGCGCGTACAGACTCTTGCGCAGCTTTGTTAACAAGGATTTCTGCCGGTTCGATGCTCTTTAACAGATCATCCAGTCTGGACTGATCAACTTCTGTGAGTATGAACTCGCCAGTGGATGCATCCACGTAAGCCACTCCCACTACCTGCTTCTTCCCAAAGTGTACCGCCACCAGGTAGTTCGCCTGTTTTGGAGACAGCATCTGATCCCGAAGGGATACTCCGGGCGTAACGATTTCGGTCACGCCCCGCTTGACCAGAGATCGTGTCGATTTTGGGTCCTCAAGTTGCTCACAAATCGCGACCCTTAGTCCTGCTTCAACCAGTTTCGGGAGATGATTTTCGAGTGCGTGATGAGGAAATCCAGCGAGCGGTACACTCTTTGCCGCACCATTTGCACGTTTGGTAAGCACAATACCCAACACGTCACTTGCTTTGAGAGCATCTTCCTCAAATGTCTCGTAGAAATCGCCCATCCGAAACAATAGAAGCGTGTCCGGATGTTCCGCCTTAATCCGGTAATACTGCCGCATGAGCGGCGTCTGACCTCTTTTCCTTCGTGACATGAGTCACAGTAAATAAATATTGTCTAAACCGTGACACATTTTCCCTTAGTTGGCAATTGGGTAACCTGTCCATGCGCCAAGAGCGTCTCGTAAGGAGGCAATATGTGCCCCTTGGGCACTACTCCACCTCAACATCTTCTCAAAGTGCTCCTCCCACCCGGGATAATCTAATTCTTCGCCAATGACATTGTGCCAAAGACCAACGGCAACCCCGCCAAATGTCTGGCATAGCTTGAGGAGTTCTGTACTTTCCTGAATGGCATCAGCCGCTCCATACTTCTGTCGATTAAACAATGCTCCATCCATAAACAATAGCGGCATTTCCCAAATATCCATCACCTTGTTTCTCACGGGATCATACCTAAGAAATGGCATACAGGTGCCGTTTCTAAACCCGGCACATTCCGCAAAACCAAGAGATGAATCAATTCTAAAACCGATCGCCTCCTGGATGTGGGGCGTTATCGCAGAGTCATAGCGCAAAAAATGCTGCCTAACACTTACAGGCCCTGTTCCGATAATTTCAGTAAGCGCACTACGCTCGCTGCGCAGATAAGCAGCATGCGTATATGCATGATAGCTTGGATGAAGGCCAACTTCAAAGCAATCAGAAGAGAGATCAGTCAGCAGTTTGCTAAGAAAGGGTTGACCCAGTTGATAACTTACATCATTAGGACCGTGTGCTGCTGCTTTCAAAAAAATTGTGGCGCTACCATAAGCCCGAATCGCATGATACATGTTACGCAAGGCAATCTTAAATGCATCGCCCCGACTAAAGTAACTACGGATAAACTGGAACAGCCGACGCCAACGCTCACCTACACTGACTTTTCGACGATTCAACAGAAAATATTCAACTTTTTCCCGAAAAATCATTCCGAAACGCCAGTGCCGAAGATAGTCAACATCAATCGTAGGACAAAATGCCCAATCCTTCTCGGCCCATTTCCGCAGATCCGTATTAATCCCAGCACCCTCTAATCGTTCTCTTAACAGCATTCGATAGCAATCTACGACAGGCAGTCGTGTCACTTCAAGTATCGCTTGAAGTGACGCTTTATGTGGAAACCGGCCATGCTGATCACGTTCGTTTACGGTGAATTCCTGCCAACCCGAGAGCCAGTAGAAAGCCGAAGCAACGAGGTCGTCCCCCGCCTCTGACGAGAAAAGAACTGGCACACTAAAATCAGCATACTCGCTCCAGCATATGGAAGCCACATCTATGGGAGTAAAATCATCATAAAATTCTTCGGCATTGTGCGCCAATGGTAATACAGTTATCATTGAAGGCAGACTGGCAGGGTTATGTCCATAGTACAAGCCATGACCACGCAGTTCACTCCGTGGCTTGAAAATCGGACCCAAACCAAGTGGCTCAAGTAACATGCGGATGGCGTACTTTGCCTTTGGCCAATAGTCTTGGCTTACTTCAATGCACACGGGTAGTGCAGCCATCATCAGTAGTTATCTGCTTAGTGTTATCACTTTGGAAGATCAAATTACAGCAGCGTGCGCATTCATTCGGTGACGAGTCGGAGAATCGCCCCAACCTGCAATGACACGCAATGTCATAGTCCTTTCGGATCCTGTTCACGGGTTCATCAGAGTGCCCCGAAAGATAATTCAGCCACTGCTTGAATCGCGCGAGGTTCAGCGGCTCAGACGTATCAAGCAACTTGGTCTGGGACTAATTGTTTTCCCTGCCGCTGAACACAGTCGTTTTCCACACGCCTTGGGTGCAATGGCATTAATGTCCGATGCCCTGGACAGTTTGGCCGCCAAAGGAACTCCCATCACGGAAGATGAAAGACTGGCAGCTATGGCCGCCATTCTGCTGCACGACATTGGCCATGGGCCCTATTCCCATACGCTCGAGTATGATCTGGTTTGCGATACACCACATGAGAAAATAAGTTTAGCCCTCATGCGGAGACTTGAATCACGGATTGGTCCGCCGATCGACATGGCAATCCAGATGCTGGACGGCACCTATGAGCGTCCGTTCTTTTGCGACTTGATATCGAGTCAACTGGATATGGATCGTTTGGATTATTTATGCAGGGATTCACATTTTACAGGGGTGGTTGAAGGTAGAATTGGTATTGAGCGTATATTGCGTACACTGTGTGTTTACCCTAAAGATGGAGGAAAAGGATCCTGTCTTGCTATTGAGTCGAAAGGAATTTACGCAGTCGAAAACGTACTCATAGCCCGGCGGTTGATGTACTGGCAGGTTTACCTGCACAAGACGGTGGTTGCAGCTGATTTCGTGCTCCGCGGTGCGATCCGCCGTGCACGGCACTTGATTAATGTCAGCAATGACGAAGCTGTGTCTGGCATCTCATCAGCATTGCGCTGGTTCCTGGAACGAAAAATTGATGCATCAAGACTCTCGGAGGATGAGGTATTGGATCGATTCCTGAGTTTGGATGACGCTGAAGTAACCTGCAGTCTGAAGCAATGGTGTCGGAGTACAGACCCCATACTTGCGGACTTATCACGGCGTATCATCAATCGAGACCTGTTTCGATGTACATTCCTCACTGAAGTACCTGCACAGGAGTTACTCACTGAATGGCAGGTTCGCGTAAGTCAGACACTGAAGAAAATCGGGATCAGCACTCCCGATGCACATACATACTACCTAACAGTAGGTAAGTCAAGACATGCCGCTTATGAACCAGATGAAGGAGTCGTGCGCATCCTGGATGCGCGGGGGCATCTTCGGGAGCTTGACAATCAAGCTGATCTTGCTGCAATTAATGCACTAGTACACTTCACTGAAAAGCCGTACCTCTGCCACTTGAAAGCAGCCAACCTGCCGCTATGATTCCAAGGCCTCCCGGCAGTAGTCAGCACACTTGGCCATTTCCTCCATTACGCTGGAATCTTCTGGAATTGGGTACTCCAGTTCAATCATAGCCGGAATGGGGTAATTCTCATCCCGCAACAGGCGTAAAACTTCGCCAATCGGCGTGTCTCCCGTTCCCCATGCAACATTATCCTGTCCATTTTCAGGGGTTTTGCGGTCCTTTAAATGTAAGTGGCTAATCCGGTCGTGATATTTCTTGATCACGGGAATGGGGGAAGTCCCAAGCGCAGCTACATAATGCCCTATGTCCAGGTTCAGCATATTGTTCGGCGAATGGGAGAGGTACTCGTCAAAGTCAAAATCCTCGTTGGCTACCTGTAAATGGTTGTGCATACCATTGAGGAGGCCGTGCTTTGTAGCGAATGGAGCCATTATCTTGGATGAACGCGCCGAGATTTCGAAAGAAACCCCACGTGCACCGATCGCTTTTGCCGCCCTGTAGGCATAATCTATATCCTCCGCAAACCAATTCGGGTTGCCTAATTTCAGGATATCTACTTCTACGCCCCCATCTCTGAACATATCCCCCAACTCAGCAAACTTCTCCATGGGAGCGCTGCGACGCCACTTCTGTGTTTCCTGTTGCGCTGCTGCCCTGGCAGCCACATAATTCGACCTTTCCTCCTGGGTCATAGATTCCGGATGTCGGGGTCTCGGGCCCGGATCCGGAGCTCCTGCGTACGCTTCCGCCGGTCCCCCCATTAACTCCACCGCATTAAGTCCAAGAGTCTGCATGTACCCAAGGATTTCCTCTGCGCTGCCGGGAATCTGACGAAAGCTGTATGAAATCGCACCGACTTTTACGGGTGACGAAGCGAAAAGAAAACGGCGTGGAATTACCGCAACACCGGCAGCTAATCCAGCGGTTTTCAGAAAACTTCTACGGCTAAAACTCTGGTTCATTTTGATCAATTTATGACATGACACACAAGTTACAACATAATTTCCTCATGTCTCATTGTCAACTATCTTGAAGCATGTGCCGTGGAATGCGCTTTTTCCTTGTTAGTTGGTCCTATATGACCTGGATTGTGGTCGGTGCTGATGGGTACACACGTGTACACCCCCCTTACTTCACTATGCAAATTGATTGCAGAATTCCCAGAACTCTTGCTGATTCGCTTCCGAGATCTTGGGCTTTCGTATCTCCTATTCGGCAAAATACTGACCAGTCGAAGCGCCTCCAAACATCTCGGAAGAAGATGCAGAACTTGGCAGCATCAAGCGTGCGTTCAATATTTCCATGAACTGCCTGACATGGTACAGTCGGTCGCTTGCGGCAGCTCGACGATTAAAGAGAATAACATAGTTAACCCCGCCACCGCTCTGGTATACCAGCGAATTGGTTCCAGACAGGGTTCCTCCTTGCCAACCCCACCAACCGCTTCTCACTCGACCGATTCGTCGGCTACCGATTCTGCTACCCCGTACCACGTACTCGTCAGCAAATTCAAGCAAAGCCCTTGTCGTGGTGACCAGTCCAGCCTCAGCGATCTTAGCCTCAGCATCCCACCCTCCATCCGGCCGCCTTACAGGCGGCCCATTTGGATCAAACACATTGCGAGCCAACCCCGGAGCATCGTACCATGGTTCCCTGATACTACGATCCTGGGGAAACGTACGGGCCTGAATCACGTCTTCTGCAGGAATGCCAAGGGGGGCGAAGATATTCTCGCGCACGTACGTAAGATAGTCCTTGCCCGACACCTTTTCAATTATAAGCCCTAATACCAGATATCCGACATTGGAGTAGACAGTTTCAGAACCAGGGTCAAATTGTAAAGGCTTGCCTAAAACATAGCGAACCGTATTCTCCCTTCCAGGCGGACTGGAAACTGACATTGTCCGTGCTATCTCAATTTCTCGAAATACCCAATCCGCTGCGCTATTTCTGTCCCAGCCGGCTTTATGCAGGAGAAGGTGTTCTACTGTGATATCACTTAGCCGAGCATCACCAAGCGAAGGAAATGGCTGCAAGGTTAGCAATCCGCCTTCCGGCTGTCCAAGATCGAAGGCTCGCGCATCCAACGCCAGCAACCCTTCAGCAGCCAGTTGACGAATGGCAGCGGCTGTGACGGATTTGGAAACACTCGCGACTCGCATCATCACGTTTGAGACTGTGGGCGTGTTATGCCCGGCATCCATGAAACCACTCACACCCTCATAGACGACATTGCCATCCTTCATAATGGCAAGAGCTGACGCTCGAATGCCATGTAACTCGGAGAAGCCCTCCAATATGGCATCAAAGTGGCTTTTATTCAGCCATACTACCGGTGCAATTGTAGGTAGTATAGCGCCACAACCCGTAAGAATGAGCGCCATTAATGGCGCCAATAGCAGCTTAATGCGAAGCATCTTTCCTCGTTCCAGTCGCCCTTTTCCGGGATTTACGCTCATATTTGCCATTCACCTTTCTACGGATAATTGCAAGACTCTATTACACTCTACCATTTTCAAGATAGTAGAGTGCGGGCAGTCCCCGCAACTCATATGCAACATCCAAGCCATATCCCACAACAAAGTCTTCCCCGGAAATAAAACCTACGTGATCTACTGCAACAGGACTCGCTTCATTTTGCAACAAGGCAACGACAGTGATCGACTGAGGTGCATGTTTGGCAAGCCTGCGAAGTGCGTGGGTGAGCGTTCTGCCGCTATCTACAATGTCATCAACCAGAATCACATGGCGGTCGCAGAGTCGTACAGTAGGTGGCATGAGTTCATGAACGGATTGACTGCTCTCGGTACCTGTCCCGTAGGAAGAAAGACGCCAAAAATCCACTGTACAGGGCAAGTCTATGGCGCGTACAAGATCCGCTGTAAATACAAAGGCACCTTGCATGAGACCTAGAACAATCGGGTGCTTGCCGTAGTGTGACTGTGTCAGGACATTGCCGATCTCCCGAACGCGCGCCTGGATGGTCTTTGCATCCTTGAACAACCTCAAACGATGGCCATGTATGATCTCAATTTTGCTCGTAATAGAGTCTGGCATACTGTTGGGTTGATGGGGTTACGCGAAACTCGTGCGCCATTCGATGCCCGACGACCCATGCAATCGTCGAACCACTACATACCACAGGCACAGACCTGCGCTCCTGCGCAGGTACAGCATCATCCGTCAACAGATCACTGATCTTTTTTGTGCCCTGCATCCCTAGGGGGCGCATTCGGTCACCCGCAAGCCAGCGGCGAACCGTGAGTGGTAATGTCAGTTTTTCTGCATCGAGCCAAACACCTGCAGGATCAAAAAGACTTGATGGTTCCTTCTGTGTAAGATGGAGTCGGACCTGTCCACCTGGAACTGCTACTGCCGTGCATTCGGAAAGCAGTTCTGTACCTTCTGTCCGTTTTTGCTTGGCTGAGGCAGTAAACACAAGATGGGTTCGATCCCGCCAAATCACTCCCTCGCCCACCTCAATTTGTTTTCCAGTCTGAGAATTCACCAATGACAGAATTCTTTCAGCGAGTGTCTCATTTGCAGGTGATCCCGGTAACCACTTACGGAGTCCTTCAATCACCAGTCGTCTGGCAAGTACATTCGGCAGTTGCTTCAGATATTCAATTGACAGTGACTGCCCACTTGAAGCCTCACAAAAACTTCTATCGATCATTGGGCGGATTACGTCATCAACCCATTCGGCTACAAGCCTGGCACTCCGCGCAAGTGTCTCGGCATTCAGGCTTGGCATAACGCTCGCGCGTAGCCTCGAACGCAAGTATTTTGTGTCCTTATTGCTGTGATCCTCCCGCCATTTCAAATTCCTGGCGGTTGCATAAGCTTGGATGGATGCTCTACTCTCCCCCAGAAGCGGGCGCACCAAATTGACCTGTTCTGTCAGTGGACGAACAGGGCGCATCACAGCAAGGCCTTCTGGACCTGTGCCCCGATTAAGATTCAACAACAACGACTCCGCCTGGTCATCCATGTGATGTGCCACGGTTACAACAGATAGGCCTTGCTGCAATGCTATCTCAGTAAACGCCGCGTATCGAAGGTCACGTGCTACCATCTGGACCGAGTATCCGGTATCTGCAGCATGGGTACGCGCGCAAATGTGCCTTACCTGCAGGTCCAACTCTCGTTGCAGACACAATTCACGAACAAGCGCTTCATCTGCGGCAGATTCCTGTTCGCGTAACTGATAATTAATGTGAACCACCTCACACTCGTACCCTAACATTCCCAGAACATCCAGCAACACAACAGAATCCATGCCTCCACTTACCCCTACGAGTATGCGCTCATCCAAACTTACATGAGCTGTGCGCTTCATGTAGGATGCTACGCGGTCTCGGAATGCATCAATCGGGTTCTTCATGATCTACAACTTTCCGATCGAACCGTTGCTTCAAGTCATCATGTGTCAATCGGATCAGTGTTGGCTTTCCATTGGGAGTCCGATAGGGGTCATCGCACTGGAAGAGTCGATCAATCATTGTCCGCATCTCCTCTTCACTCAACTTAACCCCAGGAGAAATTGCACCGCGTACGGCTATGCTGCGGGCCATATTTTCCTGAATGGAAAGATGTTTTAGCTCACTGTTGGCCTTGTACTCATCAAGTATCGACTGCAGGATTTTCTTTTCTGCGCCGGCTTGCAGGTCCGAAGGTACCCCCCTGACCGTTACCGTACGGTTTTCAGAAATTGAATAATCAAACCCAAGTGCCATAGCAAGTGGACTAAGTTCGCGCAGAAGTTCGCAATCCCCCTGATTGAGACATATCAGTTGGGGAAACAGGAGCTGTTGTGACAACCCGATCCCGGCCTGTAAATCTGCATGGGCACGTTCAAACAGAATGCGCTGATGAGCAGCCTGCTGATCAACGATTAATATCCCGCTATGTAGTTGGGTCAGGATATAGTGGTCCTGTAACTGCCAAAGAAACCCCTCCATATCCAGCGTTGCTCCGGAAGGTGCCCGACTACGCTCAACGTCGTAAACAATCGCTGACTGCTCTCCCTGAACTGGTGGTAACTCGTCCGCGCGAGGTGGCGGCTTCCAACTCATTGATGGATCGTTTGACCCTCTCTGAAAACTCAACGATGATGCGCTACTTGGATACTGAGGAATCAGGTCTGCAATCCCAAGCGCCCGCCTTGATATCGCTTGCACAAAATTATATACGCCACGGTCATCATCAAATCGAACTTCCGTTTTTGCAGGATGCACATTCACATCAACATGCTTGGGGGAAAGCTTCAGAAACAGAACATAAGCGGGATGACGCCCCTCCGGAAGCAGTGTGTCATAAGCGGATCGGATTGCATGACTTAGACTGTGGCTCTTTATCGGACGGTCATTTACAAATAAGTACTGATCCCTGCGAGATTTCTTGGCATGTTCTGGGTGCGCTAAAAATCCAATAGCGGAGATATAGCTCATGGATTCATTAACCAGCACGAGATGCTGGCTGACGTCTGTTCCAAGGATAGCGCGAACGCGCTCCCGCAACGCATCCGAAAATTCCTCTATGCGTGAACCCGGCAAACGGTATACCTCATGCCGATTATGTACTAACCTGAAGGTGGTCCACGGATTAGCCAGCGCCTGAGAAACAAAGATGTTTGAGATATGACGAAACTCTGTCGAGGGAGCCTTCAAAAAACTTCTGCGCGCCGGAACATTGAAAAAAAGGTTGCGAACGGCGACGGTAGTGCCAACTGCTGCGGCACAGGGGGAATTCTCAAGTACCTGCCCCGCCTCAATACGTACGGATACCCCCTGTTCATCTTCTGCCCTCTTTGTTCTCAGAGATACCTGTGCGATCGCTGCGATTGAGGCCAACGCTTCTCCTCTGAATCCGAGCGTATGTATTTTCTCTAGATCCTCTGCATTCCTGATCTTGCTGGTCGCATGACGCTCAAAGCATTGAACAGCGTCTTCGCGGCCCATGCCTGTGCCATTATCGCTCACTTGAATCAAGCTGCTGCCTGCTGCCTTTACCGAAAGAGATATTTCCGAGGCACCTGCGTCAATGGCGTTCTCGAGCAACTCTTTTGCAGCCGATGCAGGACGCTGAACGACCTCTCCGGCCGCAATCTTATTGGCCAATTCGATCGGCATACGCCTGATCTGCACAGCACACTTCATATGGGTCCTGCTATCGTCCGATAGCGTTGTAGATGTACAGAGCCGTAAGCAATAATGCAGCTAGGTAATAGAGTGCAACCGGACTACGCCTGCGACGAACACGGCTCTGGATTCGCATGCGTCGCTTGAGACTATCGTCTTTGCGCGGATCGTAGTAACGCGGCGTATAGTCGAACTTTCGCGGTTGTGTTTTGCGTCCAAATAAGAGTCCCATTTTCAGAACCAGTTAACGACAAAAATTATGTACATATAGGATAACGGAGCCGCCACAATAATGCCATCAAAACGATCCAGCATCCCCCCGTGTCCTGGCAGAATAATCCCCGAATCCTTCACGCCAGCTACACGCTTGAAACGACTCTCGGCCAAATCGCCGACTGCACCTGAAAGGGTGCATACGAGCGCGAGAATTAGAATGTGAATCGTTGCTAACGGCATCTCTAGTGTCAGATTGAGTATACCCACAGCCATGAGTGCTCCCCCAATCCCGCCAAGAAATCCTTCCCAGGTTTTACCCGGAGAAATTGACGGTGCCAATGCATGCCTGCCTAAAAAGGATCCTGTAAAAAAAGCAAATACATCGCTTGCCCACACTAGCACTAGTACTGTAATGGTCAATATCAATGCTTCTTGCTCACTGTATCCTGGAACCACACGCAGGTCTGTCAGGAACGCTAATAGAGCAGTTGGATAGACTGCACCCGAGAGTGTTGCTCCCAGGCGTGTCAGAGGCTGATCGCTTTTTGTAAAGGTACACCACAACACAAGCCCCACCACAGGCACGGCAGTGAGAAGGAAGATATTCGGTACCAAAGCTCGCAGAGACAAGCCTGCGCCTACCAATAGGCCCGTAACGATCCACGCCCGAACACCGGAGCGCTCATAGAGCTGATACAGTTCAAGTTGCCCTAAAAGAGCAATAATCATCACGGCAATGCCAAAATACCACGGCCCAAGCCAGGCCGAACCAACCAACAGGGAAGCACCGATTGTAGCCGTGAATAAGCGAGTTAATATCTGTGACATTACACGCAGCGATGGATCTATTTACTAGAAAGAGCTGCCTCGGTCAACTCTTCATCGGTGAGGGCTTCCTCTGCAAACAGTGCCAAGGCTTCTGCCTTCATAGATTTCGGAACCAGAACGCGTATTTTTGCTATTGATCCGTGTGTCAGATTAAAAGCATGGTCCCGCTGATTTAATAGCACGGAAACGATACCGGCATCCTGCAGACGTGCACGAACCAGATTAGCCTCGTAGTCAGTGCTGCACAAGAATACTTCCTCCCAGTTAGAGCGATGCTCTTTTCCATTACGACGATGAATCATCAGGATACACGCTGCAAAGAGAAGCGTGCTTCCAATGAGCAGAAACCATGGAACAACTTCTGGATCTGCAACCGAATCCGGTCCCCACTTGGATAAAGATAGCGCAAGCCCATTATTGAAAAAATGTAACACTACGGCAATCCATAGACTACCTGTGCGCCAAGTAACATATGCTAAATAACACCCCAATAAGATTAATGGAAGTACCTGGGTAAGGCGCAGATGAAACACGCCAAAGATGACTCCCGTTAGGATAATTCCCCCTACGACACCTAGCCCCCGCTCTGCCCGCCTCTGCACATACCCTCGAAAAAACACTTCCTCAAAAATAGCTGGTGTAGCAACAACAAATATCATATTGAGGGCAAAATTACCACCCTGCCCGGTAAACCATTCAATTAATTCCATTTGCTGTTCCTCCAACCGCAGAAGGACATCGGGTAAAGGAATCTTTTCATTCAGGATGCCGAGGCCAAGTACCGCCGGAAGTAGACAGATAAGGCCAGCTAGCGACAGTACGACATCTGATGCATTGCAGGTTTTAAGCCGGAGATAGTGCAGAGGTCGAGAAGAGTCCAGCCAACTTGCAAGCAGTGCAATGCCTCCTAGTCCAAAGGCTAACCCAATTGCATTGCCTCCTAAAAACGCATTTCCATTCTCGGCGAATATATCCTGCTGACCGCTTAAAATATCTTGAAGTCCAACATCATTCAGTGCGAGAAGAAAGGTTGAAGCAATATTGCCTATGAACAGGTAGGCAAACAAACCAACAAATACCCACAGCGCCAAGGCAGCGCCGGAAGGCCAGCCACCCGTAATACCATCAAAAACATCCAGGCCGGTTCGGCCCGACGAGGCTACAGCCTCTATCTCGCGATTTTTAGTGTCGGATGAAATGTTCACCATGGAAACGTTTATGGCAGTTCAAACATTAGAGGATATAACGCGCCCGTAGCTCAGTTGGATAGAGCGTCTGCCTCCGGAGCAGAAGGCCAGAGGTTCGAATCCTCTCGGGCGTACCCTTCCGGCTACCGACCTACATCTCCGGGTGCTCCCCCGGAGATGCATCGGGCGTAGCAACAAATCCAATGCGAGCGGTGCTTTCGCTGACCTCACCAAGTTGCCCCTCCGAAGAAGCAACCAAGGTAGCGACGGTTGCATCCCCCGTTATGTTGCATACCGTCCGGCACATATCCAGAATACGATCAACGCCCAAGATCAAGGCTATACCCGCTGCAGGAACACCAACTGATTGCAATATGATAATCAGCATAATGATACCCGCACTGGGGACAGCAGCGGTGCCAATAGAAGCAAGTAAAGCCAGGAGTATGATCTCCAGTTGGTCCATAAAGCCAAGTGCAATTCCAAGTGTCTGCGCAATGAACACTGCTGCCACTGCCTGATAAAGCGCAGTACCATCCATGTTGATCGTAGCACCAAGCGGAAGTACGAAGGAAGAAACCTCCTCGCTGACCCCCAGGTGATTCTCTGCGCGGTCCATCGTGACCGGCAGCGTTGCCCCACTTGATGAGGTGCTGAATGCAACAAGCTGCGCAGGCGCTATCCCCATAATGAATTTCTTGAGCGACATCGGCGTCAGGAATTTCAGGATCGACCCATACGTAACGACGACATGGACAACAAGCCCGGCAAGCACCACGAGCATATAAAACCCAAGTGCCCCCAGCAAACTCCACAACTCACCCAGATTGTCCCCCGAAATCAGACTGACCGTATCGGCAAGGAGCGCGAATACACCCAGAGGAGCAACCCACATAATGATCTCAACAATCTTAATAACAACTGCTGTCAGACTTTCGAAGAAACCTAACAAAGGCTGGGCCTTATCTTTTGGAATAAGAAGAAGTGCGATCCCAAACAATATTGAGATCAGTACCACTTGCAGCATGTTCCGGTTATTGGAGGCTGCTGCTGCGATATTGCGTGGCACCATGTCTACAAATGCCTGTAATGGTCCGCGTTCCTGAGCCGTAGCAGCACTCTCCTGTCGCTCCTCCGCCATATCACTGTACCCTTCCTGCAGTTCCATACGGACTTCTTCTGGAACCGTATCTCCCGGGCGGATGGTATTGACCAGAAGCAACCCAATGATCAGAGCAGCAACCGTTGTGCTGACATAGATCAGAATTGTTTTACCGCCAATCCGAGCTAGTTTGCGTGTATCTGAAAGCGAAGCCACGCCGGTTATGATTGACCCCAGTACGAGCGGCACCGCAATCATGAACAATGCGTTCAGAAAAATGTCGCCAAAGGGACTGATCCATGCCTGCGTGAACGCCCCCCACCCCATTGCAGCAGAAAGAATTCCGTAACCTAATCCGAACACAAGGCCCAGGATAATCCATACATGCAACTGCTTATACCAATTCATGATTGCAATAATGTTTTGAGTTGGAGTTTCAATATACGACTAGAGATCGGTATGCCGCGGAGAGCTTTATAACGCATGAGATGTCAATTTAATGATCCATGCGACTCTAATTCAGAAAGAAGCTCACCTGTGGAGCCACGAGGGTTCTGCCCTGTACATCTTTCAGCAGACCGAGACGTAACTGCATACGACGATTGTGCAGCCGCGCAAATATTGCTGCATCCACAGCAGCAAGTACATGATTCACGATTAGCAGTGTTGTAATCCGGGAGGCTCGGCGCAAGTATGTATTTGCGTCGGCATGCTCCTCTGCGTATCGATAGAACCTGGCGGATACATTTGGCTTTGTTCCACCCGGACCTGTTGCTTCCGGCTCAATAGATTGAATAAAATCCCCATTCTCGTCAATCCAGGTTACACGACCATCTCTGACAATAGCTATGTAATCTTCCCAACCCGGAGCAAACTGAAAGTATTTGCCTACAAGTTCATAATACTGCTGTTCCCCAAAAAATGGCAGTACATGCGAAAAAACTGCTCCTGTATCTCCATGATAGCTGTCACGTTCAAGCAATTGAATCTCCTGGAACAATCTTCGCACTGCCAACCGTTCCGAATCTGACCAAGCGTCTGGCTGCGTTAGGTCAATATTCAAAAGTGCTGGTGAAATATTCACCGGCGGAGCCGTGACTCGACGCCCATCTGGCAGCTGATTCAAGTATTGAGCATAATCATTCAGCCAGTAAGCATACTTAATCGGACTCCAGTGCATGTGAGCTTCCATTTGGTATGCGTAACGCCCGTCTACTCCCTGTTGGCGCCAGGAAGCATACAGCAAGAGTACCGTGGCCTCTCCTGCGAGCCCAGCTGCTGCCTTGATCCAATGACGATTATAGGCTTGGCCCAATCCAGGAACCAAAGCAGACATGCCAAAGGCAAGCGGAGTGCTGCGCCGAGAGCTTGAAAACAGCGCCTCTAAACTATCTGCGGTAGGCTGAGCCTGAACATTCGGGATAATGACGAGGAGGCCAAGGGCAAGTGCAATACACCGCATGCGCTACGATTGAAGTTGGGCCAGCCACGGAGTAACAAGACCCTCGAAATATTCGAATGTCCCGGCTCCCAAGAGACGTTCTCGAATCGTTCCTGCTCCATCAATCACGTACGAGACCGGTCGCCCGGATGCAAGTTCATTTCTAAAATATTCCGGCAATTCCTCAAGAGCAACATAACCAGATACCGTTTTTTCAGGCAGCAGATCATCATACAACTGAAGTTCTTCCAAGTCCTCATCCGACAGCGTTACAACGACCAAACCTCTATCCCCGTATGCTTCCTGCAGTGCATCAAGTTCAGGTAGCTCGGTAATACACGGTTGGCACCAGGTGGCCCAGAAATTCAAGAGCACCACGCTTCCATTGAAATCGCTCATGTTCACCTCCTCCTGATTAGAAACCAATCGAAACACAAAAGGCTCTACGTACTCCGGGGCGGAGGTAACCTCAGAATGCTCGGAAAAGCTCCACTCAAGCGCAATTACCAAACCAGAGAGACAAACGAGCAGTGTACACATGATGGTGACCATCCACTGTACACCTCCACGCGGAACAGGGTATGGATTTCTTCGCAGGACCAGATAAAGCAACCCAATGCTGATTGCGATAAAGAGCAGGCAAAAGATCACAACAGGCGTCATGGCTATCTAGGAATATCGCTACAAGTCAAACCCAAAAAGCAACCCAAAGTGCCATTGAAGCTCCTTACCGTAATCCACGCTTGGCTGTGAGGTTACGAACGCATCATCCAACGTCACCTGAAATGCATCCAAGCCATAGGTTGCACTTACAAACAATGCCGTTGGCAATAAATAATAGCTCCCCATCATCAGGCGAAATTCCGCCCCCACGTCTTTTCGGATCGCACGGCTCGCTGGTTGTACTCTGGCCCCATCAGCATAAAGGCGCATAAAGACCTTGTCAAAGTAAACCGGTCCGATCTGGCGTCGAATATCAGGAATCAACGGTAAGGTCCATGCAGCCTGGAGCCACAGGGTTTCTGTGCCGCCCAGCGCATAAAAGGGATAACCGCGCGCCCCAGACAAGCCACCAACATAGTCAAAATAAAACGTATCTGTATTCTTGCCAAACAGCGTTGAGGCTTGCATCCGAACATTCAGACCATGTGAGGTGCCACGAATTTGGCCGGGTAGCCGGATCCCGCCCTCCAGATCAACGCGCATCCGATGGAGTACGTCAGTGTCATAGATCGGGACCAATTGTCCTTCTTCTACATCAAATTGCCTAAGTAGCTCACCGGTTTCGCGTTCATAATTAGCCGTAATGCGAATGCCTGTACGCATTATATCCGACTCACGATGAGAACGCCGTGCCTCAAAGTAGGCACTCGCCATATAGCTGCGGCCAATATAGTAGCGTGACGAGGTACTGGGTATCCAGTCTGAAAGCTCTCTCGAATAAAAACGGTTTGTTGTCACACGATACGGACTGTACCGATATCCAGCTTCAAGTACGGTACTGCGGTTAATCTTGCTACGCAGATATATATTTCCCTCCCAGAGCCCATAGGTCAGGTCAGCATTTGTAGATTCAGGTAGGCAAGCCGTACAGGGATGCTCCTCAATAGAAAGTCCGTTCTCTACCTGACGCTGAATATTATAAAGTTCTATTGCTATCTGCGGCGACCAGCGTCCAGGCAAGAACCCAAAACCCCGAGAGTAATTGAATTGAAGAAATACGTCCCGTTCCAGTGCCAATAAATTTGCCGGTGCAATAATTTGGCCATCCCGATGTGATCCCGGACCCATGAGTAATCCTCCGAACAGACTCATACCCTCCAATACCTCCCGGGAAGAGACGTAAGTGCCGAATTTCAGGTTCCTCCAAAAGGTTTCCGCCCTGCCGCGAACACGCCCCTCAAGCCGACGCTCTACGTATTGATCCAACCGAACGACCGGCGAGAGACTAAAACTCGTAAAGTCGGCATTATAGCGCGATACCTGCAGAGAGTCTATCCCCAAAGTTGCCTCCTCACGCATTGTACTTAAAAGTACCTCTGGATCAATAGCCCTTATATCACTGTCATTTTTCGAAGTCTCGGGCAAGGTAGCTTTTGTGATGAATTCCGGGGGCGCATAGTGGACAACCGGTTCAATCGCTTCTGGATGCTCCAAAATGGCAATCTTGTATCCATCCCATCTATAGGTGGCATAAGCGATCCTCCCATCTTTACCGATGTCTGGCATGAAAGCCCCGCCGATGACCTGAGTCAGTTGCTCCGAACCGTCTGGCTTAAACCGATAAATATTGTATATCCCGTTCTTGTCAGAAGCATAGTACAACACGCCATTGGCTATCGTCGGTGATCGCTCATCTGCCGATGTCTGTAGCACGGGAGTCAATTCTGATCCGTCTACCTGGACCTTCCACAGATCGTTGCCATGCGCGCCGGGATTAAGTCGCGCAAAATAAATCCATTTACCGTGCCATACGGGGGATGTGACCTGGGTTCCGTCTGCAAACCGCGTTATTGGCCTGCGTTCGCCTGTTTTTACGTTCAGCAACTGCAGGTTACTGCTTCCATCATCGGAGTTGACGTATACAATTCTAGTCCCTGTGGAATCCCATCCTGGTTGTGAAGCGCGTGCATCACGCGTCAGCGGAGAGGATTCTTTCGTGTCTAATTCAAACAGATGAAGATCCGTGTAGAGAAAACCTTCTGAGGTTACACGCTGCCGTGCATACACGAGTGCCTGGCCATCCGGTCGCCAGGCAGCAGCGCCGGTCACATTGGATCTCACACGATGACCGAGCGAACAGATGTAGTCACCGAAAGCCTCCCCCAGATCATGGGCAACAACCGACCCGCTGCCTAAATCTTGTATGTACAGACTTGTGCGGCTAAAATGTTCTCCTTTGTTGGATATATAGGCCAGCTTCAAACCATCCGGCGAGAAACGCGGAAAATAATTGGCGAAGCCCTCTGGTTCAGCCAGTGTTCCTTCCACAAGAGCTTCCCGAATGGGCGAGACGGCCTGCGAATATGAATGATTGAGCTCCCGGAGCCACGCCTCGTAAACCTCTATTCCGGGTATACCGGTTGCCCGCTCAATGGCCTTCTCAACACGCCAGATACGCCAGCTGCGCAGATAATCACTGATCTGGGCCAAGACCTCCGCTCCATACACACGTGCCAAATACAGCGTGAATGCGAACCCATGATTATACACACCCTCGCGCATCAAGGAGCTCTTGGAATAGAAGCTGCCAAGCTCAGTCAGGCTGAGCGCCTTCCCGCTCAGAACACGGGTTCGCAGCAACATATCCCTGTGCGAATCCCAGCGGTCATAGTGCAAGTGATCATGTTGATATTGTGCAGTTCCTTCTGCAAACCAGGCCGGGTTGTTCAGACCAATAACGGGATAACTAACAATCACATTGGGATATCCATACAAAACATCAGGACGGCGTACATCCTCGTAATCTAGAATCTGGAGGTACCCCAAAGGCCATCTCCGCGGAGATTTCATGGCTGCCTGAACCTGAACGATATGGGTGAATTCGTGTGTGATCACGTTACGCATCCAGTCATGTGCGCCTCGCAAGGGAGAATTTAGCGCGGGTGCCCAGATTTCAATCTTGTTGTCAAAAAAGTACGCTGCGCCGTTTGAGTAATCCTCGTAGTCTTTGAGGATTATATGCACTTTGCTGTCTGGTTCATGCTCATACAGGATTGTTATGGGTTCGTAGACTTCTTCGGCTATGCGTGCGGCCACCTGTGCAGATCGACTTGCTCCCTGCCCCGCTTCATCCATATGAAACAGAATGACAAAGTGCTCCGTCTCTATTTGGTACCAATCAAGTGCTGTGCGGCTAAAATCTAGAAGAGACGGAGAAACCTGAGCTTTCGTACCGGCAACCAACATTGCCGCAGCAAGAATAGAGAGGGCCCACTTCATCGAATAATCGCGAGTTTAATCAGATGCGAATCCGTCCGCCCGGAAGCAGAGGTTACTTCTACCCGCGCGAAATACATGCCGCTCGCGGCACTGGTATTCCAGGGGGCTTCATGTGGGACACCGGCTGAAGTAGCAAAATTTAGTGAGCCCACCAATGACCCCGCTGCATCCACTACTGTAACGGACACCTGGGAGGCTTCGCTCGTGAGACACCTGAAAAACGTGTGTCCATCCCGGATTGGATTTGGCCAGTTGTAGGTCTCTGCAACGTTCAACAGCGGCGCAGTCTCATCTATTCTTGTAGCCAGCGCCACAAAACTCGCATTATGTCCGGAACCGTGTTGTTGTGCCCAGAGCACCTGACTGATGTTATTCAACGCGTAGTTTCTCAGCATACCTGACTCGGTTACCGCGCTCAGCGTATCACTATAAATGAGCGACGTAGCTTTGATTGCACGCCCAACCGATAGGGGAAACCCGGGAATCACTCGCCCCTTCTGCTTAAGGTCCAAGGCATAAATACTACCATCAGCGGCAGATACAACAATGATGATCGCGTCATCCGATTGATAGATCAGGGGTGCACTAGTGGCGGGAGCTCCGATTTCAATGGGAAACGGCGGAAGCAAAGCGCCTCCTTGAGAAAATGCAACGACCTGATTGCCTGCGGTTGTAATCAGGTCAAGTACACCATTCTGATCCAGATCTGCAATGGCGAGCAACGATGAAAACACTGCGTCTCCAAGGTAGGCCGATGCTTCAATCCGTCTGGCTTCACCATCGGGCTCCAGCACAACCAACGCCCTTGGAAGGGGAATTACTCCCCAAAGCCCGGTACGATCCCGTCCCATAACCGGGTAGCCTGCATCGTCGCCTAGCGTGTACGTCCATGTCGAAGCTTTGCCAAGCGGCCCGGCCTGTGACTGCCCAATAAAATAAATTCCTTCATCAGTCGCAATCAGCCCCAGTCCCCTGTCATCTATATCATATCCATCTACTCCAGAAGCTATCCGAAACACTTTTGATCGATCTGATCCGGTAAAATGGGCGTAGTGTGCGTTGTCATGATACACCACCGGCCGTCCGATCGGGAGTTCCGCTGCAAGTGTTACCGCCCGGGTTGCGATCAGACGGCCCCCGATTACTTGATATTCTCTGAATGTAATGCCTCCATCCTGATCATCAATCACCGCCATGCCCTGCGCACTGTAGGCCGGTCGTGCCAAAGCATTCACCTGGCCAACCCCCGGCACAATGACCTCCGTACCAGTAAATACCGCTCTGTAGCCGGCTGCTACCCCAACGCTGCTTTCTGGAGTTGTCTCTGTTCCTAATGCGATCATTCCTGCATCGGTCACATGTTCACCCGCCTCCTTACGGAACGAGAATGACATAATCGGACCGGAAGCCGAAAAATCCTCGAGCGCTAAGAAGCTGCTCCCACCTTCGTTTGTCCTGCTGTCTGGCGTGGTGTCGGGGCCAAATCGGTTCTCGTAGAGACTGATTGTTAGCCCGGAGGGTAAGGCAACACTTGAAGGATTGTCGCTGAAATAAAAATCAAAGGGGGAGCCGATGTTGCCATCAAAACCAATATCCTGTGCGCCATCTGCTTCCTCAATATCTACTGCCAAAGCATCTGGATCATTATTGACCGCGCGGGAAAACTGGCGTTCATCAATATGCCAAATAAGGATGCCTCCATTGTACTGCTGATCATCGGCATCCCGGCCTGGCAGTGCAAAATCGTATGAACTTGCCTGCGTGACCACACCACCCTTAAATGCCTGCACATTGAAACGGTCAAAATCATCGCTGACCGCAGAGAATCGTTGCGTTGAGATTGCCCCGTCGTTGAATACTTGTAGCGTGAGCCCTGTATCGTCGGAGGTGCGCACACGGTTTTCCAATAGAAAATACTCAGCCTCTGATATCTCTATCCTGGCAATCTCTCCGGCTGCCAGATCATATACACCAGGATCATGAATTTCTTTGGGAGTAGCCCACCCGAGTGCTGTGCGGGTCCATGCGCTGGGTAGCGGTGGAAACAGGCCGCGATACGCAAAAATACCCAAAGGGTCCATCACACCAAACGGACCAATTACCGACTCCCCGGTATCGGTATTGAACAGGTCAGGAACCCCTAAATAGCTAATGAAGCTTGCTGCCAGCAATCCATTTATCGACAGTTCCAGCAGATACGGTTCATCAGTAAAGGCATTTACGCCCGAGCGAGTTTCTGTTCGGGGAATGATGAGTGAATGATTTACTTGCAATCCTTTAAACGAAAGTCCACTAACGCCAAGGTCTGCCAACGAATTCGTCCCCATGAAGACTGAGGGCAGGTCCTGGGGCGTTTTGTCCAGCGTCGTGCCGACCAGCTCAACATCACGCCCTACTCCCGCATGGAACAGGATGAATGCAACATTTCTCCTGTGCCAGAGCGGCATTGGATCAAAAGTGCTCTCTAAATCTGCCTTTGTCCAGGCATCACGGATCAGGTTTGCCAGTTTTGATCGCTCTAACCTACTGTCCGAGTTTAATCCAACCGGACTGTAGGTTGCCATTGGATTATCCAGCCGAACAATCTCGGGGATAAGATGCGTCACAATCCTGGTTCTGCCAGCGCTGGCTGTGCGGATATAGTGTTCTAGGAAAGCAAGATGGGCCTCGAAATAGGCCGCATCATGAGGGAGTGGATCAACCTTTGGTTCAATCGGAAAACTCAGCCCCGAGAACGTTCCATCTCCAGTAGTAAAGCTGGACGTATCCGGTGCAAACTCTACCCGGAGCGCAACCAAATCGTAGTATGGTGCAGCTGGCTTTACAGTTTGAGCCTTTGCTCCAGTCAGCAGCACTAGGCACGCCGCTGCCATGGCAGTCAGCTGCCTCATTGTACTGCAACCTCGATCCGGGTTAGCGTGCAAAGTTGAGAAGGAGTGAAAAACGCATTGTATTGGCCAAAGGATGGTTTTCCTCCAAGGCATATACATACGAAAAATCTACCCCCACGATATTATAGCGGATCCCCGCCCCGAAAGTCAGGAATTCCCGGTTACCATTGTAAGGGTTCTCGTAGAAATATCCTCCTCGCGCTGCGAAAAGATCATTGTACCAGTACTCGAAACCAGCAGAAATCAAGAGCTGGTCAATGACTGACAGGTTCCTGAACTCCTGTTCATCATCGTTGACCGCAGAACTCAGAACCTCAATGGGGGTCCAGGAGGTAAAGATCGCGCGATAAAAGGGGTCCGTTGAATAGTCCGGAGCACAGGTTGCAGGATCATTAATATCAATACACACTTCCTCAACCCGCTGCCGCACGAGAATTTTTGAAGCGTCGTTGGCCAGCGTGATCTTGTTGTAGTCGTCAAATTGGAATGTAACTGCGTGACCAATTCGAAGTAAAGTGGGGATCGGGTCAGCCTGCTCGCTGTCAGAGTACTGGATCTTGGGACCCATGTTAGCGAGGTTAAACCCAATATTGTACCGCGTACCTATACTTCCAAGATGAAATTCCGGCATCTTGAGCATCGCAGCCAAATCCACACCAACCGATACACCAGGCTGGGATTCCTGCGCACCGACATTGACACTGGCCAGGTTAGAGCGGATCCAACGTACACCGGTACCCAGTGAAATATGCTCAGATACCTTGAACCCGTAGGACACGCCCACGGACAGATCATAAGATCGAAAAGTACCTAAAGATACATTCAGCGCATCTCGGTGCTCATGCTCACCAAGGTTCAAAAATGTAACGTGAGCCCCGATTGTGCCCCAATTCTTGATATGATGCTTACCGACCAGATACTCAAAAAAAAGATCACTGCTCAACTCTGGCAACCAATTACTGTGCGTTAATGCAACCTCAGTGCCAACCTGATCAGCTAACCCTGCGGGGTTCCAAAACAAGGCATTTGCATTGTCGGCGATAGCTACACCTGCATTTCCCATACCCGCCGCCCTGCTGTCGGGTTCAATCATAAGAAATACGACGGCAGATCCGCCGATCTGGGCCGATGCATTCCGAACAAAGCCACCGATGATCATGAAAATCAAAAGCGACAAAATGGTGATGTGTTTGAAAATCTGGCTCTTCATACTGTCTGGTTTTGCAAGGGTTAGGTTGTATACTGTTTATGGCCTTTAACGAACAACGGCCAGTTTTTCGATAATCTCGGCAACATGCTGTACTTCGGCACCTGCTGTTTCAGCCCGTAGCCTATACAAATACACACCAGGGGCCAGTCTTGCATAATCGTCGTCGAGTCCATCCCAGGAAATTTGCATTGGTCCTGCAGATAACAGTTCTTCTGATTCCAAAGTTCGCACTGGGCGTCCCGCTAAAGTATAAACACGCACATGTACCTTAACTGGCGTACCGGGTATTTGGTTGTGCTCAAAAACGAACCGGGTCGGCCCAGTCGTAGGATTTGGATAATTAAAAACATTCCTGATCACCAACTCCTCGGTGTCTGTAACAACAAAATCCAAAGTTGTTTCGCCCGAATTGTTCAGTACATCCCAGGCCCGAAGGCTAAGTGTGTGGTGACCGGGTTCCAGCGCCTCATCAAAAGAATAGGACACGGATCCTCGCTGAAAAGAATCCTCGTCACTTTCATAGAGATTGCCAATATTGATTGCCTCCACCTCATTTTGGTCAAGTACAAGTAACATTTCGTGTCCAACGCCTGCGCCTACGGTATTGATGCCGCTCGCATCATATATGCGGGCAAATACTTTCGGTAGCGCGGGGGCCAAGCCTCCACTGGTGAACGTTTCGTCACCCAGATAGAGTTCAATCTGTGGGCCGTCTACATCATCGGTCGCATCGTCCGAGGTACCGCCGACAATAAAACGCTCAGAATATCCATTTACATGCCCAGTCGCACTTTGTGCATAGAGCGTAACCTTTCCGGGCCGATTTGCATACGAGATATCCTTTGGAACGACAAATCGTGCTACAAACTGTCCACCGGTTACACGGGTCTTACCCCGCCAGATCAGATCATCTCGAACCTCATAGTATGGCTGTGGCATATGGCGAAGCATCTCACGAGGGATTGGCACCTGCCTCAGCGCATCAAAAACTGTGAGCGATGCCGCACCTTCAAAGGAAGTATCCAGTGAACCGTCCGGCCGTTGGATTTCCCCCTTCAGCTCAATACGTTCCAGTGCACTCATTTGCCCCGTGGCCGTGCTAATCTGGGTCTCGTTTATATGCGTAACAACTGCACGATTGGCGGGTAAGCCCAACCGTAATGTAGGATCTCCCAGTAGATTGAATTTACGGTTGTTACCCTCGTAGCCCACACGTCTGTTCTTGGTTCTACGCAACGCATCTCCAAGCCGAGGTAACAAATGGTCGGTCTCCCGTGTAAAGAGTTCTTCGTTCAGGACCACGTTTAGCCCTACATTAAGTGTGGTCTCGTCCCCGGAGGTGTACACAGTCCGTACCGTTGTCAGAAGGGCGATCGCCCCGCCATTTCGATTGAGAAGCAACTCTTCTGCGCCGGTCTGCTCACTTCCCAAATCCCACCGACCAAAGGAACAGGTCGCCGTAATAAATACAGGCAGTCTGTCATAATTCTGGAGGGATCTGGAGTCTTCCACAGTAAATAGGTTTTCCTGCGCAAGTGCCCGCTCCCCCCCATGACCGCTATAGTTCACAACGAGAACGCCCTCATCAATCGTTGATAGCAGGTCCTGGCGTGCTTTCGGAACGCGCCAGGTGTTCAGGAATTCTCTGGTGTACGAAAGTGCATACACCTTACGCTGGTTTACGTCTGGTGCAAGCTTCGCGACTACAACTGCAACTACATCAGTGTTCTGTGTGTGCAAGTCCTTGTCATCTTGCCGTCCAGAAATTCCCGTTGGACCATCATCTGCCAGAAACAGGTATCGGTTTCGCCATTGACCATATGTATTCGGGCTTTCGTAGTGCACAACCTTATCAATCATCAATTGAGCTTCTTCCTCGGTGTGCACGGTAAAACGCCCAATTCCCACATCTACACGCTCATTCAGGTGGTCATATGGAGCATAGAAGCTCTTCCGGATAAAAGGCCATAGACCTTCATTATCATCCAGAAGTCCAAAGTAATCGTCAGTCGTGTAGGACTCTTCGGGGTTCCAGGACTCCTCTGTCTCGAATGGAGGAATATGATTCGGGAACGTGGCAGAAGCATCAAGATTTCGGTAGTCAAAGTGACCATCACCAAACAGGAGCACATACCGCAACAGGCGTTCTTCATCCGGGCTACGGTCATAGAGAAACTTCAGGTAATCCCTGATGCCACGCACATCCTGCAGTCCACCCGAAAACTCATTATAAATCTGGTGCACATCAACGACCTCAACCGTTAGTCCTTCTGCACGACGACGATCGGCCAACGCATTGGACTGCTCAATAAACTGATTGGGCGTGATAATTACAAAACCTGGCCAAGTCTGAATGCCATGCAGGTTTTGCGGCGTAACACTGCAGGCCGAACCACAAGCTGCGGCTGCCTCCAGAGTCCGAACTTGATCCGAAGTGAAGGCGATCAATTCCCGGGGCTCATCCTCTGACGCGGCCGTTACCTGTACCCAATACTCGCCTCCGCGCGAACTAAGCCCCAACCAGCGATAATCTCCAGGTTGGGTTACATCCAGTACAATAGGCGGAGAAGTGTAGCCGCGAAGCACAAATGTAAACGTCCCTGCTTCAGCTAATGGCGTATGGAATCTCAGGGGCTGCTGATCTGCCTGGAGTGTTTTGGGATAGAATAATCGGACCCAATCTAACGCCGCCAGTGGGCCGCCGGCTTGGTCGTCTAAATCAGCTGTGAGACTGACCTGCTGACCAGCAGTAACCGTTTGCGTAAACTCTGCTATCCCCGAGCGCGCAATTACGGATGTAGAAAGTCCCGAACTGGCTCCATAGTTAACACTGTGCAATATGTTGCTAGCCCCCCTGTAATGCAGGACCGCGGCCGGATTGCTTTGTATAGCAGCCCGGACCTGGTAATGCAATGTGCCGTCGGTCAGTCCGGGAAGTTGAAGGTTTTCGAAAACCACACGTCCCGGCCCAGGTCCAGGTATAAGTGCACTGACCCAGGTATGGCCGGAATGTCCTCCTTCACGCCCCCACATGAACTCGTCCAGATCTACGAAGTAGCGTCCCTTGATCTCAGTGAGCAGAACGGTGTCCGTGGCATCAGGATAATCTTCTTGCAGATAGGTTTCACTTGCCGCACCCCCGATACTCAGAAAATAATAATTGGTTGAATCAAACGGGTGCACATAATGGATCCACTCGTGTATTGGCTCTCCGTTCGGGTCCAGAATTGGTCTACCCCGGGAGTCTGAGAGCTCCCTACTCTGCCATCCGCTCGGGCCCTGCGCATAGAACCATACTGCATCAGCGGCATCAAAACTGCCGTCCCCTCCCCCCTGCACGAATACCTGGTTTTCTGCTAAATCTGCAATCCTGGGAGCACTGTTAAGGGCGGGGACTGGCGCCCCTCCATTACCAAAAATCCTGACTTGATCTGGATCTATGCTGCCAACTGCCGTGTCCAGCCCTGGTAGAGATTCAAGAAAAGTGCGATCAATCCGATATATCCCGGTCTCTGAAATTGCAAGCTTAAAAAATTGCCCATCCGCAAGCACGCTTCGACTAACATCAAGATGTGGGTTGTCCGAGGTCTCGTAGCTACTGCGCAACTGCTGATTAACCGGATGCCTCACCTCAATGCGCATGTGCCTATAGCGCCGCAGTCTGGCAGATGTTGAATCATAGGTTACAAGGCGTGCCACTAATGTAGCAGCCGGCCGCTTTCGCGAAAGTCCAAGACCAACGACAGCGGCAGCCTCTGCACCGACGCCCTTAACCGGTTCAAACGAGTACTCATCGTACTCTGCTTCTATTACGCGAACACTAGGCAGTACCAGAGCAGGAAGATCCAAAACCACCGAGGACTCCAGAAGACCACCTACGTCCACTTCAGCATCCCCCCATTCTGCGGTCAGTTGGTAAACACTGCGGTCTGGCGCAGATTCCACGAGCTCAAGGGTAGCATCCTGCGCAGCAACCGGCGCACAGATAGCAGCCAGTACTGACAAATTCAACGTTCCGAAAATCCTTACCCGGTTCACTAGTCCAGATAAATGCCGAGATTGCACGCTAATAAGTTTTTGAGCAGTTACAACCTAAGGTGTCCCTGCATATACACTTTGGTAACTTTGGGCAATGAGGAGAATTTTCGATTAGACAAGTGAGCCCCGTCTACTTAAATAAACCTCGGATGTTTCGCAGACTCCAAGTATCAAAACAGTTCCTCAAGCAGTCTGGGAGAACTGGTAGTGATGCCCTGCTCTGTTTCTTTTAAGCTTGCCACCGTTACCTCAGGATCATGTTCAAAAAAAAGCTGCCACTGATCAGTGAGGGCTCTGTTGAGAAAATGTGCCTTCTCGGCCACGCTGGTCAGTGGTCTAACATCATAAGCCATAACCCATGGCGCCCGCAGATGATGAATTGTTGGCAGCAGATCTGCACAAAAAATAATTACTCCCTCTTTACCGCTGATCCTGACCAGTTGTTGAGCAGTCGTATGACCATTAACCACCATGAGATCAATACCTGGAAAAAGCTGCTTTTCACCCTGGTGTGTTCTTAGCTGTCCAGTCGCAGCAAGCGGCTCAAAATTATCTGGAAGAAAAGATGCCCGTTCACGGATGTTCGGGACTCTTGCACTCCCTAGGTGATCCTGTTGTAAATGGTAGGTCGCGTTTTTGAATTTTGGTACAACCCTCCCCCCGTCATAAGTCGTGCTTCCTCCTGCGTGATCAAAGTGTAAATGTGTCAGAATTACATCCGTGATATCGTCTGCAATAAAGCCGGCTTTCTTTAAAGAATCGTCCAGATTACATCCCTCTAGAGCAAAAATATCCTTGAACCGTGCATCGTACTTGTCACCTGCACCGTTATCAATCAAGATTACACGTCCGTCTCCTTCCAACAGAAGGGACCGCATGCACATGGAAATCCTGTTTCGGTTATCAGGAGGCATTCGGCGCGCCCACAATACGCGTGGAATGATACCAAACATCGCACCTCCATCCAACCTGAAACGACCACACTCGACGGTATGCAACGTATACGGACCGATCTGCGGCATCGTGTCTAGTGATTTCCGTTCAGAAAGTCCTTGGCGTGGCCATTCGACATAATATGCATTTGCTTCTTCGCATTCTGTTTAATCTTGGGAATAAACTCAGACAGATAATCAATCAGAAACATAACGCGATCAGCTTCGCTTTGCATTTCAAGCAGATTCTGCCGCTGAGGAAGTGACAGGCCGCAATTACGCCCAATGAGCCACGATAAGGGATGACTGGACTGATAGTACTGGGGGTTGATGTTTGCTCCAATGATCTCTAGTAGTTTTATATGCTGGGCAATCAAGCGCTCTCCTGCCGAGGATGCCCCCGCTTCAACTGTGTCATTATATGGATCCAAATAACCTTGCCGATAAAATGCCGTTTCATCTATCATATAGACCTTTACTCGACGAATCCCTTCAACCTCGATATCAAGTTCACCCCCTTCGTACCGTGCCAGCACACGCTTGACGCGAGCAATGCAACCAATCTCTTTCGCTCTATTGTCCTCCTCCCATATAATCACAAACAGCCCATGGCTGGTCAGACAGTTGTCCACCAGTTTTCTGTAGCTTCTTTCGAAGACATGCAGAAATTTTTTCTCACCTGGATATAATGTCGATTCCAGGAAGAAAAGTCCGAGTCTATTTGGTATACTCAAACTCATGATCAGCTCGTATGAGAGCACGGCAATGCGATTCCTGCTGACTTAACTCTCAAGTTAACATGCGGCATTTTGTTCTGTACAGTCTTCTTTTCCTGTCAGTGGTCTGCCCTGTTGCCAAAAGCCTTGCGCAGGATGGCTTTGGAGCGATTAACCGGTTATCCGAAAAGCTCGTGCACCAACGCTGGCAAACACAAAACCGGTTCAACGCATTGGCGGGCGTATCGTTGATTGGCGCCCAGTGGAGGGGACTTGCGTTGTTGAATTGGGATTTTGCCGACTATCCCTTTGAGGGGCGACTGCGCGGAAGCATACGACAGGGGCCTCTCGGACGTTACACTCCAGACTGGGACGAAGCCTACGATCTCCTTCGAATCATTCAGTTTGCTCGTATTCAGACGAATAATCTCTATGTACGGCTCGGTCCAATTGAGGATATGCGGCTTGGTATCGGGCATGTCGTGAATCATTACAGTTCGTCTATCGCCTGGGATATGCGAACCGTGGGTACCGAATTGGCATGGACTGGAGGACCCGTCGAAATCAATGGTTTCAGCAGTGATGTACGCCTGAATAATGTACTTGGGGGAAGAGCAAGTCTCGAGTTGCCATATGACGGTAAGCTGGGTATAAACTACACTAACCATGATCGTACTGACCTGACAGCCTGGAGCATTGATCTACAGGTTGCCGTGTTTGAGACAGGCCGTATTGTGTTTGCCCCTTATGCGAGTTACGCCTGGTATACACGTCACGGAGATGGCCTTGCTTTCGGCGCTGATGTGCATAGCGCGGGTTTCCTGGATCTGTTAAGCTTTAAGCTCAGAGTTGGAGCCTTCTACAACAGCCGTCACTTTATTCCTGGGTATGTCGGACAGCTATTTGCCGTAAGTAACTCTCACAACCGCATAATTCGTAGTGGAGCTGACCTTGACGATCTTGCACAGGATGACTTTGCCGGCTTAACCCTTGGGGAATCCCGAGGAGTTAATGACCTGCTTACGGCGCTCTCTCTCCAGATCAAGGAGTCCTTCTGGGTCGAATACAGCTGGCGCAGGCATTTTGGTGCACAACCCCTCAGTGAATTGCATTTCAGACTCTTTGTAAAGCGCGGACCTTACTTCATTCTTGAAGTCGGTGTTGACCGTCTGGGAGAGCGTACCTTCCTAGGCATCTTTACCCCCTTCGTTGAACAAAGTGGACTCACGTTTGCAACCACCCTACACATTAGAAACGCGTTCTTCCTGCACACGGAGGCCCGGTATACCTTCGAAGCTGTTGAATCCAGTCCTCACTACCTAGTCCAGAAGAGATTTGAGCCCATGATCGGTATTCGCGTAAACCTGTGACCTACGAGACACCCTTGCTCATTTCGATCATGCGCTCAATTGGCTTGAGTGCACGCTGGCGGACGGATTCCTCCATAGTGATTTCCGGGAGCTCGTAACGCATGCACGTATAGAGCTTTTCAAGTGTATTGAGACGCATATGCGGGCACTGGCTGCAATTGCATCCGCTTTCTGGAGGAGCCGGAATAAAATACTTGTGTGGCGAATCCTTACGCATCTGGTGCAAAATCCCCTCCTCCGTTGCAATTATAAACGAGGTCCCCGCATCCTCGCGAGCATATCGACGGATTCCGCTGGTTGAACCTACAAAGTCTGCATGTCGAAGTACGGCCTCTTCGCACTCTGGATGCGCCAAGACCTGTGCTTCTGGAAACTTCACCTTTAGCGCGAGCAGCTTGCGTTCACTGAATGTCTCATGTACAATACATACCCCATCCCAAATGACGAGCTTGCGTCCAATTTTCCGCTCAAGCCAGCGACCCAGATTACGATCTGGCGCAAAAATGACTGGTTGAGATTCGGGGATCATTCGCAGCAGGTGCTCTGCATTGGTGGAGGTGCAGATAATGTCACTCCTGGCCTTTACTTCAGCGGAGCAGTTGATGTAGGACATTACCAGATGGTCGGAATGCGCGTCGCAGAAGGCTCGGAATTCATCGGCCGGACACGTGTCTGCCAGTGAACATCCCGCATTCAAATCCGGAAGCAGCACTTTCTTGTGCGGGTTCAGTATTTTGGCCGTCTCAGCCATGAAATGAACCCCTGCGAACACAATGATCTCCGCTTCGGTTGCTGCTGCTTGGCGAGAGAGTCCCAACGAATCCCCAATAAAATCAGCAACGTCCTGAATCGCTGGCTCCTGATAGTAGTGTGCTAACAGCACAGCATTCTTTTCTCGTTTCAGGCGCTCAATTTCCTCATATAAATCCAGCCCTGTATCTACCGGATCATCAATAAATCCGATTTGCTCTAATCGGCTGCTGAGAACGTCCTGTGAAGCCAGCATGGTGATCTATCTTGCTGCAACGTAAAAACCGCTTAGGTGCCACCCTAACCAAGGGGACTACTGTGAACACCCAACGGAGGCTTTTGTGCCAGGAGGTAATATTCTTAATGGTAACCCAAATTACCCTCAAATTCACAAATTCATTACGTCCGCTAATCTGACCGCTCCTACACGATGATCGTCCCACATATCCGCTAAATCCTGAGAAAGCCAATATTAAGGACTCAGCCTGCCCCTAGATGTCCGAAATCACCTGGTTGCGTGGGCACACTTTCCAGAAGTTGAATGTGGCATCGTTGATTATGAATCACGGCCATTGCCGCCTGCCGTGCCAAAAAATGCGTTAGCCCGACGCCACTGCACCAAGAATGGCCGACCTTTCTCCTAGGTCAGCCCCCGTAGATTCCAGAATAACCTCGTACAGCGGTTCCAATTCACTCGATTTGCCAAGCACTGTACCGTCCCGGTCCACAACTATATAGGTCGGCAATCCCTGGATTGACCAATCATTGTAAAGCTTGGACTCCGGGCCCACGTACCAGTTGATGTAAGGCAGATCAGAACGGCTCTCCATGAACTCCTCCACCAGCTCCACGGTCTCATCCACACTGATGGTGATGACTTGGAAATCTAGATCTCCCAGTGTCTCGCTAAGCCGCTCGATGTCGGGAAGACTTGCGATACAGGGCACACACCACGTGGCCCAAAAGTCAAGGAGAAGCACATTGCCGCGGTACTGACTCAACGACTCCTGGTCACCGCCAATGCGCTGCGCATGCGCCTCGGGAATCGTCTGGCCAACGGCCAAGTTGTCAAGCACATACAGTACCGGTTGGATTGCCTCACCGCCCAGCTGACCCCGAAAAACCGTGACATCGCCATACTCCGAGGCGACCAATTCGGCCATGTGCATCACCTCAGCACGTATCTGCGCACGCTCGTCGGCAGACTTGCTTAGATCGTCTACATCCTTCAATCGCTCGCTGGCCGACCAGTAGGCCCCACGTCCACGCAATTGGCGTTGGTTGCTGCGCGCTACGACCTCGTCTACTAGGTCCACGCCCCTGTCGCCTCCGAAGCGTATGAGTCCCAAAAGAATGCGATCAAGCCGCAGATCATGGATGTAGTGCGTTTCAAGAAGTTCGAAAACTGCATCTTCGTAATTTGATCGAACAGCCTGATCAATATTCCGAAGCTCGTAGAACGCGAATCTCAGCGCAATAAACCCGAGATCATCCACCGGATTTGCGGTGGCGATGGTCAATGCCGCGTCTACAGCCGGCTGCGCGTCCGGCGTTTCCAGACCCAATGCCATTGCTGCGTCTTCCCAGGCCTTAGCCTCGTTGCCTGGCTCCCGAATCCACTGCGATACACGCTGAGTGGCAATCCTCTGGTCAATCTTGTATCGCTCGACCGTCTGCCAAGCGTTGATGCGGTCGGGGCCCGTCTCGCCGGGATTGGACCCGCATGCCGCGAGAAGTATGATCATCAAGAGAGCCGGTACCAACTGGGCTCTGCTACGTCCGAATCGGATGGCAAGCACGGTACAATTGGCGCAGACTCTATGTGAGGGCCAGAAGTGAACCATGCTGACATGATGTAGATGTGATGTCTCCCCAAATACCCATAGTCGCCGTTCATGTTCGCTAGCCGCGCATTCTGCACAGAATCGCACCCATCAGCTGATTTCACAGCCATGTGATGGCTCACGCACGAATTGGCTAACTGAACTGGCTTCAGACCGTGCTCAACACAAATCGCCGTTTTGCCATGCTGCCAGTCCTGCGTCGGCTCTACAACACCCGGCACGGAGGTGAAGCCCCTATCATCGAGGGTCGGATTGTGGCGCAGTTGCGGGAAATGGAGGCGTCAGTTGTAAGAGACAACACTACAAACAGCCATTTTGTGATTCCGTCGGCGGCCAACAGCACTAGGATCCGGATGAGGGGCACTGACATCAAAAGAATACCAATCTATCCTCTGAATTCGATTAAAAACTAAACCCCCAGAATCATGGAAACTATAGAAAACCGCAACTTGTGGGGCCGAAGAGGTTGATCTTCAATGCCCTAAAATTGCATAAATCGTAAACAGTCCTTTCCCTGTTAACTCTTCTGTGGCTTCGGCTGTGCCCAGAGTCGTCCATCCTCCAACAATAAAACACGATCACACAGTCCACTCAGTGTGGGATTGTGTGTGGCAATTATGAACGCCTGGTCATGGGTACGGCTCAACTTGAGCAGCTCCTCATGCAACGCTTCGGCTGTTTTCGTATCCAAACTACCCGATGGCTCATCAGCTAGGATCAACGCCGGCCGATTCATTAATGCGCGCGCCACTGCAACACGTTGCTGTTCTCCGCCAGACAGTTCCGCCGGACGATGCCCCAGCCGCATCCCCAATCCCAGTTGTACCAAAAGTGTTTCTGCTCTTGCCTGAGCTTTAGCGTGCCCCTGCCCTGCGATCAATGCAGGCATGGCTACATTTTCCAATGCGCTGAATTCAGGTAGCAGATGATGAAACTGAAAGACGAAGCCAACCGAAGTATTCCGCCAGTGACTAAGTGCGTCGTCACTCTGCTCAAAAATGTCTTGGCCGTCGTAGCATACCTGTCCTTTGTCAGGTCGATCCAATGCACCCAGTAAATGAAGCAATGTACTTTTACCGGTGCCGCTATCACCTATTATTGCTACAACCTCCCCAGCCTCGACGGTCAGGGACAGGCCGCGAAGCACCTCGAGTCTCACACCAGAACCGGTGCTAAACCCTTTCTCTAAATCTTCTGCAACCAGACGCGGGATCATTAAAATCTCGTATTGACCACATTGGCAAATTCTGAACCAAAAGTGTACGAAAAGCCAAACCCGACACTCATATAGTAATCTGTAGCAAGCTCGCGTTGCTGGAGAAGAATATCCTCCAAAGACAATTGACCAAGCGGCAATGAAAGTTGATCCCGAATCATTTCAAAGCTTCCCTCGAATTCAAAGGAGAAACCCTCGAACAAACGAACAGAAAAGTTTGCAAATACTTCTGCACTCTGTTTTGATAAGTCGTTCAGATACTGGGCGCCCTCCAAACCGCTGTATATGCTCCCCCAAGGACGGCGTATCATCACGGTAGCATCCAATTCATGGAACGGTAACCATTCCTCTGTTTTGTCAAAGATGGTTCGCTCAAAATAATCCGAATAGTTTATCCCCATCCTGTATACAATGGTGATTGCACGGCGTGTCGCCACATCGTAAGGCAATACACTATACTCGACGCCCGGTACTAAGGAAAGCCAATGGCGTAGATTGCGATCATCTCGTGTCACGTAATCTGCAAAAAATCCCGCTGACCAATGGGGACCCAGACTGCGAATAACGTAACTGTCCAATCCATGTCGAGTGATACTGCGGCGAACGTTCGGCCTGCCTTCCCGCTGGATCCGTACGAGATCGTAGTTAAAGTACGGGCGAAACCGGATCTTCCAATCTTCACTTCGGTGGTCAGCATAAAAACCCCAACGTGAGTCAAAAACCGTCCGATTGGACTCCCGGTCCAGCTCAAAATCGCCTCCATACAAATTGAAAACCCAGTGACGCCACGGATCACTGCTCAATACTTCCTCGGCTTCAGGTCGCCCTCCTTCTCCATAGACAAGAGAAAACTCGTCTGCCGCATCAAGATAACCCAGAAAAGGGGCCAGCCCCAATCGCAATGCCTCATTTATAACCGTACGTGTTTCTTCGCCAGAAGCATCTTGACTCAACACCCTAGTAAGATTCAACTCTGATCCCGCACGTGAACCGAGTCCTATGAATGATAATTCGTATTGACGTCCGCTCAGCACCGTGAAACTACTGGTAACAAAAACATGAACATCAGCCTGTTGCGGGTCTCGTACATAATCAACAAAAGTCAACTCTGCACGGATATAGGACTCGTCGCATCTACCGCAATCAAGGAACACCTTGACAGTTTCATCGCCGTTCTGGGCAGTCACTTTCCCCGGTAAAAACAGTAGTACTCCCAACAAAAGTCCTGTCCCCCACCAAGTCCATACAAGCATCCACGATTTAGGCATCACGCTCAAGATTATATCGTTTGATTTTGGTGTGTAGAGAGGATCGCTGCACTCCAATCTGTTTCGCTGTCCGACTTATGTTCCAGTTATTTATGTCCAACTTGTGCTGGAGAAAACTCCGTTCTGCCTTATCCCGAAAATCAGATAAATGGTCACTGCTAATCAGCATTTCATTTAACTCCTGTCCCTGACCAGAACCAGGCAGAACAAGGCGCTGGACGTCTGATGCTGTAACAGCATCAGACTCACTTAGGATCATCAGGCGTTCCACCACATTGCTTATCTCTCGAACATTTCCTCGCCAAGGTAAAGAGGCGAGTATCTCAAGCGCCTGCTTCGTAAACGTCTTGGGTTTGAGCCCGTTACGGGTGGATTGCTGAGCGGAAAAATATCCAAGCAAGATTGGTACATCACCCGTCCGTTCCCGTACGGGCGGCATATGCAAAAGAATCACACTAAGCCTGTGATACAAATCCTCTCTAAAAGTCCCCTCTATAGCTCCCGCGCGGAGGTCTTTGTTGGTTGCTGCGACAACACGAACATCCACCTTGATAGTACGCCTACCACCAACCCTGGTAATTCTATTCTCCTGTAAGACACGCAGCACTTTAGCTTGTGCAGGCATGCTCATGTCACCGATCTCATCAAGAAACAATGTTCCCCCGTGTGCCTGTTCAAATTTTCCAACTCGCTGCCGATTTGCTCCGGTGAATGAGCCTTTTTCGTGACCGAATAATTCACTTTCAATCAGTTCAGCCGGAATTGCAGCGCAGTTTACCGCTATCATTGGCCCCTCCCGACGCGGGCTCTGGTAGTGCAACCAGCGTGCGGCCAGCTCTTTTCCTGTACCTGGCTCTCCGGTAATCAAAACGCGTGCTTCCGTCGGGGCAACACGCGCGATGAGATCTTTGGTTGAGCGAATCGCATCACTTTCGCCGAGCATTGGTGTAAGCGTCCTTCCCTGCTGCTGTATCAGTGTCTGACGCAGTCGACGATTCTCAGTTACCAGCTTCCCTTTTTCAAGTGAAGAGCGAAGCGTAACCAAGAGATGCTGCAGATCTGGAGGCTTCTCAATAAAGTGAAACGCCCCCTTTTGCGTCGCTTCCACGGCAGTTTTAATATCTGCGTGCCCACTAATCATAATGACGGGTAGTTCCGGCCATACCTCTAGGCAGGTATCCAGAACTTCAATACCATCCCGTTTGGGCATCTTGATGTCCAGAAGCACTGCATCAAAGGTGCGCGCTTTGAGCTTTGCCAGTGCGGCGTCTCCATCAGACGCCTCATCAACTTCGACATCTTCGTACTCGAGGATTTCCCGAAGCGTTCGCCGAATGCTTACTTCGTCGTCAACGATCAGTACGCGGGGAACAGACATACCCGATTAATTCTTGCGAGCACGTGCAAAGCCCAACATAAAATCAAACTCGTCTGCCAGAGTGGTTTCAGGATACCGTTCCTGCGCTTCAAGAATAACCTCTTCAGCAGAGGCAAACTCACCGGCCGCTACGTATGCCCGCGCCGCTGAATGCATGTAGTGGGGCGAGCGCAAAGAATTGTCGTCCATATCAGCAGCACGCTCAAACAGACTGGCCGCTCTGGAAAAGTCTTCCTGAAGCTCGTGAACTGCAGCGCGACCAGCAGTGGCACTTGCCCCTATGAAGTCGTTGTTGGCATTGAATTGCTCAAACTGTTCCAAAGCTTCATCATACTCTTCCAACTCAAAATGAGCATTTCCGGCGTAGAAGCGGGCTGTGTTACCAGCAGGCGTACCGCCATATCGATCAATAATATCCAACAATCCCAGCGTCTCTCCATTGCCATCCAGCGCGACACGATGATCGCCCCGTTCATACTCAAGTACAATTGCTCCCAATAGCTCCTGGGCCTGATTATCACGCTCCCCCTGGATGTAGCTAAATCCCAGAATCACCGCGATTATGACGATAACTCCAATGGCTGCTCCAGTAAGGATACGCCTGTTTCCGTAGTAGAGGGCCAACAAGGGCGTATACCAGCGCCCGCCAGACTCAGCCTGCTGACTGCCCCGCCCCGAAACCCCCTTCGGGGCTTTAAACTTTGCCATTTATTCTCCTGATTCGATTCAGTCTTGTCATAGCGAATACAATCCGCTCACCATGTAATCATTTTCCCCATTCATTCGTTTTACCGCCTTCTTTGAAGAATGCTCAATTTTGGGCCTGATACTCCCAACATTGGAGAAATCTTCGAGATTCGCGGGGTCGAAACGCACTACATCGACCAGTTAACCACATTCAACAATCAATGATTAAACATAAGGATGGCGCACAAACTTGCAATTAATGGATTTGGTCGCATAGGCCGCCTGGTACTCCGGTCGATTTTGGAACGTGATGACAATACCTTGGACGTCGTCGCGGTCAATGACCTCACAGATGCCACTACACTTGCTCATCTGTTCAAATACGATTCGGTACACGGCACATGGCCAGGCAGCGTGTCAATAAATGGTGACAATCTGTGTATTGATGGTCATATGATCCCAGTATTGAGTGAACGGGATCCAGCCAAATTGCCATGGAAAGCTCTCGAGTGTGATATAGTAATTGAATCCACTGGTTTCTTTCGCAGTCGCGCGGGTGCAGGCAAGCATATCGCAGCAGGTGCACGAAAAGTAGTCATCTCTGCACCGGCTAGGGATCGTGTTGATGCTACGGTGGTGCTGGGGGTGAATGATGATATCCTCACTGGTAGCGAAGAAATCGTATCGAACGCTAGTTGTACAACCAACTGTATCGCGCCAATGATCAAAATCATTGACGACGCTTTTGGGATTCGGAGCGGTTTGATGACGACTGTGCATGCTTACACAAGCGATCAACGTATACAGGATGCTCCACACAAAGATCTAAGACGTGCGCGCGCTGCTGCGTATTCTATCGTACCAACAACTACCGGAGCAGCCAAGGCTGTTGGACTGGTCTTGCCTCAAATGCAGGGCAAGCTTGATGGGATGGCGTTGCGGGTACCGATACCTGATGGTTCGCTGACAGATCTCACGGTTCAGGTGAATGCAACGCCTAGTAAGGCAGATGTTAACGCGGCTTTCGAATCCGCCGCCAATGGAGCCTTGAAGGGTATTGTGGATTTCTGCACCGATCCAATCGTCTCTATTGATATCGTTCACAATCCTCATTCGGTAGTTTTCGATAGTTTGGCAACCATGGTCCAAGGTAATACTGTAAAGGTTCTGGGCTGGTATGATAATGAGTGGGGATATGCAAACCGTGCGGCGGATGTTGCTGCCCTGCTTATTCAGAAAGCTGGTTGAATAAGGGCCCGGTATGGAGAAACTGACACTGAGGGACCTGGATTTGCGGGGAAAATGCGTGCTCGTACGGGTGGACTTTAATGTTCCCCTGCGAAAGGGAGATGAATCTGGTCGTTATGAGGTCGCGGACGACACACGTATTCGTGCTGCACTGCCCACTATAGAGGCTATCAGGGCGGCTAATGGAAAAGCGATCCTGATGAGCCATTTAGGGCGTCCAAAGGGGAAACCCGACCCAAGATACAGCCTGGCCCCTGTTGCAGATCGGTTGGGTGAACTCCTGGGTACGATGCCTAGATTCTCCAGTGAGACAATCGGAACCATCGTGGAGAAAACTATTCGGGCCATGCCGGATGGTAGTGTCCTTCTTCTCGAAAACACACGCTACTTTCCTGGCGAAACAACAAATGATCCAGACTTTGCGGCAGAACTTGCGAAGCTTGGGGATGTGTTTGTCAACGATGCCTTTGGCACTGCTCACCGTGCGCATGCTTCGAACGTGGGAGTTGCGAAACATACTGCGCTTGCCGCTGCCGGATTTTTATTGGAAAGAGAATTGGTGCAACTGGGCAATGCACTCGAGTCCCCTCATCCGCCCACAGTTGCCCTGTTGGGAGGAGCAAAAGTCTCCGATAAGATGGGCGTCATCACGAACCTGACCGGCATCGCAGATCATATCCTGATCGGTGGAGCGATGGCCTATACTTTCCTGAAAGCACAGGGCATTTCTGTGGGCAACTCACTCGTGGAGGAAGACCGCCTGGATGACGCCCGAGAAATACTCGACAAAGCCGCAGGGAAACTTCTCCTGCCCTGTGATCATGTAGCCAGTACGGCCATAGACAAACCGGAAGCATGCAGACTCATGTCAGGCGCCATTGAAGACGGCTGCATGGGATTGGATATCGGCCCAGAGACTATTGCAAAATATACAGCGAAGGTACTACAGGCCAGAACCTGTATTTGGAATGGCCCCATGGGTGTATTTGAAGTTCCAGCCTTTGCTTCAGGGACAAATGCGATGGCGCAAGCTGTTGCCAAGTCGACCGACAGGGGGGCGGTAACCATAGTAGGAGGTGGTGATTCCGTGGCCGCCATTAAACAGACCGGGTTGGATAGCCAGGTGACACATGTATCAACCGGAGGTGGTGCAATGCTGGACTTTTTGGAGGGCAAGGCACTCCCTGGGCTGATGGCGTTGACTGATAAACCGTAACCGCTCCTGAATTGCATTGATCTGCTCGGTCGTAATTCCGACCTTTAACGAGGAGGCCTATATCCAGGCCGCTCTTGACTCCGTGAGAGTACAGTCTCCGCCATGGGAGATTATTGTGGCAGATGGAGCATCGACAGATGGGACCTGCCAGATTGCCTCGACTTGCGCGAAAGTTATTCGAGTTGGCCGTGGTCGTGCGCGTCAAATGAATGCAGGAGCACGTATGGCAAAGGGCGAACTGCTCGTTTTTCTTCACGCTGATTCACGTCTACCGCTAGGAGCACTAGATCACTTGAGACAACTATTTCATCAGGGACCGCTGGAAGCCGGCATATTTGCTCTGAAGTTTGATCCGGCAGGATTCTGGCCCAGTGTTTACGCCGCATGCGCACGGTTACCATGGCACCGGCTTTGTTTTGGAGACCGTGGAATCTTTATTCGACGCGATGTTTTTGAAACATTGGGCGGTTTTCCAGAGGTCCCGATCTTTGAAGACCTCCAGCTTGTTAGGCAACTGCACCGCCGAAAAAGTTTTCACCAAGTTAAAATGCCGGTAACAACTGCCTATCGAAGATTTGAACAATATGGCCATTTAAGGCAGCAATGCCACAATCTTAGATTGTGGTTACAATACAACATGGGTACTCCACCAGAACAACTGGCTCCGCTCTATCCCTACGAGACTCATACGAAACAACCCGCGGGAAATGATGCGATGTAAACCACACGAACAATCTACCTCGTTTAGTATCTCGTGAAAGATCCAGGAGAGACTGTTGGCAGGGACTGCACCAGATCTAATCTGTCTCCGTCCTAAGCTAAGTTGTACGAACAAGAAACAGACACCTGTAGTCCGTACAAAATCGTAAATCGCTAATTCGAAAGTTTGCAAGGGTTTTTCTTGTGGAAAGCAATCATATAGCTGTCTATACTGTATCTTACCCATCCATCTATCGTCTTACTCCAGTTCAAAATGCGCATAACCTATACCCTGTTAGCCTTGGCCTGCATTGCTTCCATTCCAGACACCCAAGCGCAGTGGACCCCCGAGAACCCCGGTTCAGAAAATATCACCGTACTAGGTCATCAACCTTTGGGCGGTCGAATGACCGTTACAGATATGGAACTAGAGCAGGAACTGAACCGCCCATATGCTTATGTAGGACGGGCATCAATCCTCGAGGACGGCCCTAAGGGAATGGATATTATTGACCTCAGTAACCCCTCATCTCCGCAAGTACTTCTACGTTGGCGTCTTGAGGATCAGGATCTGCTTATGAATCGGGGAGGCATGGATGTGAAGTACTTCAAGTGGGACAATAAGTACTACGTTGTGCAGTCATTTGAATTTGCTCAGGGCCCTCAATCTGACCTTGGTGCGGTAGTATTTGACGTAACCGGACTTCCCGACCCCAATACCGTGAGGGAGATCGCTCGCATCCACATACCAGAATTCCCGGGAGGCTTCCACAATATCTTTATCTATCGTCATTCCAATGGTCGCCCGTTACTACTCACTACCGTCCGAACCGGAAAAGCACATGTTTACGATCTGGTAGAGATCGTTAACGGAAACATCGAGGAAGCACTCATTGCCCATGTACCGCTTCCAGACGTTCCTGGAAGAGACAGTCGGTATACGTCTTACCACGACCTATATGCTGCTTTTCATCCAGATACCGGAGAGGATCGTTTCTATGGTGGTGGAACGGGAGGATACTATATATGGGATATATCAGACCTTGACAACCCCGAATTAAGGATTACGCTGACGAATGTTTCAGGAGTTGATTGGGGACATACGTTTACACCAAGCCCCGACGGCCGGTATGCCGTTGCAGAGGCCGAGTATCAGTATGCACCTCTGCGAATTTTTGACCTAAAACCTGCCCTGGATGGGGAAGCAACAAATATTCGCAGGCCCATTTCGGCTTGGACCGCAGATTGGCGCAACCTCGTACATAATCACGAGGTGCGCTGGCCATACGTTTTTGTTTCCGGGTACTTGGACGGTCTCCAGATATTCAGCCTGGAAGACCCACTCAACCCGGAAACGGTAGGCTATTTTGACACGTACCTCGGTCCACCTACTCACGAATGGATTTCGGTGATTAATGGCGCGTTTGGGGTTGATGTTCGAAACGAAGATGGACTCATAGTGATAAGCGATATGACCACGGGATTCTGGACCTTTAGAATGGATGGTTTTGAAGGATGGAATGGTGAGCATTATGGTATGCCGAACATTTCAAGCGTTCAGGATTGGGACAAGGAAGCACAATAATGAATCGCAGGGATTTTGTGCATAAAGCCGTACTTGCCGCTGCCGTTGGTCCCTTCATACGTACAGTTCCACGCACTCAGCAGTATCGGACTGTATTAATCGGCTCCGGTTGGTGGGGGATGAACATCCTGCGCACTGCTTTGGCATCTGGCACCATTCACCCCGTTGCTCTCTGCGACGTGGATACTGCACATCTGGAACGCTCAGCAGAGGAAGTGGAGACACTTACGGGATCCCGGCCCCGGATATACAAGGAATACGAGGAAGCCCTTTCGCGTGAGGCTTGCGACATTGCAATCGTTGCCACGCCAGATCACTGGCATGCGCTTCCGACTATTGCAGCCCTCGAGACAGGAGCCCATGTATATCTCGAAAAACCAATCAGCCATACCATTGATGAGGGGAAAGCAATGCTCCAGACGGCGCGACGGGCAAATCGTGTCGTACAGGTTGGAACGCACCGCCGTGTCTCTCCACATAATCTGTCAGCCCGTGACTTCTTGAAATCGGGCATGATTGGCGATGTGGGCAGTGTACGTGCCTTCGTACACTATGGTGGAGGACCAGGACAGATCACACCTGACAGCGACATACCAGAAGGGCTCGACTGGGACCGATGGATTGGTCCAGCACCATATCGCCCTTTCAATCCATCAATTCACCCACGTGGTTTCAGGCAGTACCTGGATTTTGCTAATGGTCAACTTGGAGACTGGGGAATCCACTGGCTTGATCAAATCCTCTGGTTTATGGATGAAGAGCCGTTTCCTCACATGATTACATCTACTGGCGGACGACATATCCGTAAAGATTCCAGTGATGCCCCCGATACACAAGTAGCTACATTCGCATTCGAGAAGTACACTGCTACCTGGGAACACCGTCAATACGGAGGGAATAATGCTGAGAAGTCCAACATTGGTTGCTATTTCTACGGCACTAAGGGTACTCTACATCTAGGCTGGCTCGATGGCTGGACTTTTTATCCAAGCGATAATCGTGAACCTGTCACCCATGAAGATCCACAACTGGATCAACCAGACAGTCAGAATATCCGCGCGCTCTGGGATGATTTTATTCGTTCAATTGAAAACTCAAGCCTCCCCGCCTGCGATATTGAATATGGGTACAGAGCAACGAATATGTGCCTTGCTGCCATGCTTTCGCTTAAGATTGGACGATCAATCCAATGGGACAGTAGCCAGGACACTATAATTGATGACCCTGCTGCTCAAGCCTTGATGCGCCGCCCGTACCGTGAACCCTGGATCTACCCCGAAGCTTGACCTTTACATTTTGGCCACACGCCCTGCACGTTTCTGGGAATCACGGCCTGAGATGTTGTAGTGTGGGCTGTAGCATCGGACACCGCAAGGATGAAGACAATGTACTCTCGGTCGCTTCAGCGCGCTACCGTCAGCATTCAAAGATTTCTTTCGCGGCCATAGACTCGGGAGACATATCACAGACCCACCCTATCGAGCGATTTGATCAGGATTTTCCCAATTGCATCAAATATTTTTTTGTGTCCTTGTCCAGTTTTTCTAGTGCATATCGCAACGTGATCCTAGGTAACGTAGCCGCATATTCTTCCAAAAACGCAACCAGGCGCCCTGGATCCTTTTTACCTGCCTCTCGAATCCAGCTTCCCACTGCCTTTCGAATATATTCGCTTTCATCTTTGCGCAATATCTCGGCGAGTCGAAAAGTCTCATCTACTTCGCCGCGTCTGATGAAATGGCCGGTGCTTACAATCGCAGTGCGCCGTTCCCAGACATCCTTGGAATTAGCCAATTCGTAAAGAATCTCCCTGGGTTTGTCTTCCAGATAGCGGCCGATTACACTCGGTGCCGCACGGTCTGGAAAATCCCAATTGTTAAGTCTATCATGTCGTGCAAGATATAAATCAAACAGGGCTTTCCGTTCCTTTTCAGAAGTCTTCTTGTCGCGTGCCTTGAAATCCATGATCGCAACTGCCCCCATCCTTACCTGATAGTAATCGCTATCAAGCAGTTTGTTAACCTCGGGCAATGACATTGACTTACAGGTTTTTGCCAACTTGAAAACAGCTCCGAAGGCGACTCCATAATCCTTGGTCTTTCCATCGTTGCCCTTGAAAAACTTACCGACCTTCCTGGCCATTCCTCTCTGTTTGAACCCGCTAAGTGCGTCTATAAAATCGTTTGCTTTCATCGTGTTGTGACCAGCTTCATTTTAGTTGCCAACAATTAATTGACTCGCTGCGGGTCGTCTATAACTCCCTCCGTCACTATTCTCAGCCGGCCGCTTTATTGAACCATCTGAAAGGATGAATTGGAGATTGGTGCACTGAGTTGCTGACAGATTCTTTTGAATGGAAGGCGTTCCCTGCTAACTGCCTGGGAACTATCGAAAACTATTTTCAGAACCAAATACTTACAACGTAATTATAGGCGCTCAAATATCCATCCCGTGTAGAGCAGTCCACCCCAATATGGGCGAATCAGCTTCAAACCGGCAGCTTGACATATCTCCATAATCCGGTCCTCTCCAACATAGGCAATTCCGGCTTCCAGCCTCTTGAGCAAGCGATCCTTTTTCTTTCCCGTGTAACCACGAAGGTCCATGTACCGGATCCACGCACTATAATAAAGCTTGAAGTAAGTCTTGGAGGGATCGCCATGCAAATCAAAGAGCACGACCGTCCCACCTGGTTTAACCCGTTGAGTAACACTCTGTATGAGTGCATCCTTAGGTCCGTCATCTAGGAGAAAATGCATCACATTGATAACCGTAGCTGCATCAAATCGGTAATCAAGGTCAAGCTCATGCGCGTAGCAATTATGAAACCGTACACGTGAGTATACCCCCAGTCGTTGGGCTACCTGTCGAGAATACTCTATCATGGATCTAGAGGGGTCAATACAATCAAACCTCCAGTCTCGAGTTGACGGAGCAAATACTTCCAATTCTCGGCCTGTACCACAGCCTACAACAAGGAGTCGGGCATCTTTGTCTAATCTCTCCTGCAACAACGCAAGTGTGGCAACAAAGAATTCGTCGTATCCCGGGATTACACGGCTGGCTAGTTCCTTATACTCCTCGCCGTAATCACCATCAAAGTCAAATGCTTTCGGATCTTTCACTTCTGTTCATAGTGAACATGGTTCAAGCCCAAAGTTAAGAGTTTTTAGAAAATGGCAAACATAATTCTCCGACCAGACTGGGCGCTCCCCGAGAGTGCGTGCACGACCAAGGCTGCTTACGCAAGCAGGCGCAAGTTTATTCAAACTCTTGGTCTGGGATCTATAGGATTTGCGGCTATGGGAGGATGTTCTGTGGAAAGCAGAGGTATGGTGGATGGTCCTCTGGACAAGATCCCCAAAAACGCACCACGTGACGGCTTTCCTGCCCCACGTAACGAAGCCTATCAGGTACCCGAACGAGAAATTACCGAGCGCCTTGTTGCTTCCTCGTACAACAACTTCTACGAGTTTATTAATCAGGGCGATCTGAAGAATGTCTGGCCACTGGTTGATGACTATAAACCCTTCCCATGGACATTGGAGGTGCGTGGGCAAGTTGCGACAAGACAGACCTGGGATCTCGAGGATCTTATCAAATCAATGCCCTTGGAGGAACGCGTTTGTCGTTTTAGATGTGTAGAGGCATGGTCCATGACAATCCCTTGGACAGGATTTCCACTCGCGAAACTGATTGAAAAATGCGAGCCAAAGTCGTCAGCTACGCACGTTAAATTTACATGTGTCTCACGCCCTGACCAACTGCCTGGACAAAAGCAAGCAACATGGTACCCGTGGCCCTACTTCGAGGCATTACGAATGGACGAAGCCATGAATGAACTGGCTTTTGTTGCAATCGGTATGTACGGCGAGCCTTTGCCAAAACAGAATGGTTCACCTTTGAGGCTGGTGCTGCCTTGGAAGTACGGCTATAAAGGACCCAAGGCAGTTACACGCATTGAGTTCACACGGAGGCAGCCTGGTACTTTCTGGAATGAATTGCAACCCAGAGAATATGGATTCCTCTCCAATGTGAATCCCAATATCCCCCATCCGCGCTGGACGCAGGCATCGGAACGATTCATGCCCAGCGAGGGCGTTGACCGGCGAATTCGGACCCAAATCTTCAATGGATATGATGAATGGGTTGGCCACTTGTATCCCGATGAACCCCGAACCCCCAGTGGCCCGATCATCCGCTAATTTTTAGTGGTGCTGACGCGAAAATGACCTGTTCCAAAAATAAGCCAACACGGCAGACAGAACAGCCCCCAGAAAACTGATTCCCATCTGGGAAGCTGCGATTAACCAGTGGGCTGGCATCAGGCGGTCAATCACGATTTCCTGTGACTTACCGGGCCGTACATGAACTTGGAGCGAATCCTGGTCCTTTACACGAGACCACAGTGTCTGTGGGAGAGACATCTTTTCACGGCGAATAATTTGACCATCCGGCAAGGTTACACTAAGGTCAATGTACCCGTAGGTGACATCTGCGCGGTTAGTCGTATCAAATCCTCCTACCTCAGCTACTGCAGAAATACCATTCTCGAATGTTGTTTTCAGTTGCCAGGCTACAACCCCCTGGTTAGCAGCGAGGCCAGTCAACACTACGGGTATTGCCCAGAACAGTCTTGCAATGAGCTTCACCATTGAGAAAGTGCTACCCTAGGTCAGAAATAGATATGGCTTCCATGTCTCTTCAACTGCACCAACATAATCACGAATAAACATTACGTGGCTCGGTCTGAACGGTTTACGCCGAAGCGGCATCCTGGCCTCTTCAGGTGTGCGGTTGCCTTTTCTATTGTTACAGTCAATGCAGGCGGCGACCAAATTTGTCCAGTGGTCCTTTCCTCCCCGTGACTTTGGCAGTACGTGGTCAACTGTCAATGACTCCCTGCAATTGCAATACTGGCACCTGTACCTATCCCGACGAAGTATATTCTTTCTTGACAACATGATGTTTCTGTACGGGACTCGCACATAGCCCCTTAGTCGTACAATGCTTGGATAGGGAAATTTGGTTGAGGGGGATCGAAAAAACCGCCCGGGAATACATTCTACGAGATCTGCCTTATCTAAATGCATGAGCACAACCGCGCGGCGTGCCGTACAGACCGTAAGCGCACTGTAGTCGTGATTCAGGACAAGAACATGCAGCCTCATTTTACTCGCATGATGAATCTTTGCACGCACTGTGGAATCGTCTGAACCCGGTCACAAAAATAACGAGCCCCGAGTAAGAATTACACCGAAGCAAAGAACTCATCACGCCAATGTCATGTCTATCATTCGAGACTAAGAATCGAATTCTAAAACCTCTACGGTGTCGCCTAGATGTATGACACCGGTATTTTCCGGCACAAGGTTCTCTCCAAAGTGAATATTTCCATCCCTTTTCCGAAAACTATTCAGCGTACGTAAAGGCTCTTTTCCCCGAGAAGCTGTTTCCTGATCCACCGTTGTAATAATGCATCGGGTACACGGTTTAACAACAGCAAATGCAACTTCCCCTATTCGGAGTCGCCGCCAGGTGTCCTCCTCAAACGGAGCACCGCCGGATACCACTACGTTGGGGCGAAACCGTTCCATCGGAATGGGGGCCTGCAGCTTCTCGTTCAGCATGGCAAGCGAAGCTTCTGTCGTACAAAGCAGTGGATATCCATCGGCAAAGGAGACTGTAGTCCCCGGTTTGGTGTACATGGTATCCGTCTGCCTCAGGCTGGTGTCATACATGTAAACCAGATTAACACGGCGGCCCAAAAAGGAAGTGAGCCAGGTACTTACTTCCTCGGGCGCCTTCCGAGCGGGTACTAAATCTTTCCACACCAATACTTCTATGGTGCTTGCCATTTCTTCGGGAAGAGAAACTGTTTGATATTGATGACCACTTGCCGTCAGAAGTAAACTGCCATCATCAAAAGGCACCGCCTGAATCAATGCCATACGTGGCAATTCACGCTGAGTAAGGAAACGTGCGTGCTCATCAACAATCATCCAACGCCTGTCTCCGGCAATCCCCCAAGGATTTACCGTGGAGTGGATCTGGGCAACGCGATGCGTTGATTTGATCGGATATATGTGCAAGCTTCGCAGAACCATTAAATCAAATGCGCCAAGAAATCGGGCTACTTCGCTTTACGAATACAACGAATATACAAGTCCATACACCCACAATTTAGCTCAAGTCAAATCGATCCCATGTAGCCAAGGATTACCATTTTCCTTGCTACAACGGTGCTTACGAACTCATTTTATGGGAATTACAACAAAACCTGTAACCCGATCACAGATTAATAACTGATTCTCTTTTATGGGTCCGAGGAGACAATAACCCGAACATCCCTCGCCACGTATTTGTCCTGCTCCAGCACACGCTCCCTGATACTGTTAACCGCACACAAATATATTCCTGTGCGATCAGATACCGGAGCCTTAAACTCTGTGGTAAGACGCACTTTCAGAGCCACTCACGGAACTGATATCGTCTTCACCCCATGCTCAGGGCATTGCACCCGGGGAATATCTGCCACTGCCGGTGTGTGGTATGCGCAAGTGTTCAAATGACATCATTATCTAATGGATTATAGTTGCAAATCCCCCTCATGAGATTAAACTATTTCCATATCTCATTGAACATTAACTTACTCCAAGAACGATCTGAACTTTTCCCTAAATTTCCGCCGGCTACTTGACATTCCCAATGCGGTACTCAATTGCACTCGGACTATGCCTGCTGGTTGCCTGCTCCGATCAACCATCACCTTCATGGGAAGCTCGCATAGATACGTTCATCTCCTCTGAACTAACTGCAAAGGAGATCCCTGCCCTCTCTATCACGATAGTAGACGGGGACCAGGTTGCCTGGACAAAAGGTTATGGTGAGGCTGCACCAGGAATACCAACTACCTCTCAAACTGTATATCGTGTAGCCTCAGTATCCAAACTTTTCACCGCACTCGCAGTGATGCAGATGGTCGAAGACAGTCTCTTAAGTCTTGACGAACCCATTACTTCCTGGGTACCCGGTTTTGCCCCGGATAAGCCATATGACATCCCTATTACACTCCGGCAACTGCTCAGCCACAGGTCCGGGCTGGTTCGTGAACCTCCTGAAGGACATTATTTCGACGACACATCGCCTACACTGTCCAAAACCGTCGAAAGCCTGAACAATACACGGCTGATTAGCGAGCCTAGAAAACGAACTAAGTACTCCAATGCTGCCGTTAGTTTGGCAGGCTACATAGCGAGTCAGGCCGCAGGCATGCCCTTCAGTGAATTTGTTCAGACTCAGTTGATTGATCCGATGGGGCTCAAATATACCAGCTTCGCGCCACGCGAAGATCTACGAAGTAATCTGGGAACGGGCTACATGTGGCGCTACGATACTTCCGAACTCACCGAAGCACCTGTATTTGAACTCGGTATTGGACCGGCAGGAAACCTGTATACCACCACGGAGGACTTGGGAACATTCATTCATACACTGTTCGCCATTGGGCGTGATGAGCGTCCTGACCTCCTCAGTGCCAGGTCACTTCGGGAAATGTGGACCGTGCAGTTCTCAGACAATTCAAGCGGATTTGGAATAGGATTTCATGTATCTGACCACAATGGTTTATTGCGCATCGGGCACGCAGGTATGATCTATGGATACAGCACACGTGTTTATGCCTTGCCCGATCAGGAAATAGGGGTTGCAGTTGTCGCGAACCTTGATGCTGTCAATTCAGTGGTTGATCGCATTGCAGCATACGCATTAGATCTTGTCCTAGCATCAAAACATGGCAGCCCCTTACCAACCAGACCTATCTATTCAGTCGTGGATTCCATGACGGCAAGGGCGGTTGATGGTACGTATGATGAGAATATCATACTTAGCGAGCGAAATGGAAAACTCTGGATAGAGAAGGAACCCGTAAGAGTGGCTGTGAGAGAGGAGGACAGCGTATTTGTGACAGACGGAAGACTGGGATATGGAGATTACTTCAGTATATCGAATGATACACTGATATCTATTGACGGGCGTTTTGGCCGTCGTCCAGTGCATCGCCCGGCCCCTCCAACAATCGAACAACAAGGATTGATTGGGGAATATGGATGGGATCACAATGTCTTATACATCCATGAGTCCAATGGTCAACTACACGCCCTTATTGAATGGTTCTTTGAATATCCATTGGAAAAAATAGCCGATGATCTCTACCGCTTTCCCTACAACAGCCTGTATGCGGAAGAAACCATCAAATTTGTTCGTGACGACAACGGTCGTGCCGTTGAGGCGAACCTTGAAGGCGTTGTATTCAAACGTCGAAATATTGAACCAGAGGAAGGTGCGGTTTTCAAGATTATACCTCGCGCGCCTATTGACTCCCTGCGCCGCAGAGCGATGGCAGCAGCTCCTCCAAATGAAGAAGGGGTGTTTAGAGATGTAGATTTAGTTGATCTGACCTCACTTGATGAAACAATCAAACTGGATATACGCTACGCAACGCGTGATAATTTCATGGATGAGGTCTTCTATACACAGGCGCGGGCATTCCTGCAGCGTCCTGCAGCAGAGGCATTGCTGTCGGCCCATCAGTCCCTGAAAGAACTCGGCTATGGTCTGGTCGTCTACGATGGATATCGTCCGTGGTATGTTACCAAAATGTTCTACGATGCCACCCCCGACAACTTGCGACATTTTGTAGCTAACCCTGCAAGTGGATCACGCCACAACCGCGGCTGTGCTGTAGACATTGGGCTCTATTACTTATCTTCGGGAGAGATTGCAGCCAGCGTCAGCGGATACGATGAATTCACTCCTCGTGCATACTCTGATTATCCCGGTGGTAGCAGTGAGGCCCGCTACCATCGAGAACTCCTCCGCGATGTAATGGAGGAAGCGGGATTCACTGTTTATGAAGCTGAATGGTGGCATTTTGACTTTAAAGGGTGGCACCATTACCCAATTGTTAACAAGAAATTTGAAAACTTGAATTAGCCCAGCGTCGCCGACAGCACGCTTTCAAAAATGGCCAACGTTTCTACCAATACCGATATTCGATTCGACCCCAGCGAAAAGCCACCCCTGCCTCTGACTATCGGCATGGGATTACAATTAGCGCTTCTCAGTATCGGGGGCGTTGTACTCACGCCAGCCATAATTATCCGTTCAGCAGGTCTGGGGGAAGGGGCTAATGAGTATCTGGCCTGGGCTGTCTTTGCCGCCGTAGTTGTCTGCGGTATTTCCACCATCCTTCAGGCCTTGGGAAAATTCAGGGTTGGCGCCGGATATATCCTGCTTATGGGCACCTCTGGTGCTTTTATAGGAGTTTGTATCGGGGCACTCGTCAAGGGTGGTCCTGCTACCATGGCAACCTTAATCATCGTGTCGGCACTCATGCAGCTCCTTTTTGCTGCTAAGCTTGCCCGATTCAGACGTGTACTTACTCCTACAGTCACAGGCACGGTGATTATGCTCATAGCAGTAACGGTAATGCCCATCCTGTTTGATATGTTGGAACCGATACCTGGCTCAGGAGCGGATCCAACAGGATTTGCGCTGAGTGCGGGAACCGTACTAGTGATTACGCTGCTGTTAGCCATGAAAGCGCGGGGAATAATCCGTCTATGGGCACCGATGATCGGCGTAGCTGCTGGAACTATCGTTGCCTTGTTTTTTGGTATGTATGATACACAGTCTGTAGCCGACGCCGAGTGGATTGGCTTTCCAACTACGGGTTGGCCAGGCATAGATCTATCATTTGGGTCCACTTTCTGGGCTCTCTTGCCCGCCTTTATCTTCGTTACCATGATTGGAGCCATTGAGACCGTTGGGGATTCGATTGCTATTCAACAAATCTCCTGGCGGACTCCTCGCGCATCTGATCATCGTACAGTTCAGGGGGCACTCTCGGCAGATGGCGTGGGCAACCTGCTCTCTGGACTGGTTGGAACTATCCCTAATACGACCTACTCTAGTTCGGTTTCTATGGTTGAGCTTACCGGCGTGGCATCAAGAGTTGTCGGTGTTGCGCTCGGAATCATATTTATATTTCTGGCCCTTATCCCAAAATTCCTAGCGCTCGTTCTTGCGATTCCTCCCCCCGTTGTCGGGGCCTTTATAACGGTTTTGATTGCTATGCTGTTTATGCTGGGGATGAAAATCGTAGTACAGTCTGGTATTGATTATCGAAATGGGCTAATCTGCGGGATATCATTCTGGATTGGTTCAGGACTTCAAAGTGGTGCAATTTTTCCAGATTTCGTGAGCAGTATTGCGGCAGGAACATTCGAAAATGGTATGGTTGGGGGTGGCTTGGTTGCCATTCTGTTAACCCTCGTATCTGAGTTCGCGTTTAAGACCCGGAAACGTATGGTAGTAGACTTGGAAATCGATTCTCTTCCAGAGATAAACTCCTTTGTGCAAAAATTTTCCAAGGCCCACTCCTGGTCCAGTGACTTCACCATACAGGTTGAGGGGGCTGCCGAAGAGGCATTGCTGATACTTTGCAATCAAACAGAAACGGCTGAAGAAAAAGGACTCCTACAACTGATGATCAAAGCAGAGTCGGAGCAGGCTGTCCTAGAATTTATTGCTGCGGACTCAAAGGAGAATCTCCAGGACCGGATTGCACTTATGGGATCGGATTTTTCGGCGCCGGACCTGGAGAGAGAAGTCTCACTCCGGATGCTTAAGCACCTGACCACCTCCGTCCAACATGAACGTTACCACGGCACAGACATAATTACCCTGGAGGTGAGAAAGTCCACTTCGAATCGCCATGCAGCCATCTGACACCAGAAGGCCGCAAGTGCGCTGAAACTAACGTTCGCGGCTACTCGAGCTCCAGTACCGGTTTGGCCCTCTTTATCGGGGGCTCGCTTGGTGATGCCCCGATTCCGGCAATTGTCTGCCCAAGTTCAGCGTTGATCGCAGCCTGCAGCTCTTCCAGTTCCGACTTGGATCCAACCACAATATCACGGAAGCGCGGTTGCCCCGTGCCGGCAGGAATCAGGTGACCGACAATGACATTTTCTTTGAGTCCGTAGAGTGGATCCACCTTGGCCCCGATCGCCGCTTCGGTCAATACTTTGGTGGTGTCCTGGAATGACGCAGCCGATACAAATGAATCAGTGGCAAGTGCTGCCCGCGTGATGCCTAAAAGCATTGGTTCACCCACTGCAAGTTGCGCTTCACGCACCGTAACACTTTGTAAATCACGCCGTCTCATTTCTGAATTCACCTCACGCAACTGGCGTCTGTCAATCAGAGCGCCAATCCGTAAATCAGATTCGCCAACATCGGTTACGACGAATTTATCATATAAGGCGTCATTGAGTTCTTCAATCTGAAACCGGGCTATAGCCTCCCCCTCCAAGAGTGAAGTATCCCCCGGATCAGTGATGTATACTTTCTGCATCATCTGGCGCACCATAACCTCAATATGCTTATCGTTGATCGCTACGCCCTGTAGTCTATAGACCTCCTGAATTTCATTCACAAGGTACTCCTGGACCGCTCGTACGCCCTTGATCCGAAGAATGTCACGCGGCGATATCTGACCGTCCGAAAGTGCATCTCCGGCACGAACGAAATCATTTTCGTGTACCAGGATATGCTTCTGTAAAGAAACAAGGTAGGTATGCACATCAATCCCGTCACGGCTCGTAACAATAACCTCCTGTGCACCGCGCTTTCTACCGCCAAAGCTAACCAGACCATCAATCTCACTCACGATGGCTGCATCTGTTGGAGTCCGGGCCTCAAAGAGTTCCGTCACACGGGGTAAACCACCCGTAATGTCACGAGTCCTTGCCGACTGTCGAGGAATCTTTGCCAATACCTGACCGGCTTGCACAATGTCTCCTTCGTTGACCTGCAATCGGGCACGTACGGGCAGTGGATATTCCCGATGCTTGCCGTTCGCCATAGATATGCGAATTGCCGGGGTTAATGAGCGCTCACGCGTTTCAATAACTACCTTCTCCTTGTGACCAATAAGCTTGTCTGACTCCTCCCTCAACGTCGTTCCTTCAATAATGTCATAAAACACGACCGACCCGGATACCTCGGACAGGATTACGCTGTTGTATGGATCCCAACTGGCAAGGATCGCTTCCTTCTCTATCATAGCTCCCTCCGGCACAAGTACCTCAGCACCAAACGGAATGATCGATGAGAATAGCTGCCGGTTTTCGTCATCAACTATTCGGATCCCTCCCTGTCGAGTAAGAACAATCTCCATGGGACCTTTAGTCCCTTCAAATGAAACAGTACGCAGGTTTTCGTAAACAACCCGCCCCCCGAACTTGCTTTTGATCGTGCTCTCTGCCTCAATACGACTTGCCGTACCACCAACATGGAAGGTCCGAAGCGTCAACTGTGTACCGGGCTCTCCAATTGATTGTGCTGCAATGACGCCCACTGCTTCGCCAGATTCAACCATACGCCCCGTACCCAGGTTACACCCATAACATAAAGAGCAGACACCCCGTTTAGATTCGCAAGTCAAAACTGAGCGGATTTCTACCTGCTCAATGCTGGTTTCCGCTATATGCTTGGCTTTGCTTTCGTCAATGAGCTCATTTGCTGCGACGATCAGTTCGTCAGTAAGGGGGTCTCGTACATCGTGCAGCGAAACGCGGCCAAGAATTCTGTCTGCAAGCGGTTCTACCACAACCTCATTATCCTTGAGTGAGGTAATACCAATCCCCCGCAGCGTACCACAATCGAACTCCGTGATCGTCACATCCTGAGCCACATCGACGAGCCGCCGCGTAAGGTATCCGGCATCAGCGGTCTTGAGAGCTGTGTCTGCAAGGCCTTTGCGTGCACCATGCGTTGAAATAAAGTATTCAAGAACGGACAGCCCTTCCTTAAAGTTGGACACGATAGGATCCTCAATGATCTCTCCCGCAGATCCTACGAGGCTTTTTTGCGGCTTTGCCATCAGACCACGCATCCCTCCCAACTGTCGAATCTGCTCCTTTGAACCACGAGCACCTGAATCCGCCATCATGTAAATGGCATTGAAGCCCTCTTCGTGTGCCTTCAGAGTATCAAATAGTACTTCTGATACACGATTGTTTGTTCGCGTCCAGATATCTATGACCTGATTATGGCGCTCGTTATCCGTGATGTAGCCCTCCTCATAATTAGCGTGGGCAGTAGCAACTTTGCCCTTTGCAGCATCAATAAAGGACAGCTTTTCATCCGGAACCACAATATCCGCCAATGAGAATGTCAGTCCCGCCGTTGTGGCACACTCAAAACCAGCCCGTTTGATTTCATCCAAAAAACGTGCTGTCTGCGGGAAATCTGTAGCATTCAATACTTGGCCGATGATACGCCGTAAGTTTTTCTTAGTCAGCACATCATTGATATATGGTAGTCCCTTCGGTACTACTTCATTGAACAGTACACGTCCGACCGTCGTGCCAATGATCTCTCCGGCTTCAAGACGAACTTTAATCTTGGTATGAAGATCTACCTGTTTCTGATCGAACGCTTGGCGAACTTCAGTCAAAGAGGCAAATCGCATCCCCTCTCCTTTGCATCCAGGGCGTGATTTGGTGAGGTAGTAGAGACCAAGTACCATATCCTGCGTCGGTACGGTAATTGGGCCACCGTGAGCAGGCGACAGGATGTTGTGGCTTGAGAGCATCAAGATCATAGCCTCCATACAGGCAGCATGCCCGAGGGGGACATGAACTGCCATTTGATCTCCGTCAAAGTCAGCATTAAATGCTGTACAAACGAGTGGATGCAGCTGTATCGCCTTCCCTTCTGTCAAAACCGGCTGGAACGCCTGAAAACCCAATCTGTGAAGCGTGGGGGCCCGGTTCAGCATTACCGGGCGCCCTTGGATCACTTTCTCCAAGATATCCCAAACCTCTGCCGTTCGTTTATCAACAACTTTCTTGGCGCTCTTGACCGTCTTCACAACCCCGCGTTCAATCAGCTTCCGTATCACGAATGGCTTGAACAGCTCCGCTGCCATTTCTTTGGGTAGCCCGCATTGATGCAAGTCCAGTTCCGGCCCTACAACAATGACCGAGCGCCCCGAGTAATCCACGCGTTTACCCAGCAGGTTCTGGCGGAAGCGCCCCTGCTTCCCTTTAAGCATATCTGAGAGGCTCTTCAGCGCACGATTATTATCACTGCGTACCGCGTTGGCTTTGCGGGAATTATCAAAGAGGCTGTCTACCGCCTCTTGAAGCATACGCTTCTCGTTACGCAATATGACCTCAGGGGCCTTGATATCGATCAGACGCTGGAGTCGGTTATTGCGGATGATCACCCGACGATACAGATCATTGAGATCACTCGTGGCAAACCTGCCCCCCTCAAGGGGGACTAATGGGCGCAATTCCGGCGGTATTACAGGAATCACGCGCAACACCATCCAATCTGGATGATTCTCCATACGCCGGTTCGCATCCCGGAAAGCCTCAACCACGGTCAATCGCTTGATCGCGTCCGCTTTACGCTGTTGACTGCTCTCCGTTTTTATTTGGAAGCGAAGCTCATGAGAGAGTTCTTCCAATCGCAGACGCTTGAGCATAAACTCAATAGCCTCGCCACCAATCATCGCGATAAACTTTTCAGGATCATCGTCAGATAAGCGGTTATTGTCGTCTCTTATCTTGTAGAGCACATCGTAGTAGTCTTCCTCTTTCAGGAGCTGGTTATCTTCAATTCCGTGTTCGGCAGCGCAACCAGCCTGAACTACAACATATTCTTCATAGTAGATCACCTTTTCGAGCTTCTTGGTTCGAAGATTGAGCAGATGACCTATCTTATTTGGAAGCGTACGAAAATACCAGATATGCACTACCGGCACTGACAAAGCAATGTGCCCCATACGTTCGCGGCGCACACTCTTCCTGGTTACCTCAACCCCGCACCGGTCACAGATAATCCCCTTATAGCGAATGCGCTTGTACTTACTGCAATAGCACTCCCAATCTTTAACCGGACCAAAGATCTTCTCGCAAAATAGCCCATCCTTTTCGGGCTTGAAGCTGCGATAGTTTATGGTTTCCGGTTTTAGTACCTCGCCGTGACTTCTATCCAGAATTACCTCGGGTGAAGCGAGATTGATCGTGATGGATGAAAACGTTTTTCTCTGCGATGGGGTGTTCCCGTACGGCATAGTGGATCAGCCTTTGGATATTAAAATTGAATGAGATGCTTGAAGCTAATCAAGCGTTACCTCTAAACCGAGTCCTTGGAGCTCTCGAACAAGTACGTTGAAACTCTCCGGAGTACCGGCCGCTGGCATATTCTCCCCTTTGACGATACATTCGTATGTCTTGGAGCGCCCCTGCACATCGTCGCTTTTGAAAGTGAGCATCTCTTTCAACACATTTGAGGCACCATAGGCATACATTGCCCACACTTCCATTTCACCGAGTCTTTGCCCACCGAATTGTGCTTTACCGCCCAAGGGTTGTTGGGTGATCAGACTATACGGCCCAATTGATCGGGCATGAATCTTATCGTCAACCAGGTGACTTAGCTTCAACATATATATCTGTCCAACCGTAGTCTTTTGGTCAAACGCTTCTCCCGTTAACCCATCATACAGTTGCGTCCTGCCATCTACCGGTAATCCCGCCTCCTCCATGGCCTCGGCGAGATCGTTCATGGTTGGACCATCGAAACTTGGCGTAGCAAACCGTTTGCCTAGTATAGCGCCGGCCCAGCCAAGAAGTGTTTCGTAGATCTGGCCCAGGTTCATTCGGGAGGGTACACCCAAGGGATTGAGTACAATGTCAACTGGCGTACCATCTGCAAGAAATGGCATGTCTTCGACTGGCACAATGCGTGCAACGACTCCTTTGTTGCCATGCCGACCCGCCATCTTATCCCCGACCTGAATCTTGCGTTTTTTAGCAACAGCAACTTTCGCCAACTGCACAATCCCCGGAGAGAGTTCATCTCCCATTTGTACCCGATGACGCTCACGTTTGAATTTTGCATCAATCTTGGCAACAGCTGCATCAAAGTTTTTGAACAACTTGCCCAGGTTGCGATTCACCGCAGCCGTCCCTTCTACCGAGAATTTTGGATTGATCTCGTGTACATGCACATCCTTAAAGCTTGACTTAAGGATTTTTGCCCCTTTCGAAACAATGATCTCTCCATCCCGTGACTCAACATTGGATGTCGTCGTATATCCGTCAACGAGATCAAAGAATTTTTCAGAAAGATCTGACCGGAGCCTTGCCAAGTCTCGGTCGAAAGCATTCTCAATGAGGGCAAGCTGCTGATGCTCCCGCTTTTTTGACTCAGGATCCGAATTGCGCCGACTAAAGAGCTGCGTATCAATTACCACGCCTTTCATCCCTGGCGGCGCTTTCAGCGAGGCATCCTTTACGTCCCCGGCTTTGTCACCGAAAATAGCTCGCAGCAGTTTTTCCTCGGGTGTCGGATCTGTCTCACCCTTGGGGGTAATCTTGCCAACAATAATATCCCCCGCTTTCACCTCAGCACCGACCCGTATTATTCCGCGCTCATCCAGGTCCTTGGTGGATTCAACAGACACATTTGGGATCTCACGTGTAAGTTCCTCCTGCCCTCGCTTCGTCTCCCTGACCTGTAGATCAAAAGATTCAATGTGGACAGAAGTGAATACATCTTCAGCAACTAAACGCTCCGACAGAACGATGGCATCCTCAAAGTTGTATCCTCTCCATGGCATGAATGCTACCAGAACATTCTTGCCCAAGGCAAGCTCGCCTTTTTCGGTACTGAACCCATCAGTTAATACTGTACCTTCTGCAACCTTTTGCCCTACCTTAACAATGGGTTTTTGATTGATACAGGTATCCTGGTTGGTGCGCCGGAATTTAGTGAGGGGATATTCTTTTACCGGTTCCTCAAACGCCAACTTGCGCGCAACGTGAGATTGATTGTAGCGAATGATAATTCGTCTTGCATCTACGTACTCAACTACACCTTTGCCTTCGGCGACCAAAGCTGCACGGGAATCCCGCGCCACACGCCCTTCCATACCTGTCCCTACAATTGGAGCTTCCGCACGAAGCAATGGCACGGCCTGCCTTTGCATGTTTGACCCCATGAGCGCGCGGTTTGCGTCGTCATGCTCAAGGAATGGAATAATTGAGGCACTTGGCGAAACAATCTGGTTCGGGGAAATATCCATATATTGGATCCGGTCTGGACGCTCAGAAGGAACCTCTCCCCGGTAGCGGCACCGTACCAGATTATCAAGAAAGTTACCATCATCATCAATGCGGGCATTCGCCTGGGCAATGATGGCATCGTCTTCCTCCTCCGCTGACAGATAAACAATGGAATCCGTCACTTTTCCATCCCTCACGACTCGATAAGGTGTTTCAATAAAACCAAAGTGATTTATCCGCCCGTGCACACAAAGCGAAGAGATCAGTCCAATGTTCGGCCCCTCCGGTGTCTCAATAGGACAAAGTCGTCCATAGTGTGTGTAGTGCACATCACGAACCTCAAATCCTGCTCGCTCCCGTGTCAATCCACCTGGTCCCAAGGCCGACATTCGGCGTTTATGTGTCAACTCAGCCAGTGGGTTGGTCTGATCCATAAACTGGCTAAGCTGGTTCGTTCCGAAGAACGTATTGATGACACTGGAGATAGTTTTGGCGTTAACTAAATCCTGGGGAGTTAGCGAATCTGCATCCCGCGCATTCATACGCTCGCGTATCGTGCGTGCCATGCGGGCCAGACCAAGCGAAAACTGGAGGCCTAACTGCTCACCTACGGTGCGAACACGCCGATTGCTCAAATGGTCAATGTCGTCGAGTCCGCTCCGTCCGGCACGCAGTTCCAGTAGCTTTCGGATTATTGCTACGATATCTTCCTGTGTGAGCGTAACCGTCTCCTCTGATACCTTCAACCCCAACCGCTTATTTATGCGGTAACGGCCAACCGCCCCTAGATCATAGCGCTTTTCACTAAAAATGAGGCGGTCAAGAATATTTTTGGCGGCATCAGAATCCGGCGGCTCAGCGTCTCGAAGCACGCGATAGAGCTCTTTCAGGGCCTCTTCCTGATTACTTGATGGATCACGCCGAAGCGTCTTGACAAGTGAACTCGTATCCAACAGATCCGCATTCTCTTCATGCAGCACGTAAATCCGCCCCACCTCGTATTCGTGAAGGATTTTCCAGTCATCTTTTGTGATGACATGCTCCGCAGGCAGAAGAAGTCGATTGACGACACGCTCTTCCACTACTTCACCGGTCGACTCATTGATGTACTCAACAGGGTCACCAGTTTCTTTGTCAAGACCCTCAATCAATTCACCGGTCTGCTTGTCCAGAATTTCGACATAATCGTCTGCCTCCTGGGTTTTAATGTCAATGGCTATGCCGGTCTCCTGCTCTATATATCCACCGCTAAATTCGCCAGTTTCACTATCCAGATCACGTATGGGGGTGACAGGCTTGACGACGTCAAATGCCAGTCTGCCACCGATTGCCCTTTGAAAATGATGCTGAGTGCGTGTGCTGACCCCCTTCGCGAGATTGAAGAGGCGAATAATTTCGTCCGTTTCACCAAAACCAAGAGTCCGTAACAGCGTCGTGACCGGCATCTTGCGCTTGCGGTCGATATACGCCCATATGACGTTCTGTACATCAGTTGAGAATTCAATCCAGGACCCACGGATTGGAATAATCCTTGCTGAGTACAGTCGTGTACCATTCGCATGTATCGCCTGACCAAAGAAGACCCCCGGGCTCCGATGCAGCTGCGAAACGACAACGCGCTCGGCGCCATTGATGATGAACGATCCACGATCGGTCATTGCGGGCAGATCCCCGAGATAGACTTCCTGCTCTACGGTTTCATCTGCTTCATCCTCATCGTCGTCGTCATTAGCCGAAAGCCTCAGTCTGGCTTTGACTGGAATTGCGTAGTGCAGACCCTGCGAGAGACACTCCTCAATGGTGTGCTTGGGTGCACCCAGAGAGTATTCAAAGAACTCTAGAGTGTAACGTCCCTTGGTATCCTCAATCGGGAATTGGCTCTCGAATATCCGTTGCAACCCTTTCTCGTCAGAGCGTTGATCGGGGGGCAGTTTGGCTTGCACGAAATCTTCATAAGATCCGAGCTGCACATCTAGGAAATCTGGATAATCCAGAATCGAGCGCGAACGAGCAAAATTCGTACGAGCCACATGTTGGCCATTTTTTTCGGACATGCACACCTAGGGGATGTTAATGGATACAGTAACTGGCGACGGAGCCCCAGTGGTAAAACTCTTGTTCCGGCTGAGCGAGCCGATGCTACTTGACTTCAATTTCTGCGCCTGCAGCCTCAAGTTGTGATTTAATGTCCTCCGCCTCTTCCTTGGATACCCCCTCTTTGACAGGAGCCGGCGCACTGTCGACAAGCGCCTTAGCGTCTTTCAGGCCGAGCCCTGTAATGGCACGGACCGTTTTAATGACCCCAATCTTGCTGCTGCCAAAATTGCTGAGAATAACATCAAACTCTGTCTGTTCTGCAGCAGCTTCTTCCTCACCGCCAGCTGCACCAGGTGCAGCCACAGCTACGGCTGCAGCCGCCGGCTTGATGCCATAATCGTTTTCCAAAATTGAAGCCAGATCACTGGCCTCTTTGATTGTGAGTGATACCAGCTCTTCAGCCAGTGTTGTTAGATCTGCCATGGTTTGTTTTGTGGGTTTTCCAGCGGCGGTCTCAGCCAACAAAAGCTGCGCCGCAGATTAAGGGATAATGACTTAGTCAAGCCTCTTCACGTTCCTGCAGGGCTTCCAGGATAGCCAAAAGATTCGATCCTGGCGATTGGACTGCAGAAACAACATTCTGGATAGGGGAAAGCAAAAGCGTAACCACCTCACCCAGTAACTCATCTTTGGATTTCAGTGAAGCCAGCACATCAATCTGTTCTCCTTCAAAGAGAACACCGTCTACGACTGCTGCTTTGAGCTCGGGAAGTGACTGGCCGGAACTTTTCCTGAATGCCTTTATCGCCCGCGCTGCTGCACTAGGCTCGACACTGATCGCGATTGCCGTCGGGCCGCACAGATGATCAAATGCCACCTCGTAACCGCCCGTGCTTTCCATGGCACGCTTGAGCAACGTATTCTTGACCACACGATACTCAACACCGGCATCTCGCAACACCTGCCGCAACCCGCTTATCTCGGCTACATCAAGCCCCTTATAATCCGTTATATAAACAGATGGCTTATCTCCGAGTTTTTCTGTAAGAAGGGCGACTTCTTCCTTTTTTTGAGCTTTGGTCACTGGCATCCAACTATCGAACAATATTGATCGCTTCCATACGTGAGACTGAGACCGGAGGCCCCATGCTGGTAGAGAGCGTGATTGAGCGTACATATGTGCCTTTTGCTGACGCAGGTCGCAGGCGCAGAACTTCCAGGAGAAACGCACGTGCATTCTCTTCTAGCTGTTTCGCATTAAAGGACGCGCGACCGATCCCGGTATGCAGGTTCCCCTGCTTGTCAACGCGGAAATCAATTTTTCCGGCTTTAACGGCTTTTACTGCTCCGGCTATGTCAAATGTTACCGTACCACTCTTAGGGTTCGGCATTAGGCCTCGTGGCCCAAGTACGCGACCGAGTCGGCCAACCTTGGACATAACATTCGGGGTGGCAATAACTACATCTACGTCTGTCCATCCCTCCTGAATGCGTTGGACATACTCCTCTAGCCCCACATGGTCAGCTCCTGCCGCCTCGGCTTCCTCCTGCTTATCTGGACTGGTCAATACCAGTACACGCATTTTCTTGCCCGTACCATGCGGCAGCGCCACACTGCCTCTAACCATCTGATCCGCATGGCGCGGATCAACCCCCAAGCGGAGATCAATATCCACCGATTCGTCAAACTTCGCCGGATCGGTACTCTTTAGAACCTTTGCCGCTTCCTGCAGCGTAAACGGCCCACCCCCAGCTTCTTCAATCACCTTTGAAGCATTCTTGTAGCGCTTTCCTTTCCTTGCCATACAGTTTATGTTGTGATATAAGTGATTAGGCTCCTAATCAGTTGGTCAATCAACCAACCTAAACCGGGCGTCCTGTTACAATAACACCCATTGAGCGGGCGGTCCCGGCAATCATAGCCGCACCCTTATCTAAATCGAATGCATTGAGGTCTTCCATCTTTTGGCTTGCAATATCACGACACATATCCCATGTTACAGTGCCTACTTTATTGCGAATTGAATCGTCCGCCCCTTTACTGATATTCGCCGCTTGCAGCAAAAGGACTGCAGCCGGCGGGCTCTTGACCACGAATGAAAAGGATTTATCCGCATAAACACTAATCACAACGGGCAACACCAACCCCATACGGTCTTTGGTTGCCGCATTGAACTGATTACAAAAATCCATGATATTCAGCCCGTGCTGTCCAAGTGCTGGGCCAATGGGGGGAGCCGGATTTGCCTGTCCAGCCTTGATTTGGAGCTTTATAAGGCTCTCTACCGGTTTGCCTGCAGCCATTACTGAGTCTTAATCAGGGTGCTATGAGATCCTAGGTAGCCGATTAGTACGCAATGGAAACTATAGGGTTCCCACATACTCGCAAAATATTTACTCCTGGGGCATAATCTGCAAATAATCCAGTTCAACCGGTGTCTTGCGGCCGAATATGGATACCATTACGCGGACTTTCATCTTATCTGGATAGACATCATCCACAACCCCGGAAAAGTTGTTGAACGGACCATCAACCACCTGAATCGCATCACCAGGTGCAAATGGGATTTCCGGCTTATCTCCTGTCTCCAAGGCTTCATCTATCCTACCCAGGATCCGCTTGATTTCGTCGTCCATAAGCGGTTCGGGAAAATCACGCGAGGGCAACCATTTGATTGCTTCTCTCTTCTGCTTGAAAATCTGCTCCTTGAACACATGAACTAGACGCTTGTCCATTATGGCGTTCACTAGCATGTAACCCGGAAAATCTGTTTTTTCACGCGTTCGCTTCTTGCCTCCGCGCATCACGAAGACATTCTGGGTTGGAATCAATATTTCCCCTAATTGATCTTTGAGCCCTTCTCGCTCAATCACATCAATTATGTATTCCCTGACACGCTTCTCATGCCCAGAGAAAGTCTGTAAAGCGTACCATCTAAACGTAGGCCTTCTTCGTAGCGCCATATTTCGTCACCTGCCGATTAGCCCGGGTAAATAATTTTGAGAGTCTCACTGATCACACGGTCCGCGCCAAAAATGAACAGAGCGAGCACAAAACTCGCGACCAGTGTGATCACCGTATTATTCACTAATTCTCTGCGCTGGGGCCAACTGGCCTTGCGCATTTCGACAGCCACCTCTTCAAGATAGGTTCGGGTATTAGCAACTAATTTTTTCATTTGTCAGGTTTTTAGCACGGGTGGTAGGACTTGAACCCACAACCTGCGGTTTTGGAGACCGCTGCTCTGCCAGTTGAGCTACACCCGTTAATGCTTTAATTAATCTAGGATTTTGGTAACTACGCCGGCGCCGACGGTTCGTCCACCTTCCCGGATAGCAAACC
>CAZCYQ010000007.1:31438-92581 GCA_964503085.1 uncultured Rhodothermaceae bacterium | reverse complement strand
CCCTACTGAAACACACTATATCGACCTATATTTAATTTTCGGGCAAACACTAATTATATATTAGGCGAACCAAGCCTCTGGGGAAGAACATCTGAAACTTCGGCAACACCAGTGGATAGATTGGTGCCTAGGTCTCTCATTAAGGAGAATCTTCTTGAAATTCCGTCAAGACGACTGGTCATTCTCTTCATCAGTCCTGCTTTTGAACTTCAACAATGAATGAGTCCGTTCCGCAAATCTCCAAGAGAAAAACAAACGTTGCAGCTCACGAACCCCACGTAAGCCGCAATTTCGTTATACAACTCAGGAATGCTGCTACTTGCGATGACATCTTCAATATTCTGGACAACACGGAGCATAAGGCAATTGTAGAGCGTCTCAGATACCTCCACAATGTAACCCCAGACAACGACCCAGAAGATCCTGATATGGAGCTCGATTCACTGCGTGAACTGGCCCTTTTTCTCATCAGAAATGATGTTCCACTCCCGCCCCCCTTGATTGGAATCACCGCTGACGGCACACTGCAACTGGAATGGTATTTAACCCATGCATCTGCATTACTGAATTTCCTTCTTGATGGAAAAATCCAGTTTGCCGGAATTTCAACCATGGAAAACAATTGGGAGGAGCAGTCCGTACATGGTACTGGTTCCAAGCGGCTTGCCTTGCAGTCTATTCTGCATTTTATCAACCAATAACCTACAGGGGGAAGCGGTCCTCAAAAAGTGAAGGCCGTGTTTCATATTTGGGGAATCCCCCAATTATATCTCCATTGTTGGACTGAACGAATAAACCCTGCAGAGTCCCTGTTTAGACTTCAGTTGCAAGCCTCAATATACCATATGTTTGAGACATGCCTTCGCCTGTGTCCAAATACGTCGGAAGGCGCAAGTCAGCGTCTGTTTTATGGGAGGTTTCTTCAGTATGGACCCGTCTAATTTCACCTAGCTTGCGATTGATCGCCCCCTAGACCGCTCTGGGCCACGATACACAGGCCTACACACGCACCCCGCCGTCAGCGTCTGATTAAACCGGTCCTCTGATGATCCACTCCATCTGCTGTGGAAGCTCCCGCTACTGCATTTGGCAGGATACACCTGGCGCGTCGGCCACTGCTGCCCGTGCCACAGCGTGTAGGTCATGCAGTGCAACGTGGGGGCAACTCATGTCGTCGGGCGGCCCGTCCAGGGAGACGATTGCCTGCACGTGGGACGTGAAGCCCTCCCCGTTTTGCCCCATACATACATCAGGACTTCACCTGGTTAACTGGCAACCACTGATTCATACGAATCACATACGCCGCGGGCCCCTACAGGAATATGCTTCTGACATAACTGGCTCGAACTCTGGACATATAATCCTTAGGGGCGTGCCGGCGCTATTACCCAATTTCCCGCAAAATTGAGACTTGTTCTGGATCACTCGAGACTCGGGCGACCGAGGCATAAAACCCGACTGCCCCACCATCAATCCGGCAGGTTTCAGACGTGGTTGACCTCACGGGACTCCACATCCACTTCCACTCCGATCTCCCGCAGAAACGCCTCCACTCCTCCGGGGTGGTCCACCTCCTGCCATATATGATCCGAGATCTTCCGCACCAAAGCTTCGTCTGACAAGTTCTCCCAGCACCACAGCCCCCAAGCTTTACTCATGCACCGCGTCAATGCCCCAAAGGTTCGCGTTCCCGCTTTCTTGTCAACCACCAACACGATCTCTCCTGATTCAGCGTATGGCAGGGTCTGGATTAGGTCTCCTGGGTACTGCTCACAAAGAGACGCGTAGTTAGGGGATTCTGGATTCGCCGGATAGGCGGAATGCACTTTGAGGGGGACGTGTTTAAGGCGCATAGTTCTGGATTATGGTTAGAGGACGTGATGTCTGGATCACGGAATACACAATACGGCAGGGAAAGGAGGGACGCCAGGGTCAGTAGATAAAATGGACGCGGCATTGCACTCTACTGCATCTACATTGTTGGACTGAGCGAATCCCCCCGCAGAGGCCATGTTAAGACTTCAGTTGCAAGTATCAATATAACCCATGATTGAGACTTGCCTTCGCCCGGGTCCAAATACGGCGGCAGGCGCAAGTTAGCGTCAGGTTTATGGGAGGTATCTTCAAAATGGCCCGTCTAATTTTGCCCGGATTGCGTTTGATCGTATCAAAGTACGCTCCAGTCCACGAGAGATGCGTTAAATGTGTCAATGGGACGGCTAATTTCCTCTCAACGGCTGATTGGACAGGTCCTGGCAATCCTCTCCCGTGACATTGCAGTTACTCGCGTGCGGCAGCTCATCCAGCATGTTGGCAGACCTCCTCATGAAAGTGGGGAGGCGTAATTGGATACCAACCATTTCTGCATGGAGGGAACAGGGACTGCAAAGCCCCCTGCTTGCGTGTGCAGTACGCCATTGCGCAATGCACGACGAAACAGCTTATGGGCTTCATCAAAGCCATATTCCTGCGTTAGAGGCCCCAGAATCGCCATGCCTGTGACGGACTCTCCTGCTGGAACGTTCGCAAACATTCTTGCAAAGCTCTGACGATTTTCGTACATGATCCCCCGTGCCCTGCCCTCATAATACTCCGATCGACGACGACGCCCCGCTTCCAGGACGTAATTCAATTCCTCGGCAGCCATTACCCCTCTGTGCTCGTTCAGTTGCTTCCAAGCGGGGTCCACATATACCAAAATGTGCTGGGGCCATCCATGCGTTTCCTTCGCGATCGCATCAATCCACGCGGTGGGCTCTCCTTCGGCTCCACCGTCCTTCGTGAGCCAGTCGCGTAGAACCGCCCGCTCCGCTGCTTTACCCAAGGCCCCCAGTTCCACAAAACAATTCGCTGCAAACCTCTGACCTTCAACTTCATCAACCCGTCCCTATTGGAACTGTATTTTTCCCCTTGACGTTACCAAAGAAGCAAACCATTTCGACCCTATGGGCTCTCTCTCTACCACATCCACGGATAAGGATTTGATTCCATCCGAATGCACGATCAAGCAGATCCAGGACGCGTTGCGATGGGCCCGGGAAGGAGGCAGCTTCGACCACATCCGTAAGGATGTGCCCGGACCCGCTCGGCCCTGGGTGAGCGAACGGCTCATGCAGGTTTCTAAACGCTTTCGAATCTGGTCATCAGCGGCGAAAGTATGGGGGCGGTGGGACGGAGAGACTGCCCTGAGCGATCTGGACCCACCTCTCCAGGACTGGCTTCGTGAGCGGGTCATGCCTGTGTTGGCGAGACTCGAGAGCTTCTATGACCAAGCAAAGGCCACTGGATGGGAGGAGGATACACGTGTGGGGTGGCCGGGGAGCAAGTACTCCAAGGAGGAATGTCAGGCGGCCTACGATTTCATCGTAAGCGGACAGATGCCGGAGCGGATGTGCGATCTGCCGAAGCCGCTGCAGCGGAACCTAGGGGGGCATCTGGAGGTCCCAACAAGGCACCTGGAAAAGGAGGCGGATGCCGCCTGCAGCATCTCTACGGGGGCATACGCGATGAGCCGTACGGTAAAGGACGTGGATGCGCCCTGCAAGGAAGCCGTACAATCTGGACTGCCGGACCTTATCGCTGCCCTTGAGAACAGACTCCGCGAGCTTGGGCGGAATAGATAGCGAGGCGTCTACCTTCGCGGGAACTCCATTCGGGCCTGGCGCAAGATATCATAGCATGGAAGGTTCCGCAACCGGGCCTTATCCTGTTTGTGCTGAACATAACTTTCAATCACCATGCTATCTTGCGAATGGTCGATCTGCCAAATTACGGCTGAATTTCTTGGTCTGACCCGGACCCATTGGGTGGGCTTTTGTCGGATATAATCTCCCCTTTTTCAGTATCTAACCCCTCCAACAAAGCGGCAGCTTGCTCACCCTCCCCTGCCTGAAGCAGCGCCATAGCCAGATTATAGCGGATCTCAGGATGCCCCGGCGCTTGCTCAAGTGCTTGTTTGAGCACAGACACAGCATAGTCCTCGTTGCCGGTTAGCCTGGCCAGACGCCCAGCAGCCAACAGATTGGCAGGATTATCAGGAGACAGGCTTAATGCCTTTTGAACGTAATCGCGCGCATCCTCCAGCTCTCCCATATGCTCCGCAATCATTGCCAGACTGATATATGCTGGAACATAGTCTGCATCGAGGACCAACGCTTGATGACAAGCATCCCAGGCATCCTCTGTATTCCCCATCTCCCAGTATGCGCCGGCGGCACCATGCCACGAAACAGCGTCTGGATGCAGACGGCCTGCGCGTAAATAATAGTCCAGAGATGCTTGGTAGTCTGCCTGCTGAAAAGCTGCATCTCCAAGCGTTTGTAACCAGATCCAGTTATCCGGCTCCAAACTGCTGGCTATCTCCCAGGACCTTCGTGCCTCCGTGTAATTGCCGCGCACGTAATGCGCCTGCCCCAATATAAAATGGGGATGCGGATGCCCCGGTGCCTTTTGTACGGCTTGTTCGGCCATAGTGACAGCTCGTTCTGGAGCGTTATCATTCAATGCGATAGTCGCTTCCTGGAGCAGAATCGCCGCTGACTCTGGTAGTGGAGCCGGAACAGACTCACAGCCCAGTATCCATACCAATAGAATCAGTAACAACCAACGATTCAGCATCTACTCCTCAGTACCTTCACGAATAGCAATGAGTGTATTCTCGAGCGGCCCGATCAGCTGTGAGCGCTGTCCACTGGGCCATAGGATGTGCAGCGAATCAACGGTGTCGGACGCACCCAGACCAAAGGTCAGTACCCGTTCTGATTCCGACAAATAACTACCACCCGACCGTACATGACGTTGCTTCAAGCCGGTAGAGGAATACAGACTCACATGTGCCCCAACACCATCACGGTTACTGCTTATACCCTCCAGCCTCACACGCAGGTATCGACCCTGCGCATTGTTGCGCCACAGACGGACGCCTGCCCCATTCTGGCCCATCAGAATATCCAGATCTCCATCTTGATCTATGTCAGCATACGCTGCTCCCCGCCCCAATAGTGGCTCAAAATTCCCTTCGTCTGTAAATCCCCCATCCCCAGTGTTCATAAACAGATGTGGTCGCTGATAAAACTTGATTCCACTGGATCCATGTTCTACATGTTCATGAATATGGCCATTAGCCACAAACACATCTTCATCTCCGTCCAGGTCGGCATCAAACAGAAACAGGCCGAATGCCAAAGTTTGGCGGCTCGCACCACCTATGCGTGATGCCGATGCGTGGTCACGAAATACTCCTCCTCCAGCATACTGCCAAACACTGATCATTTGATTGGAAAAATTGCCGACCAATATGGACCATTCTCCGCTTATAATTCCTGCATCGATCCCCATTCCAGCCGTTGCAATCCCTCGTGCATCATAGGCGATCCCGGCCATTAGCCCATGTTCAGCGAATGTGCCATCGCCCTGATTGATGTATAACTGATCCCTTTCAAGGTCGTTTGCCACCGCGAGATCAGGCCACAGATCGTCATTAACATCCAGGAGGACCGCCCCCAATGTCTTTCCTGGAGTAGGTAGAAAACCGGCCTCTTCTGTCCAGTCTGAAAAGGTCCCGTCAGCATTATTGTGATAAAAGCGGTGGGACTGCCCATCATATGCTGCTGGTGTACAGTAGATCTTCGCTTCGCCCGGCCCTTGACACCGGAGGTCGGTTTCGGAGCTCCAGCGCACATATCCACCCACATAAAGATCCAGCCAACCATCGCGATCAGCGTCAAAAAATACGGCTGCAGTACTCCACGCAAACGGACCTTCGGCCCCCGATTGCGTCACGGTATAGACGCCGTCGTTGTTACGAAGTAATATATCGTGTCCCAATGAGGTTAAGAATAAATCCGCATCGCCATCATTGTCGTAATCAGCCGATGCAATCCCCATTCCATAGGTTACTACCTCTTCCAAACCCGCATCCTGCGTAACCTCACTGAAGTGACCTGAGCCGTTATTTGCATAGAGACGTATGGCCGGTAGCTGTGCTTCAAGCGAGTCCCATGTTCTGCCTTGTACGAGTGCTATATCTGGATGACTATCGCCATTGTAATCTACGAACGCGAGGCCCGGTGGCAGGATTTCTGGCATCCACATTAAGCCGGATGCACCATTCTCGTGCGCAAAATCCGCCAGTCCCGCTTCATGAGTCACGTTTGTAAAATGCTGAACTTCGCTCGAGCAGCCCGAAGCAAGCACACATACCCCCGCCAGTACACAGCATATTATAGCGTCAGGGAGTAACGTGATGCCCTTAGAATCGGGGAGTCTAATTGTTTTCCCTACGCCTGCTTCTCGTTCATTACGCCTTCGGTCCATTTCTACTCCCTACTCATCTGCGTTTTAGAGTAATATGATTGGAATCTCCGAGTTTCGTTCAACCCTGTTACATGCTCGTCAGTTGTCATACTCCCTCTTCCGTATCCTTATGATGTTCATTTTCTCGACGAGTGTTATCCCATGTCTGCAATTCTACGAGCTCACCCGCCACCCTGACTGACTTGCTCGAGCGTCCGGTCGCTATTGTGCACTCCCAGCATGGACAGGACTCCCCGTGCTGTTACTCCGTTCGTCTTGTGTACATGTCAGAATCAATGCCCCGGTGAAAATTATCCAGTGGACTTGTCTTTTTCTTTCTGAACAATCAGCGGCCTCCCCGCTACCCGGAGGACCATCTCCACATTGATCATCTCAAAAACCGCTCAAACGTCCCACTCAACCGTTCCAATAAATCCTCCAACTCTTGCTCGCGCAAGTCGTATCCAGTGAAGGTGCACGAACATATTACTTGGTTTCCTGTTCACTATCCGGGCTATCAAAGCCTTGTTCTTCGCACCATTTACCCTTCTCTTATCACTCTTTCTCCCTATGCGTATAGGTCACTATGCCACCTCCTGTTTTGCGTGCTTACTCATAGGAACGATACTGGTCCCAAACCTGTTGGCCCAGTCCTCATGGGAGTTGAGTTGGAACGATGAGTTTGACTACAATGGGCTACCCGACAGTTCTCGCTGGTCCTATGATGTAGGTGGGCACGGCTGGGGCAATCAAGAAAATCAGTTCTACACGGAAAATCGGGAAGAAAATGCCCGGGTTGATGGCGATCATCTTATCATAGAAGCCAGAAGAGAAGAGTGGAGCGGTCGCTCTTACACTTCTGCAAGACTAGTCTCCAAACATAAGGGAGATTGGACGTATGGACGCATTGAAGTTCGTGCACAACTTCCATCCGGTAGAGGCACCTGGCCGGCAATCTGGATGCTTCCCACGGATAGCCATTACGGCAATGGGGGATGGCCCGACACGGGTGAAATTGATATTATGGAACATGTTGGGTTCGATCAGGACCAAATCCATGCGACCATTCATACGGACGCGTACAACCACATGCTCGGCACACAAAAAGGCGGAGGGAAACGTGTGCCAGGCGCCTCAAACGCTTTCCATGTTTACGCCGTTGAATGGTCACCAATAAAGATGGTGTTCTCCATTGACGGGGTTGATTTTTGGACGTACTCCAAGGGGCTGAATAATTGGCGAGGCTGGCCGTTTGACCTAGACTTCCATCTGATCATGAATATCGCCATTGGAGGTTTGTGGGGAGGAGCGCAGGGTATTGACGACAGTATCTTTCCACAGCGGATGCTCATCGACTATGTACGCGTTTACCGCTACATTGACGTTCCCCAAGTAACGCTCGCCGTACCTGCTACCCTGGAAGCAGGCGAGACCGCCATGATTATGGGTACATCCACAGACCCAGACGGTCGCATTCTGCGGGTAAACCTCTATCAGGACGATGGCCTCCTAGAATCAATCACAGGGGGAGCATCGGAATGGAATTGGTCCACCAGTAATGTATCCTCGGGGTGTTACAGGTTACGTGCGGAAGCAACAGACGATGGCGGATGGACCAGCAGTACGGACACTACGTACCTGACCGTCGGTAATTCATGCACCGACAATGCACCCTATCTCATGAGCCCTCACCCTATCCGGGATCGGATAGAGGCCGAGTACTTTGATCTTGGGGGATCAGGTGTAGCCTATCGTGATATTTCACCTACGAATGAGGGGGGCGGTATTCGTCTTGACGAAGGTGTTGATGTATTCCCGACAACTGACGGCATTGGCTATCATATTGGGAATACCGCCCGACGTGAGTGGGTGACCTATACGGTACATGTAGATCAGGGGGGTATCTACGACTTGCAGGTACGACTGGCCAGTCAGGCAACTCAGGTCTCGTTTTCGCTTGAATTCGACGGTGTAGATAAGACTGGTGTTTTTACACACCAAAATCATACGGATGAATTCAGGACCGTTCGCGTAATCACCGAGGACGGAATTGCGCTGGATGAGGGGACGCAGATTATTAAGCTGCAGTTTTACAGTGGTGTGCCAAAGGTGAACTGGTTGCAATTTCGACTGAGATCCCCTACTAATCGTGAAGAGACACCAAGAAACGGAAAGACGGACCTTCTCGGTAATTACCCAAATCCTTTCACGGACACCACGGTCATAAGCTATCAAGTGGGACGCCCCGGTCACATAGTTCTAGAGGTCTTCAATACGCTTGGGCAGCGCGTACGTACGTTGGCCAATCATCACCATCCGGCAGGTAAGCATACGACTATCCTGTATGCGGACGGCCTCAGTACTGGCACATATTTCTACAGATTGACCGGTGATACGTCGGCCAACCGCGCATTTCAGTATTTGGGGAAATAATCGGGAATTATATACTCTATTCAGCGTATTGGCCCTGAGATTCTTCAGACTCAGAAGGTGTCTGATTACACCGAGCCAGATTGCCATTGGATCCGGTTCTTACCATACAAAGGGGAATGGTAATATCACTCAGACTGATACCATGCTTGCTTCGGGATTGAGAAATCTGAGCATTTCTATTCCGACAGGAAAAAGGAAGCAGATACTACATTCAGAGCCCCACTTGGTTATTTCGCCTGGGAACTAAGGCTAGGCTCCAGATCGGTTACAACCAAGGGGTGGGTACTGGAGACATGGCACGCGCTCACCGTACCTCGGCCGGCAACCGACGCACCACCACGCTGGGTACCTCATAGTCACCCAACTCAATGAAAGCGGCGAGTCCCTCTGGGCCAAAGGCATCTGGCATTTGCGTTGAGCGGGCAGCGTAGGTACCGATGTATTCCCCCTCTGGCGTCAACACGTCAATCGGTCCACCGCTTTCGGGCTTGTTATCCCGGCGTTGTACCCAGATTCGGCCCTCCCAAGTGGTGGAGAGTTCGTGAAGGACGGGGATTTCGTGGTAATATGGTCTCTCCAGCGCGAAACCAACTCTGTCGTCGGCACCGCTGGTTGGCTGCGAACCCACACGGGAGGCTCGTCGTTCCTCGTAGTCCCGTTTAATTGCACGCGTCACGGGCTCGGGCTCAAACGGCCTCCAGATCATGCGTGCTACTTCTCTTGAGTCCGGTGGAGTGACCTTCACGACATAAGTGGAAGAGTCGGAGTAGACGATGCCTCCATCTGGAAGGACTCCCACCAAGAGCGGCGGTTCAAAAACGGATGGAAAGGCAATCTGTTCAAGTGCGTCACCAAGCGTACCGTCTCCTATCTTGATGTGTTCGGCCATGCCTTTAGTGGGCCCCCTGCGACGAGGAAGCCAGCCATTGGCCACGGTATCAACCTCTATGACTTCGCCATTTAGTCCCACTCGCGTGACCGGACGGGATTTCGGGGGCATAGCCGGGACACTGCCACCGCCGGCGGTGAGTACAAGATTGGTACTCAAACCACCGGCGAATACGGCTCCGCCGCGCGGATCGGCCCGTATTGCAGACGAACTGGCAACGCCACCGGGTGAGCCGTTAGTAATTCGCACCATGCGAAGATACTGACCAGAATCGTCAAACAACTGATAGGCGCGGTGCCCGAGATCCATCACGACCGTGGTTCCATCCCTCAACACCGCGAAGCCGGCCGGGGAGTGGAACTCACCGGGACCTTGGCCCGAGGTGCCGAACTCATGCAAGAAGCCTCCCGTGGAGTTGAACACCAGAATCCTCACACCATCGGATCCAAGCCCGTCAAAGACGAACAGGTTACCCTCACTGTCAAACGCCACCTTGCTGACTTTTCCAAACGTCTCCCAAGGTTCTCCCTCAACAACCCCGACCCGGAACACTTCATCGAATCTAGGCTCAATGTGGGTGTCCCGACTTGAAAGTTCAATGACGTCTTGAGCTTGGAGCGTAGATGAGCCGAGCCCGATTATGACCCCGACGGCCAGCCAAGGAATGCTTGGAGCCGTCATACAGGTAAGGAACTGTAACATTTGCTTTGTAACCGAGTGGGATTCGTCTGGGAATCCCGCACAAGATAGAACATTGGTCACAAAACTTTGGAATTATATCAGTCAACGAGATTAGGCATTGACGTTTGTGTATATCCCAGCCCTGTGGCCTGTATGGCTCCAGCGCACACAACGATTAAACCAAAATCAATCGACAGTATCTGTACAGAGATCAAAAATCAGCATAACTGATGGGAGCAGATAACGATTGCCTAATTTATACCTTGTGAGTAGATATTGAACTGGGGTATCTCGCTGGCAATACCAGAACAGGAAACACCGTTCTAGCAGTGGAATAACATCCGCAAGTTCACGTAGAACATTAACTCATGTGTAAAAACTATTTGCAGACCCCATTCATAGGATTCTCCGTGAAAACATGTTTGGCTTAAACTCCGAAGGAAGTCAGACCAGTGAGTGCTTTTAATGCAGCTTTCAATTGTTCCGGCAATCGTGGCTCCATCTCACGTGCGTTAATTTTCTGAATTGGTGCAGCCAGTCGCACACTATTCACCATAAAGGCAGATTCTACGGACTGCAAATCGTCTGCAGTAATAGATTCTTCTGCGATTTTGATGTCTAAGTCAGATCCAGAACCCAGTAGCCATTGCCGCATGACCCCTGGAAGAACGCCATCTGAAACGGGGGGAGTTACCCAAGTATCATCAATTTTCAGAAATAGGTTTCCGGTCGTCGTGCAACAAATATTGCCATAGGTATTCAAGAAGAGGGCATCATCATAGCCTTCGGCTTGCGCAGCTCTGAAGGCAACTACATTATCCGTATAGGCCAGAGTTTTGTGACGGCTTGTTATTGACGTGCTATTTCGACGAATATGACTAGACTGAAGTGAGATAGGCTCAAATTGATCCTTCCTGTTCAGCGGTGATAAGTTCATTAAAACTGTGGGAAATGCCCTTGTCGCACTTACAATGCCTCTTTCGGCAGGCCCTGATGTAACGGTAATGCGTAAGACACCGCTATGATCGTTAGTCAAAAAATTAGCAAGGAGAGCATTGATCCTTTGGTGATCAATTGCGATGTTGAGCGCAATGGCATCATGGATGAGCCTGTCCAAATGAAGCGCGCGCAAAATCATATTGCCATGGGCAATCAAGGACGTATCAAATACGCCATCTCCAAGCAGTAACCCCCGATCTCGTAGATCAAAAGGACGAACGGCTCTCTGTTCACTTGATTGCTCTATGAAGAACATTGAAATTCTCTGCGATCAACAGGAAATTTTGTAGAAGCTCGTGCCCTGCTTCGCTCAATATTGACTCTGGATGAAATTGGACGCCAAATGTTGGATGCTCCTTGTGACGCAATGCCATGATTTCTCCACCCACAGATTTAGCCTGAACTATCAAATCGGGGTCAGAAATCTTTGCCACGATGAGGGAATGATATAGACCTGCCTTCAGCGGATTAGGTAACCCTTCAAAGAGACCGTAGCCATCATGCATTATGGGGCTTGCTTGGCCGTATTCTGGAAATTGGGAGTTCGTTACTATGCCACCATACGACTGTGCAATCGCCAGATGGCCTAGGCATACGCCCAGAATTGACAATCGACCTGAATAATGTGAAACCACATCCATGCTGATGCCAGCCTCATTCGGCGTGCACGGACCTGGCGAAATCACGAGTGCTTTGGGAGCCAAAGCTTCAACATCATCCAGGGTAACCTCGTTAGAATCAACAACTTCGGTTGTCTCGCCAAGCTCCTGGAAATATCTACTCAGGTTGAAGACAAAACTATCTCGATTATTCAACAGCAGGATCATTAGGCAACCACTTCTTCTGTGCTGCACAGTATTTTCTGTGCCTTCAGCAAGGTTTCAGAATACTCCTCATTTGGATTGGATAAAGAGGTTATTCCACTACCCACATCTAGGCGGGCACGGTCGCCATCAAACTGAACAGTCCGAATCATGATGTTAAAGTCTGCTGCGCCATCGAAGCCGAAATAACCGAATGAGCCGCAAAAGGCACGACGCGAATTTTGTTCTAAATGATCAATAATCTCCATAGCACGACTTTTCGGCGCCCCCGTAACTGACCCCCCAGGGAATACTGCAGACAGTAGGTTGAACGCATCGTGTTCGTCCCCGAGCTGCCCGCGGACGGAAGATGTGAGCTGATGTAATCCGGCATAGGATTCTAGAGTGCAAAGCTCTGAAACTTCCACCGAATGAGGCTTGCATACTTTTGACAGATCATTGCGAAGTAAATCAACAATCATGATGTTCTCGGCACGATCTTTCTTTGATTTGAGAAGCCTGTCCTTTAACCGTCGATCTTCCTCAGGATCTTCTGACCGTGCAATCGTCCCTTTGATCGGCCTTGCTTCGACCATCCCCCCATCATCCACAGTAATTAGTCGTTCTGGAGAAGTGCAAGCAATGCTGCGCTCCCCGAAAGTACCATAAGCAGAGAACGGGGCCGGATTGCTCTTTCGAATGGAAAGATATACCTGTAATGGGTCTGCAGAATGGGGCACATTTGCTACGAAAGTATGTGCAAAATTTGCTTGGTAAATGTCGCCCGCTTGAATAAAATTAAGAATGTCATTTACAGCTCTCAAATAGGTCGTTTTTGAAATCTGGTTACGCCAGGCGAGGGGTACATCAGAGGTAGAGGAGGACGGTAAGCTGCCGATATCTCGCCTGACTGCATTGATTTTCGCTTGCGCTATGTGCCTGTTAGGCTCGTATGCCCCTCTTTCAAAACCCGATGAAATGATCCATGTAAGGTCAGCGTGATGATCAACAGCAATGATCGTGTCATACAACCTGAAGTGACAATTTGCACGGCTCTGATTGCAAGTTATAAGCGTGTTTTGTGAATTAAGTTCTGAAAACTCGTAATCGAAAAATCCGACTAATCCTCCTTGGAATGGGGGCCCCTGATTAATATGACCGGATGAGTAACGCCTAAGCGCAAAACGCAAATCATCTGTGTTTGCCGCAGCCGGGATTGATTCGACAGGATCAATACAGAGATAAGAATAGCGACCGAGTCGCTGCATATTGGATGAGCTATCCAGCCAGATCAAACCGCGGCCTTGCGCATACTTTTGTGCTAAAGGCTGCAGATCTATTGCAGCTAATTTTTGTGCCCATACCTTGGCACATTGCGAAGCGATCATGCGAGTTGGATGTCTCCTATTCCTGCATTAGAAAATGATTTTACCGCATACTTCGACCATATGGATCATCGTCCAAATTCCAACCATTTAGACCAATGATTCTGGGCTATACGGTCCACAGTTCAGAGCGAAATAGGCTAACAATGTATTGTTAACCCGACCTCTATGATTTGCTGGATTTATCTTCATATTTGATAAACCTGTCCGTCTGACGTCGATGATACGTTTCGGTCTGGTAACTAGCACCATAGAGCGTCGTATTGAGCGGGATTTAATCACTAAGCTGGATTTCGATTTCTGGATGGAGACCCTACTCCTAATCTCCTAACTTTATCGTTGAAGTGACTCGGAACCAATCCACTTCTCCGTGATGCAACACACTCTCTTGGTTATCGATAGTCCCGCGAGCACCCAGCCCGATCAAGACGCGATCCGATAAGATCATGCGACCCCTTAAATCTATCTAGTCCAACGAAATAAAGCAGACCTCAAGAAGAAGATGGAGATGTCATGGACATTGCGTGGTTGGTTAACACCTGTAGCGTAAGGTCCGGCGCAGGAACCTGTAATCTTGCGATATCTAAAACCGAATATCTGCCGTTGGAAACAACCTTGCAGCCGTATCACATTTGATGTCATAATTTCACTATACTTGCCCTTGCCTCGCTAATTCTCACAATGTGTGAATAACCAAAAAGCCTATTTCGATGTACCATTCATTTATCACTTAGATTTCATGGCCCTGGTATCCCGAAAAGAATCCAACGCCCGTTCTCCGATTCGCCTTGCCCCGACGGAGGTAAAGCCCGCAGTCACTCGCTACGAAAATCTCCACGACGGTGAACTTGCAGATAGAAAGGAGAATTATCGGTCGCTCGTCAATGACTATTATGATCTTGTGACAGATTTCTTCGAATTCGGCTGGGGGCAATCCTTCCACTTCGCTCCCCGCCGCCGAGGCGAATCATTCAAAGAGTCCCTGCTCAGGCACCAACGCTTCCTCGCCGACCAGTTATCCTTGAAACCAGGAATGCAGGTATTGGATGCAGGCTGTGGCGTCGGAGGACCTATGGGCAACTTTGCCCGCTGGTCCGGTGCTAACTTCGTCGGGGTCAACATCAATGCCTACCAAATTGACCGCGCAAGAGTGCACGTCAAGGATGTCAGCGAACTCTGTCGTTTCATCCACACAAGCTATATGCAGATTCCCGAAGAGAATGATTACTTTGATGCCGCATTTGCAATTGAATCCATGCCGCACGCCCCTGACAAAACTACGGCATTCCGAGAGATCTTCCGTGTACTTCGTCCGGGAGCCTGTTTTGCGGGCTATGATTGGTGTCTCACCGAGGATTTTGATCCCGAAGATCGAGAATGCCTGCGGATCAAGCAGAACATCATGGTTGGAAACGGTCTGCCAGACATCAGTTCAGCGCACGAGGTCTGCAACGCGTTGCGCGATGCCGGTTTCGAAATTCTAGGAGCTCGCGACCTGGCACCGGATGCGGATCCGGAAACGCCGTGGTTTCGTGCCCTTCAAGGCCGCGATTTCTCACTGATGAGCATTCCTCGCACACCGATCGGCCGGAGCATGATGAACCTTACCCTGCGGATAGGGGAATGGTTACGCCTGACCCCACAAGGGGCAAGAGCCGTCAGTACTTTTCTGAATAATGGAGCAGATGCCCTGGTCAAAGGAGGCGAAAGCGGTGTTTTTACACCAATGTTTTTCTTTCTGGCAAGGAAACCTGCGGGTCCATAGACGTACGGGGTTCTGAAATTGCTCCATTGGACGCAGGCACAATCGACGACTCTACGCTCAGACGAGCTTGACGACACACTTCGTAAAGACCAAGGCGAATGCAGTGGGAAATACTGTCAGTATAGCGTGCAGTCTAATAATGCCGTACAAAAAAAGACCCCCAGCCAAATCTTGCTTTGGCCATGCCATCCTCCAGGAAAACACCAACCAATCCGAGGATCCGTCGTATCTCTGAATCTGTGCTACCCACACGAAAGTCAATATTTTTTTCAGTCAACTCCATTCTCAGAGAACTAAATTATTTGTGCGGAGTAGACGCCCCAACCAAATTCCTATTCATTAGTTATTTTTGCTGGAGAGGCATTAAACGCAATTATTTTTGCCATTTATGCTTTTTTACCCTAATATCCTATGAATATAGCTGAATTGTCGTTTTTTATTGTTCACGAGTTCGTACCTTTGAGCGTACCGAAACTTTCCCTCATCAACCGTAAACACACTACGTTACACCCATGAGCCTCAGACTCCACAACATCGCTGCTGCGACTAAATATCGCGCCAATCACATCGATACTATTGAGCCGCCTGATCTGGAGGTCCACTTCGCTGAAAACACGTTTGGTATCGACGAGATGCGCAAGCGGCTGCCGAAGGAGGTTTTCCAGGGAATGGTGAACTGTATCACCAAAAGTTCTCCTATTGCTACGCATCACGCTGAGATCGTGGCACTGACCATGAAGGAGTGGGCCTTGGAGCGTGGAGCTACACATTTTGTCCATTGGTTTCAACCTCTAACGGGTAAAACCGCTGGTAAGCACGACAGCTTTATTAATCCGACCGTAGTCGGTAAGGCCATAGCAAGCCTGCGCGGAAGGGACCTTATTCAGGGAGAACCGGATGCATCCAGCTTCCCGAACGGTGGCCTCAGAGCTACCCATGAAGCACGCGGATATACGATCTGGGATCCCTCTTCACCTGCCTTTTTAGTTGAGAATGAGAACGGGAGTTACCTCGCTGTTCCTACATGTTTTGTTTCATGGACCGGTGAAGCACTTGACCACAAAACACCGCTGCTACGCTCCATCGACGCGCTGGACAGGCAGGCACGCCGTGTCTTACGCCTGCTTGGTGAACAGGTCGAACGCGTACAGACAACCGTCGGAGCGGAGCAGGAGTATTTCCTGATTGATGAGGAATATTTCTACCGCCGGGCGGACTTGGTCAACACAGGGCGTACACTTCTCGGTGCCACACCTCCGAAAGGTCAACAGCTAGATGACCATTACTTCGGAGAGATTCCAAGTCGAATCCTTGCGTGTATGCTGGCAACCGAAAAAGAGCTCTACCGTCTGGGCATCCCCGTTAAGACCCGCCACAACGAGGTTGCACCGAGCCAGTACGAGGTTGCACCGGTCTTCGAGACCAGTGGTATCGCCTCTGACCACCAGCAACTCATGATGATTACCATCAAGCGTATCGCACGTAAGCACGGTCTGGTGGCACTTTTACATGAAAAACCGTTCGCTAACCTGAATGGCTCAGGCAAACATATTAACTGGTCAATCGCTACCGATGATGGAAGAAACCTGCTCAATCCCGGGGAAGCACCACATGAAAATCTGATATTCCTGGTTTTCTGCTCAGCAGTGATCCGTGCTGTATACAGACACCAGGACTTGCTTCGTATTTCGGTGAGTTCCGCCGGCAACGATCATCGTTTGGGGGCCAACGAGGCTCCCCCCGCTATCCATAGCGTTTTTCTCGGCACGCAGCTCTATGATCTGTACCAAAAACTTATAGCCGGCGATGTGCTGAGTACTGCGAAAGACACAGACCTGTTTTTGGGAGTGAGTATGCTTCCGCTCGTGCCCAGACACGCAGGGGATCGTAACCGCACTTCACCATTCGCCTTTACCGGTAATAAATTCGAGTTCCGTTCTGTGGGCTCTGATCAATCACTCGCCTTCCCGAATGTTGTGCTTAATGCGTCGGTTGCTGAGTCCTTGCGAGACTTTGCAAACAACCTTCGCAACCGCCTACGGGACAAAGGCAACAAAGACCCGGATACCCTTAAAGATGTCGTGCTTGATATGGTGGCTGAGATCGCCAGAGAATGCAAGGACATATTTTTTGAGGGAGATAACTATGCAGAAGAATGGCATCAAGAGGCAGAACGACGTGGTCTGCTGAATCTGCGCACGACGGTTGATGCACTCGAAGAGCTGACTTCCGATAAGAATACCAAACTGTTTGAATCCTTTGGTATCCTGAGCTCTTCCGAACTGCACGCCCGTTACGAGGTTGCCCTGGAGCAGTATGAGATGGCAATTGATATTGAGGCCAGAACATTAGAGAATCTCGTGCGAACACAAGTACTGCCGGCCGGGTTCAGCTACCTGAATGAACTCACACAGACTGCTGCACAGACTAAAGGCGTTGGACTGAATGCGAAGGATTCCGTGGTCCCCGTCATCAAGACACTCAACGGGACATTGTCCGAACTGGTAAGTGCTGTGGATGAGCTAACCAAGCGGCTGAATGTTCACCAGGAAAGCCTGCGTGCCGAAGCAATGCACAAAAAAGACAGGGTCATACCCGCTATGCTTAAAGTGCGTGAGGCGGCGGATAAACTGGAAGGCCTAGTACCAGAGAAGATGTGGCCGCTACCAAACTACGGCGAGATCCTGTTTGTACACTGATAGAAGACCCAAAGGGGCCTCGCCCTCTGGTGGGCCCCGTGGCTTCTACTTCTGCACCGGCCTCTCTTCGTGCCAGGTGGCGAGTTCTGCAAGGTTCTTGCGCTGCAGATCCGGCACCGTTGCGTTCTTCGCGGGATAACCCACGGGGAATAGAATGAACGCCCGCTCGTGTTTTGGACGACCAAGGATTTCGCCCAGAAAACGCATGGGGCTCGGCGTATGGGTTAGTGTAACTAATCCCATGTTGTGAATTGCTGCGATAAAAAGCCCGCAGGCTATACCACAGCTTTCCTGTACATAGTAGTTCTTCTTTCCATCATCCCCAATATTCTTTGCGAAGCAAATAACAATCCACGGGGCTGTTTCGAGAAAAGGCTTGTGCCAGTCCGTTCCAAGCGGGTCAATCGCGTCACGCCAAGCCTTTGGCATCCGTCTCTCGTAACTCTCCCGCTCCTCTTTCTCGGCTGCCTCACGAATTTTTGATTGCAACTCACGATCACTCACAGCAACAAAGTGCCACGGCTCCCGATGTGCACCACTGGGGGCCGTACCGGCAGTCACAATCGCCTTCTCAATCAACGCTCGAGGTACGGGACGATCACTGAACGTGCGTACAGAGCGCCGCTCCCGCATACGATTGAAAAAATCCTTCGCACGGACCAACATTTCTTCCGATGAGCGTCCAATAAACCGCAATGGCCGCTGAGGATAATGCTGCATACTCCTATGGCGTCAGTCGTCCCAGAGTACGCGGAAACGGAATGGTCTCCCGGATATGTTCCACCCCACAGATCCATGACACGGTCCGCTCGAGACCCAGGCCAAACCCGCTGTGTGGCACACTACCATAGCGCCGAAGATCAAAGTACCACTCAAAAGCCTTCCGCGGCAAGTCGTGTCGCTCCACCTGAGCCTCCAGAAAAGCCAGATCGTCCGCGCGCTGCCCTCCGCCTATGATCTCGCCAAAACCTTCGGGGGCGAGAACATCCATTCCAAGCGCTAGCCTGTCATCCTCTGGATCACGTTTCATATAGAAAGCCTTGACCGCCTCTGGATAACGGTGGACGATGATCGGGCGATCGAAATGCCAGGTTAACAACGTTTCGTCACTGCCGCCAAAATCTCCTCCCCACTCAAACTCGGCCGCAGACCGCCACCATTTAGGCAAGTTCCGCAATGCTTCCTGAACTTGAGCCAGACGTGTATTAATCTCAATCTCACGTGCATCAACTCGACGTTTCTTCCATTCTTTCAGTTGGCCATAATTGGATTTATTTCTGGCCCGTTCCTTTTCCAATTCAGATTTCTCACTTTGTAGCGCATCTATCTGTTCTTCTACAAGTCCCTTGGTCTTATCGCTGCGCAGAAGATCCACCGCCTCCGAATAGCTGATTCGAGGAAACGGCGGTTTGACACGGCGTAGCGCATCCAGATCCCTTCCCAATAATTCCAGTTCATCCGCACAATCACGTAAAGCATCAGATGCAACCCGAACAAGAAAATCTTCAGCCAGGGTCATATTCATATCCAGATCATAAAAGGCCATCTCCGGCTCAATCATCCAGAATTCAGTTAAATGCCTTCGAGTCTTGGATTTTTCCGCTCTGAAAACAGGACCGAACGTGTAGATTTTACTGAATGCCATCGCCATGACCTCCCCATGGAGCTGGCCGCTTTGTGTCAGGTATGCGGGACTTCCAAAATAGTCTATCTCGAAAAGCGTGCTTGTGCCCTCTACTGCATTCTTTGTGAGGATAGGAGCATCCATCTGGAGGAAGCCGCGCTCCTGGAAAAAATTGTGGATGCTCATGATTACGCAATTGCGCACGCGCATGACGGCCCAGGGTCGACGACTGCGCAACCACAGATGGCGCCGGTCCATCAAAAACTCTACTCCGTGTGCCTTCGGCGTAATGGGGTAGTCGCTGACTAAATGAATAACCTCAAGACTCGAAACCTGCACTTCGACACCCCCAATCTGACGCTCATCCGCGCATACCTCGCCCTTGACTGTGAGCGAGGTTTCCTGGGTTACAGTTGACGCACCCGCCCACGAGTGTTCATCTACACTGCCTTGATTTACTACACATTGGACCAATCCCGTTCCGTCGCGAATAACCAGAAAGATCAACCCTTTGGAAGCACGTTTTTGTTGCAACCACCCTTGCAACGTAACCACCGATCCAACCTGCCCTGCCAGGGATTCTATCATTGTTGCTGCCACAACTCAATAGGACTCGCTAATTCTTCTAATCCAGTCTGGAAGCTTTCGTTCACCTGCAACGGTCGAATGAATAAGTTCATACTCGCCAAATCCGTCCAGATCTGCGAAGATAAAATCGGCCTGGCCCTCACCAGAAATATTATTGTATTTCCAGATTTCATAGGGTTTAAAGCCCCTATCGTACTGGTGCTGTTCAATGGTGCTCGGGCGTCCGTACTTTATAAGAATACGCCCTCTGTCGGTCTCCCATCCTTCCACGCGCTGAATCGAATAACGCTCGTTAGCGTACATTAGCAGGCTGTAAAACTCATCCCGGTACTCATTGACCCCCGTACTTGGTGTGGGATCGCGTACCAACCAAAAGTCCATCAGCAGTCGGCGACGCTCATTAAGATCTTCCACACGCCTGATCCTCCGCAACTCCTGCTCGGTAGCAATAAGCTGAATATGCTCAAGCCCCTGCTCTACCTCGTCCGCCGGCATAGTGGCATAACCACTTGTCTCGAATGTTTCCGTGGCAACAACAGGTTGTGCCAATGCCGAATCTGCTACGGGATTGAAGACAAAGAACTTGCGGGCTTGTTCAACCTTGGACTCATTAGCATTGTCAAGAATTACCATACGCAGAAAGTAAGTGCCAGAAACAAGAGCAGACAAATTAAACGTACCGACAAGGACATCCGTTGGACGCACTGTTCGTTTCGAGCGCTTCTGTAACCCCGTGATGGGCGCCGGCCTGTTCGCCTCGGAAACGTATATAAGCATGGTATACTCGTCCGTATCCGAAGCCGCGCATGCAGTATTGTAAGCCTCCGCATAGTAGAATAGGTTAGCAGCCCCCTCCCCGAACAATTGACTGGCATTTGGACGTATATAGAGCCCGTTCTTGTAGAATGGATCCTCTCTATCCTGTGAAGGAGTAATCCTGGAAGCCAGTGTTATGTCTGAAAGCGTACAGCCTTCCTGCTGATCATAGTCTGGTATGATTACATCACGGCTTGCCTGTACGGGATCTTGGCCGGACAGGGGCATGGCTATTTGCAGTTCGTACTCACCGGGTACAACGGTTAGCCGGACTTGCCGCAAAAATACTTGCCCTTCTGTAATCACAGCCGGATCCATCACAGCAAACTGCAGATCCATCTGCTGCTCCCATACAACGCGTTCCGCCGATGCATCGAGATCCGTATCGGAGGTGCTAAGCAAGCTTAGCTCAAGTGGAATCGTAGAGATGTAAAGCGAATCACTGGCTTGATAGGCAAGTGAACTCGCCTCGACAGCCATGTATAGTTCAACCATTGACTCCTGTTCGTCATAAGCGAATGACGCGTAATCAATATCAATCTGTGGAGCCTGTTGAGCTGTACTGCTGGCCGCAGTAAGAAGCAGCCCCAAGAGGGCTATCAAATAACATGTTCTGTTCATGAACTCTGTGTGCTGGCGTTAATGATATTCACGAATCTACTGCACTTGCGTTCCCACCTACCGTACCCATATCAGGCAGAATTGCAACTCCCAGTAAAATGGTTCCTTGTAGCACTCCTTGCTGGACCTCTGAATTCAATGACTTTTGAATTTCACAGGCACCCGTTCCCTGATTGGTACAACGAAGATATATACCAAGTTGCAGGCAACAATCCTCACGGGGTTTCCTCTTGCATTTGCGCGGCAAGGGACGTTCGGGTTATCGTGACCCGTGAAATTGAATCAATGGGTGATCCATGACAGGTTACAACCTGGGGTCTTATTCCCAATCTTTGCTCTTCTACCTGCAACTATTGCATCCCCAGTACACCTGCAATATCTGGCGGCGTCCAGTCCAATGGCTTCATCCATTTGCCATCTTCACGAACGTAGCTGCCCGGACCAAACTTTCTGAGGTTAGCTTCATCCACCTCACGCAGCAGCTGTTCATCATCAATCCCGAAGGCAATTAATGTGCCAATTGTTACAACAGATATGTCCGCACAACCGTCCGCCACACCTTCCAGATCGATCGCCTTCTCTGGTTTGAACATGCACGTATCTATTTCCAGTTCACCCTCGGGGACCTTGACTGCGACGCCAAGCGCATTTACCGTCTCGATAGCCTCTTCCAGAATCAGACGCGCCCGAAGTAACCGGGTGTGCTCGTCAGGCACAATTACTTCGGACGGCGTTGCCTGACCCGCTTTCTCCATAAAGGTCCTCACACGCTGATAATGTACTGTAGGCATTACGAAATCTGGGTTGATCAGTTGGACCTGTCCGGCATTATGACTCCTATTGCAATGACGCTATAAGTGTGTCATACTGTTCCACATGAACAGACCAGTCAAGGTGCTCCACGATGCCACGGAGCGTTCCGTGTGGAAGGGCACGTTCCTCTCCCATCAGCATCGCCTTCAGGGTTGTAAAGAGACTTTCCTCATCGTCGTATAGAATTGGAGCATGCAACAACGGCTTATGCAGCTTTTCCGGAATTAGCTCGGGGTAACTCAAACGATTCGGTAGCAACGGGTGACAACCACAATAAATCGCTTCCAGCATTGCTATGCCAAAAAATTCATGGACTGCGGTCGATACAACAATATCAGCCCGATGCAGAAGCCGACTGTACTCCTCAAAATCCTCCGCATATCCATAGTGTAAAATCCGGTCGGCATAACGCTCAAAAGCAGTATCGAATTCTGAGGGCTGCTCCTCAAAACGCTTGCCCGCGAGTATCAACCGGAACCGACATCCCGCGTCATCCAACCGGTTCATCAGCCTAAAGAATGCCTCAGGATTCTTGTCGTACTCCCAGCGCTGATTCCAGAGTACAATCGGCGACCCCCCATCCGAACCTGTCGTGCTGGCATAGCGTGCGTGTGCCTGAAGATTCATTCCAAGATGCATAACCCTGCTCTTGGCACGAATTTCCGACACTGTATGCAGATGAGTGTAATCTGGAAACACACGGAGTAACCCGGGAAGGGCACGTATAAATTCGTTGTAGTGGAACTCCGAATTGAATACAACCTGATCTGCCGCCAGACACGACAGATAGTTGATGTAGGCGTAGGACAGATCCCGTTTCTCTTCCTTGGATAACGGATATGTCAACTGGTTCTCGTGCAGATAGTAAACTACCGGCACATTCCCAATATTTTTTCGACTCAAAGCAAGAAACGCCGGAATATTGACCATACTAGAGGCCAAGATTACATCTGGCGTAAATCCATTCTCCACCAGTTGTCTGCATTTGCGTGCAAGTGTCTGCGCACCACCCTGCAGTCTCCATTTCCAGAACCTTGCCGCCATCGTTACGAGTTCATACTCGTGACAACTATTCTCAGTGAGTCCATCTACGAAGTTCCGGTGCGAACCTCCATACCAAGGCTCGAGTGCCAGTACCCTCATTGATGTCCTTTGGCTTTCTTTTTAGCGGCAAACTGGCTTTGGACCTCTTTATTTTCCTGCTCTGTGAGCGGACGCACGATCGCCAGTTGACGAACTTGTAACAAATCACGCATCGAATTCTCCATCACTTCATCCGAAGTAATCGGTGCTGTTCCGCCGGGTGGAAGCCCAATTTCACGGTGCTTCAGCTTGACAGTCAATGGCTTTTTGTTCGTGTTCTTGATAATCATGCCCTTTCGCTTGCGGGGTATCATGATTCAATGGTATTTGCTTCCCCAAAGTATACGACTTATTTGCTTGATGACCGCGCCGGAGCGGCTGATCCCGGTGCATAATCTTCGATACACAGCGAGCGGTCTGTCAAACGGATTTCACTCTTGGAGTTGGAGGCAATGGCAACCAGATGTCCTGCTTCTTGTGCTCGGGATATGACTGTCCCAAATACTGCCCTCCCCTTCGCATCTAGACCTGTCGTGGGCTCGTCAAACAGCAATACCTTGGGCCTGTGCAACAATGCGGTTGCAAACCGTACCCGCTGCTGCATCCCCGTCGAATATGTACCTACCAGTGCATCAATCCAGTCTGACAACCCAACTTCATCGACTACAGATTCAATATGCTCCATCTGCTCAATCATTGAGCGCACTCGCATTATAAAGGAAAGGTTCTCACGCAGGGTAAGATCCTCGTACACGTTTATGTACGGGGCCACAAAACCAACATTAAGCGGATGAAGCTCTCTTGGTATGCATTGTCCATCCGATATAAGTTGCGCCTCCCCCTCGGTTGGTTGAAGAACGCCAGCCAGAATCCTAAGCAATGTAGACTTCCCTGAACCATTTGCACCGGTAATAGCAAGTATCTCCCCCGGTAACAGTGTAAGCTCAACAGTGCTGAAAATCCTCCGATACCCATACTTGTGCCCTACTCCGCGTACGGTTAGGCTCAAACTATTCTCCATTGACCATCAACATTGGTTGGCCTCCTATAGGCATAAGTCATGCGTCAGCATCTGTCCCAGACAACCTTTGTGGCGATTCCGTAGATCTAACCGTAAAGCCTTTGAGGCCCATTAACTTGCGCTTAGCGAGTATTATACTCAACATTCGTCCTCACGCAACTGGATAAACTCTCACAGAACTCCCAGTATTCTCAGGGCCATGATCAGTACTGCGATGATCAGCACCACACGTATGGCCTTTTCTCCTCGCCGTACCGTAATTCTCGCGGCAGCGATAGCTCCCGTTGCATTGCCCGAAGCCAATGACAATCCCAAGACCCAATCTACATCTCCTGCAATCGCAAACACCAGCAAAGCCGGTATGGAATAGAGGAGTACAATAACAACTTTGTGCACTGTGGTAGAGACTAAGTCCATGTGCAGGAGATGAAAAAACACGGCCATAAACAGGAATCCAACCCCCATTTGGATAAACCCTCCATAAAATCCAAGCAAAACAAGTACGGGGCCAGACCAAGCAGACTTTCGGGCTGTTGACTCTGAGTCTGGACTGTTGCGTGGAATGATCATGGTCAATACAACCACAATCAAGAGCACGCCCAAGATCCGCTCAAACCAAGCATCTTCAATCCTGGTTGCCGTAAAAGCACCGATTAAGGCACCTGGTATCGCCCAGAGCCCATAAGAAATGCTCTTACGCAAGCGGGTCTTTTTATCGGCCTTAAAGGCTAACGTAGCCGATATATTCTGAATAACGATCGCAACCCTGTTGGTGCCGTTTGCCACACCAGCGTCAACGCCGAGTAGGACGAGTACCGGGAGTGTAAGGGTTGAACCACCCCCTGCCATCACATTGACCATACCTGCCGCTGCGCCTACACCAAACAGGATCAGTAAGACATGCAACTCTGGCATACTATCGCCTAGTAACGGCGAACCATTGCAATCGTCTTGTGCCTGCCCTCCAGGTCTGATTTTTTCCGGCTGAATTTAAAACCTCCTGGATGACGCCAATCAGCCAGCACCTCCGGCTCGACAATCGGCCCCCGAACAATAAAGTTCATCATCTGTCCACGATAGACGGTGTCCATCTTAACCTCGCGTCCATTCGCGTTCATAAACTTGACGCGCCCCCGGCCATTGTGGGATTCATCGTCATCCCATACATCCCGAAATGATTCCGGCAACAAATCCCAAACAAAGCGACCCTGGACCACCTTGTTAAGCAGTGGACTGATACGCGGCCTCCAGAAGGAAATCAAGGGCCCAATGCCGGGAATAACGGCGGACAGATTGAGACTGTGTTCCGGCACCAGATCATCGGGACGCAAGAGACCGAACAACCCGCTCACGATTGCGCTGTTTTCAAGAAGCCTGCGTTGCGCTCCCGTAGGCAACCCTTCAAAGTCAACTGCACTGTAAAACGGATCCGGCTCAAATCGTTTGCGCGCTGCCATTAGCGGCGCTGTATAGACGGCTTTTGTCAACTCCAGTACGTCTGCGTATCTCCCTTTGCCGAAGATATCTTCCAGCGCTTCGGTCTCCTCTCGTCGAATAGCCCCTAGAAGTTGATCTAGGACCCGTCGACGCTCGGGAATCAACTGATGAAAGTAGTTGAAGGTAGTCTTTGAGCGGTAGTCAAATACATCGGGAGCAAACGGATTACCTCCACTCACCATTATATCTGCCGGCGCAGCAAGGACTGCAAAACGGTCGTCAATAGTACCCCTTCTCAAGACTCCGTGCGTGATGCTGACGCAGACCCCAGGATTTCATCCATACGCGAGTTTATTTCTCGCGCTTGTTCCTCCGCCTTTGCGACGAGGGCTTCTCCCTTCTGTCGAGCATCGGCGTCCTTACTAGGCGTTTTCATGGTCTCCGCCAAGGTTCCAATATGATTTGCCAGTCCTTCTAGGTGATAGGTAACTCGACGGCGTAGTCGGCTACCTTCCTCGGGGGCTAGTAGGAGCCCCAAAGTAAAGCCTATACCGCCACCTAGCAACAGGCCCCAGCCCAGTGCTCGTGGCACATTACCTAAGCCATCATTTTTTGACATTGCTTCGAATGATTCTTGTCACACGCGGCGAGCTCGGTAACTACTGAGCAACGCGGCAGCTGTCGAATTGTGGGCGCGAAAATACCTTTTCGGATTCTTGGTCCATAGACCGTCTACACCCGATCAAGTTTAGCGATTCCGCTTCTTGTGGCGATTCTTACGCAGTCGCTTCTTCCGCTTATGCGTCGCTATCTTGTGACGTTTCCTTTTTTTGCCGCAGGGCATACAGCTATAATTGATTAGGTATGGGTAAGACTTCAAGTGTGGAATAGTACTCGGGAAAATACCCTAATGTTCCATTTTCTTCCCAATAAAAGAATCCCATTTACTTACCCGTTGTTTGCTCCGTTAAACTTATATTTTACCTGAGTGGTACATACTTTCTTACTCGCTATAATAAGACAATAAGTTGGCATTAGAATTCCAGCACGCTGGTGGCTTCAAATATGTCGATCTGAACAGTGGCTCAGAGAGACCCCCCGTCTTGTTGCTGCATGGCCTTTTGGGAAACCCGGAAGGATGGTTTGATGCAGCGGCGGCCTTGGCCTCAAGTAAATGCCGGGCCATCGTGCCATACCTGCCGATTGACGAGATGCCCCGCGGAGAGGCCAACGTAGGCGGGCTTGTTCAGTATGTACGTGAATTCACTGACTTCATGGATCTGGATTCTATGGTGCTGGTCGGCAACTCCCTCGGAGGCCAGATCGCCCTGAAGTACTCAATAGATCATCCACAACACATCGCTGGGCTGGTTCTGTCTGGCTCCTCGGGGATTTATGAGACGGACGTCGGCACTTCAACTTTTCGGCGCCAGGATCGCGACTTCATTCGGGCCAAAGCAGAAAAATCATTCTATGATCCGGCCATGGTAACCGAAGATTTGATTGATCGGATTTATGAACTGGCAACAAACCGTCTTCGGGCGCTTCGAATAGTCTGGGTTGCTCGCAGTTCAATGAAAGATCTCGTAGTTGACGACTTGGGGGGTATCACGGCCCCCACACTGCTCATCTGGGGCGCCGAAGATCAAATTACTCCTCCCGATGTCGCCTACAGATTCGATCGGCTGATGCCATCAACCCAGTTACATTTCATTGAGAAATGTGGCCACGCTCCTATGATGGAACATCCAGATGCATTCAACGAAATAATGATAAATTTTCTGGAGCATTCAATTGACAGGGTCGCCTTGCCCTCCGCATCTATCTGAGCCAGGACTCTTGTTCCTCAGAACACCAGCCTTACTATCATTGGGGCTTTCAGCACTGCTGATCGCCGGCTGTTCGCCCACGCTGTACCCGCTCTACAGAGACTATGAGCACGAATCCGACTATTCCGTTCTGTTGCCTCGCATTGAGGAAGCTCTCGTTGAAGCCGGCTGGGAGCTGATTCCTCCACCGGCACCAAACACTGTGGCTACAGCAGATCGGCAAATTCGCGATTGGATACTTTACCGTGTCGTAGTACAAGTGGAAGCTGTTCCAGTGGGTTCCAGGCATGTTCGCCTGTTTGTGCATCCTTATCGAATCTATGTAACCGGATCGCGCAGCAAGATTCCCTTTTTGAAACGCAGCATTCGTCGCAGGGTGATCCATGATATTGATCGGGTATTTGAATCACACAACCTCGTAACAGTTGGAACAGATATCTCACGAGACCGCGTCCGCAGAAGGTAGCTTCGCTAACAACCATTACGTACTGACGATCCACGCTGGCAATGACATACTCAGGTGCAACCTTGGTTGCATTCAGGCGTACCCATTAGAGTTATTTGACTTAATGGGGATGATCTGGCTTCGACGGACAGCATCGCGCGGCAAGTTGCGTGTCGAGCTAACCTGACTTGAGCTCGTGAATTACGTCAGGAACCTGTAACTGCGAACGATTACTCGTACGCGATGGCGGCATAACCCCGCCATCTGTTTTGCGGACACGCCCTCCCACAGGCAGTCCGTAAGGCATCGTCAATTGTGGGGACTCTATTTTGAATTCCGGCTGCATTCCATATAGAGTATTGATCAGCCTTTATCTGACCTGGCATTGGTCGCACGCCAAAGGGCACAGACGAGACATTAAGGACGACCTACACACGTAGACGCTTGATCGTTCGACTCTTCGGACCCGGGTTCGATTCCCGGCATCTCCACGACAGAGGCCTCGCACCATTGAGAGCGAGGCCTCTTTTTGTTTCAGACAGACCTACCTGTTAAACCGTAACAAGAGTATCTAGGAACACCTGCCGAGTCATCCGACCCGTAACGATTGTCCCTAACCGCTCTTCTTTGTCAGCTCAATCAGACTGTCAAACAGAAACCGCTGATGTCCCAGGGCGGCTACACGATCGTCGGGCTCTGTCCGTGCCTCTAACAAAATCCAGCCTGCATATTCTGACGCTTGCAACAACTCAAATAGCTGTCGATAGGGATACGTGCCGACATCCAGCTCACGAATATGAACAGTTTGTCCAAAATATTCGCGAACAAGCTCAAAATTGTGTGCCAGCCCGGGCTCATTCAAGTCGGCCTCGTTGCAATTCCAACAGACCCTGACATTTCGATGGTCGGCGGCTTCCATGATTCGTCGAACGACCGGCAGCTGGTCTGTACGTTGGCCATGAACCTCAAGACGAATCTCCTGACCATAATCTTCTCCATACTGTCCAAGTATCCGCAGCGCACGTCCAATTTGGGCAATAGTCTGCGCTTCATCTACTTCACGTGGTAAAGCATCCGGCTTAACCTTTACACCACTACCCCCTACATCATGAGAGAGTACTATTGAAGCCTTCGCAGCGGTAATTTCGTGCGCCAATCGCGCGGGCTCGCGATGGTGAAAGGCCCAGTTCGTTCCCAATCCCAGCAATAGCACATCACTGTCTGCAAACTGCGCATTAACTGCAGCACGCTCGGCGGGTCGTAGATGGACCTCTACCCCATGAGCGTGCTCCGTCCTCAGCTCCACACCCCCTGCACCAGCAATCTGGCAGTTATCAATGAGCGTCGGAATATCCCAGTCTCGCCCCCATAAATAGGTTACAAGACCAAACTGCAGGGAACTCTCCCATCGCGTGATGGATGTGAGTAATTCCCCTAGCGGAAGTTTGAAGAACTGTCGACGAGATGAACGCATGATCAACTGTCAGTTAAAGGACCAAATCTGTCAACTGGGAGCTTGTAAAGTTTGATTGCCGATCAAGATCAGCCATATCTCCATACAGATACTTAATTCAAAATAAAGTTGCGCCTAAACATGAATCAGTACAGATCCGCAGCAATTCGTAAATACACCGAAGTACCATTGTGATCAAATGGCAGGCTGCGTGGAGATAGATTGCCTTGCCGATGCGTCTCTTCCATATGAGCGCTGCGGGCTATATCAAACAGATTGTTCACACCAAGTGTGACTTGCCAGAAATCCCGGAATGCATAACCAATCTCAACATCCGTAAGCCAGACGCTTGGAAAATAATCCAGAACACTGATACCATCCTCAGTGCAGGTAGAACTGGCAAACCTGCAGGCCTGCCAGCTGTCGAACCAACTCACACGAAAGAGTGCAGACCATCTGTCCAGCAAATACCGTTGTGTTGCAACCAGTCGATGTTTTGGATTCAATTCTTCTATTTCAACCTGACGGCGTCTGGTGAGCAAACCTAGTGGCAGTGGATCTCGCAACGTTTCGCCAAGGAAATTAGTGATCTCGCTTGGAGGCGTGAAATGGGTGAGGGATGTAGACGTCCAGTTCCACGCAATGCTACCGGAAATGGCATGTGTAGGCTCCCATTCACGCTGCCACGCCAACAGTACGTCCAAACCATTGGTCCTTGTACTGAAATCATTTGAATAAAAACGAACTTCTCTAATGTTAGTGATCCCCCCCAGCAAGTTTTTCGGGTCAATGATCTGTATAATCTCGTCTGTGATGGGAATGCTACCTGTGAGAGAAAGACGGTCGCGCACGTTGATCTGGAAAAAATCAGCCGTCAATGTAATATCCTCACTGATCTCTGCAATTACCCCTGACGACACACTGGTGGCAAACTCTGGGGTCAACGGCTTTCCTCCTAATGCTTGCGAGATGGGATGTACTGACGGTAAAACTCCAATTTCTATCAATCCATGCTCTTTCGAAAACCCCGTCGTCCGGAATACATTCAGATTTGCCTGTCCTGGTGTTGGCGCACGAAATCCCGTACTTGTCGTAGCACGCAGCGAAATACGATCCGACACCCGGTACAATGCTGCTAGCTTTCCGTTCAGCGTGCTTCCAAATTCAGTGGTAAAATTTTCATACCGCACAGCAACGTTGCCCAGAAGACGCCGAGTAAGATCCGCTTCGGCATCTACATAGATGGCGAAATTAGGCCGGGACCACCGGCCTGCAAAATCTGGATTCAGCCCCTGATAGCCATTGGAACCAACACTGAACCCCTGATCAGCGTACGGACCCGGTTTCCAGGATTGAGGATCTCCGGGTCGGCTCTCAAAAATTTCCGTACGCCAAGTTGCCCCCCAAGCCAAATGGATCGGGGAAGCCAGCCGGCGCACGGCAAGCGGAATAGAGAAAGCTGCCAACACTTCCGCTTCTTGTTGAAAATAGGACCGCGGTTTGAAGGAGGTCGGCGTGTCTGGGCCATAGGAAGCGTTGACTGATCGATAAAGGAAAAAATTCAACAGGCTTCGGGCCCCACTGACACTGATGTCCCAGTTCAGACCGTCAATTTTGTCACTGCGCACGCCTGCCGTCAAACTGATATCAAATACATCTCCCCCAAATCGCGGAGTGAATCCTCCCGGAAATATTTCATTAAACAAAAAACACTCCCCTTGGAACTCATCAATAAAGCCCTGAATCTCCGCATTCGTCGCATTTAGGTCTGGCAGCGCTTTATCTCCGCGACAATCCGCACCACCGTCTGGATTAAGGTCTACTACGGCCCGTTCACTACCAAAACGAAATACGCTGCTGCGGGCCGTTGACGTACCTGGTGCCCGGAAATAAAAACCATATTCCTGGGTTCTGCGTCCCCCACCCCCAAAAACATACCCTCTAATTCCCGGGGTGACATCAAAGCCACTGTTCAAGAATCCAACGACGCTGTGACTCACTTCTGCACTTCCCCAAGTCTGCGCCGGATCCGCGACAGGGTAACCACGACTGGCTAGGGTTAGGGCATCATCACGCTGAGCACCACGAACGGTAGGCTCCACATCTCTATACTCCAGGCTCAGATTTGCAAAACCGTTGCGCGGCAGCGAAAACCCTGTATTGGCTGCCGCATGCACATAGCGCCCATCCCCCTTCAAATATTGTCCGGATCGTAGTCGCGCACGTATTCCCTGTGCGTCTTCGCGAAGCTGCAAATTAAAAACACCGGCTATGGCATCCGCTCCATATTGGGCTGTGGCGCCGTCACGTAATATCTCAATTTGTCGCAAAGCAATTGTCGGAATCATGTTGAGATCCGGCCCCTGTGCCCCCTCGTTCAGGGAACCTGCTGATAATGCAATGGAGCCGGATCGATGCCGGCGTTTTCCATTAACCAGCACAATCACGTTGTCTGTCGGCAGTCCGCGCAGCGTAGCCGGACGCACAATTGCAGCTTCATCACCATTTAAGGCCTGCAGATTATAGGACGGGATTTGTGTTCGCACCATATCGTCCACATCGGTACTGCCCATCGAATGTAAATCGGAGGGACCCAGTACATCAACCGGCACGGCCGAGTCTTTCAACAGTCGAGGTTGTCGTCGTGAACCCACAACAACAAACTCATCCAGACCAAGTACATTTGACTGAAGAACTACATCAATTGTCTCGCCACTCACTGATACATTGAATTCCTGTGTGCGATACCCAACAAAACTGAATACCAGCGTTACATCTCCAGCAGGCACTTGCAACGAATACGTGCCATCCTCAGCCGTTGTGGTACCGAGTGTGGTCCCACGTACAGAAACGCTAACGCCAGGAAAGGGCTGATTTGTCTCGCCGTCAGTTACAGTTCCCTGAACAGCAAGCTGCGCATTTGCAGCAGGAACGAGAGCGGCAAGCACCAGCAAAACCGAGAAGATTAAACAACGAAGCGTCTTGATTGCTATAAACATGGTCCGTCGAACGGTTGAACGTGAGCCCTCTACTTACTATCTAGATACTTAATTTCGGAATTATTTGGCATATCGATTCAGGGTTCCATCCGGTAAAGGAGACGTGTTTGATCCAAGTCTGCGCCGGGTTCCGCGCAGGCTTCCGGGCTGTCCAACGGTTGCAGTACCTTATTGTGCCGAACCGTACTTTCAGGTTAATTCTGACAGGGTGCGTCTCCAAGAGACGTGACAACGCCTCATAGGGTTCGGGCTTTGTAGCTAGGAACTACTGCACATTACCAGATGGTAACTTCAACCCAAGGCTGTGGCGGTAACAGACCGTACAAATGTGAGACGCGGCTGTAAACCCTGGCCACAAAATCTATAAGAATTAATGACCTATACGAAGCTCATCCATTTCGCCATAGAGCTCGTTGATCCGTGAACCGGATATAAGAGTTAACTCAAAATAACGGAGATACAGACAATAGTAATCCCCCATAATCAACTAGGTACCCCTCCTTCCACAGATTTGCATTTCCAATGACACAGACCCTGCCCGGACCTAACGGATTGAGAACGGTTCACGTTATTGGGCGATTCCCCCCTCCAATAGATGGGCAAAGTCTTGCAACACACAGCCTGGCTCAGCTGCTTGAACAAGATCATAATGTCAAGCAATTCAACATGACTCTCACCAACCGGGCCTTGCTGTCTTCAGGGTACTCAGGAGCGAGGCAGACCATTCAGCACTATCTCAAACTCAAACCAAAGCTAAAATCTAGGCTTAACGATGGTAACCCGGTGCTCTGGGCAAACATTTCCAGCCAACCCTCAGGACATTGGCGTGACCTTACGGCTGTAATACCCTGCCTGCGCCCCAATCAGCCGGTCGTCGCCGTGGTGCATTGGGGAAACTTCTCCAGAATTTTCACACACTGGTCCATGGCAGCCTCGGCCCGGAAGCTGGTCCGAAGACTGGATCGCGTGGTCGTTCTAAGCCGTGAACTGGCAAACCAAATCGAGGCTTATGTACCAGCACATAAACTTTGTGTCATTCCCAATTATGTGCCCCAAATTGCAACTGAGGACGAATTCCGCATCAAGCACGAAAATAATGCTGCTTCAAGCACTATCCGTGTGTTATTCCTGAGTCATATGATCAGGGAAAAAGGTTGCTATGATCTTCTACAGGCCATTGCCATCGCAACCAAAAAGGGGCTGTCCCTCAAAGCACATTTTGCTGGACGCTGGAATATTGAAAGTGATGAAGGAAGGTTTCGCAGCGAAGTTGAACGCCTGGGGCTTCAGGACACCGTTGTAATCCACGGACCGATTTCTGACCGAAGGACTGTTGCCAAGTTGCATCAAACTGCGGATGTGTTTGCGCTGCCGAGTTTACTTGCTCACGAGGCGCAGCCCTTAGCTATCATGGAGGCACTAAGTGCTGGAACACCCATGATCATCACCAAGCTGCCAGTGCTTGAAGCCCTGGTAAATGAAGGACAGGGCGCGTCTCTTGTGCCACCGCGTGATCCCGAGGCAATTGCAAATGCACTTATAACATTGAGTAATAGAGAAATCTGGCAGGATAAGTCCTTCGCTGCACGTAGGCATTATGAAACGGAATACAGTCCGAATACTGTTCGACAAGCCTGGACTGCCCTGATTAAGAACCTGTAAAAAATTTGTACCTTGGTACGTCGTATGCATCGCACGCCGATTTCTCTGCCTTACCTAAACCTGACCCGCTCTTGGCATCCCGAGGTCGTTGTGCATCAATAATTTGCTGGAAATGATTAAAAATCTTTATGTGGCACGGACCGCCCTGATTGTCGCCCTGGGAGGTTTCCTTATGGGCTTTGATGCTTCGGTTATTTCTGGAGTGGTCGGCTTTATTGAGGTGGAATTTGACCTGACTAATCTTCAACTTGGGTGGGCAGTGAGTTCTTTGACGCTGAGTTCAACACTGGCAATGTTGGCGGCAGGTCCGCTCAGTAATCGCATAGGCCGCCGAACCGTCCTTTATTGGGCCGCCGTACTTTACGCTGTTTCGGCTATTGGTTCAGCATTGGCGCCAAACTATATGCTGCTGGTCGTCGCCCGTATGGTCGGCGGACTTGGAGTGGGAGCATCCCTCATTATCGCTCCGATGTACATCGCGGAAATATCTCCACCTGCACTGCGGGGACGTATGGTCTCCTTTAACCAGCTCAATATCGTCATCGGCATCTCAGTCGCATTCTTCACCAATTACCTCATACTGGAACTGGGTGACAGTACCAGTGCTTGGGCTGAAGCCCTGATGTTTGGTCAACACAACTGGCGCTGGATGCTTGGTCTCGAGACACTGCCCGCTGTGCTCTATTTTGGTGCACTCTTTGCCGTACCTGAGAGTCCACGCTGGCTTGTGATGAAAGGGCGTATCTCCGAAGGCCTTGCCATCATGACCCGGGCAAGCGGGGCTGAAGAGGCAGAAGCAGATCTGCGTGCAGTACAGGCCAGTCTGGATGCAGACGCCGCTAAGACCAATGTCGGCCTGACAGCCCTGTTTGCGCCCGCTATGAAATTTGTACTGCTCATCGGCATCGTGATCGCCGTTGTACAGCAAATCACAGGAATTAATGCTGTGTTTTTCTACGCTCCCATGATCTTCGAGCAGTCGGGCATCGGAACCAATGCTTCCTTCGTTCAGGCCATACTGGTCGGCTTGGTCAATCTGGCTTTTACGATCGTTGCTATTGCATTGGTCGATCGACTGGGAAGAAAACCCTTGCTTATCACAGGGCTCACAGGCATTACAATTGCCATGGCACTCCTGGCTTACGGATTCCATGGGGCCTCGTATACTCTGACATCAGACGTAGCTCTGCCCGCAGCGGTAAGCCTGGAGGCACTACAACCCATCCTGGATACGACCTTCAACTCCGATGTTGACTTTAAAAGAGCTCTGGAGTCTGCGCTGGGGCTTGCTACCGCACGACAATATGAATCCGAGTTGATCGCGGCCGCCATCAGCATGAATCCCATTCTTATTTTGGTTGGTATTCTGGGATTTGTTGCCTCCTTCGCTGTGTCTCTCGGACCGGTTATGTGGGTTCTGTTCTCAGAACTCTTCCCGAATCGTCTGCGTGCTCTGGCTATTTCTTTTGTTGGATTGATCAACTCGGGCGTCAGCTTCACCGTGCAACTGGTCTTCCCATGGGAACTCGCGAACCTGGGCAGCGCCCTGACCTTCCTGCTGTATGGTGTTATGGCTGCGCTAGGCTTGGTTTTTGTAATCATTGCTCTTCCTGAGACGAAGGGACGATCGCTCGAAGCACTGGAATCTCTCCTAGCTCGGGGCAATGAAGCTGATACGCAGGCCAAAGTTGAACAAGGATAGCATGAACGAATCTGCTCAAAAACTCCTTAGTAATTAGCACTCTCTAGTCATCTTTCGTACGTATGCGCTTCTTATATGCCACGTGCGAAAGCGGCACAACGGTGGCCCCAATCCCCTTTAGTTAGGGCGGGCGGTTGTGAATTTGTGGAATAAGAGGCCTGCTGCCGGCTGGATCTGCGAGGCTCTTGTGAACAATAGTGCGTCCGTCCGGTGATGAGGCAACAGCGTGTAGAATTCGTCTCTGGCCATCGTGGACATCCGCTTTAGCACGTATCACGAGCCTCTTCGTAGGATACCCAGTACAAGCACCGTCACAGACTTTGAAGACTTTGCTTTCCCAAATCTACGCCGACTTTATCGTTTTACTGTCGCAGACATCAAAAATTATTCAAATCCCATAAATACTAAAATAATAGTATTTTTAGGAATAAATCAAAATAATTTATATTATGATATCATTAATTACACCTACAAGAGCGAAAATAGCGATCGCTCAGAACATGAAACAGCGTCGCTTAGCGCTTAATCTTACACAAGCTGGCCTTAGTAAGCGTTCAGGGGTTGCCCTATCTACACTTAGAAAATTTGAGCAAAGCGGTGCCATATCTATTGACAATTTATTGAAGCTCATGCTGGTTGTCGGGGGGCTGAGAAAAATCGTAGAGGCGAGCGCACCGAACCAAAGAAGATTCTCCTCCATTGATGATGTCCTGTCCAACAAAACTCGTCCCACGCGCAAACGTGGTTCACGCTCATGAGACGTAAGCCCGTACATCACATAAAAGTTGGACTGGATTTTGGAAGTGGCCCTGTGTTCGTTGGACATCTAGCCAGTCGAGATCAGAAAATATATTTTGAATATGATGCGGATTTTATTCGTCGAGGTCTCGACTTGTCTCCTTTCCGCTTACCATTAAAACCTGGGGTACAAACTTTCCCACCAGAACTTTTTGAAGGTCTGCCAGGTGTATTCAATGATAGTTTACCCGATGGTTGGGGACGACTATTGTTTGATAGGGCCATGCGTAAGAGAGGCGTTTTACCACAAACGCTAAGCCCTCTTGATCGGTTGGCACAAGTCGGTAAATCGGGTATGGGGGCGTTGATTTACGAACCGCGCTACCGCGAAGCTGTGGAGATAACCGGAGTAGATTTGGACCGGCTTGCCAAACAGTCACATGATGTTTTAGAAGGCGGAGCCGAGGATGTTTTGGACGAACTTCTGGCACGTAACGGATCGTCAGCAGGCGCGCGGCCAAAAGTACTGATCGGATTCGATCATAAGACCGGGCAGATCACTCATGGGAGCCAGGTTCTACCGAAAGGCTATGAGCCATGGATTGTCAAATTCGCGAACTCGCAAGATGGCCCGGATGCGGGAGCCGTGGAATTTGTGTATTCAGAAATGGCTCGGCGGGCCGGGCTTATGATCCCCCCTACCCATCTGTTTCCGGCGAAACGGGGAGCCGGGTATTTTGCGATCAAGCGTTTTGATCAAAACCAAACCGGTCGCTTGCACATGCACACCCCTTGCGGATTATTGCATTCGGATCATAGAATTCCAGCTCTTGATTATCAGGACCTACTGGAACTCACCCTGCATCTTTCACGCGACGTTCGGGAGTCAGAAAAAATGTTTAAGTATGCTGTCTTCAACGTCTTGGCACACAATCGAGATGATCATTCCAAGAATTTTTCATTTCTCATGGATGAAACGGGAACATGGAAACTCTCACCAGCCTATGATTTAACGTTCTCATATGGCCCAGGCGGAGAGCAGAGCACTATGGTGATGGGTGAGGGCAAATCGCCAAGCAGTGACCACCTTAGAGCACTAGGGCGGCATGCTGGAATAAGTGACACCAAAATCAATGAATTCCTTGGACGAACAAGAGATTTACTTGGCTGGTGGAGCGGGTTGGCGAAATCACATGGTGTGAGTACGGCCACCAACGATTTGGTTCATACGCAGATTAATAGGGTTTCGAAGGGAATGTCAATTACCTGGTAGGGTCTGCGGAATTGTACCACATCTGAACTTCCCCCCTAGAATTTCCGAAATCTGGGAATTGAGCGTGTATTTCCCTCTTTATCTTTAAAGTTAGCCTCTGCATCGGAGAATTTTCTCCAATAGGTCCCCTGTTTTCGTAGAATCTCTGTAGTGGCCACGCTCTATTGCACAGATCCCCGCACCCACTCTTTCCACATGCCTTCCCCGTTCGCGCATCAATCCGAAGACTGGGGCGAATCTGGCACAATTCCTGGACAGGATCGTATTCAGGCCACTTAGAATATTTGGACTGAAACTTCATGAGTCATCAAAAACGTCACTTTATGCTTGCTGTAATCTTCGTCTTCGTAATGATAGGCTGCGGACAGGAAGGAACGGCAAACCAGAGTCAGGAGGCGAAAAAAGTGGAGATTCGCCAGGAGGACGGGCGATACCAACTATATGTAAATGATGCTCCGTTCTATATCAATGGTGCCGGCCTGGAATTTGGGGATGTAGAAGCCCTGGCCGCGCACGGAGGCAATTCGTTCCGTACCTGGCGTACGGATAATGGACAGAATACTGGCGTCGAGGTCCTAGATCGTGCGTATGCGAGCGGACTGATGGTAACCATGGGAATCGATATCGCACGGGAGCGCCCGGGAAGCGGACGGGGAGTGTTTAATTTCGATTACAGTGACTCCGCAGCTGTCGCTGCTCAACTGGCCGCCGTACGGGAAGAGGTTATGCTCTACAAGGATCATCCCGCCCTGCTCATGTGGGGAATCGGGAATGAGCTGAATCTGGGGGCTACGAATCCTCGCGTCTGGGATGCCGTGAACGATATCTCCAAGATGATCCATGAGATCGACGGCAATCATCCAACGCTCACGATGCTGGCGGGGATAAGCCCTGAACTGATCGCCCAGATCAAAACGCGCGCCCCGGATCTGGACCTTCTAGGTATTCAGATGTACGCCGATATCATCAACCTGCCACGTTATCTGGAGGAAGCTGACTGGAACGGTCCATATGTCGTGACCGAATGGGGAGCTACCGGACACTGGGAGGTTCCAACGACCCCGTGGGGTGCGCCGCTCGAGAATAACTCCACCGTAAAAGCAGACTGGTACGATCGGCGATTTGAAACTGTGATTGCACCTGATACCATTCAGTGTATTGGCTCCTATGTGTTCCTTTGGGGACAAAAGCAGGAGCGTACACCCACCTGGTATGGCATGTTTATGCCAGATGGAGATAAAACGGCCGCGGTTGACATAATGCACCACAAGTGGACAGGTGCCTGGCCAGCCAACCAAGCCCCTAGAATAGGTTCCTTTACGCTTAATGGCCTGGAAGCCACCGACAATATAGAGTTGTCTCCAGACGCAAGTGTCGCGAGTGCAGTCGTCACAAGTGATCCCGAAGGAGATGTGCTGAATTACCACTGGACCGTTCGCCCCGAAGCTACAGCCGTTGGCCATGGTGGAGATGACGAAGTCGAACCAGAACCGATCCCCGGCCTGTTCGCGAGCGCAGATGGCGCGCAGGTTAACCTGAAGGCCCCTTCTGAACCGGGTGCCTACCGACTATTTGTTAACATTATTGATGGCCAAGGAAGTGCGGCGCATGCCAACATCCCGTTCCTCGTTACGGGAGAGTGAGCCTCAGGACATATTCGTCGGACAAGGCAAGGTGCATCCGAATCGTGGATCCTGTACCGGGCGGTTCGTGGAACGGTACGGTGAACGCTGGTACCGAATTGGGAATTACGATCAACTCCCCCCTTTTCTGATCACTTTGGCCAGCGTCGGAGATCACTGGATATTTATTTCCAGCACCGGTGCACTTACTGCCGGCCGCCGCAACGCCGATCATGCACTCTTCCCCTATGTAACCGACGATAAGCTTCACGATGCTGCCCCACATACAGGAAGTATCACTATCGTGCGGGTCGAACGCTCTAATCGAACGATGCTCTGGGAGCCATTCGCGCCTATACAGTCAGGGTTATATCGGATCGAACGTAACCTGTACAAGAATGTCGCAGGCAATAAGCTGTTGTTCGAGGAATTCAATCGTGATCTCAGCCTTCGTTTCTCTTACAGTTGGCAATGCGTTAACGGCTTCGGGTTTGTACGGCGTGCTCGGCTGGAAAGCGTTTGGAACTTGCCTATACGAGTCAGTGTGCTGGACGGGATCTGTAATATCCTGCCCCCTGGTGTCGGCGCACAACTGCAGCGTTCTCGCAGCACACTCGTTGATGCCTACAAAATAAATGAGCTGGAGAAACAGGTTGGTATCTTCTCTCTCAGTACCCATGTAGTTGATCAACCGGTCCCGGAAGAAGCCTTAACCGCCACGCTGGTTTGGCAGCATGGGCCGCGTCCGGTATCAATATTGCTATCCACGCTGCAACTGAACGCCTACAGGGCTGGGCAACAATTGAATACGGAACACCATATCCGTGGTCGCCGGGGGGCTTTCTTCGTCGAACGCAATCTTCGCCTCGTCAAAGACCGCCCTACTACCTGGGACCTAATCGCGGACGTAGATCAGCATGCTGGTGATTTGATCTTGTTGCACACCGCTCTGGAAAATTCAGCGACGCATGTACGAACGCTGCGTCACCAAGAGCAGCAGGACACCACGGACCTTCGTCTTCTCATTGGGAGCGCAGACGGCTTTCAACAGACCGCATTGGCCTCCAATGATTCGCGACACTACGCAAACACACTATTCAACGTAATGCGGGGAGGCGTACCGCTTCGCGGATATCTCGCCGAAAAGAGGGATCTGATTGATTTCGTTCGTGTGCGCAATCATGCACTTGCCGACACCCCATATCTGGAAGCCTTGCCTCGTACCGTAGATCTGACTAAGGTGCCTCAACCCGAAGATCCGCAATTGCGCCGACTGATATCCGAATATCTCCCACTGGGATACAGCAGACGACATGGCGACCCAAGCCGCCCCTGGAATGCTTTTGAAATTCGCACACACGACGAGAAGGGTAATGTGATACTGGACTACTCGGGAAACTGGCGTGATTTATTTCAGAACTGGGAGGCACTGGGCAGGTCCTTTCCCCACTATTATCCCGCAATGATTGCAACGTTCGTCAATGCCTCTACGGCTGACGGATACAACCCCTACCGAATCGGGCGAAGCGGAGTGGACTGGGAAGTACCTGACGAGTCGGATCCATGGGCCTCAATTGGATATTGGGGAGATCACCAAATTAATTACCTGCTTTGCCTTTTGGAATGGGCCTACGCGCATGACCCAAACGGGCTTGCCCAGCTGCTGAACACGCGCATCTTCAGCTATATGCAAGTACCCTACCGACTTGCTGGACATGAGCAGATCCTGTCTGATCCGAAGAACTCGGTACATTTTGACTGGGATCTGCATGAACGGATTTCCGAGCGTGTAAAGAAAACGGGATCCGACGGCCGCCTGCTGCAGACTCTTGCAGGTCAACCGATTCTTGTGACGCTTGCGGAAAAATTACTTGTCCCCGCACTAGCTAAGTTCTGCGGACTAGTGCCCGGTGGAGGAATTTGGCTAAACACACAGCGCCCTGAATGGAATGATGCCAATAATGCACTTGCCGGCTGGGGATGCTCCCTGGTTACGCTGTTCCATTTGTACAGATACTTGCAGTTCCTTGGTCAGTTATACGAAGCACAGGAGGACATACAATACCTGGTTTCCAAAGAAGTGGCAGATTGGTGCAGTGATGTCGAAAATGAACTGGCGGGTTGTGGCGAAATTAATAACCCCACGGCCCAATACCGCTCAATGGATGCACTCGGACGTGTGGCCTCCATGTATCGCGCGAATCTGTATGCCCATGGCATACAGAAAGAACCGATATTGACTGCAGCTTCAAGTCTGGCCAAATTCTGCAGCCTCGCATGTAAAGTCATTCGTCCAACACTCCAGCAGGCGATCCAGGAAGATCATCTCGCACATTCCTATACGATCCTCCATGTATCCTCTGAATGTTCTATCCAGATAGAGGCACTGCCGCTCATGTTAGAGGGGCAGATTGCAGCTTTGACCTCCGGCATCCTCGGTGCCACGGATGCTTTGGCGCTGTTGAACGCTTTGGAACGAAGTCCACTGTACAGCACTCGACAGGGCAGCTATCTCCTCTACGCAGACAAGAACCTCCCCACGTTCAGTGCTCGTAATCGTATCGCCCCCAACGATGTTGTGCGACTGACCTTGGTACGAAAACTTATCAAGAAAGGTGATCATCGACTGATCGCCCGAACTGCCAACGGCCAGCATTATTTTAACCCATCCCTTGTAAATGCTGCTGAGTTAACAAACCTACTGGATGTGCTGCATAATGAGGGCTATAAATCCGCTGAACGCGATAAGGCAAACATTTTGGCACTGTACGAAAAAACGTTCGAGCACTCATCCTTCACGGGACGGTCCGGGCGGTTTTTTAAATACGAGGGCCTGGGGTGTATATACTGGCACATTATTTCCAAACTGCTTCTGGCTGTACAGGGCGCCTTCTGGAATGCGGTGGATGCAGATGCACCGCAATCCGTACAAAAGGAACTTGCCCGGCATTACTATAAGATCCGTGATAGTCTAGGCGGAACTCAGTCACCGGCAAAGTACGGTGCTTTTCCGCAAGATCCGTATTCGCATACTCCCAGTTGGGGCGGAGCACAACAGCCTGGACTGACCGGGCAGGTTAAGGAAGATATTCTCTGTCGTTGGGGTGAGTTGGGTATTCGCATCACCGATGGAATTCTCCGTATTAATCCCGCCCTGCTCCGCAGCGCGGAATTTTGCCGGAGTCGGGAAAAATTCAGTTGGTATGACCTTGACGGCAACCTCATGTCCCTGCAGCTAAATGTGGGGATGCTCGCATTTACGTATTGCCAGATCCCTTTTGTTTTTCATCTGTCTGATAAACCTATGCTTGAAACTCGAGGGGAACACGCTGAAGAGCGGCCAGAACTCGCACTCTCCGCCGAGGAGAGTGCCGCGCTCTTTGGCCGTACTGGGAGTCTGGCCCGGGTTGATGTGTATCTAAAGCCAAACTCTTGAGCAGATTCGTCAGAATCAATTGTCGTCATCGTATTTGATATACACCAAATTCTGTTAACCACATGTGATACCTTCCGCCGAATTCGCATGGGAATCCCCCGTCGTAAATTACTTTTCGTTTGAACGTTCATTCTCGCAATCTCCTTGGCAACCCTAACAGCGTATAACCCCAAAGTTTTTGGAACCCCCTCCAAGTATGTCAACATTTGACGCCATACCTGCAACATACTCGTTTCCTGCCTCATTCGACCATGAGCAGCTATCCGAAGGTTTCGTTGACTACTTGATCGCCCTGCGTCGGCATTTGCACCGTAACCCGGAAATCGGCTACGAGGAATATGCCACCAGCCGCTTGGTACGCAATCATCTGGAGAGTCATGGCATGCAGGTTTCTGGACCACACGCAAAGACTGGACTGTTCGTAGACATAGACGGTGAGCATTCTGGACCACACATTGGTTTTCGCTGCGACCTTGATGCATTAAAGCTGCAAGATGCCAAACGCGTAGCGTATGCTTCACGGAACGCCGGCGCTGCCCATGCCTGCGGGCATGACTTCCACACGGCAGTTGGTATTGGTCTTGCGCTAAACCTTTACCAACTCCGGCGCCATCTTAGAGGGCGCGTGCGAATCTTGTTTCAGCCGAATGAAGAGGGCAATCCCAGCGGCTCCATCCCCATGATTGAAGCGGGAGTGTGTGATCCCTTGGAAGCCCTCTATTGCGTTCATGTGGACCCAACACTTGATGTTGGGGAATTTGGGATACCCGAAGGGCAGGTCACGGCATCATCTGATCGGTTACGCGTCGAGGTCACTGCACCAAGCACCGGACACTCCGCCCGCCCACAGAACGTAAAGGATACCGTATGGATTGCCACACAGCTACTGACCCAGTACTATCAGTTCATTGGGCGTGTCACCGATGCCCGCAATCCTGGAGTTTTTACTGTATGTATGCTCGAGGCCGGGCAGGCACATAATGTGATTCCCGCCAAGGTGGCGTTTGAGGGTACGCTGCGCTGCCTCAATGATAGTGACCGAGTTTTCCTGGTTAATTACATGCAGAACGCTGCCGCGAATTTTGCCCAATTGCATGGTGTCAAGATTGAGCTAATCAATCAGGGCGGTCTCCCCGCCGTCATTAACGACCCCATACTATGCCAGAATGTTCGAACCTGCGTACACGATCTCTTCGGCAGAGATGCTGCATTGGATATATGTGTACCCAGTATGGGAGCAGAAGATTTTGCAAATTACTTGCGGCATGTTCCAGGTATGCTCATTCGCGTTGGCACACGCGGCAGCACAGCCACAGGCTATCCGCTCCACGATGCCTTTTTTGATGTTGACGAACGGGCTCTCAGTCACTCAGTACGTCTCATGACCCGGGTCTTGATGCACCATACTGACTCTGGCATTTTCGATTGAAACGGAACAGGCTTCGAAAGAAGATGTATAGGCGGTACGGGCCATTCCGAAATCATCATGGTTGATTCATCTACTGCCCCAGTAACGCTGAGTCCTCGTGCAGCCGAAGAGGTACAGAAAATCTTGACCGCAAAATCAATCCCCGAAGATTATGGGTTGCGGGTTGGCGTTCGCGGTGGGGGATGCAGCGGTATGAGTTACATTTTGGGCTTTGACAAGCTTCGTGAACACGATATTACGTTCAATTTTGATGGGATTGTATTGTACATTGATAAGCGACAGGGACTGTACCTCTTAGGAACCATGATTGACTATCATGCAGGCCTTGATGCGCGTGGTTTTGTTTTCAATAATCCAAATGCCACACAGACGTGTGGTTGCGGATCCAGCTTTGCAGCCTGAACCAGACGCCAATGGATCGACACAGTAACTTTTCCAACCGCGTACGTGATGTGATCTCATACAGTCGTGATGAGGCTATTCGTCTTGGTCACGATTACATCGGTACCGAGCATCTTCTTCTTGGGTTGATCCGCGAAGGAGAGGGCGTGGCTGTTCGAATACTGCGCAACCTTGGCTGCGACTTGAATAGACTCAGGAAAAAGATTGAACATACGGTGCGTTCCGGTGGTGGCACGCTCACCGTCGGTAATCTCCCGCTGACAAAACAGGCTGAAAAAGTACTCCGTATTACCTATCTGGAAGCCAAACTCTACAAATCGGATGTGATCGGTACCGAGCACCTCCTATTGAGTCTGCTTCGAGATGATGACAATGTGGCTGCACAAATACTTGGGGGCACATTTTCGATCACATATGAGGTGCTACGCAAAGAATTGGATGCGATTCTCTCTGGCTCGTCACCAAGCAGACGCACGAATGAGCCCCGGCGTGGCGGACCAACGCAGAGCAGTCGTGGTCCTCAGAAACCGCGAGATTCGAAATCCAAAACGCCGGTATTGGATAATTTTGGGCGTGACCTGACCCGACTCGCGGATAAAGGAGAATTGGATCCTGTGATTGGCCGACATAAAGAGATTGCCAGAGTTGCTCAGGTTCTCAGTCGCCGCAAGAAAAACAACCCTATCCTGATTGGCGAGCCTGGTGTAGGGAAAACCGCCATTGCTGAAGGCCTCGCGATGCGCATAACCCAGCGTAAAGTCTCTCGTGTCCTGCATGAAAAACGCATCATAACCCTGGACCTTGCTGCGCTGGTAGCGGGGACCAAGTATCGCGGGCAGTTTGAAGAACGCCTGAAGGCCGTGATGACGGAGCTGGAAAAAAGCCCGGAGGTGATCCTCTTTATTGATGAGGTCCACACCATTGTCGGCGCGGGCAGTGCCTCAGGTTCACTTGATGCATCCAATATGTTCAAACCGGCACTGGCCCGTGGAGAGCTACAATGTATCGGAGCCACTACGCTGGATGAGTATAGACAATATGTCGAAAAGGACGGTGCCCTTGACCGACGCTTCCAAAAAATCCTGGTTGATCCATCCACACCGGATGAAACGCTGGAAATCCTACGCCAGATAAAAGATCGATACGAGGATCACCATAACGTTATCTATCAGGACGATGCATTAGCGTTGGCTGTGTCCCTCTCAGAACGATATATCACTGACCGTCATCTCCCTGATAAGGCACTTGATATTATTGACGAAGCTGGCGCCTGCGTCCATCTGGGTAATATTCACGTACCGGATCATATTATCGAACTGGAAAACCAGATTGAAGCAACGCGGAAAACAAAAATCGAAGTGGTCACTCAACAACAGTTTGAGGAAGCCGCCCGCTTGCGCGATGAAGAGACGAAACTCCAGGAGCAACTGGATAAGGCCAAAAGTGAATGGCAACATCTGGCCGAGGAGGAGCGCTTTGATGTCACCACAGCAGATATAACTGCAACGGTAGCCATGATGACCGGCATCCCGCTCGAAAGATTGTCCGAGCCCGAGCAGGAAAAGCTGCTGAGCATGGAAACTGCCCTCCAGAAATACATCGTAGGCCAGGACGAACCAATCACAAAGCTCTCCAAGGCGATTCGCCGTACACGGGCTGGAATCAAAGATCCCAGTCGACCCATTGGATCGTTCATCTTCCTGGGACCTACTGGGGTTGGAAAAACGGAACTGGCAAAAGTACTTACCGAATACTTGTTCGATTCTACCGACGCACTCGTTCGTGTCGACATGAGTGAGTACATGGAGAAGTTTGCAGTGAGCCGTCTGGTTGGCGCACCTCCAGGATATGTGGGCTATGATGAAGGCGGACAACTGACCGAAAAAGTTCGTCGCAAACCGTTCTCGGTTGTACTGCTAGACGAGATCGAAAAAGCCCACCCCGATGTGTTCAACATCCTGCTGCAGGTTCTTGATGATGGCGTGCTGACCGACGGAAGTGGTCGGCGGGTTGATTTTCGTAATACGGTCGTTATTATGACCAGCAACATTGGTGCAAGGGATATCCGTAACTCCGGTTTGGGGTTAGGTTTTTCGCAAAGCTCGGAAGCCTTTGATTACCAGGCGATGAAGAGCACCATTGAAACCGCCTTGAAGGATGTGTTTAATCCCGAATTTCTGAATAGGGTTGATGATGTGATTGTCTTTCACTCCCTGGAAAGAAAACACATCTACCAGATTATTGAGCTGCTCTCCGAGGAACTCCTTACACGCGTCAAGGCGCTCGGAATTTCCGTTGAATTGCAACCCTCTGCAAATGATTTTCTCGTCGAAAAAGGCTATGACGCCAAGTTCGGTGCCCGACCACTCAAGCGTGCAATCCAGCGCTACCTAGAGGATCCGCTGGCGGAAGTGATTCTTGAACAGAGCTTGGGGAACGGAGACCGAATCCTGGTCGACTACGCTTCCCCGGCCGAGACTCTTTCTCTTGAGGTCGAAAGAGCACCAACGCCCCCTCCAGAGGCTGAAGAACCTCAGGAAGAGAGGGAGTCCCTTTCTCTTGAGGCCGAAACAGCGTCGATGCCCCTTCCAGAAGCTGGGGAACCTCAGGAAGAAGGAGATTCTGAATAGCGATCTCATGATTGAGCGCGTTGCCATAATCGGCATCGGCTTGATTGGCGGGTCGCTCGCTCTGGCCTGGAAAGAGCGATTACCAAGTTTACATGTCACGGGGTTTGATAAACCGGATGTGCTCGATCAAGCAATTAAGCGGGGGGTGATTGACCACGGAGCCAGTTCAGTGGCTGATGCGGTACTCCGGGCTGATGCTGTATTTTTGGCGGTTCCACTCAATGCTCTGGAGTCGGTTCTGGGCGCACTTGCTCCGCACCTGCGGCCTCATACTGTTGTAACCGATGTGGGATCTGTAAAGCAACCCGTAATCAAAGCAGCAGCCCACCTCCTGCCAGGCAGAATCCGTTTCATCGGAGGGCATCCCATGACTGGATCCGAACAGAGTGGACTTAAGGGAGCAGACTCTTTTCTCTTTGAAAATGCTGTTTACGTCCTCTGCCCAGATGGGCAGGAAGACTCTGACGCCTATCGTGCGCTGACGCATCTCGTAGAGTCCACAGGAGCACGAGTACTTTCCATGGACAGCGTACAGCATGATCGCGTGGTCGCCTGTGTCAGTCACCTACCGCAGCTTTTGGCCACAAATCTGATGAATGTTGCGGCCGACCGAAGCCAGGCTAACCCTATCACTTTGCAGTTGGCCGCAGGTGGATTCAGGGACATGACGAGAATTGCCTCCTCGCCTTTTGAGATGTGGTCTGCTGTCCTTGAAGCTAATCGTACGGACGTTGGAACAGCACTTGATGACTTGATTTACGCCTTGGAATTCACGCGGAAACAACTGCATCACGGTGGTGATCTTCAGGAGCTCCGTCCGATATTTGAGCGGGCGCGCGCGATTCGCAATACGATCCCCCGGGATTTTAAGGGATTTCTTCGACCCTTGAGCGATGTATTCGTGTACGCAAAAGATCAGCCAGGAGTGCTGGCACATATCACAGGAACGCTTTTTAAGCAGGGGATCAGCATCAAAGACATTGAGCTGCTCAAAATTCGTGAGGGTACCGGCGGCGCATTCAGGATAAGCCTTGAGGACGATAGGACGGCCGACGCGGCGGTAGCAGCGTTAAAGTCACAAGGTTGCCGCGCGCACAGACTCCCATAATTCTAGACGTATGTCACGTACACTCGCACTGAATGAAACGCATGTAGCTCTAGGAGGCCGTATGGTCGATTTTGCCGGCTACAGTATGCCACTACAGTACACCAGTATTCTGGATGAACATAAGGCCGTTCGGAGATCTGCAGGATTATTTGACGTAAGCCACATGGGAGAAATTTTTGCCATGGGAGCGAAGGCGGACGATTTTGTGCAGCACCTGGTAACCAACGATGTCTCCCGGCTGAGTATTGGGAAAGCAATGTACACCCTGATGTGCAATGAGACAGGTGGAGTGATTGATGACCTGCTCGTGTACAAAGTCAATCATGGTGCCTACATGCTCGTAGTCAATGCATCCAATACGGAGAAGGACTTTGAGTGGATGCAGGCCAATAACCCTATGGGGGCAGATCTGCATGATGTATCGGATCAAATGGGACTACTCGCATTGCAGGGTCCAGACTCGCTGAAGATTGGAGCCGAACTCCTGGGAGACCCTATTCACCAATTATCAAATTTTCACTTCCTGCGACCGGCCGCCGGTGAATTTATGGGCTTCAATAAGGTGATCGTTTCCCGGACCGGCTACACCGGAGAGGTCGGACTTGAGTTTTATGTTGAATCTGAAAATACCAGTGCACTGTGGGACGCAATCATGGAAGCGGGCTCGGACTACAACCTGCCGCCTGTCGGCCTTGGGGCGCGAGACACACTTCGGCTCGAAGCAGGTTTCTGCCTGTACGGAAATGAGCTAACCGAAGAAATCAACCCCTATGAGGCCGGCTTGGGCTGGGTTACCAAACTGCAGAAGGGCGCATTTGTTGGCCGGGAGGCTCTACAGAGCACCAAGGCCAGTGGCCCTGAGCGCCGTCTGGTTGGCCTGGTCATGGATGGGAGAGGAATTCCTAGATCAGGCTATACGGTCGTTTCCGAAGCTGGAGAACCTATTGGGCATGTCACCAGCGGATCCCAGTCTCCCACACTGAATCGTGGCATAGCTCTCGCGTATGTCCCGAATAATCCGGCGTTCACAACTCCCGGGAGTAAGGTAGGTATATGTATCCGATCCCGAACACTGGATGCGTTTGTGCGGAAATTACCATTTCACAGGAAGCCGACTAGATAGATATAATACCCTGCGTCGTATCTTGGTTGGTCTGTACATTTTATAAATTCGAAGTTTTTCTTTAATGGCCGATCGTAAAGCCAACCGCAGGCGAGGCAGTTCGACCTCATCCAAGACTAAACCGCGCTCGAAAACCAGAAGAAGACAGGAAGTTCTGGGGATACTCATACTCACACTCGGTGTCTTTCTCGCTATTGCCGGCGGTACCTACTCTTCATCAGACAGTACTCTTATTGAGGGGAAATCTTTCTGGGAATTACTGTTCCCCCTTGAGGGTATATCCGTCAATAACGCTGTAGGAGCTGTTGGGGCGTGGCTTGCACATGCAATTGTACCTTCTTTTTTCGGGTATACCTCCATCTTCCTGACTATTATCGTACTTCTGTGCGGCTACACCGTCCTCAGAAAGCGACCACTGAGAGCCATCTGGATACCGGCGATACATGTGATCTGGATCGTTTGTCTAGGCGCTATCATATTTGGTCGTCTTAGCTTATACGCGCCTATGTCGGAGCTAGAGATATGGGCAGGTGATTTTGGTTTTCAGGCGGCATTCTGGTTGAATGAAATACTAGGCTGGCTTGGATCATGGGTCATCCTCGGTGCTAGTCTCATTGTTGGGCTGATGCTGACGATTAACCCGGACATTCAGCATTGGCTGGACCGACCAGAGCAGGTATGGAATACCATGGCTCGGGTGATGAAGGAACACCGGGATAAATCCAGAGAAGAGCGTGCGGCGGAGAAGGCTTCCGGCAAGGATCGATTGCAATCAACCTGGGACGATCTTGACCCCCAAGCCTCTCTTGCACCAGTGGAAACACGCTCTAATAAAGTGGATTCTGAACCCGAGCAGAATGTTGAACTGGAACAACCGCGTACAACGAAGTCCCCTGCTGATCAACCTACGATGGAGGTTGATCAAACTGGCTTGGAGCTCAAGGTTACCGGGCAGATTACTGAGGAGGCCGGGCATACATCAAAGTCTCGGAGTACTCAAATTGCGGGCGTAGGTAAGTACAAATTCCCACACATTCGACTGCTGGAGGCTCCAAAGGAAACCGAGCAAGAGATTGACTATGAGGAGTTGGAAGAGAACAAGATCAAACTCGTCGAAAAACTCGCCCGACACAAGATTGAAATCATTGAAGTAAACGCCAAAGTGGGGCCTACCGTCACGCTCTATGAACTTACGCCTGCTCCCGGTGTGAAGGTCAGTCGTATCAAGTCACTGGAAGATGACTTGGCAATGGCTATGGCTGCGCAGGGAATTCGGATGATTGTCCCTATCCCCAATAAATCTGCCGTTGGCGTAGAGATACCGAACAGGCAAAGAGAGCTTGTGCGAGTCCGATCAGTGATCAATACAACTCGGTTCCAGGAGTCTAATATGGAGCTGCCCGTAGTGCTGGGCAAGACCATTGAGGGAGGTGTCTTCGTGCAGGACCTGACCAAAATGCCACACTTATTGATCGCAGGAGCTACAGGATCCGGTAAATCCGTTGGTCTGAATACGTTGATCACGGGGCTTCTATATGCATGTGCTCCGTCGGATCTGAAATTCGTGATGATTGACCCGAAAAAGGTTGAACTTCAGCAGTATGAGGAGCTTGAGCATCATTTTCTGGCCATGCCGGAGGATGGGAGCGACGCCATTACCACGGAAGTTGAAGACGCGCTCAGCATCCTGAAAGCCTGTGAGCAGGAAATGGATTCGCGTTATGATCTTCTCAAAGACGCTGGTGTACGTGGAATCAAGAGCTACAATACCCGATTTTCCGAGGGGGCTCTTGACCCTGCCGATGGCCACAAATATCTTCCCTACGTTGTGGTGATCATTGATGAGCTGGCTGATCTTATGCTAACTGCAGGGAAGGAAGTTGAAGCACCCATCGCGCGACTTGCCCAGAAGGCGCGGGCTATAGGCATTCACTTGATCTTGGCAACCCAACGCCCGTCTGTTGATGTGATCACCGGACTCATCAAAGCAAATTTCCCCTCTCGTGTCGCTTTCCAGGTTGCCTCTAAGGTTGATGCACGGACTATCCTTGACCAGAATGGCGCCGAGCAGCTGGTTGGTAATGGAGATATGCTGTATATGAACAGCAGCAGAGTTCTGCGCCTGCAGGGACCTTTTGTATCTGGCAAGGAGATTGATCGATTGATTGATTATATCAGGAAGCAGCCGGAGCCAAGCTCTTATCGGTTACCCAAGGTCGAACTTGAGCCCGCCAAGGGCTCTTCCTACGACCAGTCGTTTCAGGACGGCGCCACGGATCAGTTCTTTGAGGAAGCTGCACGAATTATTGTGCGGGAACAGCAGGGTTCCGTTTCATTGATTCAGCGCAAGTTATCTATTGGCTATACACGGGCCGCTCGGATCGTTGATCAGCTGGAGCAGGCCGGTGTCGTCGGACCACCTGCCGGAGCTAAACCACGTGACGTGCTTGTAGCTAGCGAGGTTGCCCTTGAGCGGCTCCTGCATGGCTGATCTTTTCTTTTCAATCCATTAACATTTCACGTTCAGTATATGAAGCCTTTAGTCGGAATCCTAATGGGGAGTGATTCTGATCTCCCCATCATGCGCAAAGCCGCAGATATTCTGAAGTCTTTTGACGTTCCCTTTGAATTAAATGTCATGAGCGCACACCGTACGCCTGATCGCGCGCATCAGTATGCAACTACTGCTCATACCCGGGGAATCAAAGTATTGATTGCTGGTGCAGGTGTAGCGGCACACTTGGCAGGTGTGCTCGCAGCCAACACCCCCCTCCCCGTGCTTGGCGTACCAATCAATTCCGGTGCACTTCAAGGCCTTGATGCCCTTCTGGCCACCGTACAGATGCCAAGCGGCATTCCTGTCGGAGCCTTGGCCATCGATGGCTCAAAGAACGCTGCTCTTCTGGCGGTACAGATACTTGCCACATCCGATCCTGCACTTCAGCAGCGATTTATTGATTATAAAGCGGCCATGGTTGATCAGGTAGACATCAAGAATGCTCGCGTCCAAGAGCAACTGTTTACCTGACCTAGATTCGTCAGAGTGGGGCTTGTCCTTTGAATTGTAGCTCTGCAAGGTGGAGGATGCTCAAAGAATTTTATCTTTGTGCTCATTTTTCAGCGTAGCTGAACCGCGAGTGGATTGCTTGCAATTCTACTAGCGGAAACCACGCCGAAACGAACCGCTCCGCAATGCAGAAACACTCCACTGTTATACCGGGGAGCGCACAACTAAGGCCGAGGCATAACCCCGGCGACACCAATCTGACCTTCGCGAGAAAGAAGCAAGGCAAGTCCGCTCAACTAAGGCCGAGGCATAACCCCGGCGACACCCAATAAAACTTGCAACATTGCAACCTTGTCATTATACGCCTAGCTAAGGCCGAGGCATAAACCCCGACGACACATCAGGAGCAGGATAATTCAAGAGCAATACCACCCTCGCTCAACTAAGGCCAAGGTATACACCCCGGCGACACGCCTAAACAGTATAAGACATAGACAAGTCCCTAAGTCCGCTTAACAAAGGCCGAGGCATATCCCCGGCGACACAGAGAAACATCACCGCAAACGCAAATCCTCAACCGCGCTCAACTAAGGCCGAGGCATAAACCCCGGCGACACTTGAAAATCGCTTTGAAAAAAACCGGACAGAAAAAACCGCTCAACTAAGGCCAAGGCTTAAACCCCGGCGACACTCCCTAAATGTGCAATATGGGCTATAAATGGAATATGTTGTTATCCCGTCTGGAAAATACGAACCTTGCACTGCCAATAATAATATCAACTGGCATTTATTGGACGAGATAGCCCGCATCCACGGCAAGATATAGTGCACATTACCAAAATTCTTCAGGCAAGTGCACAGAATCACACGAGGTTCGCAGACACGTTAGTGTACCCAAGGATCACCTAGCTTGCTTGCGAAATGCCGAATCGTGCCTTTGAGTCATCCATATTACCGGGAAACCGATTTATCAGTACAGAGTCAACTTGATCATCAATTTCATTTTCGACCTCGGCAATCATTTTGGCGGATCGAGTAGGTGACAGTCTACATTCAAAGACTGAGGACTGTATGCGGTGCCCACACCTTACAAAGACCTCTGCAGTTCGTGCCAGCCCTGAAGCCCCGGAATATTCCGTGTCAGCGATATTATATGCTGCAAGAATTTCCATTATCCCTATGGTAAGATATATGGAGCATATGATGGTAGATCCCCTCGTAGATAATGAGCCACTAAATTGGCCTGTAGTGATGGCAGTGCCCAACGACCAACAAGTCGGCCCAGGAGTTGATGTCGGATTTTATTTTCCTTATGCTCCTCCCAGATTTTCACTAGCTTTGTTCGTCCAAAGACTATAGGATCAACACTCACAATCGCTCACTCCCAAATCCTCTAGTCGTATCTGCTGATCCCACTGGCGTATACTGAACACTTCGCCAACCTGCATGAACTCCCAACGAATCCCAGGTGCGCTTATGTGCTGGCTTCCAAACATCCATGAGTGCATCTATGCCAGCATGGTCCAAGCATTGACGCCATACTGGCCAATTAAAGTGACGAATATTTCCATCCGATGAACTTGTCCTCCAACCTCGCTGTCTCTTCCCAGTTCTCACATTATTGTCTAGCCTTTGATCTACTCCATTGCCTCGAACAGGGAGTATCTTGAGACCAAAGAACGCAAGCGTTTCTATGATCGGATCGACCCATTTAGACGTATGGTCGGACGATGATCCAAGCCTAGTCTGGTCGAATCCCAAACCATTACCCTTAACTCGAATGGCATACCCCCTCAATGATTCTCGCACTCGCGTTTCAGATACGTCAAAATACTCTTGCAGTTTAATTAACCTATGTTGCAACCACTTGGTTGACCCTGGCCCAGCCGGATCAAACGGAGCATGCTCAACTTCGCCATTCTTATCAACACACAGATCAGTCATGGTTGATGATAATGTCCATGAATATGGGTGTCCGCGAGTTTCCCGCGCTCTTTGCATGAATGTTTCTACCGAAACTTTTCGCCGCATTGGATCATTACCTTTCCAACACTCAGCAATGGGAAGATCGTCTAGCAACTTTTTGCTCGGCCATGACTCGAGAAGAGCATTGATTGGGTGAATCTTTGTAGCCGAAAATACCGCCGTAGGTGCTCCATCGATTGTCCAGCGCAGGTGGATCCGAGGATCTAGTACGGTAACTCCGACTGCTGCAAGCCACGCATTGACCCAATAGCCGGGTAATCCGGGGCAATTAATCTCTTTAGATGTCATTGATTTACTTCTGGTATCAAATCTACTCCCGAGGATACCGCATGATCTGAAAGTCTCAGAATGGCCTCAAGCAACGCTAATCCCCATGGTCCGAAATGATTGTTTAGTTTTTGAAATCGACTTGGTTGCTCCCAGTCTGCAACCTCAAGGCCAGCTGAAACACTCACCGGTTCTCCTGATATTGACGCCTCAAGAGTGAGACAAACATTGTCATCAACGGGCTTAACAAGCGGTCGACCCTTCCCATGATGGCTGATTACCAGATGCACAAGAAGATCCCTGCTAATTGAGTCACCCCAATCTGGATTTTCATTGAGCCAAACGCAAACCAAACGAGCCGACAAGGCTTCATGGCGGCCTCCTTGTGGCCACCCAGCCGCAAGTCGGCTTACCTCCCATTGATGGCGAGGCATTTCTGACTTGGCCAAAAATGTACTACCTTGATTCCAATCCGGTTTGAGCCACCGCTGAAATCGTTGGTCCGCTTTACCTATATCATGCAGCCTGCCAGCATGCTCCACTACATCAGCTAAATTAGATGACAACCCAAGGCAAGCGCAGACATTTTTAGCTGAAACGGCTACGGCCTCACAATGCGACTCCAGTTCTACCGCAATGGCGGCAAGAGATCTTTCATCGAAATCATCGCTTGGAATTTCGGGTTTCGGCTGCGTTGTCTGTAGTCGAGGCACTTCCTTTGGGACTTCCACAACCTGTTTATTCAGTGAATTAACAAATTTGCCCCATTCTTCCAGATTCCAGCCAAATGGAACCGTCTGGCTAATAGCGTTAAGAAGGTCGTTAATTGCGTAGATTTTTTGCTGTGGTTCAATCTCCGTACTATCATCTGACTTGTTTAGAATTGTATCCAACAGCTGTCTACTGATCGAAATGCCACAGATGCACTTAATTGCCTCAGCATCTAGTGGCAATCCGTACTCCACCAGAGATACGTCCTCAACCCGGTCGGTAGACTCATGATTCCAGCCGAATTCGTCCATAAGACCGCGACTTGTGGGTAACACGATCTGATCCCCCGGCCTAATACGTGAGGTTTCCTCGACAGTTATGCCGTCAGAACCCAATCGGATGACCTTACCTTGTCTCAAATCATCTTTCAACGCTTCCCTAACTTCGCCAATGGGAACATCAATTGTCTCATGACTCCTAGCGCGAGGCCACAATCGTTGCCCGTCCGGAGGTAAGTGGGCTCGCCAAATTACAGTTACGAACCTTCTAGCACCTCTGATACCGCTAAAATACGGCTCCACAGGGGCCTCGCCCTCGGGTGGAAATGAGGTCTTAGTCCATTCCCATAAAATTCCTGGCAACAATTCTGGCGCCCTACCAGAATCTTCATTTGGGGAGCCTAACATTATTGCTACACACCCAGGGGATAAATTCACCTCATCCGAGGCATCCTCAAGATCCTGTAGTTTACTAAGCAGGACCCTTGGCTCACTACCATAGACAGACCAGTTCTCTACTTTAGTCAGGCGCTTACCAGTGGGCATGTGCACGTACACGGCAACTGAATCTTTAAATCTCCCGAGGCGATTTAATCGGCCTAGTCGCTGCGTTAGCGCTCGAATCCCGCACTGTTCTGTAACAAGGTATTCTGCGTCAATATCCGCCCCGACCTCTAATGTCTGTGTAGCAACAACGATAAGATGACGGTTGCGCTCACCATATGTATTACATGAAGCGAGCATCCCATGTACGGGATGAAGCACCCGTTTCCGTATCTGTTCTGCTTCCCGCTCACGCGTCCGGCAAGTAATCAGCAGTATCTCTGCTCTATTCATCAGACTCCTTAGGCGGGAATAGACCCTTCGCGCAGTCTTTGGGGTATTCACAAAAACGATACAAGTTGACCAAGTTGGGGCCTTATTCAATACATCGCACGTAGCCTCCGCCAAGTGGCGCTCACGTTTGGTCGTTTTAATCCTAAGCTCAAGTAGCTTCACCGCATCTAAGCGTTCCCGTACGACAGGATGCCTCCGGTCTTCATCATCAAGCGTAAACCTCCCTTCGTTGATTTGGCCACCCGTGGCCGTCAATTGAACCAGCGTTGGCCTCGAACGGGCTTCGTTCAAAATAGGATTTGCGCGGATCGTACAGTCCGAAATTGCTGAACACAGTGTCCTCAAATGGGGTGTCAAATTGGCCTCATCTAGCAAGACAAGACTGTCGGTTCCTGCCATTGCGGCATCAATAGACCTCATCTCCCGACTGGAGCCATAACCGCGAAATAGCATTCGGGAGCCATACATGGGGAGCGTAGACAGAATGATAGCCGGTTGTGACGGAGCAGTCGGCCGACGGGAAGCGATTCCCCCACACAATTGAATCACCTCAAGCGGTGTAGCTTTAGGGTTGCCTGCAATAGATCGTAACCGATTCGCTACGGTCATTACAATCTCTTGATCTTCCTCCTGAAGCTCTGCCAATTCGGGGGCACTAAGCGTATTTTTTATTTTCTCGGCATGTTTAAATGTCGAATCTACAAGCAACCTCCGGTTAACCACCCACCAGATACGTGTTGGTGCAATTCGCTGGGTCGGATCGCATGTAGCTTGCGATGCCAACCACCATACTGCGATATCTAAGCATGCGGTCTTGCCTAGTCCTGTAGGCACACCAACTTCGGTGTACCACCTACCTGTTAAAGCAATGTGATTTGCCAAGCGAGACTGCCAGGGAAACGGCTCACGTTTATTAATCGCCCGGTAGAACTCGTTGAACTCTGGCATATCAATGGATACATCCATGCCATTTGAACCTTGAAGATTCATGAACTAGACTTTAGTCCTTGCTTTAGTGGAATACAAAGACCGAACCCACGCTGTCGCCCGGATCCGACAACAACTGGACCACAGATATCCTGAGTAAACCGCATCCAAATGTGAGAGTATGGCAACGCAGGTCTGTTGCGACGATTCACCTCAACAGGGGACAGATCAACTGCACCAGGGACCATGGGAGTACGCGATGACCGAACTTCGATTGGCCTAGGTAATCCTGCGTGATTGCACCACCGACCTATCTCGTTCAAGTTAGGAGTTCGCCGCCGCTCATGAATCGCTGGAAAGGCTGTCACCCATTCCTTTGACGGACCAAGCCACCTCCAAGAGTTGGCGGCTACTGGGCGATCTTCACGAGTATGAGGCTCAAGATGAAGCCCAAGCGATACGTTGATGGATGGCCCAGTAAGCCGTCTCACAGCATAAGCTGCGGTTCGAGACCGCTCATGCTCTAGTGAGCTGATTCCCGGAGGCATCCACAACGCTATACCGTGAATTCGGCCTTCCGATCTGGGATAGCCCACATCTGGAAGAGCCAAGTATCGCGCAATTTCATAACCCTTGCCGCGAAATCCGTGGCCATGCAGAACTTGGGGTGGCTCTCCATAGAGGTGTTGGTACTGGCTAAGAACAGATTGTTTAAAAAGTTGTGTGACTGTGGAAATTCTGCGACCAGAAACAGCTGAGTCAAGGCGCATCCACGCGACTACCTTTCCCGGATCAACCGGTTTGGACAACATGGGTGGACGGTAGCGATACCCACGACCAAGCGCAGGAAACTGTGACCGGCTTACTGAAGCACCACGTTTTTGCCATTCATCGTAAAATCGATCCAAGACTCTTAAATCGCCAGGTTTTGCAACATTGATCACAGCATCACCCGATTCGTCGGGAACGAAGGCATGAGTTTTGTCTGCGATCACCGATGCGCAACTTGAGACACGCACTCTGACAGGTGAATCGGACGCGCCAAGATATCCCACTCGTGCGGCACGTCGTTGAAGGGCCTTGAAAATAGATGTATCTGGAGTTTCAACGTCCCAGAAGTACACGATGTGTGAATCCCGTGGAGAAATTCGTATACCCGGTTGAACAAGCGTACTTTCGCGGTTAATGTACTCCTTCTGGCACGTCAATTCCTTCAACTTTTTTGACAGTCCCGTATGACGGTAGCGCACGACATACCTCGGCAACAAAGTTTTGTGCAATGGAGTCGAATCGGCGTAGATAACCGGTGGCGATAATTGTTCAAACCAGTTGAGTTCCGAACCATCTGTTGCCCAACTGTTCTCTCTTGTCCCGTCTGCAGCAACAAAGGCGGCGAAAAGGCGCATTGGCGACGGGGGCCACTCTCCCTGAGGTAATCGACCTGTGTTAGCCGCGCCGCTTGGATCTCCGCGAAAGGTTGCGTGCAGTAGCTCCACTGATATTGTCAACATCAGTCGGTGGTTTGGGGCCACGTTGCACGAATTGCTTCCTTCAGATTATCCTTCGGTTTGAGTATTGTCGGCTGCTTACGCCAACCGTCGAGCGTTACACCAACCGATTCAGCATATCGCTTTGCAGATTGAAGCAAGTTAAGCGTGTCTTCAGCAGTGCCTAAATCAATCTGAGAGTCGGCATCGCTTCCAAGCCATGTACACTTTGTAGCATGGGGGCGAAGATCAGCCCCCGAGCGCAGCGAGAATCCACGACCAAAGGCCAGTTGATGTGCATGCAGACCGAGAGCAACCAATATGGCACGACAAGCTGCATTCTTCTTGGATCCAAACAGATCATCCACACGGATCCTGCGCAGTTGCGCAAATGAAACAGTAGCTGTCTGTGAGATTCGCGTAAACGAAATTGCTGCCAAACTTGCATCGTTTCCTGTGAACGGGACTTGACCGTGCCCTATTTCCGACAATCTCTTTGTTTTCCCATCTTCAATGTTCGCATCCTTTCCAATTTTCCATTGGGTTTGGTCATTAGGATTGATAGTTATAGGATCATTAACATTCAGGTTAAGATCATCACCTTTCAGACCAAAGACTCGTGTTTCGGTCTCCGCTGGTTGCCAGCCAATGATTTCAGAAACCCATGCGCGTGCATGCTTACTATTAGACCGTTTCTTACCTAGGTGCGACTGCCAGAATCCGTACAAAAGTGCTTGTGGGAACCATGCCATCAGATGACCACAATTCTGGGTGGTAGCATTGAATATCTTTCTACCCAAATCTGTATTGATGAAATCCTCTCCATTTAACATCGCATCTCTCAGGTAGGCGTCTGCGTTGCGATGTGGAAATTGAAAGCTTGATAGACTCCTTGGCAAGTGAGAGGGTAAGTATCCGATTTCAGAGAAATCAAGAATAAATTCTGGTAACTCTATTGAGTCTCGATGACGACGAAGTGCCTCTTCCAAACGGTTCGCTTGGGAAGGTACATTGTCGACCACGATGACATGTTGAGCTTCTGAATCCTCGGGGCAGGACCAACGACGATCACGCTGGTATCGCCCCCCTGCGTACACCGCTGGTTTGACAGGGCTACCTGGTCCACCCAAGGGCATCAGCTCAGTTTCAATTCGTATCCCATTTTCGAATGCATCGTCTTCACAACCTTGAAGCACATGTTCGAACTTGAATATGCTGGCCATTCTAAAACCTCCTAATATTAAGATTACCTTGACTAATGCCGCCCGTTACTACCGGGGGAGAGGCTCACAAACAAATGTGCGGAATGTGCTGATCTCACTCCAGCGATCGACGCTGTACCCATCGCCTGACTAATCAAGTCTGTCGAAAAAAAGCCCCGAAATTTTGGATAAGAATACTTCAAAGGTCAAAATCGATAGCTTTGTGCAACAGTCTCCCTTTACTGGACAACTCCCTTACTAATTCCCTGATAGTTTAGTAATGATTCACGTATTTTTTACGTCACTTATATTCTTTTTCTATTATATATTGGGCCATATTGGTTATATTATTATTAATTTGAAACTATTGAAGAATGCGTTCAATTTCGGAGAACGATACTTCAAGGGGCAGCATTGATTTTCGCGGAGATATTGGACGTGATTTCGCCGTTACCGCTGCCTGATACAACTCTCCGGGGAGGCCAAGCCTCTATATTCCGCTGGAACTGGGACACCTATTCCGCTGGAACTGGGACACCTATTCCGGTGGAAGTGGGACACTAATCCGATTGATCTGGGACACCAATCCGATTGATCTGGGACACCAATCCGATTGATCTGGGACACCAATCCGATTGA
>CAZCYQ010000007.1:0-31338 GCA_964503085.1 uncultured Rhodothermaceae bacterium | reverse complement strand
TCTGGGACACCAATCCGGTGAAAATGGGACACCTTATATGCGGGGGGTTTGCGGAATTGCCTTGATATGTGCGCGTGCATCAGGCATTTATTTTCGATCTTCCTGTCAGAGTTATCTTATTCGCTTGCCAAGCGGAATTCCTGTGGAAGCCCTGCCCATCGATGGCTCAAAGAACGCTGCTCTATTGGCGGTACAGATACTTGCCACATCCGACCCTGCACTTCAGCAGCGCTTCATTGATTACAATGCGAACATGGTTGGCGAGGAAGGCATCAAAAATGCGCGCGCCCAAGAGCAATTGTTTCCCTGACCCAAATTCGTCAGAGTGGAGCATGTCCTCCGACTTGCGCTCTGCAAGATGGAGAGCGCTCAAAGAAGTGTTCTCTTGGGCTCATCTTTCAGCGAATCTGAACTGCGGGCAGATCGTTGTTCAACGATTTTTTTCGCCGGTGCCGATGGTACTCCACTTCGCTCGGATTAGTGCCCCGCTTCGCTCGGAATGGTGCCCCGCTTCATTCGGAATCAGTGCCCCCAGTTCGCTCGGAATATGCATTACCTCTCCACTGTAGCGCGATCTTTAGGATCTGGAAGATCTCACTTTTGAACGCGCCCGGAACCATCTACCCTTCCCCGCCGCATTAGATTCACTCACTGTGAATTGACTCAAACAAACGGTAAATAAAGTGTCGCCGCCAGCATAAAGAACACGATAAGCCCGATAATATCGTTACTGGTGGTGATAAAGGGGCCCGTAGCCAGTGCTGGATCCACTCCAATCCTGTCAAGCATTAGTGGCGTAGCAACCCCAATGACAGCAGCCAGCACGATAACGGCAAAGAGCGACAGCCCCGCGGTTACGGCAAGTCGCATGGGTTCGGGAACAGGCATCACCACAGAGGACCAGACCGTCGCCACCCAACCAAACAGCAACAGAACTACAACCAGCATCATCATCGCTAAGGCCAAGCCATTGACTATAGCCACAAGAACCTCTTTGCCTAGACGCCGAAACATATTGGCTGACCAAACCTCACCGGATGCCAAACCTTGGACGATAATAGCTGAACTCTGAATCCCGGCGTTCCCAGCCATGGCCATGACAACCGGGATGAATGCCGCGAGAACCGAGGCACGCCGGATATTCTCCTCGTAAACGCCAATGACACTCCCCGCAAACACAGCCCCAAGCATACCCAGAAATAACCAGGGTAGCCGACCACGGGTAATTCGAAATACCGAGTCTGTGGGTTCCTCATCACCAGTAATACCACTTAGTCGTTGGTAGTCCTCTTCGGCCTCTTCAAGAATAACATCCATTGCGTCATCAATCGCAACATGACCAACCAGGCGCTGCTCATCATCCACCACCGCCAGAGAAACCAAATCGTACCGTTCCATAGTCCGTGCAACCTCTTCCTGGTCCACATCCGTAGTCACATACCGCACATCCGTACGCATTACATCACCAATTGTAGCCTCAGCGGGTGACAGCAACAGGCGTCGAGTGGTCACAAACCCCTCCAGATGCTTGGAACGGTCAGTAACAAAAACCACATACAGATCTTGCGTGTTCTCTGCGTTACGGCGAATTTCTTCGGTAGCCTCGGTGACCGTCCAGTTGGCGAGCACCGTGACAACCTCAGCAGCCATAATACCGCCTGCAGTTTCCTCCCCATAGGCCAGTAGGCCGCGTACGGCCTCGCGATCTTCCAAAACGCGCAGAACACGCTGGCGCACTGTCTCATCCAACTGCCCCAGAACATCAGCAGCATCATCGGATTCCAACTCGTTGAGAAGAGAGGTCACGCGCTTGGTAGGAGTAGCTGCAAGCAGATCTGCACAGAATGCTTCATCCAATTCCGAAAGCACCTGTGCGCCGGTAATGGTCGGCAGTGCAAGCGTCAGACTCGCGGCATGCTCGCGCCCTAGTTCGGTAACGAGTCGCGCGATGTCGGCTGGATGAAGTCCACCTACCAAGTCTACCGCCGCAGAAAGATCACCTTCCTCAAGCCGTTCCTCAACTGCTTCTGCTATCTCGGCACTCAGCTCAGGAAGCGGCGAAATTTTAAGTATGTCGGTAGCGGAATCAGACACGACGATGTATTGATTAGCGATTGAAAAGCCAGTTGGTGCTTCTAACGCTTTTGAAGGTAACGCGCAAGTTCCACATAATCTGCAGGTGATAATTCCTCCGCACGACATCGCTTCCAATAATCTGGAATATCCCGTTCACCCGCCCACTGCCGAAGGCTGTTGCGAAGTACTTTACGACGCATGCTAAACCCTGCACGAACCACGGCATGCAATAGACCCGTATCCACATCTGGGATCTCCACATCCTCAAATTCCAGCCGAATCACCGTGCTCTCGACGGCCGGCTTAGGAGTGAAGATGTTGCGACTGACCTTAAACAGCACACTTGGGCGTGCATACAGCTGCGCAAATACACTTGGAATTCCATATGCCTTGGTTCGAGGCTTGGCTACAATTCGCTCAGCCACCTCCCTTTGTACCATGAGAACTGCCTCAGCAATTACGTCGTGCGCAGCCAGCAACCCAAAAAGAATCGGACTGGTGATGTTATAGGGTAGATTGCCAATGATATGTAAAGGAGGGTTGTCCACACGCCGCCAGTCAATGCTCAACACATTCTCCTCCCTTACGTGCAACTTCGGGTAACTGGTTCGTAAATAGGCCACCGCCTGTGGATCCACTTCAATGGCTTCAAACTGCGAATAACGTTCGTGCAAAAAAATTGTGAGTGCGCCAGTCCCTGGGCCAATCTCTACAACATGGGCATCACTCGGCGCCCGAAGCGCAGAAATAATGCGACGCGCGGTGTTGGGATCCGTTAGAAAATGCTGCCCCAGATGCTTCTTAGGTAGAATCGGCGACTTCACTGTACTTACCCCTCAGTGTAGACGCTTGCGCCGGTTGCGTACATAGTCTTCAAACAGAAACTCCCCCAAATTATTAAGATCCGCAAAATAAGCCCGCCCGCGGTTCGCTTCGGTCAACTGGCGAACAAACCCCTGGAGGTATGGATCCCTAGCAATCATAAACGTGGTGATCGTTATCCCCTCGCGGCGACATATTACAGCTTCGTCCAGCACTTTGTTAACAATCTTCCTGTCCAACCCAAACACATTCTTGTAGAGACGCCCCTGATCAAAATGGCAGCTTGGCTTGCCATCGGTGATCATAAATATCTGTTTGTTTCGATTCTTGCGCCGCCGCAGGATTTCTCGGGCCCGCTGTAGCCCTGCACGCGTGTTCGTATGATACGGCCCAACCTGCAGGTATGGTAGATCCTTTATTGATACCTCCCAAGCATCATCTCCGAATGCTACTATATCAAGCGTATCCTTGGCGTAGCGGCGCAATATCAGTTCTGACAATGCCATAGCAGTCTTACGAGCAGGCGTAATACGATCCTCGCCATAGAGGATCATTGAATGACTGAGGTCAATCATGAGCACGGTGGACTGGTTTGACTGATGGTCCGTTTGGTGAAGTACATAGTCTTCTTCCTCCAGTGACCAGTCATCAAGCCCACCTCGCCTGTAAGAATTGGCGAGTGTGTCGGTGATATTCAAAAGGTGTGGATCATCTCCGAACTTCCACGGTCGTGTTTCCGGCAGGCGCTCATCTCCTTTACCTTCAAAGGGCGTTGGATGTCGTCCCGTACCTCCTTTACGAAGCTGCCGAAAAACCTCCTCCAGTGAACGAGCCCGGAGGCTTCGCTCCGTCTTAGCAGTGATCTCAAAAGTGCCATCATTCTCCCGCAGATAACCGCGCGCCTTGAGTTCCTCAATAAAATCTCCAATACCTGTTTCTGAATCTGTTAGGCTGTACTGCTCATCCAACTGGGTAAGCCAATTCAATGCCTCACTAGCATCTCCAGCGGTGTACTGGAGTAGCTGCTGGAAGAGGTCAAAGAGTTGCTCAAAGGTGGAGGTTTTCGCACCATGCTTCTCTGGATCCCACTGTACGTATTTATATGGAACCATGCCTCAGATTAACAGCAACTTCAATGCGCTCCAACCAAGTACCAGGCGCAACGAATCTAAAAGCGAGCCAAAAATCTAACAACTCCTCGGCGGCGTTGCTGAGCAAATTTTAAATAGCAAACCACCACAGCCCAGTGTGACACTCAATATGTGCAGGTGGTTCCAATTTTCCGCAATAATCCCCAATACTACCGAACCAGCAAGACCGGCAGAGACGCTCTTGAAGATTCACCAGACATAAGAACTGTATAAAGCCCGGACGGTAGCGAAACAGCATCCAGTGTCACTGAATGCGTACCCGATAAAAGTACCTCGTCCACTAACAGAGTGATCCGGCGACCAAGCACATCAAAAACCTCGATGCGGACCGGCTGCGCTCGATCCAGGCTGAATTGAATATTCGTCTGATCCCTGAATGGATTTGGATAATTGCTCAGTAATGTGAACCCAAAAACTTGTGGTTCAGAAGATTGCCTATCTACTGTAATTAGGCCTTCTGGCGGTCGTGGTACAGGTTTAGATGTATACACATGAAACTCGCCGGGCTGCAACATTGAGGGAATATTGCCAGTCGCGTTGAGCGAGTCCCCCGAAAAAAAGTCGTACCAGTATACAGGGGGAACTCCCAGCCCGAGTCTATTGCGTTCAGGGGTAACTCCAAAATTCCCAATAATTACAGCCTCCATATCCGTATCCGCGTTTCGCAAATGTATACGCTTGACGGGCCCAGCTAACGAAAGTGCAACATCCGACTCAGTACTATGAAAGACCGGATAATTGCGGCGCAGGTTAATGAGTGCCGACCATGTATCATAAAGACGTTTTCGGAGTGGATCATAATAATAGTCCCAGCGAATGGGTTTAGGGGCTATACGAGAGGGAGCATAGGGTGGACAATCATTAGGCTCCAGACATTCTTCTCCACGGTCACCATATCCGTACCCAAGTTCTCCAAACTGCCAGAGCATACGTGGTCCAGGAAGTAAAAAATAAAAGGCACCTGCCATCTTAAGACGATCAAGTGCAATCGGTAGGCGCCGAACATTGTAGGTCCCCGAATTAGCTTCGAGCGATGGATCACAGAGATCTCCTCCTGATGGAGAGCGTTCACAAGCCCCATGTTGGCGCATTTTGTACATAAGCCACTGTTCGTCGTGGCTTTCCATGTAGGTTATTACATGGGGCAATTCCCATCCCCTGCCTCCATCCCCATAGTAGGTACGCGAGAAATCGCTGTTATTTCCACCGTTATATCCCATTACGGCTTCCGAAAACTGATGCGTCACATTGGCCCACACCATCATCCCGGGCAAACCTTGATCTACACCATACCCAGCTAACTCCCGCTCCTCCCGATCTCGTGTCCAGTGCTCCAGGATTATATAGGCATTTGGATTGACTGACCACATCCTGTTTGCCATACGCTTAATCAAGCGAATACGTGATGCATCATAGCTATCCCATGCTGCCCAGTCCGAGCCGGTATTACGCTGCGTAAATCCCTTGGACAAATCAAAGCGAAAGCCATCTACCCTGAATTCGGTAAGCCAATAAGCATTCGCACGATCCAGCCAGTACTGAGTGTAGGGATCCTCGTGATTGAGATCAAAAAACACGTTGTACGCATGCCGCGGTGGAATATTGATCCATGGGTTGGAATCCTTGGCTCCATAGAGAGTTATCAATGGGGATGGGATATCTACATGGTTGTACACGACATCCAGAATAACAGCTATTCCCAACTCATGGGCCGTATCCACGAATCGCTTCAGGTCTTCTGCGGGACCATAATACTTATCCGGTGCAAAATAGAAGTTCGGCTGATACCCCCAGTTGATGTTACCTCCAAACTCAGCCACCGGCATCAACTCAATAGCATTGATGCCTAGATGCTGCAGGTAGGTTAGCGTATCTGTTAGCGTTGTCCAGTCATGTTCATGCAAAAAATCCCGGACTAATAATTCATAGATCACCAACTCTTCTGGTGCAGGAGGCTCAAAGTCGTCTACCTTCCATTCATACGGCTGCTGGTTCGTCTGTAATACAGAAACTGGGCCTTTAGTACGACCATGTGGATAAACTTTCAACTGCGGATAGGTCGTCGGAGGAATTGACCGATCATGAACTGGATCAAGTATCAGTTCGGAGAATAAATCTGCAAATCGTACCCCATCGTCTGTCTCGTATTGATAGCCAATCTGTCGCCCAGGATCTAATCCCTCGAGTGTAAGCCACCAGTGTATACTGTCTTGGGCAACCACATCCCGATTCATGAGCCCGCTCTGATTGGCCTCCCATCCAGTGAATTCGCCAACAGCATACATATAACACTTGTTTGGCGCAAAAACCGACAACGTTGCCTGAGTTGGATCCTGAATATTGTAGTTAATCCCATCCACGATCCCTGCGGGTCGCGGAGCATCCACAACTGAGGGAGGAATTTTACCAACGGTATGGCTTACTGTATTGCCACCACTATCTACGGCCGTAAGCGTGAATGCCAGATCACAAGCAGCAGGAGCATCCAGCTCAAAATGGAAGATGCCATCTGTATAGTACGCTAGTCCACCCTGCTCCTGACCGTTCATTGCAAATGTGAGTTCCGCAAGATCCCTCGTGGCAAACACCCCCGCACTTAAGCCCGTTACTGCGCCCTCGCTGTTACGTCGCAGAGCCAGTTGAAAAACCATGGGATCCGAAATGGTTACAACTGAATTGTTGTGCTCACTCGGATTAATTCGATCGTTCAGCGGGTCGGTTATCCACACATTGCTGGACCCTGATTCGTTTAGATGAACATGCATTTTGTACTGGTATGTTTCCCCTACCTCCAAGGTGTGAGTGTAATGCCATTCTCCGGTCGTACTGTCAAAGGTCATTAATGAAGGCGCCGTCGGAGCTATACGCCCACCGCTGTTTGGCCCCCAACCATTAAACTCACCGGGCAAAAATGCTCGCACAACCGGGCGGTCCGGTATCCATCGAAACGTGACATCCAATTGTTGGCCCTGTGCCTGAGCCGCACAAAAGGCCAGCGTAACAAAAGTGAGTAAGCGAACAGAATTTTGGGGAAATCTCATAAGACTATCAAAACATCATTGGAATACCTGCAAAATCAGGCTACGACCCTCCTACCTTTATATCTGGCTCACATAAAATGTCTCCATCTGCATTAGGTGTTCCAAAGATAAATTCACAATTGAATGATACAGGCACTGTACTGCGGGCATTGACCATCATTTGACTCTTTCGTCTTTGACCACCCCGCGCCGTGCCTCTTGAGAACTCAATGGAGTCGAGACTCCCAAAGTTTGAGGTATCCCGATCCGGCTGATGCGAGAAACCTCCAATACCAGAAATAGCCATCAGAAACACAACGAATTGCGAATCGCCGGCTTATTTCAATAGGTCCTGACGTAAGAAAACAGCGTCCACCTGGAGAGTTTGTTCGGTCTCCGGGTCAACGAACACGGGTTCCAACAATACGGGCTGGAATTGTCGGCGTTCCAGCTCCTGCAAGAGCCTGGCATAACTCTGACCTCCGTCAAACAGTGGTACCAGAGACAACTCAACCTGTATCCCCACCATCTTGTCCAGCACATCCCCTGCCCCATCAATCACATGCCCCTCGTAACCTTGCGTATCAATCTTCAAAAAAGTGCACTCCCCGGGTTGAAACTGTGCACCGTACAGATCACTCAACCTCCGCACGTGAACCATAGTTGAGGATGATGTCAGTGCACCCGAGTATACTCGAGTCTGTCGTTCCAGTGGAGCCAGGAGTGAACTGCATTTGTCATCCTTGGCGATATTCATCTCGGCCTCCTCGGACACACTCCCCAGTGCATATTGAAAAACCTCCCAGTTGTCGTCCTTCGTCGCCTTGGCTAACAGGGATCGGTAAGGCTTCTCTAATGGCTCAAATGAAATGATCCGCCCCTTGTAGCCAGCATCCCTCAACTCAGACGCGAATCCGCCATCGCTTGCCCCGGCATCAAGTACGAGATCTACCCCTGCACGCTCCAGCATCCTCTGTCTCCTTGAAGTAAACGAACCCGCCGCATTGAAGCGATTCACCTCCAAGCCGACTCTACGAAGCTGCTTTTTCAAAAAGGTCCTGATTCTCATTGAACCGCAGTCTTACACCCGAGACCGGTACCCACTCAACTGGCAGCCCCGCCCCCTTGATTTACCCCAATACCGAATTGCAGCTCGTAGAATTCTACAAACACTCTTCCCCCCGACCAAGTGGCAAAGATGCAATCTAACTTGACTCGCAAATACAAAACAATACAAAAATGGGCCGGCAGGAATACCCTGCCGACCCATGATCGCTTACTTGATCAGCATCATCCGCTTCGTGTATGCACGATGCGGAGTTTCGAGGCGATACAGGTAAATACCACTCGCCAACCTGGAAGCATCAAACGTGACGGTATAGGTAGCAGCCTGCTGCAGTCCATCAACGAGTGTGGCTACCCGACGGCCAAGCATGTCGTAAACATGAAGCTGTACGTGTGCCTGCTGCTCGAGGCCATACTCAATCGTCGTCGTTGGGTTGAATGGGTTGGGGTAGTTCTCCCCTAACCAGATGTTGGTGGGAATCTCCTCAGATTGCTCAATCCCCGTGTTCGTGATGTAGGGATTATTATCGTGCGGGAGTGGCCCTGGCACGAGATTGAACTCGTGAACCGGCAACTCATATTGCGCCTGGAACGAACCATCCGCATTCTTGGGAATGAAATGAACCCTGTTGCGCCCAGGCTCTCTGGTATCTGAACCCATCTCCGAGGTACTCATACTCTTGCCTCCGTACATATATTTGAACGTCAGGATGTTATAGCTGGGTCCCTTAACCGTGTAGGTTCCGGTGTACGTACCATCTCCATCAGCGTCCGTAAGTAACACCTCATCCCAGAGCGGAATGTCATGATCCGTTCCGTCCACCCCTTGGGTGTGTGCCCAAATCGGATCCCCCAGACGAATGCTCACAGAATCTGTAGCCGGATTGAATGGCTGCGCCTGACTATCTATTGCCTGCTGCATGGTGACTGAAAACATCACTTCAGTTTCGTCTCCATCCATCATCACATTCATTGGTGTCGCATCATTGAAATATGATAGAGACAGGATCTGTGAAGCATCTGTATCTCCTGCGAAGTCAAATTCACGGTTGATTCCGGTCCTGTGACCCTCTTCCCACCCACTCGGGGGAGGCACACCAAACTGGGCCTCAAACTCTACATCGTTAAAGTCAAGGAAATACTTATAGCCGGAACTCCAGCCAGGTGGGCGTGTCAGCGGAACGGCCGCCGCAAAGTTGGTGCCTCCCGGTTCTTTAAACATGTAACATTCCTCCAGCCTTTGCTCGTCCCGACAGGTTTGCCAGCCATTGAAATCTCCAAAGACCCACAAGGTGTCATTGCGGGCAGTATCAAAAAGACCAATGGTCTCAAAAGCACTCATATCTACACCAAAGACCACCTGTCCTTCTACAGGCACGACCTTACTGGGCGCCGTGTTACCGTAATACATCCAGTGCAGCGTGGTATCAGATGCCGGCACAGTGAAACTTCGGTTACCAACAACGTTTCCTTCCTCCCATCCGACAGTTTCCCCGTGTTCAAGGACAAACTTGTACTCTTGATTCATTCCTGCTAGCGTAGCTGGATAATATGCGACGCCTGAATAGATACTGTAACCCGCGGTCGATTCATCCATTGACTCACGGTCTAACACCACCTGTGATGCTCCCCAATCCAAGGGACCTACCGCACCGGCACCGTCGTCAATCGGGGCTCCGCGTACACCAACAATCTGATCCGGGGCCATCATCGTTGCATCATAGCCTTTATCCTCGGAATGCAGCCCGAACATGGCTACGCGATACCATACTGCAACAGAGTCCGTCTTGGGCTCCCAAGGTAGCCAGTTATACCCTCCTGCGCGCCGTCCCGAAACACCATGCCATGGAATCTGTGCCTCAAAAAAGTGCAGACCAAGATCAACATCCCCGGTACCCGGCTCTATGTATGGATTGGGATCCGCCTCCCAACCCGCATTCAATGACATATTGAGTTGATCCGAATAGAACTTATGCTGAAGACTGTCCGTCTCGTCAATCATAAACGTTATGCTCCAGTAGTCGCTGTCTTCGCCGTTGGGCCCCTTTTCGTTAACGGGCTCGAGCGTGCTGGCAGCGCTCCAGTCAATAATGTTGCCATCTGCCAAGGTATCTGGTGCAACACTACCAGTTTCCCCGCCCGCACCACGCACTTCAACCAATCCCATTCCGTTTATTGTGTCTGGAACAGAGGTCATATTTAGCCGCATCGTGACGGTACGTTGAGCCTGTGCGCCGGCGACCACAAATATGCAGCAAAGCAGCAACCCAATTCGTAACAAGTATTTTGTCTTCATGAAATCTTCTTTTAAACTAGTCCAAGCGCCAAATATACAAATACTTCCCCGCATAACACGCAGGCACTAAAAACTGAGGGACATTGAAATTCGACTTACGTTATCAAAGTAGCGCTGCTGCTCGTACGCATAGTCTATGGCCATCCCAACCACAGAAAAGTCATACCGCAACCCCACCCCAAAAGAAAATGAACGCACACTGTTTTGCAGAAACAGCTCACTGTAGCCGCCTCGCACCATTAACAGGTCGCCAAGCAATCCAGACTCTATCCCCACATTAACGTACTGGTTGCTGTTGTTGGGACTCAGAACATCCAGCGCAACAGTTACGCGTGCGGTTTCCGTTTCCAGTATTTCTCCTGCGAGCCCAATGCGCATGATCAGAGGCAGATCAAATCGATCTGCTCTCAGGTAAGCCCGATTACTTTCATTATTGCCGCGATTGCGAGGATCAATATCTGCTGTCACCAGCAAATCATCTCCTGTCATCTCCATCTTTGTGCCAAAATTGGAGATGGCCGCTCCTAACCGAATCCCCCTGAAAGGCGTCACAAATACAGTACCGATATCAAGCGCCGCTCCCCTTGCGGTAGAATGCCATATCTGCTCGGTGATTACCTTTACGGTGGCTCCGAAGGTGAATCGGTCCGTGAGCCTTCGCCCCCACGCAAGCGCAAATGCATAGCTGGAAGCCTTAAAGGTTTCCCCTGTACCCTCCTGTTCCTCAACCGTCGTCACCCGCATATCCGGCGTACCCATGGCAGTGACCGCTGCGCCAAAAGTACCCAGCCTGCTTGGCAGAGCTATGGCTGCATAGTTGAAGTTTATACCTGCCAGCCAGGATGCATGCTCAGCAGACACAGAGGCCTCGGAAAGCAATCCCAAACCGGCCGGATTCCAATAGAGTGCGGTCGGATCGTCAACACTGGCTGTGATCGCACTCCCCATTCCAGTTGCTCGTGCCCCTATGGGGATACTGAGAAATTCCGCAGCAGTCGTTCCCTTGCGGGTAACCTCGCGAGTCTCATTGGTGAACTGGCCCGACACACCCTGTGAACTGACCAGAGTCAGTCCCATAACCATCAAACAAGCTACCGAATATGGAGGCCGATGCTGAATCATTTGATGATGGCAAATGTACCCGTTTTTTCACCTATTCCCGGGGCTTCCACATGGTACAGGTAAACACCATATGCTACCGTTAACGCATCAGTACTCAGCAAATCCCAAGTAATCGTACCATTCATCAGACTACTGGCTACTGAATGGTTGCCTCCCTCATTTAGGTATAATGTCCGGATCAGGCGACCACTCACGTTGAAAATTCTAAGCGTACACTCGGGTGGTAGATTGATAAACTTGATCACACGCTCTCCCCGTCCGGTGGAAAAAGCATTTAATTCCTCAAATCGATTGGTTACTACATAGGGGTTGGGAACAACCTGTATGCGGGACAGGAGCGAGTCAGGATTATCTGTAGAGGCGACTGGGGCTCGGGTACTGAACTCAAACACGTCCGTGGAAAGGAATGGCTTGCGAGTAACGAGCGTGGCTACATCTCCCTCGGATGGGTTCGTATTGCTTTCAACCGAAAAATCCAATGCTAAACGCCACGTATGTATAGAAGCCCCGCCTTCATCTCCAACCCTGGGCTCTTGAATGATGATCAAATCTGACTCCCGTCGATCTCTGTCTGCACTGAAGGTTGCCGGCAAAGTTGACTGCGCACCTGTAAAGTCATCGCCCGTCAAATCCCAGAATCCGTACTCAACTTCTACGTCACGTCTGCCTCCCGCACCATCGTGCTCAACCCGAAACACGCGAACATTCGTCGGCCTGGACGGCAATCTTCTGAAGAAGGACGCCTGCATCTGCACTGATTGTCCCTGCGCCGGACCGACGATTTCCAGGCGGTAATCTGCAGGATTACGGAGGCCCAACGTAAAACCCGGGGAGATGTATGGATCCAGCGTGACCCCGTACACGCCTTCCCTGTTCCAACCACTCAATGCACTATTAAGACGCACAAGCGTCTCCCCAAAAAACCGTAGACTGAATCCCAGCGAATTACCATAATCGTCTAGAGGCGGAAATTCCCAACCCTGACGCCATGCTACTGACCTGTCAAGGAGTACACGATCTGAGGATATATCTGTTAGTGTAAAATACTTTGTCTTAAGTGTATCCGGTGAAAAACGGCCGCCGGCATGCAGTGAATCGTCAAATGTGATACGGTAGCGGTTGCCATCAATGATCGCCCGGGGATCCGTGATTGCGTAAGCAATTCGACTTGAGGTTGAGCCTTGAATGCGTGGCAGATACCCATCTACAGTCTCCAATGTTGCCTCTTGGTAACCTCCCACCGGTGCCGCAGGCGTGACCACGACTACATTGCGGCCTGTCTCCACCGAGCCATCCGCGCGCCGCCGGATTCGGACAGGAGTCTCAGTAGGAGAAATATTCGCCGACGGCGCCCCGAAATCATATGCTGTTACCGCATAGTAGTAGGTCACTCCATTGTCTACCGTAGAGTCAACATAAGCATGGGCGAGACCATTCAACCCCTCTCCTGCACTTACACGATCATCTCCCATATAGAAGCTGACCCCGTTTACAGCTACGGGATGAAAGCCTGCGTTGCCATTTATGAGATCAAACTGGGCAATCGGCTTGCGGAACGTCAGATTGCCTCGGCCATCAGTAATCTGTAATGCGTCCAGAAAAGCCGGATCAGTGGCCCTGTATATTCGATACCCCTCAAAGTCCTTGGAAGGCAGTCCGAGAGATCTTAGAAATTCATCATCTGACTCTTCAGACTTGGCATCCCAATAAAGTGTCACGCGACCATCCCCAGGTACCACAGAAACCTCCGGCGTGATCGGAGCCTGGGCAAACTGATAGTCCTCTGCATAAGCATCCAGCGCATTATCTCTTCCTGCCAGGACTTCTTCCTGGCCGATCCCAAGCTGGACTGAGAGCGAAATCCGCTCCGTCTGCCCCGCTTTCAGTGGGAACAGGCCACTGGCAACCGTCAGGTCATTGTCCCCTGGATCCGGTTGTTCCGTATCAAAATCGCCCGGAAACAAATAGCTGTAAAACAGAAATCGGTCACTGGAACTGCCAATCGCCAGGGTGTTCGCCCCGAAGAGGCGGACATTCGTGATACCTATTTGATCCGACTCGCTTACATCGGTTACATCTATATTCTTTTCTCCGGGAAAGGAGGATCCCGCCCCAGTGGTTGGCATTCCGTCCCCATCTCCGTAGTCCCCACTGAAGGCGACTCCATCGAGTCCAGTGTCATTCTGTAGCAGTATCCAGTCCTGATCGTTATCTATGCCATCCGCCCGACTTTCATCGATCATTTCGTCGGTACCTTCGTCAATTCCCTCATCTATAGCACCATCAAGATCATTATCCACGCCATCGGCATAAGCCTTACCCAGGTCCTCGGGGCCCACATCATACAATAGGATGCCTGCGTCGGGGACTAGATAGCGTCGGTACGGATCAGCGGCAGCGGCGTCTATCATGCCCTGTGTAATCACGGGAGAACCAGGTTCCGACAAATATGGATAGGCTGCTGTGGGAACAACATGTGAGTCGTCGTTATCAATATTATCCCTGAACGGCAGTCCAATAGTTTCCTGAGTGACATTTACCAGGTGAACCTCTACCTGACCATTCACCTGCTGCATGGGATCGTTCTGAGGGTTGGGCGGCCATCGCAGCCAAAGATCTATTGAGGCAGCAGCGGCCATCTCAGCAGTTATGACCGGTGCACCCTGCTCGCCATCCTCATCATTGTCTATGTAGTCTGCAAAACCTACGCCCCGTTGCGTACCAAATGGAACGTGTACGATGTTTTCGTCAATGAGGCCATTCCCGTTGTCGTCAATATTGTTTGCTGCGACTTCTCCCGACAAAAACGATTCCGGCACTATAGGGCTGTTACATTCACCCATATTTTGGGGGCATTCATCCGACACAGATCCATCCCCATCATTATCAATGCGGTCAGTCGCGTTCCCCGGCGTTTCCAGGAAGGCTATCCCAACCGTTCCTGCTGGATCACTGCCAAAGTTTTGGTCGCCAATCCCATCCTCGTCTGTCATAAAGGCGACATCTTCAAGCAAATCGAAAAAGATGACATCATCGCCACAATCTCCCGCAACACAGTCAGCCAGCCAGACCGCCATCCCAACTTTTTCCAGATCTTCTGTACCATCATTTTTGACACCATAGATCAGAAAGACCACATCATCCACTAAAATTTGTGTCCAGGCCATAATCCGCGTCTCAATGATCAGGCCTAGACCATACCTTGACTGATCAGTGGCATCCGGCACGTAGCTGCCCCGGTACCGGTCGTACTGGTCATCGCCAGCCTTGAAGAAGAACTCCTGATCTGCATTGAAGATGTCCTTTCCAAAGAAACCGTTCCATGACCCGCTCCAGCCTGGATCTCCGGTGTCGGAGAGTTTATCCGGCCAATAAGGGGGCCAACTATCCGGCTCGTCGCTCTGCGCAATACCATACTCACTTCCAGCGGGGTTCACATAACCCCCAACGGGTTCAAACGTCCATGACGTGTTGCCGCCTGTATTATTGCCACGGAAATCGGCCACATCGACAATCCACATGGGTTCTCCTGCATTTGGACCAGCATTCGCAACAGTCTCTGCACCAACCCAGAGTTGCGTGAGTGCAACGTAGCGCCTGTTGGTGTTCTTCGGCCACTCATACCAAAAATCTCCCGGAGTGCCGGAGCTGGCGGTCTGCGCCCAGTTTGTGATCGTTGCCCGGATGTTGTTTCCATCTATGTCGTCGCGTCTGCGCTCCAGTGGATCAACACGTTCGTCGCTGGGCACATGATTGCGATCAATCACACCCTGCGCAAATACCGGTGCAGCACTGATCACCAGGCACCCTATCACTGCAAGTTTGCGTAGCTCCTTCATCAGAATTGCAGTCGTACCCCCGCGTGTACCCGCCGGGGCTCAGAATAGTGATTAGGCCGGGAAAAATATCCGGGGTCTGCCGACTGAATGGGAGCGGAAAACGTAATACCGGGAAGCCCCGTATCCCCGTATACCGTCACCGCGTTCCTACGATCAAGTGCGTTGTAGACATGCAGAAACAGGCGTGGACGCACCGGTCCGATCGAAAACTCGCGATAAACATCTAGATCAACCTGGAAGGTTGACGGCTGTCTGCGTGCATTCGTCGGAAACTCCGGCTGTACATCTGCTCCCACAAGGGCGGCCTCCTCAAAACTCGGTGTATACGGGAACCCGGATGCCCATACTACGAGCGCAGAAGCTCCCCAATTGCGTCCACCAACGAAAAAAGATCCGGCGACCTTGTGGCGCTGGTCCCATCCCAGGGGCAGAAGTGCCAAGCGCGGTTCTTCCTCATTACCCGCTGCAAAAAACTCCTCTGTCGGGTCTGAATTTGATCCCTCAACCACCTGGTAGGTGTAGTTCAACTCAAAACCGTAGTTATTCGTGTACGGGCGTGACACCGAGAGGGTGACTCCACGGGTATTTGCATAATCCCGATTCGCGTATACGACGTAAGTGACACCAGGTAGTTCGGTTTCAATCAACCGTGAAGTAGACACCCAGCTCCGAACATCCCGATTATACGCCGTCACATTCAGCACCACACCTCTGATCGCCTGTTTGAGACCGATTTCGTACATGACCGTACGTTGCGCGTCCAGATCGGGATTTCCAAAGGGACCATGACGACCGGTTTGGCGCGGAATCTTGTATCCAAAATTGTCGAACAGTCGATTCAGTGTTGGGATCTGGAGGAAATGTCCCCATGAGAAATGGATCACACCTTCTTCCGTAATGGGATAAGCAACCCCCAGTCTGGGCGAGAACTGCAGTTTGGGACTTGAATCCGTCCACCAATAGGCTTCCCGGTCTACCTGCGTCAGAGTATTGTCTGCACGCTCCTCATCGTCTGTAATAATGCCATTGCCGTCATTATCCCGATACAGGTTGACTTTCTTGAACGGATTGTAGATGTTCGGGTCCGATGCATCTGCGGGGATGTTCGCCCTCGCATCAAAAAAATCCATTCGGATCCCTGCGTTCACGATGAAGCTTTCATACTCAATCTTGTCTTGCAAGTATGCACTTATTGAGATCGGCTCAACACCGTCAAATTGACGGTAACCGAAGGATACTGGAGGCGGAACAGCTGGCATGAAAGGTTCTATGACCTGGCCGGTGGGGCCAATTGCCGGCACGATGCTGAACTCCTCAAATTGGAGTTGATCCATGCGGGCCTCAAATCCCGCTTTGATCAGGTGGTAGCGCGAGAACTGACTCGTAAAATCTCCCTTGATGAAGTAACTCCGTGTGCTCCTTTTGAAACGTCCTAGGTCTGTTCCTCCACGCGCAAAATGGTTACCGCCAGCTTCAACCTGCTCCCATACTCCCGGAGTGATCTCAATTGAATCCGGCGGACTCAGCGTAAAATCGTTGTACAGCGGATCCGTCAAATTGGAAAAACGGTAGCGCTCTGCTGATTTTTCAAACGTGGCCAGATTCACCGTATAGAAAGTGCGTGCGCTAATCAGGTGTGTGAACTTGAGCTTCAGGTCTATGCCGTTATCATACACCTGCGGGACTCCATGCGGCGCCCACCGATAGTACTGGTAACGCCCACCCAAATCATTCGCCTCGGTCCGTGATCCTAAGCCGATTACATTTAGGATCATATTGCTGGTAAGTTGAACCCGTAGATTGGTTTGCCAACTCAGCTTTTGCCATGTGTTCATTGGCACGAGCGAGGAATCACCTCCCGAACCATCAATATCATACAGATCAGCCCCATACAACCAGCCGTCGTTGCTGAAATAGCGACCGTTAGCATAGAGCGTCAGACGATCCTTGATAATCGGACCGTCAATGGAAGCGTTCAGGTTTGCGTAATGTGTCGGTGCAAAAGGTAAATAGGAATACACATCCACCTGATCATAGGGGAATCCTGTAGTACGCTCGTCCAATCGGGTTCCTCGAAGCAGGTCACGCCCCCCTTCACCAGGCACCAGGTATGTACCGGAATAGGCTTCTACCGAACCGCCGATTCGATCATTCCGCCCTTCTTTTGTTACCACATTGATGACACCGCTCATGGCATTGCCATATTCAGCATTGAAGGTGCCACTAATCACCTGAAGCTCCTGTATACCCTCGTTCTCTAACTGAAGTGCGGTTGAGCCATCGTATGTGTCCGTCACAGGGACGCCATCAACCATAACGACAACCTCACTGCTACGCCCACCCCGTATATGGAAGCCTCCACGTTCGGTTACCCCGGCCTGCACACTCAGCACCTGGCCCAACTCCTGAACCGGCAGCCGATCAATGGTTTCTGCGGTCACCCGCGCTTCACTGCTGGTCAGGTCTTTCCTGACACGGATGGCTTCGGCGGTTACGACGACCTCTTCCCCTTCAATGACCTCCTCACGCAACACAAAATTAACCTCAGTAGTCAGGTCCACGCTCACACTCACACCCTCGCGCCGCTGAGTGGCAAAACCGACAAAGGAAGCAACCAGGTCATACACACCCGGCCGGACGCCAATAATCACGAAACGTCCTTCCGCATCTGTAACTCCGCCCTGAAATGTGCCATCAATAGCCACATTCACGCCCGGCAACGACTCTCCCGTAGCCCCATCAGTAACTAAACCCGTCAGTTTACCCGTAGTCTGCGCGCTTGCAGGGACGGCTATGAGGAGTACAAGTACGGCCAGACAATTAGTCAAGCAGGCTGGTTCTCTCAAGAATTCCTTCATCGACTTTGAGTCCATAGCGCGAGATAAGCTCTGCATATCTGGCGAGACGTATTTCTCGTTGTTTTTCCTCAGCAAGTGCCCAATATATTGCACTTTTGGCTTCTGCAAAGCTTTGGCGCGATTCTGGGTGCTGAATGCCAGTTTTTAGCAATATCCACCCGTCATTTGTTTCAAGCGGACCGACTACCACTCCCTCCGAGGCATCGAAGATTTCATTTGACCGGGGGCCCAACTGATGCGCGAAGAACAAATGCTCCGGCCCGGTAAAGTCAATGCCGCTGTTTTTTGCGACGTTTGCCTCGGCTTCGGTTGTGAAAACATGCCACCGCAGGGCAATTTGCCGGGGACGCACAAACTCATTTGCAGGAGCATTGTCGTAGTATGCACGCATTGCTACATCAGATACGTTTACTGAATCTGCTGCCTGTAGATATTCAACAACATATCTGTCCATTGCCTTGCGGAGCTGCGTACGATATATCTGTGTATCCTGGAGCGATTGCCCCGCCATCAATATTTGCTCTGCGACAACCAAGCCGCGGGAAAAATCCCGTAAATCAGCTATCGTCCGAACCTGGGCACGCTGCTGATCGCTGGCAAACCGTGCGTGCTCACGAAAATCCGATACGGTCCAGATCCGTACAGGATCTCCATAGCGCAAGATCTCGAGTGGATCCAGATTCTGTTCAAAAACTTCGCTCCCCGGTGTAATCCTTATGATCAGTGCCTCCAGTACCTGATCGTTGAACACTATCCCGCTCTTATCAACGAGTCTCAATGTGTAATCCCGGCGTGCAATCCTGTGTGCACGCTCCAATGCGTAGGCCGTATAGTGAGGTCTTTTGGCCTGGAATTCCGTTTCCGTGATGATCGGCTTAGTAAAGCGTTCCTCGACTCTGATCAGTGAATACCCCTGCGCTGTACGTACGGGTTCCGACACCTGTCCAATCGGGAGTGTGAACGCCGCCTCTTCAAACGCCGGATCCATTTCATCAAAGGTGAATGGCGGTAGCAGACCGCCTGATTCCTTAAGGTCAGGATCCCTGAAGATCTCATGTGCAAGTTCTGCAAAGGACTTGCCTCCCTGCAGACGTTGGCGTAATGCCAACGCCTCTGCCAGCGTTCGCGCATAGAGATGACGTGCGCTTACCGTGGTCTGTGCACGTGCATATAGCGTACGTACATCAGCCTCGGACACTTTAACGGTATCCAGTACAACCTGCTTGACGTAGAGGTCCAGGAGCAGCTTGCGCCCGAGTACCTGTTCGCGCATTTTGTAGTGGGGCGTTTCTGCAATCCCTGATCTACGAGCTTCCATGACTGCCAATCTGGTTGCGGCCATGTCATGGACAAAGGTAGATCGCCGTTGTGGGGTGTCCTGAACACCCGTCCGAAGGAGCCAGTCTCTGTATGCCTGCACGAATTCGGACTGCGTAACTGTAACACCCCTTGATATAGCAACAGCTGGATCCGATTCAGCCCTGCATCCTGAAAGCAGTAGCCCACATGCTAGCCAGAGTTTCCAGCCTGCAATCCTCTGCGCACGTATTTTCATTGAGTATCTGCAGCGATGCACCGGGCGTCGTGGAACCTAAATGGGCCAGTAACCCGTTTGATACGTAAAACTCAGCACACGCACAGGCACTTTAACCCGCATGCAACGCCCCAGAAGAGACTCTCGCCCCGTCCAGGTAGGTCCAGTGCAGATTGGTGGAAAAGCACCCATCTCTGTACAGTCCATGACAGTTTCCAAGACCTACAAAGTTAAGGAAACCCTCAATGAGATCGCCCAACTTGCAGAAGCCGGTGCTGATATAGTTCGTGTGGCTGTGCCACGGCCGGAAGATGCCGAAGCCCTCCCGGACATCGTGCAGGGAACCAGCATGCCCATTGTCGCCGACATTCACTTTAACCACACCTATGCTCTAAAAGCCATTGAAGCGGGCGTTGCAAAAGTTAGAATTAACCCCGGAAATATCGGCAAAGAAGAATGGGAACGTGAGGTTCTACTTGCTGCAAAAGAAGCGGGGACCCCCATCCGTATCGGAGTTAACGGTGGGTCATTGGAACGTGATATCCTAGATAAATATGGCTATCCGCAACCAGAGGCTCTGTTGGAGAGTGCCTTGCGCCATGTCGAGATCTGTGAGCGTCACGGCTTTGAAGACATTGTGATCTCGGTTAAGCATTCCGATGTGTTTTATATGATTCAGGCCTATCGACTCGTGGCGAAGCACACAAACTTCCCACTTCACCTGGGGGTGACTGAGTCCGGTTCTTTCAAAGTAGGGACCGTCAAGAGCTCAATCGGTATTGGTGCGTTACTGGCCGATGGCATTGGGGATACTATACGCGTTTCCCTAGCTACCGAATCCGTGAAGGAGGTTGAGACTGGACACGCCATCCTGAAGTCACTTCGGCTGGGCCGTCCGGGGGTCAATGTCATCGCATGCCCTACATGCGGTCGATTAAACGGCGACCTGTTTTCGATCGTTCAGGAGGTAGAGGCTGCGGTTGATGCCCGTAAATTTGAGAAAGACCTGACGGTGGCCTTGATGGGTTGCGCAGTCAACGGCCCTGGTGAGGCACAGGGGGCCGATCTCGGCATTTCGCTCGGGCGTGGAAGGGCACACCTGTTCAAGCAAGGCAAGGTCGTTGGTACGGTACCTGAATCTCAGATTGTGCAGACGGTTCTAGAAGCTATTGAAGACTGGGATCCAGAACAGGAGAGCTGAACTCTTTTGTCCAGTCTTCAATCTGCTCCAGAAACCCTGAAATCAGCTCCGGGTGTTCTCCGCTTACATCCTCAAATGGATCTCCCTGCACATTAAAGAGCCGGACCTCCCCTTCTGTGGAGGTGAAGTGCCACTGGAGCGTACGAACGTAATACCCCGTTTGACGCTTGCCCATTGGATCGGTATCAGATCGCATTTGCGTAACCCGGCCAATCAAAGCATCTCTCTGGATGCTGCCCCGACCCTCCATCGCTGGACGCAGGGATATCCCTGGCAAGTACTCCGGAATTTCTATGCCTGCATAGTCCAACATAGTTGGAACCAGATCCACACTGCTTACAAGCACATCGTCAAAAACGGCAGCATTGATCGTACCGGGCCAGTTGAAAATGATCGGGGTTCGAAAAGCCTGATCATGTAATGACAGTTTACCGTTGGGGCCGCCATTATTGTAAAGGATAGGTACGTCCTTGTATTCTTCAAAGGGGGGTTGCTCCCAACCATTGTCGTTCACATATACAATCAGCGTGTTTGACATAAGCCCGCGCATTTCCAGATGGTCGAGCAAGTCTCCAACCCCGGCATCAAACCACGTACAATTGCCATAATACTCCTTGGCTGACTCAGACAGATTGGTATCCCTATACCGGGCATAGTACGCTTCGGGGGGATTCAGAGGAACATGCGGCAGGGAGGGCCCATACCACAGGAAGAAAGGATTATCTAGATTACGATCTATAAAATCAAACACCGGCTGAGATGTCTCCCGGACAAGCTCTACACCGTCACCTCCCATGAGTTTTCCAAAGAAGCCCGGCTGACCGACCTCATCTGGAGACCATCCCTTGGACATACCTTCGGTAAACCCTCCATTGGTGAAAGATTGCTCCCACCACTTGCCTGCCTGAAAACTGATATAGCCTGCGCGAGACAGTAGACCGGGGAGGGTCTCGAATTCACGCATGGCATCCGCTTCATACAGGAAATTCCACTGTACTTGCTCCTCGGCAGCAAGGTAGTTGTATTCGGGGTCGGCTGCCTGCTCCTGTGCCTTGAATACTTCCCTCTGGGCAGCATACTGTATGGGGTACAGCCCTGTGTTGAGTGTCTGGAGAGCTGGACGGCAATGGTTGTCTGTCGTGTGCCCCTGTGTAAAGAGCGCGCCTCCATGCGCCAAGCGGTCCATGTATGGCGTATGGACATGAGCCGATCCTGTAAAACCAAAATATGGATACCCGTGATCATCGCCAATTATAAGCACGATATTGGGTGGGGCGGGTGAACTGCATGCACTCCCAAGCATAAGTAGTAGTCCAACAATGAATCCCCGATGCATGTATATGATTCTCGATTTTGGCATTGTTACTAAATTTGCTCCACCGTGACTCCCTCAGAGTACGGGATTTTCCAGTAGTCCGGGATATATTTAGATCGATTGACCGCAGCCCTGAGCGTTTATTTACGTAACGAAGGGAGCAACTACACTCAAATACTCAGGAGCAGAGGACCCATTCTTTGCCCAAGTTCACATACCTTGGGCCGAAGACACAAAGGATTCCGGTGAGCAAGAATGGGATATGGCATACTATGGACAAAACAAAAAAAGTACCTCTCCGTCTGGAGCAGATATAAACGTCTGGTAGTCAAGCAGTATACAAGGCGGTGGGCAATAGGAAGGTCGCTCGTGCTGGCCGGTCTTGCCTGAACATCATGGAAGCCAATGTACTCCTCCCCACTCCGCCTATTGCGCAAACCTGATTACAAGACGAATTCTAATGTGCCAGGTGGTCAATAATTAGACCTGGGTTTAAAGGGCAGCCGTCCACGCCAGTACATAATCAGCAGAAATCCAGCGGCCATTCCACCTAAGTGCGCCAGGTTCGCCACACCTGGCTGAAGATCGGTCGTTGCGAATACAAGCTCCAGTAAGCCATACCCAATCACAAAATACTTGGCCTTCATTGGGATCGGTGGAAAAAGCAGCATAATCCGCTGTTCTGGAAACATCATCCCAAAGGCAAGAAGTATCCCGAATACGCCGCCTGATGCACCGACTGTAGGCCAGAGCCCCCCCGAGAAATAAGTGGCGGCGAGTTGAACAAAGCCGGCCCCAAGCACACAGGCGAAATAGTAGATTGCAAAGCGCCGGGAACCCCATGTGTTCTCAATCTGAGCGCCAAACATCCACAGCGCGAACATATTGAACAATAAGTGTGTGAATCCCCCGTGAAGGAAACTATACGTTACAAGTTGATACGCCTGAAATCCGTTCCCAAGCGGCCACAATGCAAACCATCCCAAAAGTGGAAAAACATTGACAAGCTGGGCAAGGAAAACCAGCCCGTTTATAATCAAGAGGTTCTTAATTACAGGCGGAAATGCGCCGTAACCACCGAAACCACCATATGAGGAATACACCATCCCAGATATCTATACCCGTCTCCTTATAGCACTTGTAATACCATTTGGTTGCAGTACTCACGAAGAAGCTACGAATAACAATCGATCTATCCACGTGTCAGGTTCAATCATCCCTGTCGCTGTTGCGGCCCGCGCTTCCCTGCACTCCCGCGTAAATACTGGACACACGTTCAAACGAAACTAACTCCTCCCTCGGATTAGGCTGCATTCGCGACCATACATAGTGGTAGTCACATTTTTCAACAGTAGCACTTAGAAGTTCACTCGAAGGAGAACGCGCACAACGAGACGGAGCAGCGCACTGCGAAGCCCAATGAGAAAATGTCGCAGCGAAGTGTGATAAGAATTTCAGGAAATGCTTGCATGCTGCTAAGCTAAGCAACGTGAAAGCCATTGTTAAGTGCTTTTACCAATCACAAAGCAGGATTAGCCTAATGCCATGGAAACAGGATTTAGTGATTTATGTATGATTCATTATATCATCTTATGACTTATTAATAATGCAAAATGCAATCACTTTCAATCTCAGCACTTCCTATCGCTGCTCGAAAAGCCTTAGAAAAACTGGGTGCTGACATCGCTGTCGCACGTAAGAAACGACGTATTTCAATGGTCTCCATGGCTGAACGCGCCTTTTTGAGTCGCAGCACACTCGCCCGGATCGAAAAGGGGGATCCGTCGGTATCGATGGGTGCCTATCTCTCCGTGTTGGCGATCTTGGGGCTGGTCAAGCGCTTCGGGCAGGTTGCCGATCGAACTAATGACACGCTCGGCTTAGATCTGGACGAAGACCGACTTCCAAAGCGCATCAGATCTGGAAGTCAAATGAGGATAAGACCATGAATGAAGTCATTGAGGTCCATGTGCAATTTGGTGGGACGACACATCTTGCAGGTCACCTCCGCTATATTGGAAAAGCCCACCGCAATAGTTCACTGTTTGAGTATACAGACTCTTGGCTATCCTATCGTGAGGCATTTGCACTTGACCCCGCGAACTTACAACTGACCACGCGGCAACATTATTGGACCTCGGAAAAAACTGCACTACCAGGTGCGATCCGAGACTGTGTTCCTGACCGCTGGGGGCGGAAATTAGTTCGTCGCGCATTCCACAAGATGGGCCACAACAGAAGTCTCTCGGAGCTTGACTATCTGTTGGCAATAAACGACTACACCAGAGTTGGTGCTCTTCGCTTTATGCGCAATGGCGAGTCTGATTTTATTAGCAACATTGGACGGCGTACCGTGCCTCCGTTGAAATCGGTCCATGCTCTGTTTAATGCTGCGATGGCCATTCAAGCGAACACAGAAACGACAGACGACCTGAGACTTCTGCTCAATGAAGGCTCTCCGCTTGGCGGAACCCGTCCAAAATCTGCCGCTATTGACAGTGAGGGCTCTCTACTCATCGCTAAATTCCCAAAACCAGATGACGACTACAGCATCCCGCACGGAGAAATTCTTGCACTCATGCTTGCAGACAAAGCAGGAATTAATGCTGCTAAAGGCAACCTTCAAATGGTTGGGGATTTACCCGTTGCCTTAATCCAAAGATTTGATCGGGCTTGCGAAGAGCGCATCCCTTTCCTGTCCGCCATGAGCCTCTTGGGATTGCAAGATGGTGACAATGCGACATACACAGATATTGCAGAATGTATCCGCATGTATTCCATATCGCCGATAAACGATTTGCATGAACTCTGGCGACGGATTGTATTCGGCGTAATGATTAGCAACCTGGATGATCACCTGCGCAATCACGGCTTTCTATACGCGGGCAATAACCAGTGGCGCTTATCGCCTGCATTTGATCTAAATCCAATGCCAAGGTACAAGAAAGCTCGCGAGTTGACTACATGGATTTCCGAGGAAGGTCCAGATGCCGATTTGGAACTCGCATATAGGGCAGCCCCCTATTTTGCACTCAAACCGGATACCGCAAAAAGTATTGTGGCTGAGGTTGCACTTGCTGTAAAAAACTGGCGCGAATTATCACTGCGACTGGGTATAAGCAAAGCCGATATGGACATTTATGAGACTGCAATTTCTGTGAAAATCTAGGATACGCCCCTCAACAGCTGCTTGACATTCCCAAAACAACACTGTAATAATCTTCAATAATTAACCGTCGAGTTCCCATGGAACCACCTCAACCATCCAGAACGACACCTATCAGGCTGTAGATGTAGTCTATGACATCCTTGAGTAATAAAGTTTCTGTTGACTTTCAAGATTGGACTATTTAGGAAGAGGGGATAAGCCAGGCTTTCTCACCATTTTGAAAAAAGGATTGAAGGTAGCAAATTTAATAGCCCGTGTTACAGAATCTGAGCATTCTCAACCCATTAGAGGCTGCAGATTTGTGGAGTAACCCTGATCCACAGGCCACTCGGACAAGCAGATCCAGCATGGCGAGTTTGTTGGCAGTTTCAGGTAGCGACCCGGCATGACGAAGACATAATATGGAACGATTTCCTCCCTGTCATGGTGCAAGAGACTTGTCGGCATCAACCAGTAAACAGAGAGGCACACAAAAGCCTGCCATAGGCTCGCTCCACTAATGCCAGGAAAAAAACAAAAGCCGCGCTTGCGTGCACTAAAGGGATATCGAGGGTTTCTGCTCCGCGTTTTTCGAAAACCTGAGATCGCCCAGGCTGCCTTTGTTCTGAGTATCCCGGTCATACCGATCGTCCTTGGGGCAGTTTTTCTGTTCGTCTACATGCTGATACTTTCCCTGGATACACCATCCTTGCGAGAAATCGAAAACCCGGAACTTTCGTACGCAAGTGTAGCCTACACAGCAGATGGTGAAGAGCTGGCGCGCTATGGACGGGAGAACCGTTCCTGGATTACTTATGATTCAATTTCGGTACACGTGCGCGATGCACTGATTGCAACTGAAGATCACCGCTTTTACGATCACTGGGGCATCAGCCTTTTTCGCACAGCATCGGCAGTCACCCAGTCCATCCTCGGAGAGCTTGGGCTCCCGTTCGAGCGTCAAGGAGGCTCAACTATCACACAACAGTTGGCGCGCAATATCTATAACGAACAGATCGGATTTGAAGTCAGTGTGACGCGCAAGCTCAAAGAGATGGTTACTGCAATACGGCTGGAACAACTCTATGCGAAGGATGAGATCGCCGAAATGTACCTGAATACTGTCCCCTTCCTTTATAATTCCTATGGGATCGAAGCTGCCGCGCGGACTTATTTTAGAAAATCAGCGACTGACCTGGATCTATTGGAAAGTGCAACACTGATCGGATTGCTCAAAGGGACTTATCGCTATGATCCAGTGCGAAACCCAGAACAATCACAGATGCGCCGTAATACGGTTCTGTACCGCATGGTCTCCCAAGATTTTCTTGACCGGGAACACTATGAGGCGATCAGGGACTCGTCCACGATTACTAATATCCGAACGGCAGATGTCACGGACAGCTTTGCTCCACACTATGCCGAACAGATGCGCCAGTGGCTTACCAAATGGGGGCAGGAAAATGACATCGATATATATGCCACTGGGCTCAGGATCGAAACCACACTCGACTCAAGAATGCAATCTATGGCCCAGGAAGCCGCCAGAACCACACTGGATTCCCTGCAGGCCGTCGTTGACTGTGAGTGGAGTGCGCCCAGAAGCCCGAGACTGGACTGGGGAACTGATTTAAAAAAATACATGGAGGCCCCCTGTCACGCAAACCCCGAAAATCGTTTTGCATGGTTCTGGGAACGCTACAATTCCTCGGATCTGAATACGTATATCGGAGAAACGTCGCGATACCAGACACTTCGAAGTCAAGGGATGTCTCCGAATGAAGCATTGCGTGAACTGAAAAAAAATCCTGCATTTATTGACTCACTCAAGGTTGCCAAGAGTCGATTGGAAGTTGGCTTCGTTGTAATAGATCCCCGAAATGGACACATAAAAGCCTGGGTTGGTGGTCGAACGCTTAAGGAGGATTGGTATGACCATGTCAGCATCGCAAAAAGACAACCTGGTTCGACTTTCAAACCATTTACCTATGCAGTTGCTATTGACAACGACTACTCACCTGAGAATATGTACAAAGACTCGGTCTATCAGTATGTGGATGAGTCTACGGGGGTAGTTTGGAGTCCTAGTAATTATGGGAATGAGGTTTCCGGGGACAGTGTCAGCATGCGGGAGGGATTGGCAAAATCTTTAAATACTGTCACCGCACAGATCATTCAAAATATTAATCCTTTGAATGTGGCCAACCTTGCTAACAATATGGGGATCAACAGTTACTTGAACCCGGTGCGTTCATTGGCCCTAGGGACGAGCGAGGTTACTCTTCTTGAGCTGGCGGTCGCGTACAGTACATTTGCCAATCAGGGATTTCTAAACGAACCTGTAATGGTTACTCGAATACTTGATGAGGATGGGACAGTGTTGTACGAATATCAGCCTATTCGAGAAGAAAGACTCTCCGAGCAAACTGCTGCGACCGTCACAGATATGCTTCGTGATGTAATCAATTATGGTACGGGCATCCGTATCAGAACGAGCTATGGCCTTTCTGGCTATGATCTCGCCGGCAAAACCGGTACAACGCAGGGGCGCACTGACGAACGGACCGGAATCAGGAATGGGGGTGGAGACGGCTGGTTCATGCTAATGCATCCAGAGTTGGTTAGTGGTGCATGGGTTGGCTTCAATGATCGACGTATGACCTTTCGCTCAAGCTACTGGGGTCAGGGGGCGCACAACGCTCTATTTGTGGTCGGTGAATTTATGAGGTATCTGGATAACAGTGAGGAGCCAATGATCAGCACGAACAGTTACTTCCCTGCCCCGCCACCGAATCGGTCACCTGGGGCTGAGGCTAATTCGAAAGATCGCGTGACCTGGTAGCATCAGGCCACGCCATGTTCATTAGGACAGTCGGATCGTGTGACCGAAGTCGATCAATGCAATCGTAGCCGACGCGCCAAAGAGCCGACCTGTGGCCGGATGCATTTAACACCGGGAGGGGCCGTGGAATTATCCGGTGTCCGGAGAATGGAATGATGTAATCAGGTGTGATTGTCTGACTAATCGGAAGATATGTCATAGTAGAAAGCTAATCTTCAGCAACACGGCTTCTGCCCGGGAGCAGGAGCAAGATGCTCAAGAGCCCTGTTCCACAATACGTTCCAGCCGTAGAAGACGAACATCAGCAACCGCAGTACCTGGAATACTGGTTGCGCGCAGCGATAAAGGTTTGCGCCCTGCTTCAAGGAAAATCTGCCCCAGCGGCAATGGACGGAAATCCTTTACATACGACTCAATCCGAAGTACACGGTCTTCATTCATTCCGTATTCCGGTGGATCATGTGCCTCAGCAATCCTTTCCCCCACTGCACTATCCCCAAAATTCAGTGTGATCTGCGCCCCTTCATCGCCTGATGCCGCCGTATAGTACAGCGTAGCCATGTACTCCCCCGCCGTTAGAACCTCAACGTCCCAAAGAATCGCGTCATCCGTATGCGTCCAGTTCGTAAGAAAGCTATCATTCGGATACCGGTTGGATCTTAGGATTCCACCCGATCCCACCGCATCCCGGGCAGGTAACCAGGTTACGTCGTAGCCCGCATGCCCCACCGTGAATGGCCTCTTCTCAAATGTATCAGGTACAGCTTCATTGATCCAGGCCTCCCTTGCTCGGTGAAGAGAATCGGCCAGTTGCGGATGTACAGATGCGATATTTTGTCGCTGTTCTGGATCATCAACCATATTGAAGAGCTGTCCAATATGGTCCAACCGATGTGTTTGTGTACGCACACTGGTGCGTCCGTTCCAGTGCGAAAAAATCATACGCTCTGGAACTGCCTCAGTATTACCGGTAAGCAGAGGAGCGAAACTGATACCATCCAGTGGATATCGGGTATTGAGTTCAATGCCGGCAAGTTCAGTTAATGTTGGCATTAAATCAATCGCAGCAGTAATCTCTGTGATCACAGTATTCGCAGCAAGGGTACCCGTCCATTGCATCAGAAGAGGCGAACGGACGCCCCCTTCATCCGTGGATCCCTTCCTACCTTTCATCTCTGCATTCCAGCGTGCACCATTAGGACCATTATCCGAGAAATAAAGCACAATGGTATCCTCAGAAAGCGACAACTCTTCCAACAAGGCCAGTACACGCCCCACATTCCAGTCAATATTGAGCGTCATCGCAAGTGCTGCCCGCGTATGCAGCGTATCCTCCCTTTCAGCATCGCGATGATCCTGAAATTCCTCCGGTACGCTGTCCCACCATTGATCCGGCACCTGCATAGGAGAATGGGGCGTATTGTAGGGCAAAAAAACCAGGAATGGAGATGTCCTGTTTTCGGTAATGAACGTCATAGCAGCCTGTGTCACGTCATCCGGCAGATACCCCTCTCCCTGAACGAGCTCATTATTCAATTCGAGAGGCGGAGAGAAATAATGTCCCCAATGCCCAGAGGGAAAACCATAAAAATGGTCGAACCCCCGACTGTTCGGATGATAGGGAGGCTGCTGTCCGTTGTGCCACTTGCCAAATACCCCCGTTACATAACCAGCTTCCTGGAACACCTCGGCAAGCGTAGTCTCGTCAGCATTTATGCGCTCTGAACCTGCACTGGTCCCATGCACCCCCGACCGTGTATGATACCGCCCTGTCAGGAGCTCAGCACGGGTCGGAGAGCAAACAGGACTGACATAAAAGCGATCGAACCTGACCCCCGAGGCTGCCATCCGATCAAGATTTGATGTATTGATACTGGTGTTACCGTTTATGGATAAATCTCCCCATCCCTGATCATCGGCTAAAATGATAATTACATTGGGCTGACGATCCGTACTGCTGCAGGCAGAAAAAAAGATTATGACCGATAGCAAAAGTGTGCAACGAAACATGAGAAAAATCAGCTGTGCGAATATTGCGAGCCGTAAGATCGCAAATAAATACCTAAGACGGGGCCTCACACCAAGTCGCGCAACCTCTTGCTGCGGCCTCCTGAGCGGCATCCTCCGCATACTTGTAGCTCTCAAATACGCCATAAACCCCTGAACCCGTCCCCGTGAGGGATGCGAAAGACGCGCCTGCACCCAGTAATGCAGATTTAGTCTTGCGAAGTGCCGGCCACCTGGAAAATACAGGGCCCTCAAAATCATTGGTTAGTTCACGCTTCCAGCGATCGAGATCATTGGAGCGAACCACTTCGGCCAGATCTGCACGACCGGTCTCACGTATCTCAACATACCGAAAAGCCCACGCCGTTGAAATTCGAACAGGGTTCACCACAACTGCCAGACTGAAGGGAAAACGGTAATCTTCCAGAGGAGACAGTATTTCGCCTCTGCCTTGTGCATAGGCCGTGTACCGTCGTAAAAAGAACGGCACATCTGATCCAAGATCTAACGCAAGCGACGCAAGTGTTTCGGTTGTGCAATCTAGGCGCCAGAGTCTACACAGGATTTGTAATGCAGTCGCTGCATTGCTTGATCCGCCGCCAAGCCCCGCACCGTGCGGTAAAACCTTTGTCAGGTGCAGCACTGCACCCCGATTAACTTCACTAGAGGCCTGCAATAGTCTGGCGGCGCGTACAACTAGGTTATCCTGCCCGCTGGGCAGTGTTGTATCTGTGCAGGTTAGACTAACCGTTTTGGCATGGTCTGCTGTGAGTGTGTCGGCCCAGCTTATTGGATGAAACACGGTAGCCAGATCATGAAATCCGTCTGTTCGCTTGCGTAGCACGTGCAATCCCAGATTAATCTTGGCCGGAGCGATTGCAGATAACACGTGTGAACTGGCAATAAAGTTAGAATACCCGATTACCCGCGTTGTTGCTTGCCGTTCCATGGGTGCACAAGGTCGTACAATAAAAATATTGTCAATCAGGAGCCTCTTGCAAAACTCTCAAATCGGGGGATTTTTCGAAGATTTTGTTTTTAG
>CAZCYQ010000006.1:0-98395 GCA_964503085.1 uncultured Rhodothermaceae bacterium | reverse complement strand
CTTTCGAAAATTACCTAAATTTATGACTCATCTCACAATTAAGGGCGAAGACCCCCTCAAAAAAGTGTACGATACGCTCTCCACTGCGCCGGCAATAGAGCCCACAGGTTTCGGTTTTTTACTGAATAGGATAGTCCGTTAAGCACGGAATCATTGACTCTATAGGTGAATATGCACCCAGGCACCAAAAATACATCCCCAGTAGGCCAAGCAGTCCAAAAGACGGTCCACATCCTACTGAAACTCACTACACTGACCGTTACTCAACAATTGATTAAACACCATCTACAAAATATGCATGTTTAGCCGAAGCGAAGCGGGCAGTGGCCCGCGCACTGAACGAATCCCCGGAAGTCGGTTGGCCCGGATTTGAGGTCGAATTCTTTCCGTTAACGTCGATTGCTAAGGCGTACGAGGTGGTGGAGGAAGATCGGTATTTGGTTAGGTCGTATTTAGGTCTGATGTCTGGAAGACTTGAGGAATCTCGTCGCTTGAAGTGAGCGCACCCGCCGCCTGAATCGTGCGCGGTGTGACAGAAAGGGCTACGGCTTCAAGGAAATTCTCATGCAGCTTGCAGGTCGGTCCAATCACAAGCGCCTGCCACAATCCGTGCTCGTGTGGCAGGGAGAATTTGGTGCAGGTACATGTTGTGCAAATTGAGTGCAGGACAAAGGATGATCCCGAAGTTCTGGAGCAATTGCGGAGGAGTCCTCGGAAAAATGTCTGTTTCCCAATATATGGATACCTGCCAGAGCCACGCAGGGAGCGGAGCGACCCGTTATGGTGTGAATCGGTGGCGGTGCTTCTTAGGGGAATGCAGCTCCGGTCCCGATACTGCAGGAAATGAATTCGCCAGTCTAAGGTGTTATCCCGATGACCTTCAACTATCGGCTTGGGTGTCTCATTCGTATTGCATCGCCGTTAAGCGTGCCAAGCACGGTCTGTCCGCTGGGGGTACCGAGGTCGGAGGCAAGGTAATAGTTCATGATGTTCACAATCTCAAAGGCTCTGCGGGGGTGCGTAGGCGACACCGGTCCGCTCCGTGGCTTTCGCCGCGCGATAGCCGGAGGCGCGGAAAGCAGCGACTGGATTGAGCGCGCCGCCAGTACGCTGGCGGGCCTCGGCAACTAGGGGGCGCACGTCCGTCTCGTAGGCCGCCTTGAGCACCTGTTCGGCCATCACCACGTCGTTCGTATCCTGATAGTGCGCCAGCGCCGCACGGTCGACGAGAAGTGCCTTCGCGTAGGACTGCCGCAAGTTGTCCGCCGTCATCAAAAGCGCCTCGATTGGATCCTTCAGGTTGTGGCTCTGATCGATCATATAGACTGGTGCAGCGTCGAGCATGCCTGCCTCGGAAGCATCAACCAGCTCGTTGAAGATCAAAAAGAGTTGATACGGCTTGATCGAGCCTGCTGTCAGATCGTCGTCGCCATACTTTGAATCATTGAAGTGGAAGCCGCCGAGCTTGCCCGCCGTCACGAGCCGAGCCACGACAAGTTCGATGTTTGTGTCGGGCAGGTGATGGCCTAGGTCGACTAGGCAGGAGGCCCGAAGTCCTAGCGCCTGCGCCAGCATGAGTGACGAGCCCCAGTCCTGAACGACAGTAGCATAAAAGGCGGGCTCGAAGGGTTTGTGCTCGGTAAAAAGCTGCCAACTCTCTGGCAGCGCGGTGTAGATTTCGCGGAGGCTCTCAAGCGTGCGTTCGAAGCTCTTCCGAAGGTGCATCTGGCCGGGATAGTTGGCCCCGTCGGCCAGCCAGACCGTGAGCGCCTCGGAGCCGAGCGCTCGGCCCACTTCAATGACGCGCACATTGTGGGCGACGGCCTGCGCACGCACCGCTGCGTCGGTGTGGCAGAGCGAGCCGAACTTGTAGCTGTGCACTTGGTGAGTCTGGTCCTGAAAAGTGTTCGAGTTAACCGCGTCAAAGCCTAGGCCCAAAGGAGTTGCATGGTCGCGTAGGGCGCCGGGGTCATCGGGTTCGTCCCACGGAAGGTGCAGCGAGACGCGTGGCGTGGCACGCGTAAGTTGCTGGATCACGGCAATGTCGTCCATCTTCTCGAAGACGTCGCGAGGCTCGCCTGGCTCGGGAAAGCGCCCGAAGCGGGTACCACCGGTGCCCAGTGCCCAGGAGGGCACGGCCACTTCGAAGGCGGCCACCTGCGCAACGACGGCGTTGAGGTCGATTCCCCGCCGCTGGAGCTGTTCCCCCAAGTGTTCGGTGTCGCTCTGGTGCGCCTTCATAGTCGCCGCGTTGCTCTTTTCGATTTGCTCCGGATTCATCATTTTCAGGTCTCGAGTTTAAGATTGCCCTCCAAGCTTCGCCACGATAACGGCCCACCCGATCAACCGATCTGATTCGACGAGCCTCCCGTCAAATTGGGATTGACGCGGAGGAAAATGGTGTTTTTCGCAAGGTCAAGTAGGAGCATCATGGGGCATCCAGAAGGGTGCCGTGACGAACCAAAGCACCGCGCCGAGAGCCATCAGCGTCGCGTGGGTGGTCCATGTAATGGTGCCCTCGAAGACCAGAAAGGCCGGCACGACCGTCAGCCCGAGGCCGAGGAACGAAGCGAGTTTCAGGGCTGTTTTCATATGTTCTCTTCGGTAAGGAAGTCCGTAGCCGGTGCGGCCGCCTGTGGAGCTGGAACGCGTCGCTGCTGTGCTAGACTTAGCCCGACGTAGAGGCCCGTGGCGATGAACCAAGCCGGCAGGCCTAGGAAGAAAATCTCCACATCCCAGACGATATTAAGCAGCAGGCAGGCCCCTAACGTGAGGAGCCATGTGAGAGCCGCCGGGAGGCTGAAGAGGAGTTGCTTCCACTCCGCGTAGTCCTGCCGCAGGCCTAGCTTCGGCAACAGCCAGAAGTCGGCGAAGATCACCGCGCCCATCGGCATCAGCAGTAGGCCGTAAAGTGCCACGAAGTCCAAGAGTCGCATCATCAGCGCCGGGAAGAGTGCCGCCATGGTAGTGATCATTCCCACCGCGAGGGTGACCTTCCAGCGCTTCCAATTCGGTGTGATCGTCTGCATCGCCAAACCCGCACGGTAGATCGTCGGGTTGGCAGTCGTCCAGCCGGCTAGGAGCACTGCCACGAGGCCCGCCACGCCTGCGCCCAGGTAGGCAATCGGGCCCGGTGCCACCTCGCTGGCGTTCTGCAGCGCGAGCGCAACCAGGATACCCGACGCGACCCACGCGATGTAGTGGCCGAGGTACATGCCGAAGGCACTCGCGAAACCGTAGTGCCACTTCTTCGCGTACCGCAGGATGGTCATATCGGCCATGCCGATGTGCATGGCCATGTTGGCGAACCAAGCGAAGAACATCACATGCCAGAACGTGAAGCGGACGCGCCCCGACATTGGCTCACCAGTCCAGATCTTCTCGTTGGCTACCGTCCAGAAGTCGCCCATCGAGGTGACGCCGAGCTGTGGGAGGACGGCCACACCGCAGGCAACGAAGACTAGAAACATCCACGGGGCGGCAATCTTCGAGAAATACGCGATCTTCTCGAAGCCTAGGATAGCCAGAATGGTCACAACCGATCCGACCAAGAGAACCGTCACGACCCAGCCGACGCTGTTGGGATAGAAGTCGTCGAGGCCGGGCATGGTCATGTCGAACGGGATGCCCACCGCCGTGGCCGCGACCGAGATCATTGAGCCAGCCAGGAAACAAAACATGGCCGCGTTGACGAGGTTGTAAACAAAGAGCAGGTTCGGGCCAGCAATCTTGCGGAGCTTCCAGTAGAGGTTGAGCCGCGTGCGCGTAGCGATAGGTGCGCAGATGAATGCCCAGGACAGGACAGCCAGCAGGTTGCCCACGAGCAGGCCTAGGAACAGGTCGCCAGCGGCTACGCCGTGGGCGACGAACAATGGCCCGATGACGAACTCCGTGCCAGCCACATGCTCACCGCCGTAGAGGCCGATAAAGTTGCCGGGCCCCTGAAGGGCATCCTCGGAGACTGGCTCGCGATCGAACTCATTGATTGCATCGAGCCGTTCGGTTATTGATGCAGGGGGCGTGGACGCCATCCAAGTATTGAATACGTGTACGTGGTCTCCAGCGTTACTTGGAAACTCGTTACGCCGGCAGGGGTGAAAAGCCCGGAATTGGAAATGTACCGGTCCCCTCAAAGTTCCATTTTGCAGCGACTAGGTTGCCGGTATGGGGCGGTATCTCGGCTCCTGCGGTGAAGGTGGCAGACTCACTGACCTTTCCCTCCGCTCGTTTATCAAGCTTCGATGCCTTACTGCTATGAGAGTTGGGCTCAGCACGTTTTCCAGCGTCACATACTCTTTTGTCAGCGTCACTCAATAGTTTTGCCGAATGGGGCTATCTGAGTACTCATGCAAATGAGTGAACTTCCAGTCAATTACCATTGCAGGGCCCGGAAAAACTCGAGTCCCTACCGCCAAAAATTAACTTAAAGTTTGAGCGTCCGTGTACCGCCAACTTCAGGAGGCGCCCTACGAAAATTGTTTGAAGTGAGAGGCTCCGCATGGCTAATCCCGGATAGATCCGGTCAGCCGAAAATCTTCTCATCCGATCATTCTGACTGCTCGTTGATCATCTCGACAAGCTTGCCAATAAGATCATTGGGTACGGGCAGTGTAAGGTGGTACTGAACGATCCTCCATGTGTCCTCCTCGAGAATCAAAGCTCCTGTTCCGCGGACATCTCCAAACCTTTCATTGTGGAGAATTTCGTCAAACCAGGCAGTTTGGCCGTCCGGGGCTACGTAAACGTGACGGGTCTTGGGCACATAGGTCCAGCCACGTCCAGCGCTGAAATGAGGTCTGGCATAGTCCTGGAACTCAGCCTTGGTCCAGCGCTCGGTTATGTCTGTTCCCAGAAAGACACTGTTTTCGGCGAGATGACCGAAGTATCGGTCAAAATCGGCTTCGGAAGCAGCAAGATGGAAATCGTCAAGTACGGACGGAATCGGAGATTGCGCCTGTACGCCTGAGGTTATGGCCAAACCGGCTAGAATGAGAAAAATGTGGGGTCGAGTCATGGCAATTGGTCTGTCATATTATCCGCGACCCGAAGTGCCTGGGCCGCGATGGTAAGTGCCGGGTTCATGGCCCCGGAGGACGGAAAAAATGAAGCGTCGACGACGCGGAGGTTTTTGAGGTCATGCATACGGCAATAGGGATCAAGCACGCTGTCACCCGGATCCTTACCCATGCGTAAGGTGCCGCACTGATGCGAATTGGTTTCAATCCCCATTTCCCGGCTGAACAGAATCGGATATCCTGCACGGCGCAGCATAATGCGTGCCTTGCGTAACAGACGCCGGTGTGCAGTTAAATTGTTTGGTTTCCAGTGGATCCGTATCCTCCCGCTGGATGAAAGTGTAACGCGGTTGTCGGGATCAGGTAAATCCTCACTCATCACCCACCATTCAATGCTTCTGTTTGCCAGATAGCTCAGCCATGAAAGAGGCAACCGCGGGCGTGCGGATTTCAACATGGATCCTTGCACTTTGCCAATCATCTGCAGGTTTCCCATGGGCCAGGGCCACGATGACTCTCCAAGGTACCAATCATTGATTGACAATGTTTTCTGGAAGGTGGTTCGATTCGTTTCCCATGGGTGTACAGCAATCAACGCACTGTTGTTGTGCACCATGTAGTTGCGGCCAATCAATTCTGATTTGTTCGGGATTCCTTCGGAGCGAAGCAATAATGCAGCGGAGTTAACGGCACCGCAACTAAGTACATAGGTACCTGCTCTCACGGTTACCTGTTCACCGTCCCGTTCCAGCTCGAGCGAATCGACGGATCCGTCGCGCACCACGATGCGGCGCGCTGTAGAATTTGTCCACAAAGTTACGTTTGGGTGGTCAATAGCAGGGCGCACGACACATACTTCAGCGTCATTCTTTGCATGAACTCTACACGGAAAACCATCGCATGTATGGCAACGGAGGCATTGTCCGCCGAGATCGATTCCCAGGGGCAAGTGGAATGGATGGAGTCCCTGTTTCTGCAGGGAGGCGGCTAGACAGGCGATTTGAGGTTCGTGCGGAACGGCCTTGTGAGGGTAATCTGCAGTACGTGCGGGATCGGTAGGATCTTCTCCGGCATTCCCGCGCACACCATACAATGTTTCCGCACGGCAGTAATAGGGTTCCAATTCGTCATAGGTGATTGGCCAATCCGGACTCACACCTCCCTCGTGCTCTAGGGTCCCAAAGTCTTCTTCCCGGAATCGAGGCAGGGCGGCGCCGTAAACTTTGGAGTTGCCTCCCACACAATAGTGAACCCCGGGCTTGAAGGAGCGACCATCAGCAGATTCCCAGGTTTCGTCCGGTTTGTAACGGTTATCGCCAAAAACATCTTCAGGAACCCAGTTCTGTGCTTCCTGGGGTAAAAAATCTCCACGCTCAATCAAGAGGATGCGGGCACCGGTGTTGCGCAATCCCCAGGCCAGCGTGCCTCCGCCAATTCCAGTACCTACTATGACAATATCAGCAGTGATCATGCCTTTATCGCACCGGATACCAGTCCTCGTACAAAGAATTTACCCAGTCCGATGTAGACCAGAGCCGTAGGCAGAGCCGCTATCACCGCGCCGGCCATAACTACATTCCAGTCCACCGAGAAGGATCCAGAAAGATTGTTGAGCGCAATGGTAACTGGTTGGGCTTTCGGGTTCGGAACCACCGTGATTCCAAACAGAAAATCGTTCCAGATATTGGTGAACTGAAAAATAAGAGTGACCGCGAAAGCGGGCAGGGACAACGGCAGCATAACGCGCCAGAAGGTCTCAACCATCCCGGCCCCGTCCACGGTTGCCGCCTCAACGATAGAGCCTGGAATATTGACGTAAAAATTACGGAAAATGAGTGTAGTTACAGATATACCATACACTACATGAGTCAGCACCAGTCCAGGAAGTGTGCCATAAACATTAATCCACTGCAGGAAGCGGACCAATGGCAGCAGAATGGCCTGATAAGGGATAAAGAAGCCAAACAGGAGCAGGGCAAATAAAACCTCAGAGCCGCGAAAACGCCATTTTGAAAAAACATAACCGTTCAGTGCGCCGATGATTGAGGACAGCAATGCTGCGGGAATAACCATCACGAGGCTGTTGCGCAGGTTTGGAGAAAGCATCGCCCAGGCTTCTGCAAAGCCGCCCAGTGAGGCGCGTCCCGGTAATTGCCACATCGTGGCCAAGCTCACGCTGGATGCATCTTTGAATCCATTGATGATCATCACATAGACAGGCAGCGCGTACAGAATGAGCGCGAACCCCAGGGTAAACCACAGAATGCCGCGTCTCAGGCTCATGTCTCACGGCTCCTGAATGTGTGTACGAGGTAAGGCACAATGATCAGGCATGATGCGATCAGCATGACGATGGAAGCGGCAGCTCCAAGGTTGTACCGGGCGGCCTTGAACATCATTTCGAACACGAAAATCGCAGGGACATCCGTCGCAAAGCCCGGCCCAACCCCCGACATGGCAAAAACCAGATCAAAGATTTTTAGCGAAACATGTAACAGAATGATCGCCGTCGAAATCGTGATTGGAGTAAGCATAGGAATTATCACGGATCGGTACATCCTGAATTCTCCTGCGCCGTCAATTCGTGCAGCGTCCCGTACCTGCCTGCTAATGCCTCCAAGCCCTCCCAGGTACATAGCCATCACAAATCCGGATAACTGCCAGGTTGCGGCAATGGCTATAGGGATGAGCGCCACCGGTATTCCCCATTCAATCTGGAATGTCGCCCCGCCGGGCCAGGCATGGGCCAGAACCTGATTGACAGAAAGAACCACTTCGGGGTCAGTTGTCCAGCCTGGTGACAGTGGGTCCATCCCCGCAGACTCCAGAACCCGATTGATTCCCAGAATGTCAAAGAAAAGATTTATGCCAGTTTCTGGATTAAAAATCCATCGCCAGACGACTCCCGTAACAATGAATGAGAGCGCATACGGGAACAGGAAGGCACTTCGGAAGAAGCCTCGGCCTGCAATCTGTCGGTCCAACAGGATTGCAAGCCCAAGTCCAATACCGACGGCAAGACCGATGAACAGTACCGTGAATACGAACGTATTTCTAAGGTCTGCCTGGAAGCGTGGCATAGCCAGCATGTCTGCGTAGGTTTGCCACAGCGGATCACTCAGGGACAAATCAACAGCAAGTGTACGCCAGTTGGTAAGTGAAAAAAAGAAGCTCGTCCCAATGAATCCGTAGACAAAGATGGCTGTCAATAGGAGGGAGGGCAAGAGAATGAGCAGCCCTTTATTACGGATCAGCCAGTGCGGGTTGACCATGCTCTACTGACCAAAGCCTGCCGCTCGCGCCTCACGGGCCAAGGTTTCAGCAAAGGCCTGAGGGTTACGCTGCACAACAAAATTCGTCAGCGCGTCATTGAGCGCCTGCTGAAAAGCGGGGGGTGCAGCTGAACCGTGGATAACTGTAGGCACAGCCACTCCTTCGGCATACTTGTCCATTGACCACCGGAGGTAAGGGCCAAACCGGGAACGGTCGCAATCAGTTCGTGCGCAGATGGAGCCCTTTATCAGATTGAAGTCCTCCTGAACGACGCGGTCCCCCATGATCCGCAGCAGTTCAAGGGATTCTGTGGGATTGGGGGCGTTTTTGGCCAGGGTAAAACCGTCCGTAACCAACAGGAATGTTCCGTCACTTCCAGGATGGGCAACCCAGCCAAAGTCAACATTTTCTTCCAGTCCGTTCTGGACTAATTCACCATAAACCCAATCTCCCATGGAGTAGAAGGCACAATCGCCGTCCCCCAGCTTTTTAGCTGCCTGATCCCATGAGAGGGCTGCATGGTCCGCATTCTGGTAGTCAAGCAATCGGCCATAGTTCTGTATGGCCGCCATAACGTCTGGGTCTGTGAAGCTGACGGTTCCGTCCCAAAGCCCTAAATACCGTTCGGGGCCGATAGTGCCCACGAGCGTATTTTCGAACATGATCCCCGTAGCCCAGATACCAGTGTCCCCCATGCACATGGCCGGAATATTAGCATTTTGAAGTAATTCTGCGATACCAAGCAATTCCTCAAGGTTAAGCGAGTCTCCAATAACAACTCCGTGCTCGGCGAGTAAGGGCTTATTGTACCAAAGGGTATTACTGCGATGAAGATTCAGGATAACCAGATAGGGTTCACCGTCCCGGCTAACCATATCAATAAGTGAAGGGGCGAATAATTCGTACCATCCTTCTGCCTCGTAGAGATCCCTGAGTGATGCGACAAAGTCGGGGTTGACGTAATACTCCATCAATTCGGCTCCGTGGTGGGTTTGCCAGCTGTCTGGAGGGTTACCGCCCAGGAGTCTGGTTTGAAGTATTGGACGGGCCGCTGAGCCTCCACCACCTGCGACTGAAGCGTTGATCAGGTCGACCTCCGGGTAGGCTACTCTGTATGCGTCGAGTACAGTTTCCAGCGCGGTGGCCTCGCTGCCGGAGGTCCACCACGTGAAGACCTCCACCTGTTTTTCTGTATCGGTTTGGTCGTTGGCGCCTTGGCAGGCGGCTAGGAGCAGTAGGGGCAGGAGCTTGAGGATACGCATCGCGAAAAGTTTTACAGCCACGAACCGGTGTGCTCGCCTATGTGGAGTTGGACGGTTTTGAGCTCTGTGAATTCGTCAGTGGAAAACCGCCCCAACTCACGCCCCAGCCCACTGTCCCCGTAGCCACCAAAGGGAAGTTCAGGGTACCCATCCATGAAACAGTTGATCCATATGGTGCCTGCGCGGATTTTGCGGCTGACCTCAAATGCGGTATCAACATTGGAGGTCCACAGGCCGGCGCTGAGTCCGTAAAGGGTGTCGTTAGCGATCTGGATGGCTTCCTCTTTTGTTTTGAACGTCAATATTGACAGTACCGGTCCAAATATTTCATCCCTCGCGATAATCATCTCTGGAGTCACTCCGTCAAACACGGTAGGTTCAAAAAATCGTCCAGTGGGCGTTGGGATGCTGTGTCCACCGAGGCGTAGCTGCGCACCGCACTCTATACCGTTACCCACATAACTTCTGATCTTTTCCAGTTGTGGGATATTGACGATGGCTCCAACCTTGGTGGCAGGGTCAAGCGGATCGCCAACGGGTACGGTACGTGCCAATTGGATCACACGTTCGGTGAATTCTTGGGCAATGCGCTCGTCCAGCAGCAGCCGACTGCCGCTGTTGCAACACTCTCCCATGTTGAAGTAGACACCAAACACGACTGGATCAAGTGCAGCGTCCAGGTCTGCGTCCGCGAATATGATATGGGGGTTCTTCCCTCCGAGCTCCAGAGAGCAGCGTTTCAGGTTTCTGCTAGCCGTGGCTGCCACTTGGCGCCCCACGGCGGTTGAGCCCGTGAATGAGATTACATCAATATCGGGATGCTCGGACAGGCGGCTTCCTACAGGCTCACCCAGACCGGTTACGACATTGATCACGCCTCCCGGCACACCAGCTTCATGTGCCAGTGCAGCCAATTGCAGTGTGGTGCCTGGCGTCAGTTCGCTAGGTTTAATCACGGCTGTACAGCCGACAGATAACGCGAACGGCAATTTCTGACTGATGATGAGCAGCGGAAAATTCCATGGCGTAATCATGCCTACGACCCCCGCAGGTTCGCGCAGTACCAGTCCGAGTTTATTTTCGCCGAGGCTATTGTAAGCTTCGCCGCAGGTGTGGCGGGCGAGCGTTGCCGCATAGCGCCACAGATCGGCTGCGGAATTCATTTCAGCTTTAGCCTGCGTGATGGGTTTTCCGCTCTCGAGCGTTTCCAGTCTGGCAAGATCATCGCCATGTGTATCAATCAGGTCCGCCGTTGCATTCAGGATGCTGGCGCGTTCCTGTCCAGACATTCGGGGCCATGGTCCAGAATCGAAGGCGGCTCGTGCCGTCTGCACCGCCTTATCCATGTCCGAGGCGGTCCCGAGAGCATAGTCCCCAACGGTGATATCGTGTGCAGGGCTCACGGTTGTGAACCGATCCCTGATCTCTGAGCGAGTATTTTTTCCTCCTATCCAGTGATGCGTCATTAGACCGGCTCTTTGATCATTGCAGCTCCTTTTTCACCAATCATGATGGAAGTTGCCTGTGTGTTGCCGCTGATTAGGCGGGGCATGATAGAGGCGTCAATCACGCGAAGCGCCTCAAGCCCCCGTACGCGAAGCTGGGTGTCCACTACGGCTTCGTCGTCGGTTCCCATTTTACAGGACCCAATAGGATGATAATCATTTTTTGCCCATTTTCGGATATAGGCTCCAATTTCTTCCTCGCTCTGTGCCTCCGGTCCAGGCAGGATCTCCTTATCAATATACTGACGGAAAGAGGGTGCACCCAATATGCGCCGTCCCCATTTGAATCCTTCCATGGACACCTTAAGATCGTAGGGGTCGTCCAGGAAATTTGGATCAATTGCGGGATCATCAAATGGATCGCTGCTGCGCAGAGTAATGGATCCAATGCTGCGCGGACGCAGATTGCAGGTATTGATGGTTAAGCCATGACCTTTGATAGTCATGCGGCCATGGTCCACCACATATGCGGGCAGGCAGTGAATCTGTATATCAGGAGATCGGACTTCGGGGGAGCTTTTGAGAAAACAACCGGCTTCACATACTGAGGCAGTTACTGGTCCGGTCTTGTACAGCAGATACTGAATACCATGCAGGATTGCCCTGTTCCAGCGGTCGTGTCCGTTGTAGCTGATGGGTTTACTGGAAGATGCAGCTAGATACACGTCCATGTGATCCTGGAAATTTCTGCCAACGCCCGGCAAGTCGTGTTCTACCGTAATTCCAAGTGCTCTTAATTCATCTGCGGGTCCAATCCCTGACAGCAGCAGCATCTTTGGCGAGTTGACCGCTCCGCCACTGAGTATCACCTCCCGTTCCGCATGAGCCTGGACGCGTTTACCATTCTGAATGTACTCAATTCCGGTGGCCCGGCCGTTTTCAACGAGCACGCGTGTTGCAACCGCTCGGGTTTGAATGGTGAGATTCGGTCTGGGCGGGCGTAGAAACGCCGTTGCTGCACTCTCCCGGCGTACATTTCGCTGCGTAACCTGGTAATAGCTCACGCCTGACTGGCGGGCACCGTTCAAGTCAGGGTTATAGGGGATGCCGACCTCCTGTGCTGATCTGACGAACGCGCGTGTAAGCAGGTTTGATTGAACCTGATCTGCAACATTTAGTGGACCACCTCGCCCGTGGTACTCGTCCACAAAACGTTCGTTGTTCTCGGACTTCTTGAAATACGGAAGTACATCTGCATATCCCCAGCCATCGCAGCCCAGTTCACGCCACTCCTCGTAGTCCAGGCGATGTCCCCGGATGTAGATCATGGCGTTAATGGATGTACTGCCTCCCAGTGTACGCCCCTGAGGATAGTGCATTTCACGGTTGTTCAGACGCTTTTGGGGTACGGTCTTGAAGCACCAGTTCACATTCTTGCCGGTGAGTTTGGTAAAACCCGCCGGCATGTGGATGAGTGGAGACCGATCGGAGGGACCGGCTTCAAGCAGAAGTACCCGAGTATGTTGATCTTCGGCAAGACGGCGAGCTACCACACACCCTGCTGCGCCTGCTCCCACAATCACGTAATCAAACACACGCTGATGCAGCATGAAATCAGGTTCCTTTATAGTCCGGATTTCGGCGTTCGGAGAAGCTCTGCACACCTTCCTGACCATCGTCCGTGTATGCGCTGAGAGCGCCTGCAATGGATTCAACAGGTGCACAGCCTGCATCCAAAAGCTGTTTTGATATCTGTACAGCAATGGGAGCGTTACTTGATATAGTTGCTGTCAACTCATCTGCTGCATGAGATAATCGATCGGGTGAACACACCTTGGTCACGAGCCCCCAGGCGAGGGCAGTCTGTGCATCAATAGGATCCCCGCTGAGGATCATCATTTTGGCACGGGCAATTCCGATTATGTCCGCTAGTCGGGCGGTTCCGCCCCAACCAGGGACTGCTGCGATCTTAACCTCAGGCATTGCGAAGGAGGCCGTACTTGCCGCGATGCGGATGTCGCATGCCAGAGCAAGCTCAAGCCCGCCGCCGAACGCATACCCGTTCATAAGCGCAAGGACGGGTTGACGCAAATTTGAAAGACGCGAAAAAATTCGTTGTCCTCTTGGGATCCACTCGTTCCACATTCCGAGGGCATCCAATGCTCCCCATGCCTTAATGTCGGCGCCCGCGCAGAATGCCTTGTCTCCCGCTCCTGAAAGCGTAACGGCCCGAACTTTATTGTTGGATTCAAGAGTGGCCAGGTGGGCCTCCAGAGCCTCCAGCATCGAAGGAGTAAGGGCGTTGCGTTTTGCCGGACGATCAAGCGTTAGCTTTGCTACAGAGTCACAAATTTCAAGATGAACGTTACTCATTCTGCCCGAGATAGTTGGAGATTCATTGGCGCGGGGTCAAACAGTCGAGGATCCATCACGCTTAGGGATGGGCTAACCTTGAGCTTCAAGAGAGTCTGAGCCAGGACATCACGGTCAAGATCAATTCCGGGGGCAACCTCGGTCACGGTCAGTCCTTCGGGCATCAAACGCAGCACACAGCGTTCTGTAATGTAGGTGACATGCTGCCTGAGTCGAAGAGCCCGGCGCCCGCTGAAGGAAACATGTTCTACATTCGGCACCAGCTTCTGGATTTTGCCTTCCCTGAGAATATTCAATTTGCCTGCTTCAATCGTAAGGCGCAGACCACCGGTTGTGTATGTGCCGACAAACGTGAGGTTGCGTGCATTGGCCGTGATGTCAATGAAGCCTCCCACGCCTGCGGTGACATGAGGACGTGCAGCAAGGCGTGAGACATTGACACATCCCTCGGTACCGATTTGCATGAAAGACAGCAGGCTCTGGTCAAATCCGCCGCCCTGGAAATAAGTGAATTGATCAGGGGATGCGAGAATGGCCTGTGCACCGGAGGCACAGCCAAACTGAAAGTCCAGGAGGGGGATACCTCCGACGGCTCCCTGTTCAATGACCCAGGTCACGGCATTAGATAATCCTTCCTCCAACAGGATACGGGGGACCTGCGCGCATACCCCAAAACCCAGATTGATTGCATCCCCTCGCTGCAATTCCATTGCGGCCCGACGCGCCATCGGTTTGTAGGCTCCCCAGGGCATGAGATCGTAGGTGACTCCTTCGGGGTGCTTCTCCCCGCTGATTGTAGGATCGTAGCCGGTGTTGGTGGTTTGCATCTGATCCGGCGCAGTGACCACGTAGTCTACTACAACACCGGGGACTCTGACCTCCTGTGATTGTAGTGTTCCAGAGTCGACCACGCGTTTAACCTGGGCAATCACAATGCCCCCGTTGTTGTGAGCTGCAAGTGCCTGGTCATAGATGCCTAGGAAGCCCCCTTCGTGCTCAGTGCTGATGTTGCCAAGCCTGTCTGCTGTGGTTCCCCGGATGATAGCGACATCAACAGGTATTGATCGGTAGAACAGCCATTCATCACCGTCAAAAGTAACCCGTTCAACGACATCAGGAGGGCTGCACTCATTCATCCGTGCACCAAGAAGTTGGGGATCAACGAACGTGTCCATTCCCACTTTGCTGAGTACTCCCGGTCTATGTGCTGCAGCTTCACGATGCATGTGATACAATACTCCACTGGGCAGGTTATAGGCCTCGACCCGGTTTTCGCCGATCATTTGCCATATCCGCGGGGAGGGCATAGAGGAGGGGCCACTCGGCAGGGATCCAGCAACCACACGTTTCAGCAGGCCATCATAAGCCAAGTGATCAATCCCGTCAATGCCATACATGTCACCTGCCGCAATGGGATGAATCGTGGTCAGCCTGCGTGGATGGCCTGTGCTGGTAAAGCGCCGGCCGATAGCGGACAGCATTGCATCGGGGCAGCCCAGACCGCTTGATGAACTCACGGTTACCACCGCATCATCTTTGATCTGTTCGGCAGCAAGGTCAAATGAGCAAAACTCAGGCATAGGCTACGGTGACATGGGAACCCGTCTGCGCTGCCTGTTCAACTGCCAGAGCGACGGCGAGCGAGCGAATGCCATCTTCAGCCGTTGCGGCCGGGGTCCCATTGCCCTGAACAGCATTATTGAAGCACTGTACTGCACGTTCGTAAAGATTGGTATGGGGCGGAAGTTCAACGTTCTCAACTTGGTCACCACGGCGCAGCGTGATATTTCCAATGGGTTGCTGCGTCATGACATCTGTAGCAATCAACGATCCGTTGGTGCCATGAACCTGAAGTCCAGTGCCACCGTGGCCAATTACAAATGAGTCATGAAATTGCGCCAGGGTACCGTTGTTAAACCGCATGATACCCATCACCGTATCGGAGATTCCCTGTTCTCCTAGGCCCTGCGCTGAAGTTAACGCCGCCACGGATTCGACCTCATCATCCAAAATAAACCGAAGTGTATCTGTATCATGAACGGTTATATCCAGGACAACTCCGGCTCCGGTGGCAGGATCCTTGATCCGCCAAGTCTGCAAATGCGGAGGCAGCATAACGGCGTGGAACACCCGAACCGCGAGCGGCTGCCCGATGGCACCGTCCTGGACAAGCTCGCGAAGTTTGCGGTGCGTGACAGCATTGCGCAGATGGTGATTAGTCCCCATGACTACGCCAGCAGTTGTGCAGGTCTGTGCCATTTGCCGTGCGTCGGCAAGTGAGAGGGCAAGGGGTTTTTCACAGAGAACATGTTTTTGGGCAGACGCAGCGGCCAGTGTTTGTGGCTTATGCAGCTCATTGGTGGTTCCTACATACACCACGTCTATGTCAGGGTCTGCCAGAAATGCAGAGAGATCGGAGTAGGTGCGAGCAATGCCGAATCGCGCTCTAAAATCCTGTCCGCGCTGCTGGGATTGGCTCAGAATGGCGGTTACCTGACTTTTGGGGTCTGCGTTGATGGCATTGATCATCCATTCCTTGGCGATCGTGCTTGCACCGATAATTCCCCAGTTGATAGACGACTTCACTTTCTTTTTTAATAGTTATGATTGGGAACCCGAATGAATTTAATTAATCAGATTCAATCAGCGTACATACGCAGATAGATCGTAGACCCTTGGATACCGGATAAGTCTGGTCTCTTTGTGGTATAACCGCCGAGTTTATGGACCACAGTCGTTTTATTTACGGCTGTGATGATCTACGATTAGTACAGATCGTATCACGTACCCGAATATTTCACCGGGGAATCTATATAGTACCTTATGGCTTTCGTGAATTGGCAAGTGATAGCCTTTGATCTCGACCGATGAAAATAGCCGTATGCATTAAGCAGACCGCCGATACGGAATCCCGGCCCACGTTGGCCCCTGATGGATCCAGTGTTGGGGAGGAGGGCCTCGTATGGATAATAAACCCGCATGACGAGTCTGCCATTGAGGTAGCGGTACGTGTGCGTGATGAGCAGGGGGGAACAGTCACGCTCATTGCTCTCGGACCGGATCGCGTAGAAAGCGCACTCAGGCAGGGCTTAGCTATGGGGGCCGACCTTGCAGTGCATGTCCAGTGTGATGCCATGCCGGATGACCCAAAGATTATCGCAGGTGCGCTCGCAAACACGATCGGCACGCGTGACTTCGACCTAGTTCTGACGGGTGAGGTTGCCATTGATGGTGCAGGAGCTCAAGTGCCGCAGCGACTAGGAGTACTGCTTAATTGGCCATGCATTACCGGGGTTGAAGAGCTGAAAGTAACCTCAGATGGATTGACCGCCCGACATCCTATTGAGCAGGGTGACGAAATCCACAGATGCAACCTGCCGGCAATCGTCGGCATCAACCGCAGGATTGGTGAACCGCGATATCCATCCTTTAGGGGCATTATGAAGGCAAAGCGTAAACCTATAGATCAAGAGACGGCTGCACTTGAAGTTGCGCAACTTCAGATTGCTTCACTGGCTTTGCCGGCATCAAAGTCAAAAGGTCAAATTCTGGCTTATGAAGATGGGCTTGCAGAGCAGGTAGTCGCGCTCTTGCGTGAGGAAGCCAAAGTTATCTGAGAGTAAAATGTTCAAAGTTCTGGTCATAGCGGAATCAAGCGGAGATCGCCTGAGCGTATCTACCCTTGAGGTCTGCAGGGCGGCATCCGAACTTTCAGTGAGCTTGGGCGGCCACTGGGGGATGCTGGTTGATCATCGGGCCGCAGAAGCCGCGGGCGTTGTTGCGCCGCAAGTTTCTTCTTTTGACCTCCAGGGAATAGCGTATGCCAGTCCTGAAATGCTGTCTGATATCGCAGTCCAGGCCGCAAAGACAGCAGACCTGATCATCATGCCGGCCACATCAAAAGGCAAGGATGTGATGGGCCGATTGGCACAGAAGCTGGATGCTCCACTTGCACAGGACTGTACGGGTTTTGAGGTGATCGCGCGTAGACCTGTGTTCAAACGGGCACTGTACGGGGGGAAGGTGACCGCCAACGTGAAGTTGTCAGGAGAGCTCACCCTAGTCAGTTTTCGACCAAGATCCTATGCACCAATCCCGCAGTCAGATGAGGTCACTAAAGCGCGCCCATGTAAGGTGCGTCTTCCTGAGCTAATGGCTGCGGTCACACTTCAGGAAAAAGCTTCAAGTGAGCGTCCTGATGCAACGGAGGCCTCAATTGTGGTTAGTGGAGGCCGGGGCCTGCAGGGACCGGAGAACTGGCATGTACTGGAGGATTTGCTGGATGCACTTGGCCCAGATGCTGCTCTGGCCTGTTCACGTCCGGTGAGTGATGAGAATTGGCGGCCGCACAGCGAACATGTGGGACAGACGGGTCGTGCGGTTGCTCCCGATCTGTATATCGCTGTGGGGATTTCGGGGGCAACACAGCATGTAGCTGGTATTGCGCGATCGAAGTGTATTCTTGCGATCAACAAGGATCCAGCGGCGCCGATATTCAAAGTTGCCGATTATGGCATTGTCGGAGATTTGTTTGAAGTCGTTCCGGCGCTTGCAGCCGCTATTCGCAGTGGAACGTAGCTGATTAGTCGGCTACAGAGGATCACGTTTGGCTGGTCCACTCAAGGGTCAGTGGCAACAGGCAACGCTTATTCCATCAAAAGGGACAGCCAAGTCTTCTACTCAATTGAGCAGTAGGCCAAGGAGAGCACCGCCTGCGACGATCCAGACCGCGTTCACCTTAAAGCGGAGGCTCGCCATTGCCGCGAGCAGAAAGATTACCACAGGTGCCCAACCAGTCAGAACACTAATCCCTAATCGTATGGTTACGACCAGCATAAGTGCAACCGCACTGACGTTCACTGCATCCAAGAATGATCCCATCAGCGTAGACTTTCGCAGACGGGGGATGAGCGGGTTCAGTATGCTGACAAACACAAAGGACGGCAGGAAGATCGCTGCAGTAGCTATCACGCCGCCCTGCCAGCCCCCCAGGAATACGCCAATAAATGTAGCGGTAGTGAGTACAGGTCCGGGAGTGAACTGACCGATGGCTACTGCGTCCAGCAGCTGCTGTTCGGTCAGCCAGCCATAGGTCTGTACCAGGCCTCCTTCTAGAAAGGCGATGAGGACATAACCGCTCCCGTATAGTACCGCACCAACCTTGAGGAAGAACCATCCCAGGCTCCAGATGCTGTACTCCACTTTGGGGGTTTGCAGGAATCCAACAATAAAGGGCAGAGCGCCGAAGGCTGCCAGACGGCGACGCCACAGGTAGAGTCCCCCCAGACCGAGTAGCCCTCCACACAGCATGGCAAGCACTTCATTGATACCCAGCAGCAATGCTACAGAGACGGCGGCACCGATGGGGACCAGTGCCCAGGCCTTGACGGCAGATTTACCTAAACGCCACAGCGCTCCCAGGATTATTGCGAGTACAGCTGGCTTAATTCCTCGCAGGAACGGTTCGACCTCTGGCACTTCTCCATACGAGGCGTACAGCCATCCGAGCACGCCAGTCATGAGTGCTGCAGGCAGGATGAAGCAAAGGCCTGCAACGACCAGCCCCCCAAACCCGCGCTGTTCATAGCCGACGTGCATGGCCATTTCCGTGGAGTTCGGGCCGGGGATCAGGTTGGTTGCCCCAACCAGATCCAGGAAGTGTTCTCTGGTAAGCCATTTGCGTCGGGTGACCACCTCGTCGTCCATCATTGCGATCACTGCCGCAGGCCCCCCAAAACCGATAAAACCTAACTTCAGAAACAGTCGTACCAGTTCACCCATCACACGGCCTTTATTTGATGTCCAGAAAGATAGAGATCAAATACGACGATCAATGCGTTTTTTGTCAGAGTTCGGTCAACTGGCTTCGTAAACGTGACCATAGGAGTCGTTTTTCGTACGCAGCGCTCCCGCCTGGAGCATCATGCGTTACGTTGCGTGATGAAGCAGGAACATCGCAGGCCTCCACAGCTGCACTGCGTGCATTGCTACACTTAGGAGTCGGATGGCGCATAACAGCGCATGCATTGCTGATCATTCCACGACCAATCCGTGATGCAGTTTACCGGGTTATCGCCCGTAATCGGCGTCGAAGGATCACTGATTGCGAAGCAACTCAAAATAGCGCTGAATAAGTGCCTGGTAGTCTTTTGTGTATCCGCTCTCGAGTGCATCCATGAGCGCGCGTCGCAGTGCATCCTGGGTTAAGTAATCTTGCAGCTCCCCGGGGCTCACACGCTCAATGTCGGTACTTCGGCGCCCTTCTCGTCGTTCTTCTTCCCCCCGCTCCTGCAGACTGCGCGATGCATCCAGTAGTCTAGTCAAAATCTGCTGCTGGCGCTGGTGCGTCGGGCGGTTTACTTGGCCGGTCTGTAATTCCTGAATTGATTCAGCCATCTGTTCTGCAATCCGTTCAAGGTCGCCAGCTAATTGGCTTGCCAAATCGCGTTCCCTTGCCATTTCGGTGAGTTGACGCCGCATCATTTCCTGCTGACCGGCGATTTGCCGCAGGCGTTCCTGCATATCTGCACTCATGCGCTCTCCCGGTGATTGCCCGAAAAATTCTTCAAGTGCCTGATTCAGCTGATCCTGTTGCATGGCCATCTCCTGGAGTTGCTGAATCATTTGCTCCATGGACATCCCTCCACCACTGCTGGAGGACGAGGCATTCATGAGTTGGTCTAGCAAATCACTCAACAGCAAGGCTAGGTTGTTCAGGTTTGTCATTGCCGCGGCAGCATTGGATTCTGCCGCGAGGTTGTTGCTTTCCGTCAGCATTTCGATGGAAGTCTCCATGCTCATCAGCGCATTGCCAGCATACTCTTGGACAGCCCGTGAAAGCTGGGGCAGGGTGCGCCCCAGAGACTGGATTGAGTCGGCAACGACTGCTCCTCCGGTTGCTAGGACTGCTTGTTCCCGAGCAAAACCACGCAGCAGGGGGCTGTCTCGAGTGGCATCTGCAATATTGCGGCGCAGGTCTTCCTGATCATAGGACAGTCGTAGAACATTGCTCAGGATCAGTCTAAGTGCAGCCATGTTGACCTGCATCTGCTGCCCCTGCATTCCGGTCTGGACATTTTGCAGCTCAGACTGTAGTTGCTGCATGCTCTGGCTCATTTGCTGTTGTCCCTGGTTAGCCTGCTGCATCTGACCAGCCTGCATTTGCTCGGCATTCTCCCGCATGCCTTTGGGTAGCTCGTTTGCCTGCGTTTGTTCGTTGAGCTGCTCCATTTGCTGCACAGGGGCTCGTTGCATTTCCCGCATGCGTTCAGCAATTTCTTCCATCTTGGCTTCCAAGGCTGACATCTCTTCTGCAGCCAGCATTTGTTCCTCTGCGAGCTCCTCAGGCGCTTCCGTCGGAGTATCTTCAGCTGTTTGCTCTGCCAGATTATCCTGCACCTCTTGCAGATCCTCAGCACGTCGCGCTGTTTCTTCCAGTTGCTGCTGCACTTGGAAGTTTTTGAACAATTCGAGGGCCCGTTGAATTCGTTCTCGGAACATCTCCTCATTGTACTCAAAGCTCTCGAGCGATTCCTGCATTACGGCCGGATCAAACTCAGTAATGGCTTCCTGCAGCTGCTCGAGCGCCTCCGCGAGTTCTGGGGAGTTGATTTCTTCTGTTACATTCTGCAACTCTTCAAACATGTCCAGCAATTCGTCGCTGACCAGATTATGGTCAGACATCTGTTCAGCTGCCTCCTCCATGTTACTTGCCAGTTCATCGACACGGTTTTGCAGTTTCTCCTGCGCTTGGCGTAAGCTTTCCAGGCTTTGCTGGTCGTCCCAGTCAGCATCCTGCTTTTCTCGAAGCTCGTCGCGCAGCTCGTCAAATTGTTCACGTACAGATTCCGCCTCTTCTATGAGCGACTCAAGCCCGGATTCTGTTTCATCCTGTGTGGACTCCAAGGCTTCGTATCGTTCAGCAATTGAGGGGAGACGCAACTGTTGTGTGGCAGAGACACTTTTCTTGGCACCGTTGTAGCCGTCGTTATCCCACACAGTCACGAAGTAGCTAATCACATCGCCAGGTACAATATCCAGTCCCGTTGTCATGCCAAGGTCCCAGAGAAACTGAACCTCGGAGGTGCTTGGCAGCGACAGCACAATTTCTTGGAAGGCTTCCATGGTATCCCCAAAGCGGCTGTCAGACAGTCGCCAGGAAAGTGTAAGCCGTGAAAAACCAAAATCATCCCGAACACGAATATCAAGCGGAACCAACAGATCAAAGTCCATATTTGTCCTGGGAGCCGGGGAAATCAGTTCTACAAAGGGGTATTGATCAATGAGAGGAGTGATTGAATAGGTAATCGGATCAAGATTCTGTGCCCCGCTGGGGGACTGTAGTATGATGCGATAGGTGGTTTCCTCGTGAAGCGTGAAATCTCCGGCCATACCATCAAGAATAAGATCCTGGTCAGTGTTGCCTATAGATAGCCAGGCCATAGCATCAGGGTCACTTGATCGAACACGAATATTTGCTATGGTGCCCTGTAATGCCGTGATATTTCCTGTTCCAGGCGGCAGTTGCTCGGCGGGGAGTCCTGTGTAGGCAGGCGGGCGCAAGGTTACCTGCAGGTCACGAAGAATCGGGCGATCAATTACAGTCACGTCATACCAGGGCGACCTGACAGAACCAGACACGGCGCGATATCTCAGGGGCAGGCGAAGGTTGTGTTCCCGGTGCAGGAACCGACCAAGTGTATCGGATCGGACGCTTTGCGAGCGAAGGCTGCTTTCCCCGGGTACTCCGAGTTCAAAGGATACGATTTCCGGCAGGGTTCCCCCTGAGGCTTTGGCAATGATGGTTAGGGAGTCTCCCCTGGTTACTTCAATATTGCCAGGAGTAACTGTCAACGCGAACGGTGCGGGGCGCTCGAAAGTGGTTCCGGGAGAGAACAGGCGAACTGAAGCGTCCCGGAATCCTTGGGGAGCCGCCAAGGTTAGCACCGCAATAAGCCCCAGTGGGATTACAGCATATCGGCTCCAGACAATTGGCTGCCTCCAATTCACTTTCTCAACGAGCGGAAGGTTTGACACCTCAGTGTTGAGAGCTTTCACCGCGCTGTCTACCAGGGAACGTGGAGCCGCACTGGATTCACCATTACAGAGCTCAATCAGGCTGACTAGTTTGCTCTGCAGGTCAGGTTGATTCCTGGTCACGGTATGTGCAATCGTTTTGTAGCGTGCACGGCCAAGCCACCCTGTCATCCAAGGGCGAACTACAAACCAGGAGAGTAGTGCAATGCCTGTGCCAATCCAGACCCAGAAGAGTGTGCCGCGCCAGAGAGTTGGCAGCCATAGGCGCATCTCGACTGTAAGGAGTATAAGTAGCGTACCTGTGATTGCAGTGATGAGCAGAACAAGGCCAACCGCGACACGTTCTGTGATCAGTCGGCCCCAGCAAGCCCGTAATCGGATCTGGACCCCTTGCAGAATTCGTTTGGATTCTTCGCTCATCGTGCCACGTTTACCGTTGATGATCATCAACGGTTTCATCAATGTTAACGCTGAAACAGCGCATTAAAGTATTTTTATTTGCTCCGTGATTCGACTTTTTCAATAACCTGATTCAATTAATGACTGATTGTGCAGCAATTATCCTTGGCGGCGGTACAGGCTCGCGTTTATTTCCTCTAACCTTGCTTCGTTCCAAGCCTGCTGTGCCGCTTGCAGGCAAATATCGGCTCATTGACGTTCCGGTTTCGAACTGTATTAATTCGGGCATCAGCAAGATTTTTGTTTTGACCCAGTTCAATTCCGCCAGCCTGAATCGCCATTTGGCGCACACATACAGGTTTGACGATTATCGGCGAGGTTTCGTGACGGTTTTAGCCGCAGAACAGACACAGAAATCCGCGAACTGGTTCCAGGGAACCGCTGATGCGGTGCGCCAGAGCATTCCTCATGTTGCGGTATATCGGAATGAGCATGTATTGATTCTATCGGGAGATCAACTCTATTCAATGGACTACGGGAAACTCCTGGCCACTCATGTAGACAGCAATGCTACCGTGACTGTTGCAACGATCCCGGTGACGGCGGAAGAGGCTCCTGCATTCGGAATTCTCAAGACCGACGAAAATCAGAGGATCACCGAGTTTCATGAAAAACCTCAGGACTTGACTGGCAAAGAAAGCCCGGTTAGTGCGTCGATGAAAGCAGCAGGGCGCGAATACTTGGCTTCCATGGGCATTTATATGTTCAGTAGTGAACTCCTCTTCAAAATTCTTAATGAGGAGCCGGAACACCATGATTTTGGAAAGCAGATTATTCCGCACGTAATCAAAAAAAAGCGTGTTGTCAGTTATCCATTCGAGGGTTACTGGAGTGATATTGGAACGATCCGTTCCTATTATGATGCCAGTTTAATGCTGGCCGACTTACAGCCGGGATACAACCTCTATAATCCTGCAATGCGCCTGTACACGCATGCGAGAATGCTTGCGCCAGCCAAGATTTCTGGGGCAAAACTCACTGATAGCCTGGTGTCCGAAGGATGTGTCATCGGCAAGAGCGAAATCACCGGATCAGTGATTGGAATCCGTACGCAAATTGGCGATCATACAACCATTCGTGATTCTGTACTACTGGGTGCAGATTACTACCCTTGGCACGGGACAGAAATTCGCGAACGTGTTGAAGGACCGGAACGGCCCGGCATCGGAGACCACACGGTTATTGAGGGGGCGATCGTGGACAAAAATGTGGCCATTGGCAGCAGATGCATCATACGTAACACTGAAGGCGTACAAGAGCACGATGGCGACGATTTATACATCCGCGACGGGGTCGTTGTGATCCCGAAGAATGTTACAATCCCGGACGAAACTGTAATTTGATGCAGCTGGTTACGAAAAGGCGATTGGCCGTTGTTCTCTTTGCCGGATTGATTGTCTTAGCGGGATGTCGGACCTATGGTGGTTCTGAAGACACGATTGCCGAAAGTCTGTCTGTAACGGTGCAGCAATTAGCGGCGGAGGCTTCTGCTATGGAAACAGAAGCCGCCAGGCTGGCTGAGGCTGCAGCTGCAGATTTCGCTTTATCCCCTTATAGTGACCGTATGCAGATTATAGCCTCCGAGTACACGGCGGTGGCACAGAGACAGCAGGAGTTGATCAGCGAGGCATTGGCAGTTGAAGATAATGTACTGACAAACTGGGTAGGACGGGCCCGATATGGGGCGCTGCATCGGGCATTCGGTGCACTTATTAGTGAAAGAGAATTGGCCCAGTCTAAGCGACAAACGCTCTCGGAAGACCTGGGAATACACCTGGGCCTTACACAGCGGGGGCAGGTGCCGGAAGTAGGACGCTTCCAGATCAGGCCACACCACTATAATCGGTCGCAGAAGGCTATAGATCTGAAGGATCTGTTGGCCGGTATAGAATCCGTGTCCGTTCCATAGTCCTGCCGCAGCAGGGCGTGTACCGATTGCACTGGACACATGATCCTGAAGGTAGCATTTTGTTCGCTCACAGTAATAGGTACCTTGTTTGCCGGGAGGACGGTGCAGGCGCAGGTACCGGCAGACTCGCTGAGCCATTACGAATTGGGGGAGATCGTTGTAGGCTTACCGGGCAGTTCGGCTGTGGCTTCACCGGTATCAACTATGCAGCGCGTCCGTCTGGCAGACATCGCGCAGTCAGACGTAGCCTCGATTGACTATGTTCTCCGGCTTGTTCCGTCTGCACATTTGCAGACAAACTCGCGTGGAGAGTCGCTGATTTACCTGCGGGGGTCAGGAGAGCGGCAAGTAAGTATATTCTTTGATGGGGCACTACTCAATGTTCCGTGGGATAACCGTATAGACTTGAGCTTGATTCCTTCAGAAGTTGTTGGAGAAATCTCAATTGCCAAGGGGGTACCGTCAGTGCTCTACGGGGCCAATGTTCTTGGTGGGGCGATCAATCTTACGTCCAGACAGCTCAGCAATCAGGGAGCGTTTGCGCAGCTGTCCGGAATTACTGGCTCTTATGGCTCACAACAGGCCCGATTCACTTGGCTTCGCCGCAAGGAACGGTTCCAGACCACGGTTTTTGCGGGCGTATCGGATCAAAATGGAATAGGGGTTCCTGATGAGGCGGATCTACCGTACAGTCAACATTCCGATATTCGAACCAATACAGACCGTCGCATGCAGTCTGTATTTGGGCAGTTGGCCTACAATGTAGGCCGTGGTGGCAGTATTGGTATTTCGCTCCTGAGTCTTAGCGGTAAGAAAGGCGTTGCCCCCGAAGGTCATCTGGATCCCGGGGTGTCCAAGGTGCGATATTGGCGGTATCCAGAATGGGAGACTAATATGGCCATTGTCAGTGGGCAGTTTCCTGTTCGGAACGGAACCTTACGCGGAGCTGCCTGGGTTAGCCGGTTTGGCCAGACGATTGCACAGTACTCAAATGCATCCTACCGCGAACAGCTCAGTACCCAAATAGACCAGGATGATACGTATGGGTTGCGACTTACCTACTTGCGTGATTTTTCAGGAGATGGAGTGCTGCGGACCGCCGTAAATTGGTTGTCGTCAAGCCACGAGCAACAGGATCTTGCTATTGGAGACGCCCCGCTCTTGAGGCTCTTCTCACAGCGGGTTCTCAGCAACGGTATTGAATACACAAAAACGGGGCGCGTAAATGTTACAGTGGGTGCCAGTATGGATGTTTTTGCAACCCCAAAAACCGGCGACAAGCCCGACCGGGGTCCACAGACAGGTATCGGTGTGACCGCGGGACTCTCTCATGACCTTACTCCCGGTGTGACGATCAGGGGAGTTGCCGGGCGCAAAGTTCGTTTTCCGACGATGCGTGAGCTGTTCGGGGAAGCATTAGGGAGGTTTCTTGTGAATCCTGATCTCGAACCAGAATCCTCTTTATTGACAGAGGTTGCGGTGCGTTTTGAGCATGGTGAAACTACCGCTGAGGCGATTGTCTTCTTTAACCGGACCCACGACACGATCGGACAGAGGATGGTGCTCGTCGAAGGCGAAACGCGCCCCCGGCGGCAACGTGTCAATCTTGATGGTAGCCGGGTACTTGGGCTCGAGACTACATTCGTCTCCCGTATTGTGTCAAGTGTGCTGGCAAGCTGTAGCATGACCATAATGCGTGCACGGGCGGTCACAACCAATGGTACGGAGCCACTCTTGGAGAAACCGTCCGGGGTCGGAGGATGCAGGATAAGCTATCGGTCTGCGGCTGGCTTTTCGGTGGTACTGGAGGAACAATACACTGGCAAGGCGCACGGACTTGCGCAGGATAACGCATTTGTACCGCTTGAGCGCTCTATGGTAACTAATATTCGTCTGGCCTGGCTCATCCTGTATAAGCAATATTCGGCCGAGATTTTTGCACGGGGCAACAACATCACTGACGCAGTAACACTGCCACAGTTAGGTCTACCTGGACCGGGAAGGGCGTTGCACGGGGGTGTTCAGGTAACTTTCTGAGGGAGATAGCTGTGGGCAAGAGCCGGAGCTGCAAACATCGGTTTAACGCTTGCCCAGGTATCCCTGAACAGGGTGGATTCACGGTAGACATTCAGATGGGATTCAGAATCCCATTCGCTGTACGTTGTGATTACGTTTGAGAATTCTGCGTCCACCCAGAGTTCAAGTTTTCTACAACCCTGTGTCTGTCGAATTTTTGGAGCGGTTACGGCAAAGACACGGTAAAAGGAATGGACGGTATCGGGTTGCAATGTGAGGCGCACAATCCGGATCAGCATTTTCAACGGTTCGTTTGGTTAAGTGCGTCACGCAGTTTGCGTGTGGCCTTGGCGGCCATCTGGTCAAAATCTTTGTTTGGCGAGGCGTACAGGATGCTGCGGCTGCTGTTTACGAGAACCAGACCGCTCGAGGTTGCTGCACGCGCAGCTGCTTTTACTGACCCGCCCTGTGCACCTACGCCTGGGATCAGGAAGGGGATGGTAGGATGCTGATCACGCAACTGTTGAAGTTCATGAGGCTTAGTTGCCCCCACTACGAATCCAATAGATCCAGATGACTTTTCCCCCCATGCGGCAGCTTGACTGGCGACATGTTCGTATAGTGGTTTCCCATTCACGATCAGCGATTGCAATTCATCGCTGCTTGGGTTGGATGTTCGCACTAGAACAAAGGTTGCTCGGCCGCGATATTCAAGGAATGGTTGTACCGCATCAAAACCCATGTAAGGTGCAACCGTGCAGCCATCAGCCCCCAGCAAATTAAAGATGCTGGAAGCATAGTTGCGGGCCGTATTGCCGATATCACCACGTTTAGCATCCACGATGCAAAGTGCATGATTCGGAATCAGATCAATGGTTGCAGCCAGCGTGCTAAATCCACGGCATCCCAGGTTTTCGTAGAAGGCCGAATTGAGTTTAAAAGCACATGCAAATGGAGCCGTAGCCTGTATGATTGCGCTGTTAAAAGCCAGGATAGCGGTTTCGGGCTTAGCGTATTTTTGGCGCAGAGTTTTGGGGAGCTTGGCTATATCCGGGTCCAATCCTACGCAAACCATACTATCGCAGGCAGACTGGGCATTGCGTAAGCGTTCAGTAAAGTTAGACTCCATGCGTGCAAGAAGGAATGCTGGCCAGGTGATTTCTAAGTTAGCGTTTGCACGGGAAATAGGGGTTGTTTGATTTGATGTAATTCTGTGGGGCCCTTCAGTAGGGTTCTGGCGGGATTTCGCCTAGTTGATCCGTTTTTCATATCCAGAGGTCCGATGAACCTATAGGCTCGTTCAGGTTAAGTTATGCCGTATATGCTACGCAACGCGATGGGCATAATGATCCTGTTGAAGGTCTACACCGCTCGAAAAAACGGACACCAATTTTCATCTGTTTGGTTGTAATATAGGAGGACGACCGGTGATACTTCAACGGCGCTTGGTCCATTGTGGGGCTTGCCTGTTGAGAACGGACAGCACTACAATCAAGCTGTTGTACGTGGCGAGAGCGAACAGGCAGATCCCGTAGGAAAATGATTCCATTCGGGTCAGGATCCTTCTACCAAGAGGCGTGAAAACCTGTTGTCCTCAGTGACGAGTCGCAGGCAACAATCCCCGCCCGAAAGTTGCCAGGTTGTAATTTGTGGACTGCGAGAGCCTGCTGATTGTACCGCATCCAAGGCTCTATCATCACGTTCGTATCTAAGAAGGTCATGCACTGACAATTGTACAGGACTGGGTTTGTACAGAACTTACTCGTCTGCCATGATTATCGATTTAGCGGTAACCGGATACCAGCTGTAAACATGAAACCCCGGTTTTTAGAATCGGAATCTTCTGCAATCTCAGTCATGCCCAAGTCATACACAGCATCCAGCGACAGCGAGAAAGAACTAGATAGAGGTATGCTCACGCCTGCCCCAGCCATGATGGATATGTCGGTATTTAATTCAAGGAAGTCATTCTCATCACAATCAATCGACTCACCCAATGATTCAGCGCCGCAACTAAGAGGAAACGAGACCACGGGGCCGACAAGAATGTTAAATACTGATGTTGGTTTAAGTGATAGCAGAAGAGGAAACTGAAGGTATTCACTCCTTAATGTCATGTCCAATGAAAGGTCCTCGGTCCGTCTGCCCGTTAAGGTGTCGAACTGGGGAATTGAAAAAGTGATAGAAGATCCTTTCTGGACCCAGCCAATACCTAACTGCGTGCCTAGAAGCCTCGAGAATGGCAAAAAAACGGATGCTCGTACATTGAAGCCATTTTGAAAGTCATAATCAGCGCCGACTAAGTCAGATCCTTCCTCTGGGCTGACCGTTGCTAAACTCAGCCCTGCCTGGATAGAAACAGTTACAGGAGGACGTGCTGTTTGAGCACTTGTAGTTACCGTGACAGTTGAGGAAATAAAGCTAGCCAAGATGGTTAAAACAAAAATGGGGATAAATCTCCTAATCATGATTCGCATATGTTTGTGCCTTTCGGCTTGTTTGTGGTTCCTGGCATGTGAGCGAAAACAATCCTACTAGTCACAATTCACAAGTGTTTGTGCCATTCAAGAAGAAATGAGCGACTGATCTATACAGATAGGAAGAGAATGATGCGCCAAGAAAAAGTGGTTTTTGACAACGTGTTTTTAGTGTCAAGCAAAAACCCGTCCAACGACATTCTTCGAGTTCCTGCCTGGCAAAGGCCTCACCATAAGTTTGCCGAATGAGTGTCTGTCAGAACCTGATTGAGCATAGACACTTGCTTTGTGTATAACCAGTCTGTAAGTTCCCATAATTGTTCAACTGGAGGTTGTTGACAGGACCTCGAAGATTATAAGCTCATGTCTGTTGCCAGTGAAATTCTTAAGGAGCCCAAACTCAGTTTGGGTGTCGAGGAGGAGTACCTCATCGTGGAGGAAGATACCGGGAAACTTATTCGCGAAGTGCCGCCCACAATGCTGCAAGATGCGCAGGAGGCACTCGGTGGGCAGGTCTCGCAAGAATTCTTCCAATCTCAGATAGAGGTTGGAACGCATGTTTGTGCAAATGTGCAGGAGGCACAGGAAGAACTGATTCGATTACGCAGAACTGTATATGATGTGGTGGAGCCATACGGACTAGCAATTATTGCCGCATCTTCGCATCCGAATGCCTCCTATGTCACCCAGCGTCATACCCCTCGGGATCGCTATGAAATCTTGGCGCAGAACATGCAGGTTATCGCTCAAAGAATGGTCATCTGCGGAATGCACATACATGCGGGTATTGAGGATGACAATCTACGGATTGACCTGATGAACCAGACTACTTATGTACTACCGCATTTATTGGCATTGAGCTCGTCGTCGCCCTATTGGGAAGGCCAGGATACGGGACTTATGTCATACCGTATTGCGGTCTGGAACGAAATTCCACGCACAGGACTGCCAGAATACTTCGAGAGCTACGCGGAATTTGAGCGGCATGTGGATGTATTGGTTCATGCAGGTGTGATAGAGGACAGCACGAAGATCTGGTGGGATATTCGACCTAGCCACCGGTTCCCTACGCTGGAGATGCGGGTAACCGACATCTGTACAAGAGTAGAGGATGCGATCTGCATCGCAGCGTTGTATCAGTGCTGGCTGCACATGCTGTGGCGCCTGCGCCGAGAAAACCAGCGTTGGCGCAGCTATGCTAACATGCTGTTATACGAAAACCGCTGGCGTGCCCAGCGTTACGGGATTGATGGAGCACTGATTGATTTTGGGAGGGGGCTGACGATCCCGTATGAAGAGCTGCTTGAAGAGTTATTGGAGTCAGTCATGCCGGATGCGGAAACCCTTGGCTGCATAGAAGAGATCGAGCATGCGCGCACGATCCTGAAACGGGGGACCAGTGCACACTGGCAGCGTAGAGCCTACAAGGAAGCAATACAGAAGGGAGCCACAGCGGAACAGGCTATCAAGGCAGTGGTGGATATGCTTATCCGGGAAACCATGCACGGCGTGTAACCGCTACTCGTCTGGAGGATAAACGGTGAACTGCGTCTTGTCCCTGGCGAGGCTTCCGAACAGGCCATGTGCGCCATACAGGATCGGGGTGGCATTGGGAATAACTCCGGGACCAAAAGTGCCCTCCCCTCCCTGTTGTAACTCGGCAGCCCTGATAAAATCAGACAGATTACGATCCAGCGAATTCACGTAGATCACGTTACGGCCGTAGAAGCTGACTCCGATCCAAGGATAGACTAACCTGATCGTACCGTCAGGAAACTTAAAAAAATTGCCCTCTGTAATGATCGGAGACGCACTGATCCTGAAGTCGTCCAGAGTGAGATCGGAATCGTTCTCTAGAAATCCAGCAGCGCTCGGCACCAGATTATCCTCCCGTAAATCAAAAGCTTCCGTAACCAGTGTGAAGCTGCTCTGGGTTTGATCACCACTACGGCCGGGCGTCACGATGAGGGTCAGCTGTTCATCCGACAGATACGTTCCTGCCTCGGGCGAAGCGCTTAGGATTTCAACAGCAGTGGGCACATTAGTAGTTCCTGTAATCGTAGTCGCTACTCCGGGTACAGTTACCTTCAAATCATAGCTCGCACCGGGTTGTATGATATGTTTGCCGAGATACTCGTAAACTCCCGGTTTTTCAGTGGATGCTTCCAGCAACATACTCGTTGAGCCTGTACTGAGCACGACCTCTGCATTCGTAATGGCACGTTCCGCGAAATCACTTGACTGGTCTTCCGGTACAATCCTGCTCACACGCGCCGGGGGGACTGGCTCGTTTGCGATGAGTGTGAGCTCAACCACGGTTTCATAGTCTAGTACACTGAAATCGGCGGAATCACAGGCAGCCAGAAACAGCAGTAGCCCGGCAAAGAGAATCTGTCTGCACATCAGAAATCAAGTGTGAAGGATAAGTTGGGAAGGGGGAACGGTATTTGCGGAATGGTTGATCTGGAGAGCGTACCGTCATCTTCAATCTCGTTAAAGATGAACCAGGTATTGCTCCGTGCATAGACGTTGATAGCCTGTATTTGCAGCGTGTAGTCCGCAAAGCGCTTCAATGAGCCAGTCCAGGTGACTCCCAGATCAAGGCGATGATAGGCCGGTAATCTGGACTGATTAAGGCCAGGGGATACCAGCAGGTCAGTTTGGTTGAGGCCATTCACAAAATCAAGGTCATGGATCGTGTAGGAAGCTTCCGGACGTGTGTAAGCCTGTCCTGTAGCGTACGTGAATACAGCTCCCAATTCCCAGCGTCGAGAGATTCGCCATTGGCCTACCACGTTCAGGTCATGAAGTCGGTCGTTACGCGGAACAAACACTCGGGACTCTCCGAACAGATCCTGATTAAGCCGTGGATAAGCCCGGTTCGTGTGAGCCAGGGTATAGGCGATAAATCCGTTGATCCGGCCCTCCTGGCGTGACAGCTGTATTTCTGCACCGCGTGCCATCCCTTCGCCAAAGGCAAACAATTCTGAATATTCCAGGCCTGCCAAACCGGTGCTGAACGGATCAAGCACAAAAAGCTGTCGCATGGTCCTGTAGTAGGCTTCCGTATCTAGTGTGATTCCGCTTGACAGGTTGGTCTTCAAGCCGAGAATGAATTGGTCGCCGTATGCCGGTTTAACCCCTTCACCACTCGTCAGCCAAAAGTCAAATCCGGAGAACACCTCATTGGTAATGAGGGTTAGGAATTGGTAATACCTTCCGGCGCTTGCCTGAAGCCGTACGTCCGACCCCAGTTGCCGTTCAAGTGAAAACCGGGGCGCTAACGTAAAATGATTTCCATAGCCGTAGTACGTACCTCTCAGGCCGGCCGAGATGGACCAGCTCTCCGTTGGATGATAGGTGTCCTGTAAATAGAAGGACGCGTGTTCAACCCTGTTCCGTGTGTGGAATACTTCGCGGTCATCAAAAAAATTCGTTAGCGGCGCATTGAATACACCAGTCCATATTCCACCGGACAGATCATGTTTCGGTCCTGGATAGTATTCAAAATCTGCCCGGATTGAGGTTTCGATCACGCGGTTAATCTGCTTAAAGTTGGTGCCGCTAAAAGTTGCACGCGGCATGGACTCGTACCAAGAGGTCGTCAATGTAACATTGGAGAAAAACTGATTGGACCACAGGTGAACCCAGCTTCCGGCAACCGTACGGTTACCGTAGCGCAGTTTGATCTCTATACCTTCGGTGAAGGCAGAACGGAGGTAATCTGAACCCGTGTAGAATGAGAGGGAAAGCTTGTCGTTCCGTGAAGCATCAAGGTTAATTTTCCCATTGAAATCGTAGAAATAGAATGCGCGGGGAACAGCGTCAATACTTTGCAGCGCGCCAAGTATAGGCTCAAGGGTTGATCGTCTCACCGCAACCATCCAGGAGCCGCGGGAATACGGCCCTTCGGCAAAGGCTCTGGAGGCCAGCAGACCAATACTGAGCTTTCCGTGTGTTTCGCGTCGGTTACCATCCTTGTTTTGGATGTCCAGTACCGATCCCAGAACACCGCCATAGTTGGCAGGAAAGCCTCCCTTGTAGAGTCGTACATCCTTGATCGCGTCCGTATTGAACGTCGAGAAAAATCCAAAAACATGACTCGGATTGTATATTTTTGTGCGATCTAGAAGAATGAGTGTTTGCGCAGGATCGCCCCCGCGGATGTAGAGGCCGCTTGAATAATCGGAGGACTGTGCTACACCGGGCAGCAGCTGAAGAGATCGAAATACATCGGGTTCAAATACCTGTGGCAGTTGCTGGATGGTGGCTACACCGATTTGGCTTACTCCGATTGAGCGCTGTTCTCCTTCTGTAATACGGTCAGCCGACACCTCGAGGGTCTCCAGTAATTCTTCGGTGGTTGCCAACTCTATGTCAAGCCTGACCGATTCTCCTGCAGCAAGGACCACTTCGCGTGTGACCGTACCAAATCCGATGTAGGAGTATCGAACGGTGTACGTTCCAGGTTCAATCCCCGAAATAGCGTAGTACCCTGACAAGTTAGTTGTCGCTCCTCGAAAGGTACCCTCCAGGATTACGTTTGCGGAGATCAGCGTTTCTCCGTTAGAGGCGTCAGTGATGAATCCATCCAAAGCGGCAAGCTCCTGACTATACGCACAGGCGGCAGAGAGGCCGAAAGTGAACAGGAGTATGACTTTTGCAACAACCGAGAGGGTGTACCGGGGGAGAGGCATTGCGGTTAACTTCCTCACAGTACGATTTAATTTAGCTGAGGTAAGGGATCAGGACTTCGGGCAGTTCATACGAACAGTTTTCGGTTTGGTTATGCTCCAGCAAAGCTGCAACAACTCGGGGCAGTGCGAGAGCACTGCCGTTAAGCGTGTGTAAGAGTTGCAGCTTGCCGCCACGCTTTGGACGAAACCGGATATTCATCCGGCGTGCCTGATAATCGGTGAAGTTTGAAATAGAGGATACTTCCAGCCAACGCTCCTGCCCGGCGCTCCATACCTCCAGATCATACTGTTTGGCTTGGTTAAAGCCCAACTCACCGGCACACATTAACAGGCGTCGATAGGGCAGGTTCAAAGCTTTCAGTAGCGCTTCTGCATCACTGCGCATGGTTTCCAGAACTTCATAACTCTGTTCCGGGTGCGTAAGCTGCACGATCTCCACTTTGTCGAACTGGTGCAACCGGTTGAGTCCACGTACGTGCGCACCATAGGAGCCCGCTTCACGTCTCCAACAGGGGGTATACGCACAGAGCTTTACAGGTAAGTCGGATTCGGAAAGAATCTCGTCCCGAAAATAGTTCGTGAGCGGTACTTCGGCCGTGGGTACGGGATAGAGTCCATCCAGTGACACATGATACATTTGTCCTTCCTTGTCGGGTAGTTGTCCGGTGCCGCGTGCGCTGGCCTCGTTCACGAGCAGTGGTGGACGAACCTCCCTGTACTGGCGTGTAGCCGTGTCAAGGAAAAAATTGATGAGGGCTCTGTGCAGTTTTGCACCAGCATCCATATAGAATGGGAATCCCGCGCCTGCTACTTTAGCACCACGTTCAAAGTCAATTAATCCGTGTCGTCTGGCGATCTCCCAGTGTGGCAATGGATCAAACCCAAATGAGGGGATTTCACCATGTTGGTAGACTGCTACATTATTTGCTTCACTCAGTCCGTCAGGAACACTTTCATGCGGGACGTTGGGGATCGTGAGCAGTAGTTCAGAGAGGGTTTGTTCCGCGTTTGCGGCAGTCTCTCCAAGCTCTCTGATCTCTGTTTTAAGGCTTGATTGGCGCGCAATCAGAGCTTTTGCCGCTTCGTGTTTTCCCTCACGCATCAGGATGCCGATATTCCGACTCTCTGCGTTTGCCTCCTGTTGCTTGGCCTGGAGGTATGTCAGGGCCTCGCGACGAACACGATCCTGGTCTAGAACACGGTCAACGAGATCCATGCCTGCCGGGATTCCGCGTCGGGCAAGTGCTTGGCAAACTTCCCGGGGGTTTGCTTGAATAAATTCAACACCAAGCATCTACCGGAGGATGTCCAGTCCTGGCAGACTTCTTGCGAAGCCGCAGGTGCGCTAGGGCTGCCTTAATGGGCAGGGGACGATAGTCGAGTTCGGTCTCTGCCTTCAGGGTAATGAGACCGGTGTGTTTGGGGCGCCGCGCGGGTTGGCTTTCTGAGTTCTGCACAACCGGCTTAATGAATTTTGGATCGAGATTGAAGGCCTGCGCAATGGAAAGGGCAAAGTCGTACATATTCATAAGCTCACGGCCGGACAGGTTATACACGCCATTCTTCTGAAAGTGTATGATGCGAAGAATCCCTAGAGCAAGATCGTGGGCGTATGAGGGCGTACGCCATTGATCGGTATACGCTCCGATCATCTTGTTATTCTGGAGGTTATTACAGACCCATTCAACAAAATCCATTCGCGGGAGTCCCACCGCCGCACCATAGACCACGTTCGTTCGCACGACAGTCCACTTGCCGACCCCTGCTGTACGCGCTGCATTTTCACCCGCAAGCTTTGTTTTGCCATAAAAATTCAGCGGTTCGGGGCGGTCATTTTCGCGATATGGTCCATTCTTGCCGTTAAATACAAAATCTGTAGATAGCTGAATCAGATGTGTGCCTCGACTGTGGCACGCCTTTGCAAGATGTTCAACCGCTTGTGCGTTCACACGCCAACACTCGTCACGGTTGGTTTCGCTAGCATCGACTGCGGTCATTGCTGCACAATTGATCACGTACTCTGGCGAGAAGTCAGCAAATATTCTCTGAATATCATCTGCCTGGCATACATCAAGTTTTTCGTAGTCGTACGGCGGCGTATCCTGGGTTCGGGGTGCAGCTTCCCGGCCGGTGGCTAACAACTTATAGGAATCTCGCTCTCCGAGTTTTTGAACAAGTTCTTGGCCCAGCAATCCGTTGGCTCCAGTAATCAAGATGCGCTCGTTGGCCATCAATTAGGCGTTCGTGTTTTGGCTAGAGATCTTTTCCCGAAATCGTTGCAATAAGATCGTCCTTCAGGTACACGGTGTTTGCAAGGGTAATGCGTCCCTTCAGGTGCAGGCGAAGTTCGCGACGCATGGCTGCTTTTTCGTAGCGTTCTTTCTCAAGTTTTGTTTCTGGATATATTGGTGGCACTGCGGTTGGGCGGCCTTCATCGTCGAGTGCTACGAAAGTAAAGTATGCATGATTGCATTCGCGCCGATCCTTTCGATCCAGGTTTTCGGACTCTACAGAAATTTCAACCTCAAGGGACGTGTTGAACGTCCGGTTCACCCAGCCCTCAATAATCACGACCTCGCCCAGAAAGAGCGGAGAACTAAACTCCACTGAGTCGATCGCCACGGTTACGCATACCAGCCCCGCATGACGCATCGCGCAGATAGCGGCACACTTGTCCATCAGCGAAAGCAGCCGTCCGCCAAACATGGTGCCATGGGCATTGGTATCGTTTGGCAGAACGATTTCGGACATCACACAGCGCGATGCACGTGGGGTTTGTGGGGGGGACATGACCGTCAGGTCTTCTGTTTTTTCTTGCGGGCTGCCGGGAATAGGATATTATTCAGGATAAGACGATAGCCAGGCGAGTTTTGATGCAGGCTCAGATCAGTTGGAGGATCTCCCACATAGTGTTGATAGTCCTCGGGATCGTGGCCGGCATAGTAGGTGAAGGTACCCTGACCGTAGGATCCATGCAGGTATTTGACCTCATTGCGCTGCGGTACTTCGGCGAGCACGACCACATTCGGTTTAATGAGATGCTTTTTGAACGCGGTAGTTTGTCCGACGAACCCTTTCACTGTTCCGACATGGTTCTGTGTTAACATTGAGGGTACCGGATCCCATTTGGCGCTAAACTCAAACAATGTAAAATAGTCCAGTAACGGATTCTGGAACTGCTGCGGAGGTGGCCCAGCATCAATATCGGAATGTTCATATTCAGCAGCGTTGAAACTTGGACGGAAGCCCTCAAATGCGAGGGCGGCCGAATAATCCAGCTCCCCGATTGCATCGGGGTTAATGGGATCCCCGTCGTACTCAGATGGAACGATATCGGTTGAGTGTGCAGCCAAGGCAATATCATAGGTATCAGTACCGGAGCACATGGCGAACAAAAAACCGCCCTCGGAAACGTACTGTTTGATGGTTTGCGCAACCGATAGCTTCAGGTGACTCACCTTTCGGTGTCCATGGCGATGAGCGGCTAATTCGGCATCGCGCTGCTGTTCGATGTACCAGGGCATATTCCGATATTGATAGAACTTGCCGTACTGTCCGGTAAAATCTTCGTGGTGAAGATGCAACCAATCGTAAGCAGACAGTGCACCGCCAAGGACGTCGTCATCGTAAACCATATCATATGGTACCTCGGCATATTCGAGCGCGAGGAGTACAGCGTCATCCCAGGGCAGGGTTTGTTGCGGGGCATATACTGCAATGCGTGGGGGTGTTTCCAGTCTCACGAGGCCAGTGTTTGCCCGGTCGCTTTCCACTTCGGCAACAAGTCGGGCTGTTGCAGTCCCGGAAAGGCTTTCGTGTACAATCCCGCGAAGCGCAAGCTCGTTACGCAGTCCGGGGAAATCTGCAGTCAGAAAAGAACCACCGCGAAAGTTCAACAGCCAGTCGACGGGTTCGCCGCGCTGGAGCGCCCAGTATATTGCACCATAGGCTTTCAGGTGATCTGACTGGCCGTCATCCATAGGTATGAGAACATCCTGTGCACCGGCAGGACAAATAAGTAACAGCAGCAATGCCGCAACACTATACACCTGCCGAGCGAAGCGCCCGAATGCGCTCACGTGCCTTGTTGACCAGGAGTGAACCCGGGTATTGTGTGAGCAGATCGGTGTATGCTTGCAGTGCACCTGCAGCATCTCCTTGAAAGGTTTCAAGAATTTCAGCATAGTAAAAAAGACTATGGTCCAGTAGCGGACTTTCTGGATGTATAAGCGGGAGTTCTCCGAACGCCATCATGGCTTCATCTGGGCGGCCATCAAGCAGGAGGGCCCGGGCGCGCAGAAACCGGACATCATCTGCAATTGGATGTTGTCCCCATTGTGCCAGTAAATCCTTGGCGACACGGGCGGTTGCATCTGCTTTGCGTTGTCGGAAGAGTAGCAGGGCCTGTGCGTACCTTGTGAGAGCACTATTTGTGGAGTCGGTGCCGGGGTCTTCCATGAGCAGTACGCGCAGTTCGATGGCATCGTTGGCGGTCTCTTTGTCTGTGTTTTCTCTAAGGCTACTCAGGATAGATTCTGTCTCGGCAAAATTCCCAGCGTAAAAATGCGTCATGGCCTCTTCAAATCGCGCTTTTGCCGCGAGTTCGCCGTCCGTCTGTTCGGCCAGACGCGCAAAGATGGCACCAGCTTCGTTCAGGTTGCCCTTCGTCACAGCCAAGCGCCCTAAATCAAATCGGGCCTGATGGCCAATGGCGGAATTCGTGTATCGTGTGGCCAAATAGGACAAAGTGCGTTCGGCGGCCTCCTGGTCTCTAAAAACATCCTGGTGCAAGGCACCGATTCGTGCGATTACAACGGGGGTCTGTGGATGTTCGGGAAAGTCCGTCAGGAATGTCTCATAAGCTTCAAGTGCATGCTGGTACTGCTCGAGGTTATTATTAATTTCAGCCCTTAGACGATACATGTCAGCCATACCTAGGCGTGCCTCAATAGATATGTTTACTTCGGGATATGTCTCGATTACAGACTGGAATGCCCGGCCGGCAACCTCAAAGGCACCAGCCTCTGCTGCACGCAGGGCAAACTGGTAGACTCCCTGTCCACTGGCATCGGCGTCTTCTTCAAGTGCAATAATTTCCTCAAAAGCTAGCTCGAAACTCCCCGCCTGCTCGTAGAGCCACGCCAAGAGGTCTCGTAGCTGACGTAGATCGGGTTCAGATACGACACGCGCTTCCGTAATGCGAATGGCATCTTCAAGGGCGCCATCCTGCTCCAGATCCCTTCCGAGTCGACTGCGTACGTAATTTAGCTGTCGCTCGTTCGTAGACAGAAGGTCCAGGTACTCCTGTGTAGCGAGTTCATGTTGTCCGGTAAGACTGTATAGGTATGCAAGCTCTGCCTGAAATATGTTCACATTGTCAATAGCCTTTCTGCCCTGCTTTAATACGTCAATCGCTTGAATTAGGAGGCGTATTTGAATCATACTGGCATAGACGACGCGATAGACTGCCTCGGTGTCAGGTGCGGATTGCAGGAGTGCAGTCCAAGCCTCCATTGCCGCAGGTTCATCTCCACCAAGGTAAAAGAGTTGTGCGCGTTCAGCTTCAAGTTCCGGCTGCGCCGCACGGCTGCGTGCGAGCGCGTCGTCTAGAAGTGCCACTGCATCGTCATATCGTTTAACATCGACATAAGCTTCTTTGAGCTTATCGAAGAAAATCTTACGTTCGGGTTGTTCAGCGTACAAATCACGCAGGATGGCAATGGCGCGTTCAAACTGCATGCCCCGCAGGTACCCGAGGGCAAGTTGATAACGGGATGCAGCATGTCCGTCAAGTTGCTCTTCCTCTGAAGGAGGGGGTGTTCGGTCAACACGTTGCGGTTGTGCCAGTGCCAGATCGACAAATACAAACACGCACAGGCAGCAAACAGGAAGGAATCGCATTCGGGTTACTGAGATCATACAGATTCAGAGAATACTACGTTATATTCTGATTGATCATCCACATGGATGGACTAACCAGAAATGAATACAGACAAGCGCAGTATAAGCATTGTAGGAGCAACAGGATCCATAGGTACGCAGTGCTTGGATATTGTTCAAAAACATACGGATAAGTTACGTGTGGTAGCTCTTGCCGCCAACCGGAATGTAAATCTGCTAATCAAACAGGCACGCATGTTTGATCCAGATGTAGTTGCCATAGCGGACAGATCGTATACGCAGGCACTTCGGAGTGGACTTGAGGGTACCGATATTCGTGTACTTGAGGGCGGTGAGGGGGTATGTGCCTGTGCAACGCTTCCAGAGGCGGATATAGTACTTGGTGCTGCTTCGGGAATTGCAGGACTCAAATCTGTCATGGCTGCTCTGGAAGCTGGAAAGGTATTGGCTTTGGCGAACAAAGAGACATTGGTAGCCGCCGGCGATCTTGCAATGCGGACAGCCAGGTTGCACAAGGCCAGAATTATACCGGTCGACAGTGAGCATGCAGGAGTGTTTCAGTGCTTAGAGGATAGTACACGCTATGTAGAGAAGGTCATACTTACGGCGTCCGGGGGGCCGTTCCGCAAAATTGATCGTACAGCACTCGACAGTGTTACGCCTCAGCAGGCACTCAAGCACCCCAACTGGAGCATGGGTGCCAAGGTGACGATTGATTCTGCCACCATGATGAATAAGGGCTTGGAGGTGATTGAAGCCTACTGGCTGTTTGGACTTCGCGAGGATCAGATTGAGATGGTCGTGCATCCGCAATCGATTGTGCACGCAATGGTGTTGTTTGAGGATGGATCGCTCAAAGCGCAACTCAGCCTGCCAGACATGCGACTACCTATTCAGTATGCACTCAGTTATCCAGATCGATGGCCACTCCCGGAGGGGCGTGTAGATTGGGCGCGCCCACAATCCCTGACATTTACTCCGCCCGACCTGGATAAATTTCCATGTTTGCGTTTGGCACGAGAGGCACTGGCTGCCGGTGGGAGCGCTCCGGCCATACTGAATGCAGCCAACGAGGCCGCAGTCGACCTTTTTCTTAAAGAGCGATTAGGCTTTATGGGCATACCACGGATGGTGGAGGGGGCACTTGGCAAGCTTTCGGGTTCCTCGTGTAATACGTATGAAGAGATTCTACAAGTTGATCAGTCTGCACGACATTATGTGTTTGAGGCATCCAAAAGGAACACCCTTGCTCTGTGAAGTATACCGTACGCCAAACAACATATTAGGTAGTATTTCCCCGTGAGTATACTCTGGATCCTCCTGACGTTCATTCCGGCCCTGATGATTCTCGTGTTTGTGCACGAGTTGGGACATTTCTGGGCAGCGCGTGCATTTGGTATGCGGGTCGACCGGTTTTCCATCGGATTCCCGCCCAACATCCTAAAAAAGCGCTTTGGTGAAACTGAATATGTCCTCGGCTTAACGCCACTTGGAGGTTATGTCAAGATTGCCGGCATGATTGACGAGAGTATGGACACGGATTTCAAGGACACAGCGCCGCAGCCGGACGAATTCAGGTCCAAGCCGTTATGGCAGCGCATGATTGTGATCAGTGCGGGCGTGATCATGAATATGGTCCTTGCGGGGGTAATCTTTTTTGCCCTGACATGGAGTTTTGGTGCCAGCCGTGTGGCCCATACCGAGGATGGCTCGGTGTTCGTAATGGACAGCTCAGTTGCAGCGCTGGACATTGGCATTCAAACTGGAGATCGGCTTTTGGCAATAGGGGGGCATGAGTATGTCCCGGGCGGAGAATTAATTCCACTTTCGGCGCTCCTAGTGGATGATCTCACGTTTGAAGTAGAACGCGAAGGACAACGCATTACTCTTGATGGCCCGGGAAACATCATGACCCGGGTCCAGGAACTGCAAGCGGGAGGAATCTATGGTCTTGGGATATATACCTGGCCTAGCGCTCTCGGAACTGTTGCGGCGGGTATGCCGGCCGAAGCTGCGGGCCTGCAGGTTGGAGATCAAATAACGGCGATTAACGGGAGTCCAATCCGTTATTGGCCGGAACTCACCGATCATATCCGCAATGCGGGCGGAGAGTCACTTGAAATCACATGGGTGCGCGACGATGGGCAGATTTCTGTGGAACATCAAGCTGAAGTGACACCAGTGATGAATACTGTCAATTGTGATTATGTAATCGGGATTGGATTGGGGCAAACGCAGGTCGAATTCGGGCCCGTGCATTCAGCGAGAATTGGAGTGTCTGATGTGTGGGACAACACGCGAACAATTACTGCAAGTTTATGGCGAATAGTTGCAGGCAAGGAGAGCGTCCGGGAGAACCTGGGTGGGCCGGTTATGGTTGCCAATGTGATAGGACAGGCTGCAAGCAGCGGTCCCCGTCCCTTCTGGCATATTGTGGCAGTCCTATCTATAACGCTGGCAATTGTTAATATTTTACCGATCCCGGTACTGGATGGGGGGCATTTGGTTTTTCTGTTTTATGAACTGATCGCTCGCAAGGAACCCTCGATCAAGGTGCGAATGTTCTTGCAGCAGGCAGGCATGATCCTGCTGTTGGTTTTGATGGCTTTTCTGATCACAAACGATGTTATCCGTGCATTCAGCTCGAGAGGGGAAGCTGATGTCGTGGAGACTCCGCAGACCTGCGAGGTTGTAGAGACTGAGGCCGGAGAAGAATAGAATTATTCGGCTAGAAATCCTGTATCTAGCCTGACCACGGCACAGGCTTTGCAATAACGGTTAGCTTAAGTCCGTTTTTGGACCAGCTCCCCGAAACAACATGCTCAATAGAGCAGTACCATGAGATTGCACCGCCCAACGCCATTCTCCTCCACAGTGCATCAAACCACTATGCGCATTGCTGCCTCACTGCTGATACTTGTCCTGTGCGTGTGCACAGCGGTGGCGCAGGGCCAGTCCGAATCCTTGCAGGGGGACAATCGCTCTTTTGCAGGTCCTGATGAATTTGAGATCTTGGGAATCTCGGTTGAGGGCGTGGAAACCGAGAACATGCGCAACTTTGCTCTCAGGAGCAGTGGATTGGTTGTGGGGCAGAAGATCACGCTTCCCGGGGATCCTGCGATCTCAGAGGCCATCCGCAGTATCTATAAGCTACGGGTGTTTTCGGATGTGCGAATTGTTGAGGAGCGCAGGGCTGGAACCGGCATTTTTCTGCTGATCCAGCTTACGGAGGAACCACAACTGGCAGAATTCACCTTTTCAGGAATCAAAAAAAAGCATCGCCGTAAGCTTGAAGAGGAGGTGCCTCTTTTCAAAGGAACTCGTGTTCGTCCCGCTGATCTGGAACGTTCGAAGCAGATCATCAAGGAATATTTCGGAGAAAAGGGATATATGCTTGCCGAGGTGACGGTGAACGAAACGCCCGGCCCCGAGAATACAGTGAACCTGGATTTTGACATTGATATAGGTGAGAAGGTCAGGATCAGAGAAGTTCTGGTTAACGGCAATGAGAATATTAGCGACCGAACAGTGCGCCGAAAGCTCAAAAAAACAAAGGCAAGGAAAGGGATCTTCTTCTGGCGTAAAGCACGCTTCGATCGCATGCTCTACGAAGAGGACAAGGTTAATGTCGTTAATCATTTCAACTCTAAGGGATACTATGATGCCCGGGTAGTCCGGGACTTGGTCTGGCTTGACACCTCGGGTGAGAAGCCGGGTCTGGTGGTATCTCTGGAGGTACAAGAGGGGCCCCAGTACCATATACGCAGTATTGAGTGGGACGGTAATACAGTCTATCCCGATGAAGTACTTTCGGGGGCTCTGGGTTTAACACCCGGTGATGTTTATAATTCGGAGCGATTAGAGCAGAACCTGCATGGTAACAAGTCAAGTAGTGATGTTTCCAGTCTCTACATGAATCAGGGATACATGCTTTTTCGCGTGCAGCCGGAAGTTCGTGTTATAGAGGGAGATTCTCTTGACCTGTACTATGACGTTTACGAGGGCGAAATTTTCAGCTTCGGGGAGATTTCAATCACGGGCAACGAAAAGACCAAGGAGCACGTTGTGCGCCGGGAGCTCTACACGATTCCCGGTCAGACCTACAGTCGGGAGATGGTGCAGGAAACGATCAGGCGGCTGTCTCAATTGAATTACTTTGATCAGGAAAAGCTCGGTGCGGGTCCCTCTATAGACCTGGATCAGGAGGAAAAGGAGGTTAACCTTACGTACAATCTCGAGGAGATCGGCAGTGATCAACTGGAGCTCAGCGGCACCTACGGGCGGTTTGGTGTGATTCTGATGCTGCGTTTCGGTTTCAACAATTTCAGCGCACAGGACATTTTCAAGGGCGGGGCCTGGCGGCCTTTACCCTCGGGGGATGGTCAGCAGTTGTCGGTCAGTCTGCAGACCAGCGGTCGACAGTACCAGAGCTATTCACTCGGCTTCACGGAGCCTTGGCTGAGGGGGCGGCCAACCCCGGTAGGATTTCAGGTATCGCACTCCCGGTTTACCAGCAACTTTGGTGGCTACTACGGATATGGCTACTACGGTTATGGTTCAAACATTGGAACCAATGACAATACCGGCTTCACGAATACGTCAGCGCGCGTTTTTTATGAGCAGCGGCTTCAATGGCCGGATGACAAGTTCAGTGCCAGCACATCGCTAGGTTATCAGTTTTATTTCAACAGGGATTATACCTATGCGCTTCCGTCTGGTCAGAGCCAGCAGGTTACAATTCGTCAGGCACTCACACGTAGTTCGGTAGATCATCCAATCTTCCCGACAGCGGGATCCACATTCCTACTCTCCGCAGAGTTGGCGTTACCGATTTCGGATTTTATACAGTATCACAAGTGGAGGTTTTCCACGAGTTGGAACATCCCTATTTTGCGGAAGGTATCTACGAGTTTTTCGGCGGACTTTGGTTATATCGGCTCGGTCACGGGAGAGGATGTCCTTTTTGAACGTTACATCGTCGGTGGGTCACCGTTTGATGTGCAAGGGTATCGGAATAATTTTGGGAAAGATATAATCTACATGCGTGGTTATCCGTCCCGAGTACTCGGTCCCCGGAGGAATGGTGAGGCTGTTGGTGGCCGCGTGTTGAACAAGTTCACTTCGGAACTCAGGGTGTTGGCGATCCAGACCCCACAGATAACGGCTGCACCATACCTTTTCATGGATGCGGCAAATACATGGGATCAGATAGAGAGCTACAATCCGAGACAGTTTTATCGCTCAGCAGGTGTAGGTGCACGTCTGTTTCTGCCGATCCTGGGCATGCTTGAGATCGCATACGGTTACAATTTTGACCAGTTCACGCCTATCAGGGGTCAGGAGTCAGAGCATGATGGCTCCAACAAATGGTTTTTCCAGTTTACGCTCGGACAAGGATTCAACTAGCATACTCGGATGAAAAAATTGTTTGGCCTGGGGATGGTCTTGATTTGGATGAGCCCCCCTGTATTGGCACAGCACAAGATTGCCTATATTGATTCGGACAGGATTTACCAGAATTATCCAGAGTTTGCCACTGCGCAGCAGTCCGTGGACCGACTTGCCCAGCAGTGGGAGCAGGAGCTTGCTGATATGGCGCGGGCCTTGGACGAGAATTTCAAGGAGTTTCAGGCGCGTGAATTGCTCTTAACATTGGAATCTCGTCAGGAGAGACAGAACGAGATCATTGCTGCGGAGGAAGAGCTCGAACGAAAGCGGATTCAGTATTTTGGACCAGAAGGTCAGCTATTTCATCAGCAAGAACAAATTCTGCGTCCAATCCAGGAGAGAGTATTGGCGGTTATTCAGGAGGTGGCCGAGGGTGAGGGATACGACTATGTATTTGATCGCAACGGTGACTTTGTTTTTCTATATGCCAACGAGAGCCTCGACATCACGGACATAGTCCTTGAGGAGCTAGGCGTTGACATTACACGTATCATCGGGCAATAGTCTGTGGTAAATATTTCAATTTAATTATTCTCATGCGACGCTTTTCGCTCAAACGCAGCGCAGGTTATCTCGCTGCTGTATTATTACTTGGTTTTGTAGCTGCTGCTCAAGCACAACAGCTGCCCCCATTGCGCATTGGATACACGGATCACGAGGTTCTAATATCCAATATGCCCCAAACCCGTACGATACAAGAGGAATTGCAAGCCGAAGTGGAAAGTGGTCAGCGGATTCTTGTTAGCATGCAGGAGGACTATACGGGCAAGTTAGAGCGGTATCAGACACAGCGGAGTTTGCTATCAGATGAAGCTCGGCAAAGGCGTGAGGACGAGCTGGTATCACTTCAGCAAGAGCTCCAGGAAAAAGCATCGGAGCTAGAACAGGAGCTTGTGCAGCGCGAAATAGACTTGTTTAGTCCGATTTACGAGCTTGTGGATGAGGCAATCAGGACGGTCGCAACCGAGCGGGGGCTTGATTTGGTTTTGCGCACCCAGGCAGGACCTGCACAGCCTATTCTGCTTTATGCAAACGAAGATCGTATCGTTGACATCACGTTGGATGTTGCGCGTGAGCTTGGAATTGATGTTGATGCCGCTATGCAGTCAGATTCTGAGAACTAGAGTGACGAACCAGACTGCTTCTAGTGGATAGGGCCACAGTTCGCCGGTGCTAATGGAAGGTGTAAGGCGAGTCACGACGCAGACGCTCCGGCAGATGAAGGCCGCCGGTACGCCGATTGCGATGCTGACGGCCTATGACTACACCATGGCCCGGATCCTGGATCGTGCGGGCATAGATGCCATTCTAGTAGGGGATTCCGCTTCCAATGTTATTGCAGGACACGAAACGACCCTGCCAATAACACTGGAGCAAATGATCTATCATGCTCAGTGCGTAGTTCGGGGCGTGACCCGGGCACTCGTGATTGTAGATCTACCTTTTGGTACCTATCAGGGTAACAGCAAGGAAGCCCTGGCCTCCTCCATTCGTGTTATGAAGGAGACAGGAGCACATGCGATCAAGTTGGAGGGCGGTACAGCTGTTCTCTCCGCGGCGGAGCGGATACTACAGGCCGGTATCCCGGTCATGGGCCACTTAGGTCTTACTCCTCAGAGTATCTATAAATTTGGCACCTATAAGGTGAGGGCCCAGGACAAAGAAGAATCGGATCAGTTGCGGAAAGACGCCCTGGAACTCGAGAGGGTTGGTTGTTTTGCGATCGTGCTCGAGAAGATTCCCACCTCGCTGTCTGCGGAGGTCTCTGCATCACTCACTATTCCAACGATTGGTATAGGTGCAGGTAACGTATGTGATGGTCAGGTATTGGTGATTCACGATGCGTTAGGGCTGACTACTGACTTTAATCCACGGTTTGTACGACATTATGCCAAATTGTCTGAACTAACTTCAAAGGCCGTTAAGGATTATGTTAGGGACGTACGAACCCGTGATTTTCCAACAGCCGAAGAGAGCTACTGGGTAAATGGTGGATCCTGATAAAGGCAGTGACGGACAATTTCGCCGACGCCCACTGATTCTCGTTACGAACGATGACGGTATTACGTCTCCTGGGATTCGAGAGCTCACGAGGGCTTTGGTCCAACTGGGAGATGTTGTAGTCATAGCTCCGGCAGGTGAGCAAAGTGCAGTGGCGCACTCAATCACGCTGGATGATCCGATCCGGGCCAAGAGCTGGAGTTTCGGCGAGGATCTGGATAATGTGCGAGCTCTAGCCATCGATGGCACGCCTTGTGACTGTATTAAACTGGCATTACATCAGTTACTTCATCGCCTACCGGACCTGGTTGTAAGTGGGATTAACCGGGGGTCAAACACAGCGATCAATGTTATTTATTCCGGCACGATTAGTGCGGCCACCGAATCGTCGATATATGGCATTGATTCAATCGCTGTGAGTCTGGATTCGAAGGAACCAGATGCTGATTATCGTCCGGCTGCCAAGTACGCTGGGATGATAGCGCAGAAAGTACTCAGAAGTCAACTGCCTAGGGGAGTTCTTCTCAGTGTAAATGTGCCAATGATCCCCGAGGACGAAATCAAAGGGATCGTAGTAACTCGCCAGGCTAGATCTAGGTGGCAAGAGGGGTTTCTTGAGCGTATTGATCCAGCTAACAGGGCCTATTACTGGTATCGTGGAACACTGAACATTTTGGATGAGGGTGCAGATACGGACATACATGTACTGGAAAATGGCTACGTTTCGATCACACCATTGCAGCATGACCGTACTGCTTACGGTTGCTTAGAGGTATTGAGCACTTGGAGTTGGAAGGAAAGCCCCATCTAAGTAGTGATTAGCTTGCGTTTTGACGCACGCTGGGTGAAGAAATTGCAGAGATGGAGTCCTTCATAACGGATATGCGGAGGACCGGCAGTGCTACGATCTATTGAGTAATTCCCAAGGCTAGTCCGATTCAGGATCGTTTTCATTTGATCAAATTCTAGCATCTCAACAAGGGAATTCACCGGGTGGAAGGCAGGGGATACAGCTGGCCAGAGAATGCGTTGATCCTCTGGCAACGGTTGCGCACAGTAAATTGATTGACTGATTACCCCTATTGGCATGCAGAACAATTATGTGTGATTACTGTAGCACAGAAATGTGTTTTCCATTACCATGACCATGAAGTTCAGGCTGGTTTGGGCCGTGGTCTGCGGCATGCTCATCTGCAGCTCGTCAACGTTTGGGCAGACAGACGACCCCAGTCCGTTTAGCGAAGCCGCTTTAATAGGTGAATTCGAATGGATCGCACCGGGTACCCGGTTTACAGTGGGAGTGACAGTGAAGTTGGACGAGGATTGGCATAGCTACTGGATCAATCCTGGGGATGTAGGAGAGCCGATCACACTCACATGGGATTTGCCTTCAGGATTTAGTGCGGGTCCAATCCAGTGGCCGTATCCAGAAAAAATTGATGCCGAGCCGCTGCGATCGTACGGGTACTCAAATGCCGTAACCTTTTTGGTCGCGATCACGCCGCCTAACGAGCTATCTGAAAGCCCCGTAACGCTTTCCACGACAGCCGACTGGTTGATCTGCAGGGACGTTTGTCTCTTTGCGCAAGAGACTGTTTCCCTATCGCTGCCAGTGCACGGAGCGGTGCCTACGCCCGGGCCATATTATGAGGAAGTTGCGGCGGCACGGGCCAAATTGCCTGTCCAGGACCCGGCCTGGACTATCGAGGCCAGTCATTATTCAAATTCCTTCGCTTTGCGGGTCTCGCCTCCGACAGATGCGGCACCAGACCTGCAGGGAGCATATTTCTTCCCCGCGCAGCTTATGCTGCTCGAGCACGCGTTGGATCAGCCTATGAGCAAGGATGGCGATGCTTTCGTATTTGCGCTGCAGCAGTCTGAATATGCAACAGAGTTGCCTGACAGATTGCAAGGGGTCTTGGTTGCGAGCGAGGGGCAGTATTTCGACACAGCACAGACTGCAAGGGCGCTTGATATTGATGTACCGCTGCGAACCGAGGCTGATCAAAATACCGGCAGCACCCTGCCTATTCTAATCCTGTTTGCGCTGATCGGGGGTCTGCTATTAAATCTGATGCCCTGCGTGTTCCCAGTGCTGTCTATTAAGCTGCTGAGCCTTGCGCAGCACAATAAACTTGATAGTGCAAACCGTGTATGGCACGGCGTAGCGTTCGCCACGGGCGTTGTCGTTTCATTTTTGGTGTTGGCTGGGGTGCTTTTTGCACTGCGCGCTGCCGGCAGCCAAATTGGTTGGGGCTTTCAACTTCAATCGCCGCTTTTTGTAGCGGGCATGGCGTTTTTGTTTCTGGCCGTTGGCCTCAACCTGTTCGGGGTATTCGATATTCGGGGCTTCACTTTCACGGGCTTAACCCGATCTGGTACCTCGCATTCGCTGACGCGGTCTTGTCTGGATGGCGCATTGGCCACGCTTGTTGCAACGCCATGTACCGCACCGTTCATGGGTGCGGCTCTTGGTGCGGCCGTGGTGCTTCCTACTGCTCAGGCCTTGGCCATCTTTGTCGCCCTTGGATTAGGCATGGCAGCGCCGTATGTGATTTTGTCCACGTTTCCAGTGCTATCTGACAAACTTCCGCGACCGGGGCTGTGGATGGAGACGCTCAAGCATGTGCTGGCTTTTCCAATGCTGGGGACGAGCGTTTGGTTGGCGTGGGTGTTCGGCAATCAGGCAGGTGTCAACGGACTCGGGCTATTGCTGTTGGGGCTGCTGCTGTTCGCAGTAGCTGCCTGGATAGTGGGGCGCTGGCCATCTGTACAAGTGACCTCTTCCGTGCGGATCGTTACGCGTGGTATAGCACTAGTCATAGTGTGCATGGGGATATGGTCCGCTTATCAGGGTGCTCAGCAGCAAAGCATGTCGCAAACTGACGTGACCTCAGATGGTCTTTGGTCCGTCTACTCGACTGAACAGGTTCAGCAGCTCAGCCACGAAGGACGCCCTGTGTTTGTGGATTTTACCGCCGCATGGTGTCTGACCTGCCAAGTGAACAAGAAAACTACACTTTCCAGCAGCACACTATTATCCGCCTTCGCCCAAAAAGATGTCGTATTAATGCGGGCTGACTGGACTAGCCGTAATGCCGAAATCACACGCGCGTTGGAGTCTCATGGACGAAGTGGCGTGCCGTTATATGTGCTTTACCGTGGAAACAACGATCCCCCTGTGTTGTTACCTGAGGTGCTTACGGAGTCCATTGTCGTGGAAGCGTTAGCCTTGCTTCCTAATCGCGCTGAATCACTTAAAACAACAAATTCAACGGACACATGAAAGGGTTTCACGCCTCAGCACATTTCATTGTGCTGCTTCTCGTGCTGGTTTCCATAGGTGTCAACCAGCAAAGTTCTTCTGACGAAGCCGAAATCGGCGAGCCAGCTCCTGTATTCACGCTTCCGGGGACCGACGGCGAGTCGTACGACCTGGAAAGTTTGCAGGGTGAATTTGTCGTTTTAGAGTGGCTCAATTTCGGCTGCCCGTACGTTGAGCGTCACTATCGAACCGGCAACATGCCGGCGCTTCAGAAGGAGTTTACCGAGAAAGGCGTTAGATGGCTGTCTATTGTGTCGTCCGCTCCGGGCACGCAGGGGTACTACGAATCTGACGAAATGAACGCGCAAAATGAGAATATGGGTGGCATGCAGTCCGCCATTCTGCTGGATCCAGAAGGTGATGTCGGCAAGATGTACGGGGCGAAAACCACGCCTCACATGTACGTCATCGACAAGGAGGGTGTCTTGATCTACAAAGGCGGCATAGACGACCAGCCGCGCGCCAGCTATGAGAAGACCAAGTTGGCCAACAACTATGTCCGTGCAGCTTTGGAAGAGGCCATGAATGGCGATGAAGTATCCGTGGCGATCTCCCGACCTTACGGCTGCTCGGTAAAATACAAGAAATAGCGCCAAGCACGCGCTTGGACAGCCTGTATAGCGACAGTTGTTCTGGGAAAAAACCTGGAACCAGGCGTAATTGACTTGTCTCAAGAAGTGTTGCGGCTCTGTTTGAATCCGCAATCCGCTAAACACCGTATTCTATCAGAGATACCGCCGGAATCAGGATAGGCCTGTGGTGAAGGCAGAAATGGCTGCCCCTGTTGAACGTGGAATATATTCGTAACCGGCAGCTCGGTATACGTGAATGTGCGGCGCAAAATGAAGGCCAGCGCGACGATTGCCATGAGCCAGTCCTTGGAGTGGTCAGGGTTCAAAATGCTAATGTCTTTGTTGTGAGAGGTTGTGCCCGTTTATCCAGTGTTAATTACAGTTTTAGTCGGAATCAATTCCTCTGAAGTATAGACTTCGAGGGGAGGGCTGTTTCAATGTTAGTTGAAACAAGCACGGACGAATTGCCAAACGTAATGCAGACCGGAGCGCACGCACCTTAGAAGGGATAGGGTTTCTGACCCAACTAGGCGATCTTGCAGGTATAGAGCTGCATACGGATGGAATGGACAGATAGGATCTACTGTTAGGGAAAGGACGACAAAGCCCCGCTGACGGTACCTTTTGAGGATAGTTGCGCACCGCCACCGGAGAGATGCGCAGAGATTACGCAACCTTTCTCTCACCGTATTGCTCTCCGTAAAAGTAACGGAGAGGGTTTTGGGAGTCCCGCAAGGAAACCGTGCTCTTGGCATTGGAAAACGGGATTATTCATTCAGAATTAATGAAGAGAGAATACTATTTCATTAACTCCGCACAGGTGGGCAATTTTATTTGAAAATACCTTCCAAATTAAGTGCGTCTTGACCATGCAGGTGTTTGGCCGAAATCCACGTTACCGCCGCTGATAATCACTCCCACATTTCTGCGGTCCACGGCGATCACACCACTTAAGAGTGCAGCCACGCCCAGCGCTCCAGTTGGTTCAACGACAAGCTTCATGCGCTCCCACAGAAACTGCATGGCTTCAACAATGGCATCTTCCGAAACGACAACGATATCGTGGGCAAGGGCGTGTATGATTTGAAAGGTCAGTGCTCCGAGTGACGGTGTGCGTGCACCGTCTGCAATTGTTTGCGGGTTGTGCACAGTGTGTAGCGTACCACTCTTGAAACTGAGGGCAGCATCATTTGCCATTGCCGGCTCCACACCGATGACACGAATACTTGGTCGAACTGCATGGGCGGCTAACGTCGTGCCAGATAAAAGTCCACCCCCGCCACAGGGTACAAGAAGTACTTCAATATCCGGTTGAGACTGCAACAATTCCAATGCTGCCGTTCCTTGGCCAGCTATAATGTGTGGGTGGTCGTATGGAGGAATGATCGGTAGCCCGCGTTCCTTGGCCAGTTGCTGTGCGAGCGCTTCGCGTGTAACCTCGCTCCGATCATAGGGGATAATATTTGCTCCATAAGCTGCAGTGGCTTCACGCTTCACTTCTGGAGCATCCCGGGGCATAATGATGGTCGGCTGGATGTCGAGGAGTGATCCCGCAAGTGCGACCGCCTGAGCATGGTTACCCGAGGAATAGGTTAAGACTTCCCGGGTTGCTTTTGGAACCCGGGTCAACGCATTGTAAGCCCCCCGAAACTTGAATGCACCGGTACGCTGAAAACTTTCGCATTTGCAGTAAACACGCGCGTCTGCACGCATGTCCAGTGTACGCGAAGTGAGAACCGGCGTATTATTTGCTACGCCTTGGAGTAAACCGGCTGCCGCACGGATATCCTTAAATCCTACGGCGAAGGAGACACTCACGACAGATCGTCATTGTTCTGTGAAGGCCTCCGCTCAATACCCTCTGTGGGATTGCGTTCAATGCGTACCGTGATGTCATCTGTCACGAGCGCGGCAATCGCTCCAATCGCAGCGAGGGTCGGCGAAAGCGCGACCGCTGCGACAGATCCTCCCAAGCCGAGATACAGGGGGAAATCTGCCAATGTACGCCCGTCCTTGATGATGGAGATTTTGCTGGTTTTGCCCTCTTTTGCAAGTTCCTTTACTTTGTCTACCAGCTGCGATCCTTCTAACTTAATTTCTTCGAACCGTTCCCCGACACGGTCTCCTAGATTGCGTGTATTCATGGAATGAATGGATAATTATGCATGGCTTCCTCACTAGTTACGCAATCTCTTACCTACGGTTGCACGATGCGGTTGTGGGAGGCAATCAGACGTTCGTTGATGACTATATTAGGTCTTATCAGGAACAAACACAGTGTTAGAATGCAGTTAGCGAGACGGGATACTCCCGAAGTGACGATCATTGCCAGTGGGGATCTACGCCTCTCGGCAAACCAGACTTGTTGGCCGGAGCAGGAGAAAGTTGAGCTTGCGGTTGCCCAGGCCATTCGATCAAGCGGATATGATGTTGTGCGGGGGCATCCGGTAGATGCAAATAAGGGGCACGGGTTCATTGACAGCCAGAAGTATGGACGCGAAGTGTTTCAGGGGATCCACCCAGAGAGTCCGATAGTGGTCGTGTTTGCTGCCTGGCAGTATTCTCATCATGTCTTGTCGGGATTGATGCGGCATAAGGGGCCAATTCTCACGGTTGCCAATTGGAGCGGTACGTGGCCGGGTCTGGTGGGGATGTTGAACATGAACGGATCGCTCGCCAAGGCCGGTGTACCATACACTACGCTTTGGAGTGAGAATTTTGCGGACGAACATTTCAACAGGTGTCTGTCACGCTGGCTGGCGGGAAAGAATGTGGTCCAGGATGATTCGCATGTGATCCCTGTTGCGCGAATGAGTTTACCAGGGTATGCCCGTGTGCTTGGGAATCGTATTGCTAGGCAAATCGAAGAAAGTATGCCCATTATGGGGGTCTTTGATGAGGGATGTATGGGAATGTACAATGCGATCATCCCGGATCATTTGTTAAATCAGGTGGGGATGTTCAAGGAGCGCTTAAGTCAGAGTTCGCTTTATTACGAAACTCTCCAAGTGACCGACGAGGAAGCAGCGTCCTGCCTTTCGTGGGTTCAGGACCGGGGAATGTCGTTCGCATTCGGGACGGATGAGGCTACCGAGCTGACGGAAGCCCAGGTTTTACAGCAATGCAAAATGTATATCGCCGCGCTCCGGATTGCAGATGATTTTGGTTGTGATACGATCGGTATACAGTATCAGCAGGGGTTGAAAGACCTCCTTCCGGCATCAGATCTGGCAGAAGGGTTGCTCAACAGCACAGAGCGTCCACCAGTTTTGAGCCGTGATAGAAGCCGAGAACTCTACGCCGGTCGAGCTCTGGTCCATTTCAATGAGGTGGACGAGTGCGCTGGGCTAGATGGGTACATAACTGCAGTTCTGTGGCAGTCGCTCGGATATCCCTCGGAAAATACGTTACACGATGTGCGCTGGGGTGAGAGGTACGATGGTAAGTTTGTCTGGACATTTCAGATTTCCGGGGCGGCCCCTCCAGCTCATTTTGTTGGTGGTTACAGCGGTACAATGAGTGAGCGGCAGCCGCCGATGTATTTCCGTTTGGGTGGGGGGACCGTCAAGGGAGTATGCAAGCCTGGTCAGATCATCTGGAGTCGTATTTACGTGGAGGATGGCAGGCTAAAGGCGGACCTTGGACGTGGGGAGGCGATTGCATTACCGGATGAAGAAACTGAACGGCGCTGGCAGTCTACGACTCACCAATGGCCAATCATGCATGCGGTATTGGAGGGTACATCTCGGCAGCAGCTTATGGCACGGCACAAGGCAAACCATATCCAGGTTGTTTATGTACCTGATGAGGGAGGGGCTCGGCAGGCTTTATTAGCGAAGGCGGCTACTCTGGAGCAACTGGGGATAGAGTCTTTTATTTGCGGACGGGGGTGGCAATAAGTGTGCAGATATATTCGGCACCGCACACCGCTCGCTGGGCACCTACATAATCCCCATTGGACCCTATAGGATACTACAGACGCAATCTCGGCAAGACCTGAATGCGTATCGAATAGGGTTTAGTCTGAATTCCAAGGGATCCATCCCGTTCCCCGATGCCCGAAATCAAAGCAACCGGGGTGCAGACATTCTGAAAGAATCTCTGCTGATTCCAAGACCCGCGGGCCAGGACGATTAAAGTACTGATTCCCGTCCGTGACATAGACACGCCCATTTCGTACAGCGGGAAGGCTCTTCCAGTGAGGGCTTGAAGTGAGCGATTTCATCTCGCGCAGAGAACGGTCAATGTCAAAGCCGCAAGGCATGATGGCAACCACTTCTGGCTCAGACGCAGCAAGCTCGTCCAGCGAAATGTACTCTGAGTGATTTCCTGGCCTATTGAGAAGGCTGATACCTCCAGCACAATCTACCAGTTCGGGAACCCAGTTGGCTGCGATCATAAGTGGCTCCGTCCACTCAATACAGGCTATCGTAGGCCGGCAGGGTATTTTTTGCGCTTTGAGACGCAATGATTGAAGCCGACTCTGAAGACTTGACACAAGCTCTCTACCGCTCCTCGAATCCCCCAAGGCATCGGCTACAGATTGGATATCTTTCCAGATATCGCTGAGAGACATCGGCTCAAGTGAAACAATCGCAGGTGCCGAACTAACTAATTCGCATACTGCCTTTTCCACGTCACTCAGGCTCACAGCACATACTTCACACTGGGTTTGTGTGACGATTACACTGGGCGAGAGTTTGTCTAACAGTTTGGAGTCAACTTTGTACACAGACAGGCCATCTCTGACAATCGTTCGAACTTGGTCGTCAATCTCGGCACTGGAAGATTCCGTCAGGATCTTTGAAGATGAGCATACAGGGACATGCTCAATCGTTCGTGGGTAGTCACACTCATGGGATCTGCCGATGAGGCTTGATTCAAACCCTAAAGCACAGATGATCTCTGTGGCGCTTGCAATGAGAGATACAATACGGTGATTCACCATGCTAACTATTCAAATGGAGGCTCGTAAGCTATCCGATATTTGGTAAAAAAGCTGTGAACTTGTCTTTTCTGAAGCTGTTGCCACCTCTCAGCGCAACGAATTTTCCCATTTTGTTTCGATAATAGGGTATCGCTTTGGTTTTTGAAGTAAGGGACTCAGGTCTCTATGGAGAAAGAGTGTCGCAGATTTGAGATTTTCGGTTCGCCATGAAAAGGCGACACTTTCTCGTGGGTGCGAAACCCATCCAATAACGATTGTTCAGTGAATAGCAACCAAAGCGCTTTATAGAGGTAACGAAACGGATTCAAGCATTTTCGTAAACGAATCGCGTGAGTAGTTCAGCAAGTATGCTGGCCAAAACATGTAGTCAAGGTTGGCAGACCTCGAAATGATCAATGTGAGCGCTGATTCCCTTGATAATAGGGAAAGGCTGCCGATTGCACGGGGAGAGAATGACAGGGGCACTCGACAATTCTCGCTGGAGTAGTGACCTTGGCATGCATATAACGATGAAAGGAGTGGCAACACGAGAAGCCTTATCGGTGCCTGGACTGCATAATAACCGAACCCTCATGAGAGGCAGTCTGGGCCAAGGATCACGAGGAACCAGTTTTGATATAATTCCTGGAATTCCACTGTCTGGAGCAGGCGGGTAATGGCTGATAGTCGTCGAATTGTACTGGTTGGACCGATGTACCCTTACCGAGGAGGTATAGCACATCTGTCTGAAACCATGGCCGCATGTCTCCTGGACCGTGGACATAAGGTTCATGCCATCACCTTTACTCGCCAGTATCCGGCGCTGTTGTTTCCAGGTCGGACACAGTACGAAACCGGAACGATGGCAGAGCGTGCAGTGGAGGCGGAGCGGCTAATTGATACCATCAATCCGTTTTCCTGGTGGAGAACAGCGAAACGCATCCAGGAACTGGGAGCTGAGGTGGTCATTTTTCGCTATTGGATACCATTATTTGCCCCTGTCTTCGGTACCATGGCTCGTATTCTTGCACGCAATAATATAAAGTCTCTGGTTGTCGTTGATAATGCGCTACCACACGAACGTCGACCGGGGGATGTAGTGTTGGGTCGTTATTTTTTCAGGGCGATGCGAGGGTGTGTTGCGATGTCTTCCGCAGTGGATCGGGATCTTGATCAGTTAGGGGTCAGTTGCTCACGTGCCCTCGCGCCACATCCGGTATATGATAGCTTCGGCAAGTCCTCAGACCACGCCGAAGCACGCGAAAAAATGGGACTGGCTAAGGATACGCCGGTGATTCTCTTCTTCGGTTTTGTCCGTCAGTACAAGGGCCTGCACGTGCTTCTGGAGAGCATGCCGGCAGTTCGGGCTGCTCTGCCGGATGTCTGCCTGTTAGTCGCAGGAGAATTCTACGATGACGAAGAACCCTATCGAAACAAAGTGGAAGCGCTTGACTTACAGGAACAGGTGAAGTTAGTCAACCAGTACATCCCCAAAGATGAAGTAGCTGATTACTTTGCAGCTGCCAATGTTGTGGTTCAGCCGTACCTGTCGGCAACCCAGAGTGGTGTTGCACAGGTTGCGTACCAGTTTGAAGTTCCGATTATCACTACGGACGTTGGCGGGCTCGCCGAAATCGTACCTCACGAGGAAGCCGGACTCATTGTACCCCCCAACGATGCCGCCGCGTTGGCCAGCGCCATCGTGCGATATTTTGTAGACGACATGCAGGCTGGTCTGACGGCAGGGGTTCGGCGTCAAAAACAGTCTCTGGGATGGGACCAGCTGTTGGATGCAATTGAATCGGTGATGTAGCCCATGAACGCATTCGCAGGCAGAGGTCACTGGGAGAAAGGGTATGGTTACATCGCTCTCATTCTGTTTTTTGCGGGTTGTCAGTCGGTTAACAACGTGGAGTATCCCCCGATAGGATCACGGGATACTCCGCCATGGCAACCGATGAATGTGATTGACGATGCCCGTCAGTTGGCGCTGTTAGCTGAGTCCGGGATACCAGAAGATGTTGGAGACTATTTGACGGCTCAAATGGCTGGGTTGCAGCCTGCATTCGGGGACTCTTTTACGATCACATTACACGAGCCCAGGCGCGTGATCTACGGCGTGTCTTTTGGTGATGTGAAAAATCCGGGCAAAATGTTTTGGGCGGATCCTCAATCTGCATCAGGCAACTACACCGTAACGTCGCTCGCTTCTGCTGAAAATAAAGTGTTCCACGAGGGAATGGCAGTAGCGATGCCGAAGGCGTTGCTAATTCCAGACCACATTGATACACTCTTGAATCGTGGGGCACTCACTATCATCGCGGTAGGGGATGTACATGGACGATTAGCGACCGCAGACAGTACCAGTGCGCTACTCCTTCAGGTAACGCCGGAAGCTCTTGCTAAAGTAGCCGGACTAGATACAGACAGTATTGCAGGGCTTTCATCGGATGGACAGTATACGCTCCCCAGTGCGATAGATGTTGAGGTGCGGGCACGAACGTATGGAGCCACTTTAAACGCGTTAGGATTCATCGCCGGGCAAGATCCGCGTTATGCATCGCAGCTGATCGTCGTCGTAATAGACCCCGGTTCCTTAGAGGTGTTTTCCGAGGCAAATAGCTCTCAGTGGATTCCTGCGGCTATTCTCCTAGAGCTCGCTCGAAAGTATGCCATGGGAAGCGCACACCGTGCATTCCCAAGACGGTCTATTCTGGTTGCTGTGGGTACAGGAGCGAGTCTGCATGCAGTATTTGCGCGCCCAATATGGTTGCGGCAAAATATCGTTGCCATACTGTCGCTGGGGAAAAAGGAGGACAGTTATGTTCGTGTAGAGAACGACGACATTACTCTTAAGGGATATTCCTTCCCTAACATGAATGAGCCAGAGGCAATGGAAGTCTACATTACGTCGGTATTGGATGAGGTCCACGATGTATTCCGACAGCTTGACGGTTTGCCACTGGATCACGAATTCAGTGGGGACTACAACTAATCCTTAGCTGCGGGCATATTGGAGATACTGCGGTTCGGAAACACACCGCTCAGCAATTGCACGACTTTCACTCAATGCCTGCGAATCTGGGCACTACGGTTTCAAGACTTGGGCTCTGACAATGTTTTCGGCCCCGAGTTCATCCGTGGTGACACCGTAAAGCAATCCATTCCGCACAATCGGTTCAGGATTGGATTCTAATGAGAACGGAAGCCGAATCGCCCCCAGAAACCGCCCATCGACATCAAACAGATCAAAGAGATATCCTTCGTCTTCGGGGGACCCGGTTAGTCGCATTACCCAAAGATTGCCTTCGTCGTCACAAAAAAAGGAAGATGTGACAGGCTTAGTATCCGGGATCTTTGACCAGTCTATCTTCCCTCCCTGACGGGTAAACCAACTTAGGTCCTCACGGACTTCCTCCAGGTCCGCGGGTGTCACTTGAATCGGATCATGGTCAAGCGTGACCCTCCGAAGCGTGGTCCCAGTGGCCGTAATTTCCGCCAGTTCATATTTGTCGGTATGAAGCGTCCAGAAATGGCCGTTTGGGGAAAATCGCCATTCCAAAGATCCACGAAACGGAATGTCCGTGGCCATCATGCCACCATCAGTAATTAATTCGAATTGCTCATGGGGCTCACCGCTCTCGGGAATCGGTATCGTATCTAGCGGAACGAAATCTTGATCAAAGCGGGCCAGTGCAAGATCGTAATCGTCCATTACCTCAACTACCACTGCGGCATTGTAACGGCCAAGGAGATCCATACCGCCTGGATAGGGAAAGTAACTCCAGCCCGTGCTATTGATACGTGCCCCATCCACGTAATCTCCGGTTGCGTCCAGAAAAGTGAGTTGCCCCTTCGGCATTTCCATGACCCAAATCTGGCCGTTTGTGCTCAGGTCAAGCGCGCTTGCTCGCTCAAATTCCCCTGGCCCAGTGCCTTTGCCTCCGGCCGTACGGACCAAGATACCGTCCGAGTCAAAGACATGGATCGCTTGTGTTTGGTCATCGATTGCATAGATCCACCCCCGCGCATCTACATCAAACGAGCGGATGTTTCCGAACAAAAGCGCATCATCGCCCGTGTCATTTCCGATCCTGAATTCTTCTACGACCTGCCAAGCTTCATCCGGTGACCAAACTGCTCGGCCAGTATTTCGGACTATGACTTCGCCCGAAGCAAGCGTATCAATGGTACCGGACCAGACTCTGCCAGAATCGGTGTCGGCTGATCCGCAGCCGGTGCTAAGCAGTGTGACGGTCAAAGCAAGAGCGCAGAGGGGATAAGCAGTGCGAGGCATGCTGGCTGTAGTGCGAGTGGGGCTGGAGACTCTTAAGGTAACGGGTTTCACCGTTTGGTTATTACCTCCGAGAATGGCAAATTCTAACTGTGCCCCTTAGACCCTCCCCAGGATACGATGTTTCCGAATGATGTGGGGCTTTTGGGGGACAATTGAACTGCTGCCAGCGGGGGGGGTACTTGGAGTCCTGCTTCGTTTCTGCGAAGCCGCAATGCCACCAAAGGCTTGAAGTCCAGAAGTTCAGTCGAGAGCTGCAGTAGACCGATCAAATGAGGATTCGGCTAGAAGAGCATGCCAAGCATGATTGTCCAGCCCTGGTTAGTCAGTACGGAGTCGCCGGTTTCAGAGTGGGGTTTGGTCACATCGTTGCGGCCTCGATAAGATCGGGCTTCAATCGTGAAGCGCTGACTGGCCAGATACAAATCCAGGCCTGCCCCGAACATGAGGCCATAATCAAAAGTCTCGATTGATTCGTCCTCCTCAATAAAGATTTGTCCATCTGCGGTGGACTCCGCAAGGATTACTGATTCCAGAGCAAACAAAGCCGCTCCTCCGAGAAAAATCCGCGGTCTGACAATTCCCGAAGATTCGAACCGGAATTGCCCTAGAATTGGAAATGCGAGGTAAGATGATCTACTGGTCAGTATTCCGGGGAAGTCATTGTACTGTACCCGGGTTTTTGCACCCATCCGAAAATAGAGCACTTCTCCAACTGCGCTGAGTCCTCTAACAAAATTTAGTTCAGCAGATCCTCCAGCCACAAGACCGGAAACACTTTCCCATGTGGTTGCACCGGAGGCGAGGTCACCGGAAAACGTGGTTTGTGCCATGCCAAGTTTTATCGCTCCCGTAATGCGTTGTGCATTTGAGGGGGCAGCAAGCAACAGCGATACGGACAGCAACAGCAGCAGTTTGGAATTCTGCATGGATACGATAAATCTCAGTAGGAGAGGCCGAGTCAGTATTCACAAAGATAACACGGGATTTGCTGCGCAGCGTAATGAAGTTGTGGTCTCAGACCCAATAAATGCAAAGGAGGCCAGGATTGGTGATACGAACGCGCGCTGTGTACGCATGTAGTCCTGAGCAACTCCTGCATTACATAGCACACTAGGGCAATGTTGTAGTGTGTGAATTCCTGACCGTGTTGGGTACTCAGCGAAACTGATTATTCACACTAGGGGAGATCTGAGGAGCTTCTGCTACCTTTCATGCACCCCAAGTACGGTGCTTATTCTTGGGTTCGGGGGAGGGAGTTATGGAACAGGAAACGGGGGCTACCGTACGCTTGTGAGTTGTTTTAACGCACGGTTAATGGCTATATCAAAGGAGGAGGTTCGTCATATTGCCAAGTTGGCCCGTCTGGAGTTTACTGAAGAGGAAGAGGAAGTTCTGGCCGGCGACATGAGCCGCATACTTGACTACATGGATATGCTCAATGAGTTAGACACTTCGAAAGTTGAACCCATGACGCATGTGTTGGACCTCGCACATGTTGTGCGTACGGACTCCGTTGAAAAGCGTATCAGTCAAGAAGATGCCCTTAAGAATGCGCCGGATACGGATGGAGAATACTTCAGAGTGCCAAAGGTCATTGGATAGCGTCCGTTTATGGCCAGATTAAAAGCGACGAGTTATTCCCAGGGGGCACGGTCATGGTGGGCGGCGCAACCCCCTCTTTTCCAGCACACGGTCTGTGCACTCGCGTTGCTGATGGTTGCCGTGTATTTCTGCTGGCCAACTCTTTTCAGTGGCAGGAGCTTGGTAGGAGGCGATACTGTTCAATGGAGGGCCGCCGCCCAAAGCATGTTTGAGTACCGTCAGGAAACCGGTGAAGAGCCGTTGTGGGCCGCCAACATGTTTGCCGGTATGCCGGGGTATAATGTTTCCCCGCCTGCGCTAGTCCCCCAAGTAGACGAAATCCCCCGTGCGATCCGACGGATATCATGGCCTTTTTCGCATGTAATTTTCATGCTTATGGGGGCCTACATCCTTGTCTGGTACTTGACACGGGATACGCTAAGTTCACTGTTCGCGGCCTGTGTGTACTGCATGACGACCTATTTACCCGTCATTCTTGTGGCTGGACATAATACCAAGTTCGTCGCGCTGGCCTTCGCGCCGTGGCTCCTCCTGGCGTTTATCTATGGAATGCGAAAACCAAGCCTGATGGCCGGCTTATTGTTTGCCGTTGCGTTGGCGGCGAATCTGCGTGCGGGGCATGTGCAGATTACGTACTACGTCACCTTTATAGCTGTTGTCTGGTGGATTGTGCTGGCCATAGAGGCGTGGCGGCAAAAAAGGTCACTTGCGTTCCTGAAGTCGACAGGATTGCTGGCTATGGGGTCAGCACTTGCACTCCTCATGGTGGCCGAGCATTACTGGCCCATGATTGAGTATAAGGAATACAGTATACGGGGCATGTCTTCTGGTGGAGAGGCAGGCGGATTGACCTGGGACTATGCTATGCGGTGGAGTCAAAGTCCGGGAGAACTGTTAACTCTGTTGGTGGCAGATGCATATGGTGGTGGCACATATTATTGGGGAGCCAAACCCTTTACTGGCGGCCCCCATTATGCAGGCAGTATAGCCTTGCTCCTTGCTGTCCTGGCCGCTTGGCGCATTCGTTCACGCCTTGCAATATCACTGGGCATTGCTGGTGGCCTGATGATACTGTTCTCCCTTGGGGACCACTTTGGAGTGTTGAATCGTGCTATGTTCAATTACTTTCCCCTGTTCAACGCCTTCCGAGTCCCCGAAACCTGGTTGATTGCAGTGGTATTGGTTCTGGCGATTCTCTCAGCTCTTGGCCTCTCCTATGTTGTGCGGCGTGAAGTATCTGTCGCCGCCGAACGCGTAAAATGGCGTACCATCCATATCATATGTGGTGTGATTGGTGGTCTGTTATTGCTTCTGCTAGCAACCGGCGGGTCGCTGTTTGATTTCCAGCGTGAGGGAGAGCGTCAACAAGTGGTAACGTATGTGGCTCAATCCGCACAGCGAAGTCCAACGGATCCTCAGGTGGTTGCAGCTGCAGAGCGGCTTCTATCCGAGCAACTTGTAGTTCCACGTAGAGATGCTTTTATGGCAGATGTGAGGCGTTCACTGTTATTTGTGGCCCTGACAATTATAGCATTACTGGCTGTCCGTCGCGGAAAATTGTCAAGTTGGGTATTTCAGGGCCTCCTTGTGCTTTTGGTAGTTCTTGACCTAGGGGGCGTGGCGCGCAGATACTTGAATACTGAGGATCTCAGCATTTCGAAGAATCCTGCTCAACGCATAGCAACGCTGGATGTAGATGAGTACATACTTGAACAGGAGGGGCAGTTCCGTGTGCTGTCACTCGAAAGCCAGGATCAGACTGGGCTAGGGCGTCCATCATTCCATCACGAGTCACTTGGAGGTTATAGCGCGGTTAAATTGCGTTTGTATCAGGATTTCCTGGATAATATTCTCATGGATCTCAACACAGCTACGCCGAACGAGAATGCACTCGACATGATGAATGTTCGATACATCCTGTCACAGGCGCCTGTTAGTGGGGCCTCAAGTGTCTATTATGGTTCGGGATCGGGTTTCAGTGTCTACGAAAATCTGGATGTGCTCCCACGGGCATACCTCGTCGGGCAGACAGATGTTGTGGAAGATCCAAGTGCAGCGATGCTCCGCATTCGGGATTCCGATTTCGATCCGGCGGTGACCGCTATACTGTCTGCGCCAATTGAAGAAGCGGTGACTCCCATTGATTCGTCCAGTACGGTAGTCGTTAATACACTCAATCATGGGCCTCGACGAATCACCTATGAAGTGGAAACGGACGCGCCGCGCCTGTTGGTCGTCAGTGAGGTCTATTACCCGGCAGGCTGGACAGCTACGCTGAACGGGGAAAGCGCGCCTATACTTAGAGCGAATTACCTTTTACGCGCGGTTGCCATTCCTGCCGGAAGACATACCCTCGAGATGAACTTTGATCCCGCAAGCCACATCTGGGGCAAAAGAATCAGTGCGATTTCTACGATTCTTGTTTACGGGTTGATATTGATTTTTCTCGGGTTTGCTGGCTATGGATACTTTCGGAAGATCAGAGGGTAATTGGCGGCGCTAAACCGAGATGCGAACCTTTCGCCGCCTTTCGGTCCGGTATTGAAGCCTACTTTGCTGATTTGCTACCATTTGGCACTCTCGTAGCCGATCTCACTTCTTCATTACATCGAGCCCCTCTTTGAGAATCTCATCCAAAGAAGCATCCAATTCCCGAGCAGTTCCCTGATTCGAGGGCAGATCAGGAATTAGTTCCTCACCTGGAGCGTAAAGCAGTACCAGGAGGCAGAGATTTTCTTGAGTTGAACGTTCTCCAGATCCTTCGCTGCAAGGCCCACAGTATTCTTACTGGGCGAATTGACGAATTCCCTGTGCTCCAATGATTGATCCTGTTCAGCGTCAAGTACCAATTTCGCCAGCGATACTTAATGGTATCACCGTAGAGTGGTTATGGTAGAGTGGTTATGACGTACCGATGTTGCAATGACTGTTAGGCCCACGGGTCTTAACCGAAACACAGCGTGCGGCCAGGTATCATAGCGGCCAAACTACGGGCAACAGGAAGACAACCAAGAGAAGTAATAGGACAAAAAGAGGCGCCCCGGTGCGCGTGTAGTCCGTTACTTTGTACCCGCCGACACTCATAACAAGAAGATTCACGGGGTGACCAAAGGGAGTCAAAAATGCGCACGATGATCCGACAGCAACAACCATGAGCAAGGCCTCGGCGGAGATCCCCAACTCCAACGATGTACTCAATGCGATTGGAGCAACCAGAACAGCTACTGCCGAAGTGGGCACGAATTGCGCTGCAAGAGCGCAAAGCAGGAAAAGGCTCCCAATCAGGAATCGGGGACCGGCATCTGCGGCCCGTCCGATGACTTCCCGTGCCAAAAGTTCGGCGGCACCAGATTCCTCCATCGCCAACCCGAGCGCCAACATGCCGCCGAGTAGGACGACAACGCGCCACTCGATAAGTTTGTACACTTCGTTTCCTCTCAGGCAACCAGTAAACACCATGAGGAGCGCGCCGAGAAGTGCGGCGATGTGCACCGGGAAGAGGCTGACCGAGGCGGAGAGGATGACCCCTAGCATGATCGCCCCCGCGACCGGGGCTCGGCGTATCCTGAATATCTCACTGAGCTTGGCCGTCAGTACCAGGAAGCGCCTATCTTTCTCTAGTAACTGAACTTTATTTCGCCGGCCATAGACGAGAAAAGCGTCCCCGAACTGCAGTGGGGTTTCATTGAGATGGATGTCGGAGTGGAGGGTCTCGCCGCCGCGCCAAATTGCGAGGAGGGTTAGACCGTAAGAATCCCGAAAAAAGATTTCGCTCAGTGATCTTCCCACGATATTTTTTGAGGTGGGGGAAAGCGTGGTCTCCGCAAACCCGACCTCTTCGGACTCCAATTCCTTTATCAGAGAAGCGCCATCAGTTTCATGAGTCTGAAGTAACTGGAGGGACCGGAACACTGCAAAGGACTCGGGCTCTGCTTGTACAATGAGACGGTCGCCGGATTTCAGAAGGTTAGAGGCATTCGGAAGAAAAATACGCCTGCTGCCTGATTCATCGCTGCGCTCAATCTCAATGACCGTAAGGCCGAATGCATGGCCAAGGCGGGTAGACGCCAAGGTGCGTCCGTTTAGTCCAGAACCTTCCGGTATTTCGAGTTGTGTCAGGCAGTGATCAAGACCGTACTCCCGGGTGGCGGTATCAAGGTCCATCTGGGTAATTGAGGAGAACTCATTCGCGAAGGGGCGTCGATTCAGGTATTCCTGATGTCCAAGCACGAGCAGGATGTCTCCCGCTTTTAGTCGGATTTCCTGGAGAGAAACACTGCGTGTCTTATTCCCACGCCGGATAGCTATGATTTGGACTTGGAAGCGATTACGTACATCCAGTTCCCGCACAGTTTTTCCGGCGATGATAGAATTTGGTGCAATTTCTGCCTGAGCGAAGCCTGCGGTCTTCTTGAACAGAGATCTCAGAGGGCCTATCAGGTCACCATCACTCTCCAATTGCCCCCACGACCGCAAATCATCCATCGCATCGGAGGAGCCTGCAAAGATGAGCACATCTTCGGCTTGTAGCGCAAACTCCGGCTTGGGGGCTCGAAGGAGGTTGCCATTCCGCTGGACAGCGAGCAAATTGGCACCCAAGGCGCGCCCAAGCTGTATCTGCACGAGGTTCCGGCCATTAAGATCTGAGGATTTTGGAACCCGCAAACAGAAAACCATCTCTTCCAAAGCGTAGCGGTCCAGCAGATCCACTTCCGTGATTGATCTGTCACTTTTGGAGCGCCGGTCTGGGAGGAGGTGACGCCCAACGAGGATCATATACAGAATGCCTAGGACAAGCGCAGCCGTGCCAAGCGGAGTGAAGGAGAAGAGCCCGAACGCGCCCTGACCCGAGCGTTCAAGAATGTTTGAAAGAAGAATATTTGGTCCAGTCCCAATGAGCGTGGTCATCCCTCCCAGAAGTGAGGCAAAAGCAAGTGGGATGAGGAGTCTGGAAGGACGTATCCCGAGGCGGCGGGCAATGTCAAGCACCACCGGCAGCAGAAGCGCTGTGGCTGCAATATTATTCATTAGGCCGGACATAAACCCAGCAGTGAGCATCATGAGCGCAGTAAGACGTACCGGGGAAGCCCCGCCAAAGCGAATCACCTGGGTCCCGAGAAGGTTGGCAACACCGGTGCGATATAATCCTCCACTCAACACAAGTACCGCCGCGATAGTGACGACAGCGGGATTCGCAAATCCTTCAACAGCTCGCGACATTGGGATCACGCCGCTGATGGCCAACGCGAGCAGGACAATGAGTGCTACGCCGTCGTAGCGCACCCACTCTGTGACGAACAGGACAACCGCGACCAAGACGATGGTAAGGACGATAATGATATCGGCGCCTAACATGCTGTGACAAGATTATTTTTTATAGGATTAGCCTCCCAATCATGGAGGGAATCAGGACGTAGACATTGACCGATTGCCTGTCTGAGCCACAGGCTTTCCAATATCACGGTCAACTCGTGCATAGATTAGATGAGAAACATTCGTTCAAACGGCGCAGGCTGCCCGCAGATAAACTCGTATGTGATCCTGGATGTGCTGTCTCTAAATTGATGCCGAGCTCTAAATTGTGCGGAAGGATCGTTGCGGGGTACACAAAATTAGACTCCATCCGTTTTTTGGTTTTCCAAGGTACGGTATTTCTCAGTAATTTGAGATCTTCGCCATAAACTGGGTTTCCATTGTCTCTGTATTTGTATTGACGCGTATGAGAGCAGCACTTGAAAACGGCAAGGCTGAATCCAGAAAGCCTTTTCGGATTCTAATGATTCTGGATCAACCGTTTCCGCCGGATGTCCGCGTAGAGAATGAAGCAAATGCCTTGGCGAAGGCGGGATTTGAAGTCGTACTACTGATCCTTGCTCCTGATACCAGAGCGCCAATTGAAGAATATCAGGGGTTCACCATCGTACGTCGGCATGTGCCGCCAAAAATCCGTAACTGGATGCGGGGGCTTGCGGGTACGATTCCCGTCCTGTCCTGGTACATTGCACGGCAAATCCAACAATTGAGAAAGCAGTACAGCTTTGATGTTATTCATGCACACGACCTGTACATGTGCGGTGGTGCACTGCGGGCAGGCAAACATGTGGGCGTCCCGGTGGTAGCGGACCTGCATGAAGTATGGGTTTCCGTTTTAACACAGTATGCATGGAGTACCCGGTTCCCGGGGAAGCTGTTCATCAGTCATCGTAGATGGAAAGCACTAGAGAAAAAATGGGCCAATAGCGCCAGTCGGGTTATTGTAGTAACCGAAATGGTGCGGGACCGCTATATCGAATTGGGTTGCCCTGAAGAGGAGATAACTGTTTTGCCAAATACGATCAATCTTAAGGCTTTTGATCGTTATCCTGTTAAGGAAGACATTATTGAAGCACATAAATCTGCGTTCACACTGGTTTATACCGGGACTATCAACTTGCATCGCGGCCTGGGTTTTCTGCTGGATACCATGCCGTTAGTGCTAAAACACTGCCCAGCACGGCTGGTCATTGTCGGGGATGGTCGCATTCGACCAGAATTGGAACAGCAGGCAGAATTGCTTGGAATTACTGATCATGTGGTGTTTGAAGGTTGGCGGCCTCAGGAGGAAATCAAAAGCTACATTCTAGCCAGCGACGTTTGCCTGATTCCCCTAGTTAACTCCGAACATACCGATAAGACGGTGGCACATAAGCTGTTCCACTATATGTACCTGCAACGTCCGCTCATCACAACCAATTGTACATACATGCAGCAGGTTGTTGAAGCAACGGATTGTGGAGCAGTGGTGCCTTACGGGGATCACGAAGCCTTTGCTTCGTGTCTAATTGAACTTTACAGAAATCCTGCTCGTCGCGAGCAAATGGCCTCAAATGGTCACCAGGCTGTGCTGGAATGTTACAATTGGGACTACTCTGTGCGTTCTTTGATAGAAATGTATCGTAATATGGCGCAGAAGATGGATTCAAATTGCTGACATGATCCAGTGACATGTTTCTTGAGGTAACGCACATCCAATCAGTTCATCAGTAACCGCTATATGCCGGGTGTATTGCGACAGTTATGGTACAGGGTCCGAGGAGCAATATTCGAGGATCCATCAACTGTTGGCGAGTCTACTAGACCGCCAGGAGTTCGGCGACGGGCGATGCTTTTCAGCCTGATGGCTTCCATTATAATATGGCTTCTGCTTAGTCTGTCAGAGAACCATTACATATCTGTTGAATATGCAACCTGCGCGTCACAGCAACTGACATACTCTGCTTCGTGTGTTTCGGGGCTTAACACAGATTCGGCATTGACGCAACCATTGCCCAAGATCATTCGCACGACCCTGTATGGTCCAGGAAGGAGCCTGTTGGTACAGCGTTTCCAGGCGCGTTTCTGGAACAGCCCAATTACCTTCGATGCGACGGTACCTGAACTGGAAACACAATTACTGCTTCGGTTACCGGAAGAGATAACAATAGAGAGCATTGTGCCAGAGCGTATACATCTGCAAAAGGAGGTAAAAATGGAACGCATGCTTCCCATTGAGTCACGCGTTGTGTTTGTGCCTCGGTCACCATACTTCTTGACGGGAGAAGTACAAATTGATCCCGATAGTGTCCGCGTTCTCGGCCCGGCATCTGTTGTAAGTCAACTGGAAGCATGGCCGACAGACTCAGATACTGTTGAGGGCGTCAGTGATACGGTTCATTACTCAGTAAATCTGATTGATTCATTGGCTGGTCTAGTAAACCTGTCCATCAGGGAGGCGACAGTCACACAACTTGCATCACAGTACACAGAGGGTCAAAAAGAGCTTGTAAGAGTTGAGATAGATGGTCTCCTTGACGGAAACAATACTGTCCAGCTTGATCCAGAGTTCGTGACGATAACGTATCAGGTGCCTTTGTCAAAATTTTCCGAAGCACAGCGATCCCAGTTTATTCAGGCCATGGTATCGTACGATCAGATATTTGCTGATACAACTGGACATGTCAAACCGATTGCCCAATATCCACCTGAATTGATGTTACGTCAGGTAACGGTTTCTCCCGAGCGACTCCAATATTTCATTAACATTGGATCGCAGTGATTTTCGTTTCTGCGGGGCAACAACGATGTATTGTCGGGGTTGAAGTTCACCGTTCTTGAGCGACTGCGTACATGGCTTGGCCACTGTGGCCGAAAAATACGGTTATATACCGGGATACTCCGCAGGGTATCCTTACTGAGTCCGGTGTTTGGTACAGAACCACGGTCTCCCTTCTCAACGAATACGCAGCTGAAGTTTTTGAACGCGAGCCGATTGAGGTACATCTGGCGCGAGCCGATACGTGGATTCGGTCCCCGCACACGCTGTCCGCATGGCTGCTTGCATTGGGTCTAATCTACTATGCTCCGTGGCATATCGCTGTAGTTGTGCTGATTTTTTTTCCAGTGTGGCAGATACTCGCGCCGGCGCTGGTAAATCGTCGGATATCGCCCCTGTTGAGGGTGTTGGATGCGGTGTTGATGCAGGCGATACTCTATGCTACAACAATGTCCATATTAGCTATGTCGGGTCAATACCAGGCTGTAGCTGTGGGGCTGATCGGGTTTGTATGTTTGCGGTGGGGCGTATTATCATATTTGATGCGACCGCTTATAATCCGGTGCTGGAAAGCGATGTATCGACTTCCGGTACCGGACCATATATTGAGAGCTTTTATCGTTCGCAGTGCGTTGCGTCATGGCGTTAATCTTGCCAATTTCGCGGACATTGAGCAGAAAATTGTCCAACATGTATTCAAGAAGAAGGTGCCTCGAGGGAGGAAGAACTTATGATGAATGGCGTTAGAATAGACGGGATAAGCGAGTTGCGGGCAAGGGTCCGACGCCTTCTAGAACAGCCTGACACACCTTCCAAAGGAAGAATAGTTACGGCTTCCGTGGCATTTGATGGGGTATCTCCGCTCGGATGGTTGGCAAACTTTCCACACGAGGCACGTCTATACTGGTCAGGACGAGATTATGGTATGGAGGTAGCCGCGATTGGTGAAGCAGATTGCCGGTATTCTCCCTCTGCTGTTGACTTGAAGGCGTTACGCAGTGGGCTTGGATCCATGCTCTCAGGTTGTGAGCATGGTGTCAGATACTATGGAGGCATTCGCTTTGACCTATGCCCACCGCATGAAGTGCACTGGGATTCGTTTGGTGCATGGCGATTTGTTCTGCCAAGATTTGAAGTTCGCAAGAATTCAAAGGGCACGATGCTCCGCTGTAATGTCGTATTGCCAGACGACCGTGCACGGGCAAGCCTGATTCTTGACCAGATTGAGGCACTTCGGGTACCTGCTCAAGGGTTCAAACAACTCCCTAAGCCTATCAGGCACCGTTTCTGTCCTGATCTCCAAAAATGGGAGTCCATTGTTGGTTGGGTACTCCATGCTGTTCAACACTCTCCCTTGGATAAAGTAGTCCTAGCAAGAGAAACCGCAGTTGATTTTTCAGCTCCCCCGGAGCCGGTTTCTATTCTGCAGCAGCTTCGGAGCAATTCTCTCGGTTGTTTTCATTTTCTTTTTGAACCGATACCAGGGACGGCATTCTTGGGCGCATCCCCCGAGCGACTATTCAGGCGAGAGGGGCGTTCGGTGGAGAGTGAGGCGGTGGCAGGTACGCGCCCGCGTGGGGGTTCCGATTTGGAGGATGAACGGATGATTGATGAGCTCTTTGGGAGCGCAAAAGAGCAGCGGGAGCACGAGTTTGTCCGTATCAGCCTACAGGAGGAGATTGCACGACTGGCCGCCTATGTGACGATGGATGTCCAGCCCTCAATCATGCGGTTAGCCTCCGAGATTCATCTGGTTTCACGGCTGCGTGCGATTCTGCGCCAGGAGTACACGAGCCTAGATGTGCTGGAAGCACTGCATCCATCCCCCGCAGTTGGAGGATATCCCTCTGACTTGGCCCTGGAGGTTATCCGGGAGCGGGAGCCGTTCGATCGTGGCTGGTATGCAGGTCCGGTAGGGTGGATAGGTGTAAATGAAGCCGAATTCGCCGCCGGGATACGATCCGGTCTTGTGTCGGGGTCAATAATGCGGCTTTATTCGGGCGCAGGGGTCGTCCGAGGATCAACCCCTTCGGATGAATGGGATGAAATTGGACACAAGATCAGCGGGCTGGCGCAGGTGCTGGATCTCTATGCTTCTTCGGTCCTGGCGGACTTCCAGTACGCATGATCCAAAGCAATGCGCATCGAGCACATCTGATCATCGCAGAGTTGGTGCGCTGCGGAGTTGATGAGTTCATAATTACTCCTGGTTTCAGAAGTGCACCCCTTGCGCTCGCAGCGATCAGCCATCCAGACACGCACTACACGGTTCATTTTGATGAACGCGGAAGTGCATTTTTTGCGCTCGGGTACGGTCGGGCAACCCGGAAGCCGTGTGTTTGGATCACCACCTCAGGTACAGCGGCGGCAAATGGTCTACCGGCCATAATTGAAGCCAGTATGGAGCATGTACCAATGATCTGCCTTACGGCTGACCGCCCTCCCGAGCTTCGCGATACCGGCGCCAACCAGACTATTGATCAAGTGCACTTATTTGGTCGTTATCCGAGGTGGTTTGTTGATTTGCCAGCACCGGTTTCAGAGCAGGGTGGAGCATACATAAGGACCACCATTGATCAGGCAGTGCATCGGGCCTCTGCCGGGCCGGTGCATCTGAACTGCATGTTCAGGGAACCTCTTTTGGAGGAAGATCGGGAAGAGAAATCAATCCCAGAGATGTCTTGGTCGACAGAGGAACGTCAACAAACACAGTACATGGCTTCAGCGGGGGGTACTGTTGCGCCGAGTCAAAGATTAGTGCAGAATATTTGTGAAGCTCAGCGAGGGCTTGTTATTGCCGGACGCTTACAGAACCCTGAGGAAGGCAAAGCAATTCATACCCTGGCAGAGCACCTAGGGTGGCCATTAATGGCAGATATTAGTGCACCTGTGCCCGCAGCAGAGAACATGGTAACCTTCTTTGACTTGATTGTGCGCAGTGAAAGGTTTACACGTCAGTATTCCCCGGATGTAGTATTGCATTTTGGCGGGCCCTTGGTATCCAAGGCATTTCAGCAGTTTTTGTCACACGCGAGCGGCCAAACTTATGCATTGATCGCGCCATCTTCAGATAGGATTGATCCACATCACGTATTGACGGATCGAATTCAGTCGAAAATTGCCGGGTTCTGTAAATGTTTACTGGGTGAGGTACCCCGGGGTAAATCCCATGCCGCTTGGATTGAGGTGTGGATGCGTGCAAACGCCTTAGCCCGGCGTACACTAGTCACGTTGATTGACCATGAGCTCTCTGAACCGTCTGTACCGTGGATGCTGTCCAGATTATCTGACCAAACAAAGTGGATTTTTGGCGCCAGCAGCATGCCGATTCGGGACTTGCAAGCATTCCTGGAAAGAGATGCCACTCCACGCGTTTTTGCTAATCGTGGTGCAAGCGGAATTGACGGCACAATTGCCACGGCGGCAGGTATTGCTCGGGGGCAGTCTGGGCCGGGGACCGTATTGTTGGGAGATTTAGCCATGTTACACGACCTGAACTCACTGGCACTTCTCAAAGATTGCGATATTACCATTGTAGTCATCAATAACAATGGCGGTGGCATATTTAATATGCTTCCAATTGCTCTTGAGCAGGAACCGTTCGAAATGGTATTGGGAACGCCCCATGGCATGGACTTTCGGTTTGCTGCGGAGCAGTTTCAGATACCGTATGCATTGGTTGACTCATGTGCCCAATTCCAGGATTCCTGGAAGGCTGCAGCTGCTTCAGCAGGCCCAAACCTGATTGAGGTCAAAACGGACCGCAGGGAAAACGCCGATCTGCATGAGACCATCTACAGGCACGTAAATGAGGCCATTGAAGCCGAATTTCTCACATAATTGAATCAATACTATGTCTAAAAAGAAGCATCACTTTACTCATCGGCCTACGGTTAAGGGGCCAATTGTGTGGCAGGATGCAGGCAGATACACGGACATCCTGTACCAGACGGGTGTTCCAGATACTGATACAGCAGGCATCGCCAAGGTGACGATCAACCGCCCGCAAGTCCGCAACGCCTTCCGTCCATTGACGGTAACTGAGATGCAGGATGCTTTCGCCAAAGCGCGTGATGATGTGTCTATTGGAGTAATTGTGCTGACCGGGGCCGGGCCGGATGCCTTTTGTTCTGGAGGAGATCAGCGCATTCGCGGGGATCATGGATATACCGAGAAAGGCACAGGTACCCAGCGCCTGAATGTTCTTGATCTGCAAAGGCAGATCCGAACCTGCCCTAAGCCAGTAATTGCAATGGTTGCGGGCTGGGCCGTAGGAGGTGGACATGTACTGCATGTTATCTGCGATCTCACGATTGCTGCCGATAATGCTAAATTCATGCAAACCGGCCCAAAGGTCGGCTCTTTCGACGGAGGCTACGGAGCGAGTTATCTTGCCCGTCATGTGGGTCAGAAAAAAGCACGGGAAATCTGGTTCTTGTGCAGACCATACGATGCCTCCGAAGCTTTACAGATGGGACTTGTAAATACTGTTGTTGAACTGGACGATCTGGAACGCACTACGGTGCAGTGGTGCAGGGAAATTCTTCAGAATTCTAATATTGCAATACGGATGCTTAAGGCCGGATTCAATGCAGACTGCGATGGTCAGGCGGGTTTGCAGGAGTTGGCCGGACATGCAACGATGCTATTCTACATGACTGAAGAGGGGCAGGAGGGTAGGAATGCATACCTGGCCAAACGTCCCCCAGACTTCGACAGAGAAGGCTACAAGCCATGAGCACGAACTCAATTGGTGCTTGGCTATTAGCTGCCCGACCCAAGACGTTACCCGTTGCAATCGCCCCAATCCTCGTAGGCTCAGCTATGGCGTGGGCGAACGATGGGTTTAGCCTCAGCGCAATGCTGGTTGCAATGGCTTGTGCATTACTGATCACGATTGGGACAAATTTTTGTAATGATTATGCTGATTTTGCGCGGGGTGCTGACACGGCTGATCGTAAGGGACCTACGAGAGTCACGCAATCAGGACTGATTTCTCCCAGGCACATCAGGATGGCCACTTTTGTGGTCTTTGCGCTTGCTACAATCCTTGGAATGTACCTGGTTTACCGTGCAGGATGGGTAATACTCCTCATTGGATTGGTTTCGATCGCTGCAGGGATACTCTACACGGCCGGACCATGGCCGTTTGGGTACAAGGGATTGGGTGATCTGTTTGTTCTGGTGTTTTTTGGGCCTGTAGCTGTCGGTGGGACGTACTATGTTCAGGCGCTTGAGATTACACCGCAGGTGATTATTGCGGGTGCTGCGCCCGGTCTACTCGCAACTGCGGTTTTGCTGGTTAACAATATCCGGGATATAGAGGAAGATCGCAGGGCGGGCAAGATGACGACTGTGGTACGGTTTGGACGTAAGTTCGGTATTGGTATGTGGGTTGCCTGTGTGGTTATCGCAGCGCTCTTACCCCTGGAGTTTGTTCGTTTTACCGGTGAGCATTTATGGTCTGGACTCGCAGTACTGATCTTAATTCCAGCCTTGGGCATACTGCAGGGCCTGGTCACAATAGAAGATGCAGCTCGCTTGAACCCGCTTCTTGGACAAACAGCTTTATTACTGCTTGCACACAGCGTGATTTTTGCGCTGGGATGGGTTGTATGACGAAAATAATAGGGAGGGCCAATTCTATTGACTATGTCAAAGACATCCGGGACGCTTGAGAGAAGATTCAGTAATTCATTACGATTTCTTCATGGTGTTTCCCCGCCACCGGCGCGTATTCTTGACCTTGGGACTCCAAATGAACTTGGGCAGAGGATGGCGGATGCAGGGTACGATGTTGGTAACACGGAGGGCGACCTCGAGGAGGTCACGGGCGTAATTGGAGCCGGCGTGGACGTTGTAACTGCTTTTGAGATCCTGGAGCACTTGGTGACGCCTTACAATGTACTGCGCGCGATTCAAGCTCCACGCCTCGTTGTGACGGTTCCGCTGCGTTTGTGGTTTGCTCCGGCTTACTGCAATCCAGACGATCCGTGGGATCGACATTTTCATGAATTTGAGGATTGGCAGTTTGATTGGTTACTGGAGCATGCCGGATGGCGGATAGTGCGCACTGAAAAATGGACCAGCTACGGCGCACTGAATGGTATTCGTCCGCTACTGCGTCGCTTTACACCCCGGTACTACGCCGTTGAGGCGGTTCGTCAATAAAAGGGTCCATTCCGGCATATCCCAATGCGGTCGCAGTTGCAGTAATGGGAACGGTAGTAATCCTGGCAGGAGCAATCTCTTTTTAAGCTGCGCGGAGGTCGTGTTATGCTTTCGCATGCCAGACACGACGCAATATTGATGGATCTAGATCATGGGTATCAATGGATCCCTCTGGTTGCAGCTTGGGACCGCTCAATTGAAGAGGTACCCTAAACACATCACGTTCAAATACTTTGTGCGTATCCAGACCATGTGTTTCCTCCGGGAGCTTTCTGGCCAACTCAATCAGTCCAAGCATTCCCACACCAGATTCATAGGAGGAACTGATGATGCATCGTGCATTCTCTTGTATGGCTTGTTCAATATGCGCGAGGGTTGTGTAGATCCCCCCGGCCAATGTCGGTTTTAGCACACGAACATCGGCAACCTTGAGGTATTTTTCGGCATCCTGTTCTCGAAGGGTTTCATCTAGTGCTATTGGAATATCGCAGTTTCGAGCCAACTCCGGGAGTTCGGTCTTGTCCTTCAAGGGTTCTTCAAGGTAGTCCAGTCTCAAATTTTGTGCGGCTCGAACGAATGTTTCTGCTGTTTCTTTTGACCAGGAACGGTTCGCATCAATACGCACTTCAAGTTCCGGGTATTTTTCGCAAATCGCATGCACTGTTTTCAAATCCTCCTCTAGGGATTGTCGACCAACTTTGAGCTTCACAGCCCGATAACCTGAGCTGACAAGACTGTTTGCAAGACGGATTTGTTGATGTTTATGATGTCCGATCAAGCCACAGCACGCTACGGCTGGTGCTTCTTGTGGAGACTGGTTTCTCGTTGCTGTGTCTAGATTGTAGAGGGCAAGTTCAAATCCAAACCGAACCGAGGGGGGGATCTTGATTGCATTCAGATCCAGAGCGCGTAGTGGCGACTCCAGGATTTCTTTGGCAAACACCTCGGCCCTGGCTTGTGCCTCCGTTAATGACTCTGCGCTGAACCCAGGTAATGGTGCAATATCCCCCCAGCCTGAGTCATTGCCACGACTCAGGCACACCAGTAGACCCTCTCGATGTGTGCGGGCTTGCCTGTCCCAGGCGATGGGAGAGGTCAGTCGCAGGCGGTATCTATAGATATTGACTGAATTAATAATCACCATGTTTCAGTTATTGACATCGGATGGCTTAACCCATATTCAATCTGAAGCTTACCACGGTTCGTAGCGAGTCATCTTGACGGAGAAACTACACGGCAAGGGGTTCGGGTTACCGATTCCCGTACTGCACAAATAAACCTCGGAGACCTGCATACTATTCAACAAGGGACATAATTTGCCGTCCTTAGGTAGAATATCCGCGATGTAGTAGGCGAAGTACAACTTCTGGCAAACTCGCTGGATCACCTTTCTCCGGCATGCCCGGTATAGGGCTTACCGAAAAATAGCTGATTTATCATTTCACAAAGTTCAAGAGATCAGTGTGAATGTAGTACGGATCCAAAGCCGGCCAAGGCTAAGCTTTGTGTCCCTGCGCCGCTGTTTTCTGTCGAAAACCAGCTGTTGGAAGCCTCGGCCAAGGTGGCTGGCTACATGGTCCGCAACCATATATCAAGGGTGGGCATTTGCTTGGAACCCGGTTGGCAGGCAGTAGAGGTGCTGCTGGGTTGTGTGCATGCCGGAGTGTCGGCATGTATGCTGAGTATGCACTGGCCTAAGGCTGCAGTTGATCAGGCCCTCGGACGATTGGGGATCAAGTATGTGTTGACCACACGTACAGATCTGGAGGTTGAGTGCCTAAATGCTGCTGTGTGCTATGCTGGGAAGCCTTATACAGACTACGCAGGTTCCTCTGAGGGCGTAGCCACCATAGTTTATACATCAGGTTCATCAGCCACCCCCAAAGCTGTGGCACACAGTCTGGAGAATCACATAACCAGCGCAAAAAGTGCGTGTGCTGCATTGGGTTTAGCGAGTAGCGACCGGTGGCTTTTGAGCCTTCCACTCTGGCATGTCTCAGGGATTAGTATAGTCTTTCGCTGTTCCATAGCCCGTGCAAAGATTGTTGTCCCCGATCCCGGGATGTCTCTCATAGAGGCGCTATCCAGCTACCAGATCACGCATGTCTCCATGGTCCCGACACAGCTAATACGAGTCCTGGAGCAAGCCCAGACACCTCCCAGGCATTTGCGAGCAGTCATTGTAGGAGGAGGGCCCATGCCGCGAGGTGTCTTGAAAATGGCAATCAACAATGGATGGCCGATTCGTACAACGTATGGGATGACGGAAACGACCTCAATGGTCACACTAAGTAACAAAAATCCATCTCCTGGTTCCTCTGGACACGTACTGCAGGGAAATGAACTCAAGATTGCCGGAGATGGCGAAATACTGGTCCGCAGCCCTGCCAATTGTCTGGGATACCTGAATGTAGACACGATCACGAGTATTGCAGATGAAAATGGATGGCTGCATACAGGGGACCTGGGGCGAGTCGACGAAAACGGCGAACTCTATGTTCTGGGACGTAAGGATTACATGTTTACTTCAGGCGGTGAAAATATAAGTCCAGAAGAAATCGAACACGTGCTCTGCGGAGTTCAAGGCGTACAAAAGGCCGTCGTGGTACCAATACCTGATCCAGAGTTCGGACAGCGTCCGGCAGCATTCATTCAAGGAAGCGCAAAATTTGAAGATTTAGAAATAATTCTCAACCGTAAACTCCCAAGATTCAAGATGCCCAAATGCTATGCCTGGCCGGACAGCATCCGGTCACACTCGCTCAAACCCGACCGAAAACTACTCACTGAGCTGGCAGTCCGGCTTCACGGCAGTACCTGACTTCGTTATAATCAAACTGAAAGGGTGTATTTTGAGAGTGTATGCAGAGCGCCCAAGTGTATCCGTCAAATCCTTCTCTTATATGAAACATCACTCGGGTAACCATAAATGTAACTGGTCAAACGAACCCGATTCTCTCGCAGACACTCCATACAGTTCACGAATTCATTTCCCAAATCTCCTTATCAATTCGACATTATCTTCGTTACATGTGCGTTATCAAGCATTTCGAGCCTGGTAAACTGACGCAATTTCCAAACACAAATTCGCCGAAACCACCATGGAATTTTCGGACAGGTACTCCTGAGTAGCAAGGATAATCATGCCCGGCTTATCAACCTCACATGTGTACAGCATGATACCGATTTGCGGTAAAACAGCTGCCAGGCGGGTAGCAGTTCTGCTGTTGTTGATCCTAGTATTTGTCCAGCAGGCTTGGTCGCAGGATCGGGAACAGCGTAGGTCTACGCTCCTGCAGCAGCGCATAGCGGAGCGCACCGTCGCAGAGAAAGTGAAGCGCTCTAGTGCACAAGTGACCGCCTCCGAAGCTGATTCTCTGGTCTTGGTCACGCTATACAACTTTGCTAAAGGCGCTTCCTGGTTTGATAATACCGGATGGCTGCAAGCGCCGGTATCTCAGTGGCATGGAATAACACTTAACAGTAACGGCCGCGTGATGTCCATTGACCTTAGCGATAATGGGCTGGCCGGTCTGCTCCCCACACCTCTGGGCACGCTTGAGGAACTTGAAGAGCTGGATCTGTCCTATAATGATCTGACCTTTTCTATCCCCGCGTCACTGGCCAATCTGACGGTATTGAGGGAGCTAATCTTGTGGGGTAACAGGCTTTCAGGCACTATTCCACCGGAGCTCGGGCAGATGCCAGCGCTTGAAAAATTGTCGCTCTTCCTGAACCAGTTAACCGGTCAAATACCACCAGAACTAGGCAATATTTCTACACTCAAGTGGCTGTACCTGGATTTTAATCAACTAGAGGGCACGATACCTGCTGAACTGGCTAATATCACAGGGCTCGTCGAACTGTTCGTGGATGGAAACAGCTTTACGGGCGAGCTCCCGCTGGAACTGACTACATTCCCATCGCTGATTTCGCTGTTTGCGGGTTTTAATCAGTTGACGGGAACAATTCCAATCGAATTGGCCTCAATGCCTGCCCTGGAGAACCTGTCACTGGAGGGTAACCAACTCACTGGTGCGATTCCATCTGAATTAACCCAAGGACCGGGCTTGACAAAAATCTACTTGGCAAATAACCGCCTAACGGGTGAGATTCCAGAGGGCTTTGGCAGTATGTACTTCCTTACCACGCTGGATCTGGAAGGGAATGAGTTGACGGGTTCGCCACCCCCGGACTTGGGAAGTAGTTCACATCTGCGCCTGTTGAACCTGTCAAATAATCAACTCACGGGCGAGGTTACACAGTTACCGGGATCATTGGATGAGCTGTACCTGAGAGGGAATCAGCTCACCGGCGATTTTTCGTCAGTTATCGGACCACTCTCCTGGTTGCGCAAGATAGATATAAGCGGGAATGGTTTCACAGGTACACTCGAAAACATGTACGGTCACCAGAGGCTGGTTGAAGTTCGGCTGAGCGACAATAATTTGACCGGCTCATTCATGCCGCATCGCAGAGCAATGTACTACCTCGAGATTCTTGATCTTGCCGGGAACAGGCTAGACGGAATAACAGACCTCACGGAGTGGACATTCTTGGATACCGTGAATGTCTCGAAAAACCAACTGGACTTCCTGGATCTAATCCCGAGTGCTGGCTTGGCAGATAACAGTTTCTTTGTTTATGCACCACAAGATTCATTACCTACACAGGTTCATCGTACCGGTTCAGAAGTTGCTTTCAGCGTGACGGATTTGGCGGAGGGAAACAGGTATAGGTGGTTCCGGGATGGAGAAGTTATCAGCGGCGCGGACTCTACCTCAATTCGGGTTGATGCAAACGAATCTGTAGCCAGGTATTACTGTGAGGTAACTAACGATGCGCTGCCCGACCTTACACTAGTCAGCACGGTAAAGGCGACGGATGCTACACAGACAAGTTCTACCCCGCTCGTAGAGGGGAGGGTACAGGTAGCAGTTGGCAAGAATTTTCCGAACCCGTTTGGAACCAGCACTACGATCCCGTTTTCACTGATTGAACCGGGTCCTGTTCGAGTTGTCGTGTATGATCTTTCCGGTCGTGAGGTTCTGACTTTGAGGGAAAAAATGTTCAGTGCAGGTGAGCATGTGGTACGGCTGGATGCTGCCAGCCTATCGCAGGGAGTATACACCTATGTAATCAGTGCCGGGGCCGTACGAGTAGGGCACAATATGGTCGTCATCAAGTAGATGAAGGGGTAGGACAAGACCGCTCTAGGCTCGCTGCGTACAAAAACGTGGAGCCACTTTCATCTCGTACTTCATTCAGCTATGTTATCGCGGCGCTCATTTTTACAACTCTCCGGTTCAGGACTCCTGGCTGTGCTCCACACGGACAGTGAATGGGAGGCAGATATAGCGATCATAGGAGGCGGTACGGGAGGATGTGCGGCTGCGTTGGCTGCATTGCGAATGAATCAACGTGTAGTTCTTACGGAAGAGACAGAATGGATTGGCGGGCAGTTTACGCAGCAGGGAGTCCCCCCGGATGAGCATCAGTGGATTGAGTCTCAGGGTGCAACAGACCGTTATCGGGCGTTTCGAGCAGGTGTGCGTGATTACTATCGAAGATTTTATCCGCTGCTGGATCCCAAGGTGGAGCTGCTGAATCCGGGTACCTGTGGGGTGTCCAGGCTTTGCCATGAACCGCGCGCAGCTCTTGCGGTGTTGACCGACTGGTTAGCTCCTTACCTGAGTACAGGACAGCTCAGAATAATGCTGAATGAACGACCGATCTCTGCAGAGGTGAGCGGGGATCGTATTCAAGCCGTCCAATTATCGTCCTCAGGTACTGTAATCAGAGCAAAGTATTTCATTGACGCAACGGAAGATGGGGTACTTCTCGCTTTATCCCAGACGGAGCACGTCATGGGGGCCGAACCAGATACAGGAGAATTACATGCGTCGCCTCGCCCGGGACCTCATAATATGCAGGCCCCCACATGGTGCTTTGCAATGGATTATCAACCAGGGGAAGATCATACAATTGAGCCTCCCGAATCCTATATGTTCTGGCGGGACTATGTGCCACCAATTGATCCGCCATGGCCCGGGAAGTTGCTGAGCCTGACTTACAGTCACCCCATAACCCTCGAGCCAAGAACGGCTTCGTTCGATCCCCGACCGGGAGCGGTCACTGAGAACTTTAATCTATGGACCTATCGCAGGCTGATAAATCCGGAGTTATTCACACCGGGCGTTTATGCAGGTGGAATCTCACTTGTGAACTGGCCACAAAACGACTACATGAACGGGAACCTGTTTGCAGATTCAGACAGTGCTTTGCATCGGCAGGCAGCTCGTGAGCTGAGTTTCTCACTCTTTTACTGGCTTCAGACTGAAGTACCGCGGGAGGACGGCGGCCAAGGTTGGCCAGGGCTAAGATTACGAGGAGATATCATGGGCACTGAGGATGGACTTGCAATGGCTCCTTATTTGCGGGAGTCCAGACGTATTACTTCAATGTTCACGGTAACCGAAGACCATGTGGGTGCGGAAGCTCGCAAAGGCGCCAAACGCGCGGAGCACTTTGAAGATTCGATTGGGGTTGGCAGCTATCGCATTGATCTGCATCCGTCCACCGCGGGAGACAACTACATTGATGTTGCATCGTTACCCTTTGAGATTCCTCTCGGTGCACTGATCCCCGTTCGGACAGAAAACCTTTTGCCAGCAGCAAAAAACATCGGAGTAACTCATATCACCGGCGGGTGTTATCGCTTGCATCCTGTCGAGTGGAATATTGGTGAAGCCGCAGGCGCGCTTGCCGCATGGTGTATCACCAGAAATACAAAACCGCGAGGCGTGCGCGCTAGGCATCTGGGAGAATTTCAGGATTTCTTGGCGGGGCAGGGGGTTCAGTTACGTTGGCCAGAATCCATCTACTAGGTCATGGCACGTCTGCAGAAACGCTACATACGATTGCCCAAGCGCCAGCGGCGGCTGGTTGCAGTGCTGTTGGGTGGTTTTGCTGTCCTTTTGGTGAACAGTCTGCTCCTTTATCTGATGGAGCGATCCACGGCGCTCCTCTATATGAGCAATGTGCTTCTCCACATAGGTCTGGGCACGCTGTTCGTCTTGCCGTCCGTAGTATTTATAACACTGCATCTGACAAAAATGCCGCTCCGCCGCAACTGGAAAGCAACTTCCGCGGGGGCATTTACAGGGGCATCACTCATTGCACTACTCTCATCGGGATTCGGTCTCGTATTTCTGGGTTCAACCTGGGCAGGGAGTACACTGTTGTATGTGCACCTGATCTCTGTTGTCACTTCAATTGGTGGATTTGTGGTCCATGTATCCATGAAAGAGGGGGTACGGTACCGTTTCTTGGAGTGGGGGCAGGCCTTCCGCTCGGGTGGACTTCACGTATGGCGACATCCGCTTTCGCTTACGCTGATCGCCGGCCTTGCGGTTACTTTGCTGGTAGGGCTTGTGCCTTGGCTTCAGGGACGGGGATCAATTTATGTGGAAGGTTCTGAAGAAAATCCTTTGTCGGCATCACAAGCTATACTGGCGCATGATGGGTATCTGAACGATGATGATCTAGACAGATCGGAATCCTGTGGTCAGGAAGGATGCCACCCAGACGTTGTGGCTCAATGGGAAGCCTCAGCCCATCGTCTATCCTCGTTCAACAACCCTTATTACCGTAAAAGTGTCGAGGTGTTGGTGGAGCGTGCGGGCAATGATCCTGCACGCTGGTGCGCATCTTGCCACGATCCATTGGTACTCTTTACTGGACGGTTCACTGATGAGCAGTTATTGGATTTTGAGCATCCAACTGCAACCGCAGGCATCACATGTCTATCCTGTCATGCAATTGATGCTTTGAGGGATGTAAAAGGCAACGGTCGGTATGTGATCTCAATGCCGGATGAATATCCATTTGCCCGCGCGAGTGATGATACCCGCCGATGGATTCATAACACACTTGTCCGTGCCAAGCCGGATCCGCATAGGGAAGCCATGTTAACCCCGGTCCATCGGACGATGGAGTTCTGCGGCAGTTGCCACAAAGTAGGTTTGCCACCGGAGGTCAATAACTATCGATGGAAGCGTGGGCAGAATGAATACGATGCCTGGCAGAGCAGCGGCACGAGCGGGAATACGGTACGCTCGTTTTATCTTCCGGAAACCCCTTTATCCTGTATTGACTGTCATATGCCGCGTGTGGCTTCGAATGATCAGGGAGGCACGGGGGGATTCATTCGCAGTCATACCTTTGCCGCCGCAAACACTGCCCTGCCCGTGCTCAACGGATACCCCGAGCAAGTTCGCGAAGCACAGGAGTCTCTGCGGTCTTCTGCGTCTGTTGACATTTTTACTGTGACGGTTAATGGGCAGACATACGGCCCTGACGAGATCATGCCCTCCCTTGATCCCGGGGACGAGGTTGAGGTCAGTGTGGTTGTTCGTAATCGACGCGTAGGGCATTTACTGCCCGGCGGGACGAATGACTCCAACGAAATGTGGCTAGAGTTTGCCGCACGTGACATATCGGGGGCGGAGGTATTGATCTCGGGTCATCTGGATGACGAAGGCAGAGTTGATTCAACTGCACATTTCTGGGGAGCAGTGCAAGTGGATCGCGCCAGCAATCTTATCAATCGACGCAATGCGCAGGACTGGATCGCTACGGTCTATGCAAACATGATCGGACCTGGGACTGCGCACACGGTGCATTACCGCTTCCAAGTGCCCGAAGGTACAAGGATCAGGGAGCTGTCCGCTCGACTGTATCACCGCAAGTTCAAGTGGTACTTCCACAACTGGACGTTTCGCGGGCGGGTTGCTCCAGGGGAGCCGGATTCGCTGGCACGGAAGGAGGTTGATCTGCGAAGATGGGAGTTGGCCCCGGGTGAATCCCCGGAGATCCCAATCACGCTGATGGCCTCCGCAAAGCGGTCAGAGAGTAATCAGCCCGATACGACGTACGCTCTCTGGGAGCGGTGGAATGACTATGGGATTGGACTTTTTCTGCAAGGTGATACACGCGGCGCACTCGAGGCTTTCGGTCAGGTCTCAGTGATTGCCCCGGACAGTCCAGAAGGGCCAATCAACCGCGCCCGTGTACATCTTGATGAGGGCAGTCTGGAAGAGGCGGAGTCAGAGCTGATTGAGGCCGAGAAAAGACAACCTGGATATATCAAGACGGCTTACTTCCGCGGCGAAGTGCTGAATGGATATGGTTATTACGATGATGCGATTTCCGAGTGGATGTATGTGTACGAAACCTATCCAGCAGACCGTGTACTGTTGCTGTCTATTGGTCGGATGCATTACCTGATGGAGCGATACGAGGTGGCGCTGCAGTGGATGGACCGCGTCCTTGAGATAGATCCCGAGGACCTTGGGGCCTTGTACAATCGCATGCTAACGCTCGGGGCGCTGGAGCGTACGAAAGAGCTTCAGGAGGCACAAAGTCTGTATGAATTCTACAAAGAGGATGAAACGGCGCTTGCCGTAACCGGTCCCTATAAGCGGCGTCATCAGTCAGACAATCTTATGGCGCAGCCGATCCACGAGCACATGTTGCATAGAGTACAGCGCTAAGTTTGCTTGGGGGCGGCAAACTCGTCGTATTGTTCACGCCGGATATCTATTCCGCATTGACTGAGTTTCTTTTCCAGGTGCTCATAGCCTCGATCCAGGTGATAGATTCGGCCGACGTGCGTGGTTCCCCGTGCGATCATCCCGGCAAGTACCAGCGATACACTTGCACGCAGATCGGTGCTCATAACTCGTGCTCCGCTAAGCTGAGTGCCGCCGTAGACGGTTACCTGATTGCCGACGACGTGAGCCTGGAGTCCCATACGGGCCAATTCCGGGATGTGATTGAAGCGATCACCATAAACCTGGTCGGTAACGGTAGCTTCTCCATCCGCACAGGCCAGGAGAACGGTCCACTGGGCCTGTAAATCTGTGGGAAAGCCTGGGTAGATAGCGGTCTTGATAGAGACCGGTTTTATTGATTCAGGAGGAGTTATGATCACTTCATTGTCTGCGACGGTGCACCCGGCTCCGGTTTCCTTGAATGCCGCTACAAACTGTTCACCTAGGTGATCTGGTCGGGCATAGGTCAGCCGGACAGGTTCCCCGGGCACGCCCGCGATTGCAGCAGCAATCATGAACGTCCCAAGTTCTATGCGATCGGGGCAGTTGCTGAAGTCGACAGCGTGCAGTTCCTGAACTCCCTCAATTTCAATCGTGCGTGTTCCGATGCCTTCCAGTCGTGCTCCCATCGCTGAGAGCATTTCGCAGAATACGACTACATCAGGTTCAATTGCCGCATTTTCTATTCGGGTACCGCCGCGTCCCAAACTGGCGGCTAGTAATAAATTGATGGTGGCACCTACGCTTGATGGTTCAAGTTTGTAGCTTCCGCCCGGCAATCCCCCGTGGGGTGCCTGTGCTACAACGTATCCTTCGTCCAGTTCAATCTGTGCGCCCAAGGCCGTGAGTCCTTCAAGATGCAGGTTTACGGGCCGGGGTCCCCAAGCACATCCGCCCGGCAGGGAGACACGCGCACGTCCGCAACGGCCAAGGAGTGCCCCCAACATATAAAAGGAGGCGCGCATTTTCTTTACGAGTTCATAAGGTGCCTCCGGGAATCCTATCCGGGTTGCGTCGATTTGCAACCCATTATCCTTGCGTGTAACCGCTGCACCGGTAATTCGGAGTACGTGCGAAAATGTGGTGATATCGCGAAGTTTAGGAATGTGGGCAAGGTGTGTGACACCTTGGGGCAGAACAGCAGCAGCCATCAGTGGCAGGGCCGCATTCTTGGATGGACTTATAGCCAACGTACCGCTAAGCGGATGGCCCCCTTCAATGACAAGTTTCTCCATGAATAATCATTGTACAACGGCAAAGATAATGCCCTGCGGGCATTATCCTACGTGCCGATATGCTTTGTATACCGCGGTGCGCTTTCTCCACTAATCAGTCTGTTCACTGCTTCCCACAAGTGCCCGAATTCAGGGTGGTAGAAAAGGTTATGGGAACAGAGAGTATACTTTGTTATTGGTTTGTAGTTTATGGCCGGAGGTGGCCATATTGCGGTTACGACAACCTTGTGTACCGCTCTCAGAGGCTCTGGTCAATAATTTGGGAAGTGTTAGTGGATATGTGCTGATCGTTGGTATATGAGTCTGCCGACCTTCCTTGTTATGATGGATTCTACCGACAGTATGCAGTGACATGCAAAATCGTCCATCACGTGCTATAGTTCAAGAACCAACGAGATTTGATCCTCGAAGATACATCGATGTAACCAGGGTTTAGAAATTTGGGGCTGAATTCTTACTGCTCGTCTGAATGAAGGCATTTCCCCCAAATGGCGATTTGGACATAACAGATTCTTGTAACGAGAGAACACTCCCCATATAGGCAGAGACCACCTCGTGAAGTCATTCCCTTCCCTGCACAAACCGCATAGCGATCTCTGGATCAATTTGCATCCCTCCGGTCGGGCAGCCAGCGATCGTCCGGCGTACTGTATTCTGCCAGACAGGTTAGCCCGAACGTGAGGCCAGATGTGATTCATACCGGCCAATGACATTCAACAGACCATCTGAACCAAAACGGCACTGCAGTGGTCGAATAGTTTTCAAGGCTATGCGGCCCCAACTCAGTCTTGGGGCAAGATGCGTCCTCTCATCGGATGGAGACTACGAAACTACTATGACAGTTGAGCGCGACAACAATCGGTCCTATCCACGATCAGTTTACATGGATCATGCGGCCACGACGCCGCTGGATCCCGCTGTCCTGGAAGCCATGCTACCGTACATGAGGGACGATTTTGGGAATGCGTCTTCTGTACATCGCTTGGGCAGAGCTGCCCGTGGAGCAATTGAAGATAGTCGAGAGCAAATAGCAGGTCATCTGAATGCAAACCCGGAGGAGATTGTTTTTACGAGTGGAGCCACGGAAGCGAATAATCTCGCGTTGAATACATTAAGCTCAGAAAGTCATCTGGTCACTTCAAAGGTTGAGCACAAAGCGGTGTTAGAGCCGGCACAAGCCTTGGAGTCATGTGGGGTACGAGTTACATATCTCGCACCAGAACACAAAATTGGGGCTCCAAACACAGATCAAATAGCCAACGCAATAGAAGAGGATACCTGCCAGGTTTCGGTCATGTATGTGAACAACGAAACCGGCGCAGTTGCCCCCATAAGGGAAATCGCAACTGTTTGTCGTACGCGTGGTGTGGTTCTGCACACAGATGCTGTCCAGGCCGCTGCCTGGATACCATTGGATGTTGAGGACCTTGGCGTGGATATGATGTCGCTCTCAGCACACAAGATGTATGGCCCAAAGGGAGTGGGTATCCTTTACGTCAGACGCGGAGTAGAATTGTCTCCGCAGGTCCTTGGTGGTTCACAGGAGAGAGGCCGGCGTGGAGGAACAGAAAACGTAGCAGCTGTGGTTGGTATGGCAGCTGCTATGGCTCTTGCTGTAAATGGCCGGGATGCGGCTGCTGTCCGCGTACAGGCGCTTCGAAAGGAACTGGAGTGCCGACTCATGGATAGTATTGGGGATCAATTGGTGGTCAATACGCCGCTCAATGCTGCACCGCATATTTTGAGTACGGCATTCAGACCGATTGCAGGCTGCCCGCTTGACGGTGAAATGCTGCTATTGAACATGGACCTTGAAGGTATCAGCGCTTCTGCAGGCTCGGCCTGCTCCAGTGGCACCATCACGCCCAGTCATGTACTGCTGGGCCTCGGGTTACCTGATCAGACCGCCCGTGCCTCGCTCAGACTTTCTCTTGGTCGCTCAACTACGTCTGAGGATATTGAATTGACGGCAGCACGAATTGTTAAAATTGTTCAAAGGATGCGTCAGCAGCGTGCAGGATGAATGACCGCGCACTGATTGTATTTGCCCGCTCACCCGTTGCGGGTCAAGTAAAGTCCAGACTGACACCACTCCTTTCGTCACAAGAAGCGGCGGATCTGTATCGTGCATTCCTGATGGATAGCCTTGCGCAATACGCATCGCTAGAGGTAGATGTACGCCTGTATATGGCTGACGAGGGCGATCCCGGTGTTCATCTATATGGTGCGCAATTAAAAAAGCAGTACGGCCATGGGTTGGGAGAGCGAATGGAACATGCTTTCGGGGAAACGGCCGCGGAGGGATATGAGCAAATGGTTATTATCGGGACCGACCACCCGACTTTGCCGACAGAGTTTATCATGGAGGCATATGAGGCATTATCAGATGTGCCGGCCGTATGTATTGGTCCCGCATTGGATGGAGGATACTACCTTTTGGGGATGTCTCCGCTTATTTGCGGCCTTTTCGATGGAATTGTTTACGGAGAGCCCAATGTGTTCAGTCTGACACTGGCGCGTGCTCATGAATCGGGGGCATCAGTTACGCAGTTGCCGGTCTGGTACGATATAGATACTCCGGAAGACCTGAGGAATCTGGTTTCTGGAGAAACAGTGTTACCTCCAGCTACAATGAAGATGATGGGGAAGCTGAAGGGCAGATATGGGCTGTGACCTCCTTATTGGGGGAGACACTTCGGTATTGGTCAATTAAAGTGTTTTAGGCGTAAAACAGGCTGACCAGATTTTTACGCTCTTGAGCAACACAGATAAGCAATCCGTAAGGGTTTATGGTCCTGCATCGTTATCAAATCTAGGACCGGGGTTCGATACATTGGGGTTATGCCTCAAGGGGATTGGGGATATTATTGAAGCGCGATTTACATCGGGGCCGGAGATCACGATTACGTCATCTGCCCCCATTCCCTTAGTGGCAAGCGATAATACAGCAGGTCGGGCGGCACACCTCGTGATGACAAAGGCTGCCGATAAGCGGGGTCTCCATCTATCCATAAAAAAAGGGATCCCGTTAGGTTCAGGGATCGGTGGATCTGCAGCGAGTGCCTCAGCGGGTGCCTGGGCAGCGAATCTTCTACTGGGAACGCCGTTCAGTAAGGAGGAGCTGGCTCACGCGGTTCTAGAGGCGGAACGATTGGCTAGCGGGGGTACGCTTCACGGAGATAATGCGTTGCCCTCTTTATTTGGAGGCCTAGTACTCACTTCTCCCGCGAAGCCACTGGACTATCGCTGTATTAGGCTTACAACCCCCTTACATTTGGCAGTCGTAATGCCAAAACGCTCAATCTTGACCGCAGACGCCAGGACAATCCTGCCCTCAGCAGTGCCAAGAATCGAAGCGGTACACAATGCCAGCGATCTGGCGTTCATGTTGCATGCATTCATGACGGGAGACTGGGAGGCCGTTTCGCCATATATGATGCGTGATCGGGTTGTAGAGCCGGCGCGGGCAAGTCTTGTTCCCTGCTATCAAGCGGTCCGAGAGGCAGCAATGGATGCTGGTGCGTATGGCGCAGCGCTGACGGGTTCGGGACCGGCAATGTTTGCAATCGCAAGGGATTCCTTCTCGGTCTCGAAGGTATGCGACGCAATGGTCCGGGCGGCGGGCGAGGGAGCTCGCGGTATCGCCACCGAAGCAGATATACACGGCGTTCGCCAGTGCAGTTAAGAGCATGTGGTATGTGAGTACGCGTGAACAAACACAGACGGTCACTTTTGCGACAGCGTTGCTGGGCGGCCTGGCGCCGGACGGTGGACTGTATGTCCCACAAAATATTCCTACGGTAAATTCTAGCGCGTGGGAAAGAATTACGGATTTTGGTACGATGGCAACTAACGTACTGACTCCGTGGTTGGGGGATGAGATTCCAAGGGCTGAACTTGAATCCATACTCAGGGGCGCATTGAATTTTCCCGTGCCACTGGTTCGAGTAGGAAATGTCTGGGTACTGGAGCTATTCCACGGCCCAACGTTATCGTTCAAGGATTTTGGTGCGCGTACGATGGCACGTCTCATGAATCGCTTTGTCGATGGTGAGCCTTTGACAATATTGGTGGCCACCTCTGGTGATACTGGCAGTGCTGTGGCCGACGGATTCAGTGGACTCCCCAATCTCCGGGTTGCCGTGCTCTACCCGAAGGGTCAAGTCAGCTCTATACAAGAGCGGCAACTTATTGCACGACGAGAAGGTGTGAGGGCGTTCGCCGTTGATGGGACTTTTGATGATTGCCAGGCAATGGTCAAAACCCTCCTGGTTTCGCCCGGTCGCCGACGTCTTTCAGCAGCAAATTCGATAAATATTGGTCGACTTTTACCTCAGATGCTCTACTACTACTGGGCATTTGCCACAGGTGGATGGAAGGTTGCGGATGTATGCGTTCCGTGTGGTAATCTGGGTAATCTGACAGCAGGTGTACTGGCACACCTTTGCGGTCTTCCCGTGCGCAGCTTTATTGCAGCTCACAACGCCAATGATGGGTATCCGCGGTATCTTGCAGGAGAAGAGGATGTCTTCGGTGCGTCAATCCGGACGCTGTCCAATGCAATGGATGTTGGAAAGCCGAGCAATTTTGAACGACTCAAATTCATGCTGTCGGATGATCGAATGCGTCGGATGATTCGAGGCAGCTCATGGTCTGATGGGGAGACTCTGGATTCAATTCGGCGAGTCTATGAAGAAACGGGCTACATAGCCGATCCGCATACAGCCGTTGCGCTTGCGGCAACCCGGGACGCTCCCGATCCAGTCATCGTACTGTCTACAGCTCATCCGGCAAAATTCCCCGATACGATCGAGCGGGCGCTCGGACGCACACCGGAGGTGTCTTCGGGGTTAACCTCACTGTGCGACATGCCCGTCCGGGTTCAATCAATTGAGGCAAATCCTCACGTTCTTCGTTCAAAGCTGGATATTTGGGATTAATCAAATGACGCCTTTTCCTCCTTCAGATTGGCCGAGAGAGGAGTTGCGGCAGGCAGCTTATGTGCTTTGGGACTGGCATCGAGCAGCACAGATTGAGGTTCCCCCGACAGCGCTCCGGGAGGAAGCATACGCCGTGTGCAAGAAATTCGATCTACCAATTCATCTAGTTGATGCGCAACTGGTTGAACAGGGTGCTCTGACGATTGAAACCGGAGAAGATCTTTTTAGCTACATGGATGCCACCGCAGGTTCGCATGCATTGCTTCTGGCGAAACTCGCAGGCTATACGTCTAATTGGATTGAGATTCCCATCAAACAGTTTGCGCGGGCAGTCTTTCTTACACGATCAGTCTGTTTACTCAAGGAGGATGTTGAAGCAGGGAGATATTTCATTCCTGCCGATATTCTCGCAAAGGGAAACGTGACCACGGCAGATCTTATTCAGGGTTCCCCAAATTCGGCTATCCGGTCAATTCTATGGAAGCAGGTAGTACGTGCACGTGATGCATATGCGTCATGTAAAACACTAAACAGTGATCTCAAAGGTTGGAGTAGACGGCGATTCAGGGTTTATTGGACCGGAGGGTTGCATATCTTAGGCAATATCGAATCTCGCGGGTTTAATGTCTGGTCTAGGCCGATTAACCCTACTTTTATACATCGGGCGCAGATATACTGGCAAGTTTATTTTGGAAAGGCAGGTCGATGACAACCTATAAAGAAGCAGGTGTTGATATTAACGCAGCGGATAAAGCGTTTGCTCGCTTGAAGCCACTGATCCAATCTACATTCACTCCTGGTGTAGTCAGGGACGTTGGGGCATTCGGTGCATTTTACCAGCTTGATCACTCTCGATGGGAGCAGCCTACGCTGGTATCTTCCATAGATGGTGTGGGCACCAAGGTCAAAGTTGCCATGGTTGCTGGGGTCCACGATACAGTTGGCGAAGATCTGGTTAACCACTGTATTAACGATATTGCAGTGTGTGGGGCTGAACCCTTGTTTTTTCTCGACTATTTTGCAACAGGCAAATTGACATTTGATGTCATAGAGGCGATAATGGCAGGTCTGGTACGGGCGTGCAGGAATGCGGGAATCGCGCTGATTGGTGGAGAAACTGCCGAAATGCCGGATCTTTATATTCACGGGGATTACGATCTGGCGGGCACTATTATCGGGGTTGTTGATCGGAAGGGGATCATTGATGGAAGCAGTGTACAAAGGGGAGACACACTCTGGGGGATTGCCTCTACGGGACTGCATACAAATGGTTATTCGCTCGCTCGCAGGGTTCTACTTGGTAGCCTTTCGGGATTCCTTCCCGGACAGAAGTTCGAACAATTAGGAGGCGACACGATCGAAGAGGCATTATTACGCGTACACAAGTGCTATCTACCATTGATTCGCGACCTCAAAGAACATGTGCATGCCTTTGCTCATGTTACCGGAGGGGGGATTGAAGGTAATACGCAGCGTGTTATTCCTAAAGGACTTCGTATGCGGGTGAAATATGATAAATGGGACCGCCCACCGATTTTCAATCTTATCCAGGAACATGGCGTAGTGCCGGAAGAGGATATGCGGGCTACTTTTAACCTAGGTATCGGGCTGGTGGTTGTCGCACCGCCCTCAGCAGAACAGGACATACTTCGAATTGCCGCAATGCACAATGAAAACCCCATTGCTATTGGTTCGGTATACTAGTCTGGAAACCGCTTCGCTGGGTTATAGTTACCGCGGCGATATTCATCACTATCAGACATTTGCCCCATGGCTTCTATTGCTGTAATACTGCTTTTGAGCTACCTGGCTGGATCAATTCCCGGTAGTGTGTGGATGGGACAGTTATTGTATGGTGTTGATGTACGTAAACACGGGAGTCTTAATGCGGGAGCGACCAATGTTTTCCGGGTGCTGGGATGGAAGGCTGGCGTGTTATCAACCATTGTGGATCTAGGTAAGGGATTATTGGCTGCAGGAGTTATTGCCTCGATTCGTATTGACGAATTACCATCAGGATTCGCCTTTTGGCAGGTAGAGTCGGTGGTGCGCCTATTGGCTGGAATTGCAGCTATAGTGGGACACATGTTGCCGGTCTGGGCTCGTTTCCGAGGGGGAAAGGGCGTTAATACTGCAGCGGGAGTTCTATTTGCCCTCACGCCTAAGACCATGTGGATCGTTATCGGGGTTTTTGCATTGGTGTTGTTCAGTTCCAGGTATGTTTCACTTGCCAGTATCGTCGCAGCTATAATGTTTCCGGCCACGATTGCGATACGGATGTTTGTTTTTGATATTGAAGCGCTGGATCGGAGTCTATTGCTTTTTGGGAGCATATTTGCGCTGGCCATTCTTTATGCGCACCGCAGCAATATTCAACGATTAATAGCCGGCACAGAAAACAAGGTCCAGAAATTTCGTTTGGCGCACGGTATGCGTGGACGTGGTGAGCTTTAGCACATCGCTGAGACACATGTCGTCCAGGATATCAGTTTTTGGCGCGGGCAGCTGGGGTACTGCACTTTCGATCAGTCTGGCTGGGCGTGGGCATTCGGTTGCACTCTGGGCTCGGCGGTCAGATGTAGCAAAGACCATAGTTCGGGAGCGTCGCAATCCAAGGTATCTTTCCGAAGCTGTCATCCCCGACTCGGTGACTATCACCGACAACCTGGAGGTAGCTGCGCGGGAGTCCGATCTTTGGGTGATAGCGACACCGTCCCACGCTGTGCGTACGTTAGCTAAAGATTTACAGGAGTATTGTGACAAAGGAAAAACGGTGATTTCGGTTGCCAAAGGGATTGAGAACAAGACCGAACTGACTACGACTGCTGTACTTGCGGATGTGCTCACGCCACCGGTCCTCAAGAGTGATCTCGTTGCGCTGTACGGTCCCAGTCACGCCGAAGAGGTCGCGGCAGGACAACCGACGGCCCTGGTGGCTGCGGCAACTAATCTGGATAAGGCCGAAGCCGTGCGCGCAATCTTTATGACTGAGCGCCTCCGCGTTTATGTTAATGACGATGTGCGGGGCGTAGAGATTGGCGGAAGCGTAAAGAATATTATGGCCATTGCCTCTGGCATTAGTGACGGCGTGGGTTACGGGGATAACGCTAGGGCCGCACTGATTACCCGAGGGATTGTCGAAATCCAACGGCTGGGTAGTGAGCTTGGGGCCAGACCACAGACTTTCACAGGACTGACCGGATTAGGGGACCTTGTCGTGACCTGCACGAGCCGGCACAGCCGTAACCGCCGTTTGGGAGAAGCAATTGGACGTGGAGCAACACTTGATGAGATCACGACATCAACTAGTATGGTTGCGGAAGGAGTACGAACAACGAAAGCTGTATTCCACATGGCCAGACGTCTCGGTATAGAAATGCCGATCACCGAGGCTGTTTACGCCATTCTTTTTGGGGGGAAACAGCCGGCAGATGCAGTGCGGGAGCTGATGACACGTTCAGCAAAACAGGAAGAGTTTCTGTTGGTATAGGTGCTGGGTAGGGAAAGTACGGACGCATTTGATGATGTAGGCTCCATAGTTAAACTGGCGGTGCCTGTTTGATGTGGATATTCCTCGAAAACACAGGCAAGGGGTTTTTCCCGGGCTGATGCGCACAGTAAGCACACCCAAGGATTAACAAGTACCATGAGCAGGGGCGACTTGAAGCAACTAGTGGCACAAGGCGAAGGCTTGCGACTTGAATTCAAACATCGTCTGCCGGAGCCTGAGCGGGTGGTGCGCGAGTTGACTGCTTTGGCAAACACAAGTGGGGGGTACCTGCTTATAGGTATTGCTGATGACGGGAGGATCAGAGGGGTCAAGGATCCAGAAGAAGAGGTTTATGCCCTTAACAGTGCGCTTAAGCAGTACTGTTTTCCGGAGGTTGCTGTCGAACTTGAGCGTGTGAGGGTAAGTCGGACCCGGACAGTAGTAATAGTAAAGACCTCTGCCAGTCCGATGCGTCCCCATTATGTACTAAATCCTTGCAGTCAGGACAGGTGCGTCTTTGTCAGATTTGAAGACATGTGCATTGAGGCCAGTCGAGAAGCACGTAAATTGATGTACAGTTTACCCGATTCGGAAAACGTGCTGATCAAGCTTGGAGCAAAGGAACAACTTTTGTTGAAACAGCTTGAGCAGAAGGGCAGAGTAACTGTTTACGGGTTTGCCAAATATGCAAAAATTCATCCAGGCAGAGCATCTCGGATTATCGTGAGAATGACTCGGGCGAAGATTCTTGTTCACCATATTGATCTAGAAGACGATTATTTTACCGCTGGTGCTGCGTTGCTCCAGTAGTGCGCCGAGTAGCCATGTCAGTAGAAGTCCGCACGGTTTTGTATCTTTCTGGCGTTAGCATTGAGGCCCGATCTAAATGATGATCGGTCTAAATCTTATTCGATGAAACACGGCGTCGGGAAGTTGTTCTGGCGCTCAGTTAGAAACAATATTCAGTCGATCCTGTATGACGCCGGGCAGTGAGATCTGAGTTGCAAAAACGACGGATCTTCTTATTGCAATGTCAAATGGGCTTGAAAGTTAATTTACTGTTCGGTAAATTGCCCCCGTGGTTTCCCTAGAATCAGACTAGCACTTCAGATGAAACACATTTTTACGATTTTTTGTGCTCTAACCTTTTTGTCCCTGCAGGTGGCCGTAGCACAGGTCCAAGTGCAGGGTACAGTGACGGATGCTGAGACAGAGCAACCCTTTCCCGGTGTGCAGATAAACGTAAAGGGTACGCTTATCGGCACTACCACCAATGCGGATGGTGAATATTCGCTTTCAGTTCCAGAGGTCGGGAATACGCTGGTATTCCGCTTTGTAGGATATAGTACTCAGGAACACCTGATTACGGATGGAATGGCTGAGTTGGATGTACGCCTTTTCGTGAGTATCCTGGGACTAGAGGAGGTTGTAGTCGTTGGATCACGGCGTTTGCCCAGACTTGTCAAGGATTCCGCCGTACCGGTTGATGTATTTGGACCGCGCGACTTGGCTGCAAATGCAAGTTCGGATATTGATGACATACTTCGTACTCAGGTACCCTCCTATAACGTGCAGCGCTATGGAATAGATGATGAGGCTACGCTGGTCAGGCCAATTACTCTTCGGGGGCTCTCTCCCGATAATGTTGTTGTGCTGGTCAATGGTAAGCGACGCCACCGGTCGGCGTCAATGGCGCTTCTTGCTAGCTCACTCAACACGGGTTCTCAGGGCGCGGATATGAATATGATCCCGAGCATTGCCCTGGGACGGGTTGAGGTGCTTCGGGATGGTGCGACTGCGCAGTACGGCGCGGATGCGGTTGCTGGCGTGTTTAACATGCAGTTGCGCGAGAACTCCAGCGGAGTTCATGTACGGATGCAGGGAGGACAGTACAGTGAAGGAGATGGGACTAATTTTCTGGCAGCTGCCAATGTGGGACTTCCATTGACAAGTAATGGTTTCTTAAACCTCAGCTTTGAATTCCGCGACGCAGACCCGACAGTCAGGAGTGGCCTAAGGCGTGATGAAGGGCTTCTCCTAGAGAGGGGCTATCCAGGTGGCTCAACAAATACACCAGAATTCGGCAGAGATGACCCACCTGCACAGATCTGGGGAAGCCCGGATGTTAGCAACTCCATGGTCGGATTCCTGAACGCGGGCATTGATGTCGGCAGTAACATGCGCATTTATGCGTTTGGTGGTTATGGACAGCGGGAATCCGAAGGGGGCTTTTATTTTCGGGCTCCAGGGACCGGCAGTGCGAGATCCAGCGTGTTTCGTTTCGGCTCTGGCGACAGTGCCGTTCGGGCCGTAGCTGACCTGAACGAAAATGATGATATAGTATGCAGCGATGTAGTGCCCGGTCTGGATTCTGATTTCAGCGCTGTGCAGAGTTTTATATCCCAGTACAGTGGGCAGTGCTACCTGTTTAACCAGGATTTCCCCGGTGGTTTCACTCCACGCTTCGGAGCCAATATTTACGATTTAAGCGGGACCGCAGGCATCAGCGGAGGAGCGGATGATGGTTTTCGTTGGGATCTCAGCTTCGGGTATGGCAACAGCGACATAGACTATTTCATCTACAACACGGTCAATGCCTCAATGGGTCCAGATAGCCCCACGTCGTTTGATCCCAGGGGCTATGAGCAGACAGAGATGACAGTTTCTGCAAGCGGGTCCATGCCCGTGGACATTGATGCTTTTGCCACGCCGCTAAATGTCGCCGTGGGCGTTGAATGGCGCCGTGAGGAATTCAGCACATTCCCAGGTGACGAGGATTCATACCGGGTTGGTGATTACGGCGAACAAGGCTTCAGTGTTGGTTCTAACGGATATCAGG